>CADAJS010000001.1 GCA_902788315.1 uncultured Bacteroidales bacterium
CCGTTCCGCCAAATCTTTCACCAACTTTTTTCACTTTTTCCTGCATTTTTCTGCATTTTGCCGTGAAGGGGCGGCTCTTCCGCCCCAAAAAGGGCTGGAGGAAGGGACTGGCGGCGGGAGCCGGAAAGGGGTACGGAGGAGGGGGAACGGGAGGGGAAGGAAGGGGCCTGCGGCACTCCCCTACCTTATTATATATATACGCGCGCGAGGGGACGGGACGACGACGGCGGGCGGGACAAATCCGCCCGGGAAGGGCGGCAGGTCTTTCTCACTCGAGTCAAATCATCGTTTCACTCGAGTCAAACGATGATTTGACTCGAGTGAGCTGTTTTTTTTGGGGGGGGCTGGCTCTGATTACTCGGAGTACTCAGAGTATTCGGAGTACTCAGATGGCTCTGAGTAATCCCTAATCCCGAGCCATGTCGATGGCTCGTCGATGGCTCGTCGAATGCATCGAGTTACATAACGTGCCGCGCAGCGCTTTATCACGCGTGATAAAAGAGTTTATCACACGTGATAAAGTCCACAGGAGGAACACGTCATGGGAAATATACTCGAGGGTGCTGGTGTCCTTCGAACTACTCCCCGTCGATGAAGACCTTCTTCACGGCTTCCAGATAGCCGTAACCATATACGTTGTCGGGCTGGAGGTAGCTCGTCTCGGTCCACTCGTTCCAGCTGTTGATGGTGATGAGAGGGGCCTGGTCAGGGTGGCGGTCGGCATAATCGCGGGCATCGCGGAGTGCCCGGGCAAAGTTCTCGGGCGTATTGTCGCGCACGACAGCGCTGTGGGTGATGCGGGGACTGTTGTCCCAGCCGATGCTGACGTGGGGATAGTAAGGGATGGAGAAGGTGGAGTCGATCTTGGACCACTCCTCGCGCACGCGCCCCATAATATTATTGTAGTCGTCGTTGACGTTCGTGAAATGGCAGAACTGATAGTGCGAGGAGCTGGTGAAGCCCAGCTGGGTGACGAAAGCATCCTCGGGCTTGTCCGTCTTTCCGGCATCGAAACCGCTGTAGTTGAGGTTTGGGCCCCACATGGTGAACTGGAGGTCGAGCCCCGGGAAACCGGCTTTCTTCACCTCGCGCCGGAACCATTTCACGGCATCGGCAGCTTCCCGGATGCCTCCCAGACCGTCGATGAAGTTCTTCACATCGTAAATCATGAAAACGGGCTTGCCGTCAATCTTGTAATACTCGGGCTGGCTGAAGAAGAGTTCGATGTTGCGACGACAGACTTTCTCGAACTCCTGTCGGTCCACCGCGCCGCGCCAGATGACATTCTGCTCGGGCAGACGCGAGATGCGGGTGTCCCAGGTGTTGACCACATCGTGATTGGCCCACATGAGATAGAACTTCATCTTGTCGCGGTTAGGGGCCCGGAGGAAGCCGTTGGTCAGCGTGGTCTCCATGAAGGGGCGGCCGTCGAACCAGTACCAGTCGAAGATAAAGACGTTGATGCCGTGGCGAGTGGCCTGGTCTATCTCCATCTCCATCACAGAGGGGTCGGCCTCGTTGATGTATCCCCACAGCGGCGTGCGGTTCCAGTAGTGTCCGGGGTTGCGTCGCTGCATGGTCATCACGGTCTCCCATTCGCCGATTCCCATGGGCCAGAAGGGGCGGAGGCGCGGGTCGTCGGCCACATAGGCAGGATAGAGATAGGCGGCCACATCGTATTGCCGTGCCTGCAGGGAAACGCTGAGTCCGTACCAGGAGAGGAGGACGGAGAGAAGGAAAAAATGCTTTTTCATCATGGATTTTGCGTTATAATGAGTCAATTTATGTGCAAAGATACGAAAAGGCGAGGGAAATTTCGTAACTTTGCAGGGAAAAATAATTAAAACATGAACCAGATGAGACGGATTATTTGTGGACTCCTGACGCTCGTATGCTGCATGGCTACGGCCCAGACAAAGACAACGGTGACAGTGGATAAGATATGGGACAACGGCACACACGCGGCCTTTACCTCGATAATCAAGTATCGCGGACGGTACTACTGCTCGTTCCGCGAGGGATACAGCCATATCTTCGACGAGAAGGGACTGGCCGAGGGGAAGGTGCGCATCCTGGAATCGCGCAACGGACGCAAGTGGCAGTCGGTGGCCTGCTTCGGCAGCGAGGGTATCGACCTGCGCGACCCGAAACTCTCCGTCACTCCCGACGGACGGCTGATGGTGACCATCGGCGGCTCGGTATATCGCGACCGCAAGCATGTGAAGTCCGTCCCGATGGTGTGCTTCAGCAGGGACGGGCGCAACTATACTGACCCGCAGCCCATCGAGATAAGCCCCGAGGCACGCACCACCCACGACTGGGTGTGGCGAGTGACATGGCACGAGGGCGTGGGATACGGAGTGAGTTACTCGAGCCAGAAAAAGGACACACTGACGCTCCTGCGCACGAGCGACGGCATCCGCTACGACCTGGTGAAGGAGATGCCCATCGGAGGGTTTCCGAACGAGACGACACTGCGCTTCCTGCCCGACGGGCGCATGATGCAGATGGTGCGCCGAGACGGAGCCGACCGCCAGGGCTACTGGGCCGTGAGCCGACCGCCCTACACAGACTGGCAGTGGAAGCCGATGGGAATACAGATCGGCGGGCAGGACTTTGTGATGCTCGACGAGACGAGGCTCATCATGGCCACACGAACCTACTTCACCCCCGGCCATTGCAAGACGGCCCTGTTCAAGGGTACGCCCGAGGGCAACTGGGACGAAGTGTACGTGCTGCCGTCCAACGGCGACACCAGCTATCCGGGCCTGTTGGTGGAAGGCGACCAGGTGTGGGTGAGCTACTATGCCTCGACAGCACAGCCGGGCAAGGCAGCCATCTACCTGGCCAAGCTGCCCATTGCGCTGTTCCAGTAAATACCACTCAATTGCAGGCAGGACGATGAAGAAGAAAGAGCTCTACGAGGAGGTCATCCGATACTTCCGGCAGGCGATGCCGGTGGCCGAGACAGAACTGCACTATGAGAATCCCTTCCAACTGTTGGTGGCCGTGATACTGAGTGCACAGTGTACCGACAAGCGCATCAACCAGGTGACGCCGCGCCTGTTCGAGGACTACCCCACTCCCGAGGCCATGGCCGCGGCCACGCCCGAGGTGATCTATGAATACATACGCAGCGTCAGCTACCCGAACAACAAGGCACGCCACCTGGTGGGCATGGCCCAGATGCTCATGAAGGAATACGGCGGAGAGGTGCCCTCGACGGGCGAGGAGCTGGAACGCCTGCCAGGCGTAGGACGAAAGACGGCCAACGTGATACAGGCCGTGGTGTTCCAGAAGGCACGGATGGCTGTGGACACCCATGTATTCCGAGTGAGCCACCGCATCGGGCTGGTGCCCGAGAGCTGTACCACGCCGCTCAGCGTAGAGAAGGAGCTCGTGAGCCACCTGCCGCAGGAAATCATCCCCACAGCCCATCACTGGCTCATCCTGCATGGACGCTACGTCTGCCAGTCGCGACGACCGAAATGTGAGCAATGCGGACTGCTGGGTATTTGCCGGCAAAAGGGCGTGCCACACACAACATAGCGGCCTCACGCACGACGGCTCTCAACGAGGAAAGTGCACAGCAAAACGCAACCCTCCTCTGCTTCCGGTGCTCCGTTCTCCCTCAACGAGGGAACTGAAACTCCACGCAACCCTCCTCTGCTTCCGCCGGTCCGTTCTCGATGAGATCGGGCAATTTCACTTCCTGCCCCACATGAATCACATCGGGATTCTGGAACTGGTTATATATTATAATGTACTGGGCAAAATCCTTGTGCCCGTATTCCTTGAGCGCCAGTTTCAGCAGGCTGTCACCCACCTTCATGGTATGCACGCGGCGTGTGCCCACAATCAGATACTTGCCGCCCGGCACCTGGGGATATTGCTGGGCGACCTTCATGGCCTGACGGCGTGCCTCGGCCAGCGAATCGGCAGGCGACAACACCTTGGGCTTCACGGCAGCAGCGGGCTCGCCGGGCGTGGACTGACGCGAGACATTCGCCGGCTTTGCTGTTATCGGAGTATCGAGTACAAGCAGATGGTGATAGCCGACATAGTAGCTCAGTGACATGAGAAACAGGGTGAGCAAGAAATAGACCAGAGCAAACCAGGGGGAGACGCCCTTATGAATAATGTTCACCGGAAGCACCTCCGGCACAGCGCCGGCTCCAGACATGGGCTCAGACACCGTGGCAGCTTCGGGTTCCGGCTCCGATGTGGAAATCCCGTCGGCCACCGACGCAGGAATCTCGTAGGCCGGCGATGTGGTATTTCCGTCGGATTCATCGGGTCCCGACACTTCGACCGAAGGATTAGGCTCCTCCTCGTCCACGTCGGCAGGGCTCTCCGCCACGGGCTGTTCCTCGAAGCGTTCCATCTCCTCGATGCTGGTTCCCTCGTTGAGAATCACCGTCTGGAAATCGACAAAGGGCTTGTTCACCTGATCGCGCAGAGAGACATCGGGCGTAAAGGACACCTTCGAATGTCCGGGGATGAGGATGCGTTCGCCGGTATTCACGTCCACGCTCTCACGCTCCGACATCTCGAGAAGTTTAAAGGTACCCAGTCCCTTCACTTTTACCACCTTTTCCTCCACCACCTTCTCGGCAATAAGGTCGAAGAAAGCACGGACGAAAGTATCGGCCTCAGCGGCATGCACGCCGACACGCTGAGCAAGACCGAGGGTCAAATCTTGTATTGAGATCTTTGCTTCCATGTCTGATTCTATTTGCTGTTGGCCTTTTCCTTCAGTGTCGTGGCGGGTTTGTAATTGACCACCAACTTGGGAGGCACCAGCATGCGCTGCTTTGTACCCGGATTGACCACCACTCGTTCCAGCTTCTTCTTCACCTCGAAAGTGCCGAATCCGGCGATAGACAGGACGTCCTCCTCCTCGAGGTGGAAGGCCATGTCTGCAACAAGCTGCGCAGCATATTGTGCAGCGTCTTTCTGAGAAAGGCCGGTACGCTCGGCCAGTCCGGCTATAAACTCCTTGTTGTTCATATAGCTCTTAGTTCTGATTCCCTCCGGCAGAAGGGATGATATGTCCATAAAGGTCGAATTCATCGGCCCGCTCTATCTCCACCTGTACAAACTGCCCCACGGCGACATCGTCATCGGCCGGAATGAGCACCTCGGGATCCACCTCGGGCGAGTCGTACTCCGTGCGACCCACGTAATAGTCGCCTTCGCGACGGTCGATGATGACGCGCAAGGCATGTCCCACCTTGCTTTCCTGTATCTCTCCGCTGATACGCTGTTGCACGCGCATCAGCTTGTCCAGGCGGGCTTGCTTCACCTCCTCGGGCACATTATCTTCATAGTGCAGGGCCGCGTATGTGCCGTCCTCGTGGCTGTAAGCAAAGGCTCCCATGCGTTCGAAGCGAGCCCAACGGACGAAGTCCAGCAGCTGGCCGAAGTCCTCGTCCGTCTCGCCGGGGAATCCCACCATGAGCGTGGTGCGCAGGTGGATGCCAGGCACCTCGCGACGCAGCGTCTCGATGAGATGGTAGGTTTCCTGCGACGTGATGTGCCGGTGCATGGCGTCGAGCTGGCTGTCCGAGATGTGTTGCAGGGCGATGTCCAGATACTTGCAGACATTCTCATGCTCGCGCATTACCGGAAGCAGCTCCATGGGGAAGTCCGTGGGATAGGCATAATGCAGGCGGATCCATTCCACGCCGGGAATGGCGGCCATCTGCTCGATGAGCTGGGCGATACGGCGTTCCCGGTAGAGGTCGAGACCATAATACGTGAGTTCCTGGGCAATGACCTGAAACTCGCGCACGCCTTGCGCCACCAACTGTTTCACTTCATCCAGAATCTCCTCCATCGGGCGGCTCACGTGGCGGCCAGTGATGATGGGGATGGCACAGTAGGCACAGTGGCGGTCGCATCCCTCGGAGATTTTCACGTAGGCATAGTACGGGGGTGTGGTGAGCACCCGCTCGTGAGCGGCCTCGTCCCGATAGCTGATACCCAGTTCGTCCAGTATGCCGTTGTAGTCAAACTTGCCGAAGAAGCGGTCCACCTCGGGAATCTCGGCTTCCAGGTCGTGCAGATAGCGCTCTGAGAGGCAGCCCATCACATAGAGGCGCTCCAGGGTGCCCTGAGCCTTGCGCTGCCCCATCTGCAGGATCATGTTGATACTCTCCTCCTTGGCATCGCCGATGAAACCACACGTATTTACAATCGCAATCTCGCCACGCGGCTCCTCGGCATCGTGTGTCACGCGGTACCCGCCCAGTTCGAGCTGCCGCATCAGTTTCTCGCTGTCCACGAGGTTCTTGCTGCAGCCCAGGGTGATGATGTCCACCGTCTTTTTCTGCCTCATCATTTCTGCTGGTTGCCGAAGAGCGAATCTACGAATTCGCGACGGTTAAAGGGCTGCAGGTCTTCCATCCCCTCGCCCACTCCGATGTATCTCACGGGGATCTTAAACTGGTTGCTGATGCCGATGACCACACCGCCCTTGGCTGTGCCGTCCAGTTTTGTGATGGCCATGCTGGTCACCTGTGTCGTCTCGGTGAACTGCCGTGCCTGCTCGAAGGCATTCTGCCCCGTGGTGGCATCCAGGACGAGCATCACATCATGCGGTGCCTCGGGCAGGACCTTCTGCATCACGCGCTTAATCTTGCCCAGCTCGTCCATCAGTCCCCTTTTGTTATGCAATCGGCCTGCAGTGTCGATAAGGACCACGTCTGCCTCATGTGCCTTGGCACTGCTCAGCGCATCGAAGGCCACACTGGCCGGGTCGCTGCCCATCTGCTGCTTCACTACGGGTACGCCCACACGCTCGCCCCAGATAGAGAGCTGTTCCACGGCAGCGGCACGGAACGTGTCGGCCGCACCGAGATAGACCTTCAGCCCGGCCTGCCGGAACTGGTGGGCCAGCTTTCCGATGGTAGTGGTCTTCCCCACTCCGTTCACTCCCACCACCATGATGACATAAGGCTTCTGGATCCCGTCTGGAATCTGATACCCCTCGGTGTCCTCGGTGTTGTTCTCCGTAAGCAGCTGGGCGATTTCATCGCGCAGGAGGTTGTTCAGTTCCGATGTGGTCACGTACTTGTCACGTGCCACTCGCGCCTGGATGCGTTCGATGATTTCCAGCGTGGTGTCCACGCCCACATCGCTCGTCACCAAGACTTCCTCGAGATTGTCGAGCACATCGTCGTCCACCTTTGACTTTCCTGCCACGGCCCTGGAGAGCTTGTCGAGGAAGCTTTGCTTGGTCTTATTCAGGCCATTATCCAGCGCTTCCTTCTTCTCTCGGGTAAAGAAACTGAAGAATCCCATAAAAGTATGCGTTTGTCGGCTACAAAATTAGTAAAAAAATCTCGAATTCATCGGATTGCGGGATAAAAAGCGTGGAGTTGCACAATTTTCTGTGCAACTCCACGCTTTATTCCGTCTGCCACAGGGGGCGGTTTCTCAGTTCTTGAAGAAGTCCTTCACAGCCTCGTTGGGTACCATCTGCTCGTTGAACGAGTATGCGCCCGTCTGAGGGTTCTTCACCATCTTGATAACTTTCGTATACGAACGGCCATCGGTCTTGCCAGTCTGCAGGGTGGCCACAGTTTTCTTTGCCATATCTTAAGATGTTTTGCGTGTGTGTGATTACTTGATCTCCTTGTGAACAGTCATCTTCTTGAGAATGGGGTTGTACTTCTTCAGCTCCAGTCTCTCGGGGGTGTTCTTTCTGTTCTTGGTGGTGATATAGCGCGACGTTCCGGGAAGTCCGCTCTGCTTCATCTCTGTGCACTCCAGAATCACCTGAATTCTGTTGCCTTTAACTTTCTTTGCCATAATCTGCGTCTTTGTTTATTATTCGACAACCTTGATATCGTTCCAGGTGATATACCCTTTATCCACTGCGTTCTTGAGTGCAGCATCCAGACCTACCTTATTAATATAGCGCAGGCCCGATGCGCTCAGCTTCAAGCTAATCCAGCAGTCCTCCTCTACATAGAAGAACTTCTTGGTGAACAGGTTCACGTTGAAGAGGCGCTTTGTGCGACGTCTCGAGTGAGACACGTTGTTGCCCACCATAGCCTTTTTCCCAGTAATTTGACAAATCTTAGACATTTTCTTTTCTTTTTTGTCTATTCCAATACAAACTTCTTCCAAACAGCGCACAAAGGTACGGCTTTTCTTGCGAACCAGCAAATCTTTTTCCTCTTTTTTTCTCTCAACAGGCAATTTATCAGTAGAATTGCCCACTTTTCTGCCCTCGGAACATTCCGGCACCGTTTTCCACTCACACAGTCTTCACATCAAGGGCTGAACTGGGAGGTATTCGGAAAGACGTCGGGACACCACGTCCGCCATTCAATATCTGCGTTGCTTCTTCCACGTCTTTGACGCCGCATCCCACTTATAGTACTTGCCATTCTGGATGTAGTCAAAGCCCTCTGCTCGTGCAGTGAAATAAGTGTGGGGGTTCGAGGGGTCATAAAACTTTTCTTTGTCTATGACGGTGTTACTCAACGTTACCTTTATCACACTCTTCGACATGTCCTCCCAGTTGATCTTCACTTTAGCGCGAGCCAACACTCCATACCCAATCTTGACGTATCGGGCACGTGTTTCGAGGCTTCCATTACGAGGAACGTCGCAACTAAGTTCCTTCTCCACCTCGACACACTGGAGGCGAGTGGGACGTCCCACAGCTAAGGAACTGAAGTTATCCCCATATCCCGGGAAGGCCATTATCGTTCCCTCAATATTAGGATGTGTGAGATTTTCCTCGACAGACTCAAAGGAGACCTGCACCTGCATACCATGTTCCTTTGTCGGGGGAATAATCAGGGCATTCATAGCGATAGGAATGCCTCTATAAGTAAATGTGTCACAAACAGTCAATGAACTTTCACCCGTAAAATGTCGTGTAATGGTCTTCCGGGCAGAAAGAGGGAGGCTGAACAGGCATAGGAAGAAGAGTGAGATCATCCACTTGATTTCATCTGCGTTCTTTTTCATTGTGTTGTTGGTTTAAAAGTAGTACAATATTGGGATGTTCCCGAGGCAAAGATATGCATTTATAATGAAACACGCAAGCCCCCCCTAAAAAAAGGAATTAAACGGCTCATTTGCTAAGCGGAGTTTGCAAAAGAGGACATGTAGTGCTACGGCGCAGAGGCTCCCGTCCGTGGACGTTCAGGGCACTGGAAAAAGACTTGCCGGGGAGGGGGAGAAAACGGAGTAGTACCTCACCGCCCGATGAGGCGTGCCGCACAAGCCGATGAGGCGTGCCGCGTCGAGGGGTGAGGCAGTACTGCGTCGGCACGCCCTCCTCGAAACGGGAAGCCAAGGAATATACAGCGGGCGGGAGACGATGCAGTCGGCACCGTCTCCCGCCCGGTATGTTACAGGCAGGAGGAACCTGCCCGCAGAGGACTATTTCACAAGGACTTTCCGGCCGTTCACCACATAGATGCCCTTCGGGAGGCCACGCTTCGAGGCGGCATCCATGACCTTGTGTCCGGCAATGTCGAACACTTCCCCACTCTCTGTGGCGGACTGCGAGTTCTTCACCGTCTCCACAGCGACCACCGAGTTGTAGTAAGTGCCGTCCTCGGCCTTGAGCACCACCGAACGGGTGGCATCAAGCACGGGATAGGGATCCTCGCCCAGCGTCTGGAACCAGATGGCAGGGGTGCGACCGCCGTTCAGCGCGAAGGCCACCATACCGCTGGCAAAGTCGTCGCTGCTGATCAGCTTGTTGCCCGTATTGCCTCCAGTGCCCACATGTCCGAAGAGGTCCACGCCGATCTCGTTGATGGCATAACAGTCGTTCACATGCGACGTATTGTGCTCATATCCGATGAATGCGCCCACATTGGAATGGCTATCCAGAGGAGACAGAGGATAGATGAAGCAGCGGGTGGCCGTGATGGGACCGTTGTCCTCGTTCGAGCTGCCGCTGATTCCGCCCATCGTGGCGTTGCCGCTGAGATAGCCTGCAAAGAAGCAGTCCTCGATGGTGCCTGCAAACTTACCGCAGAGACCGCCGACATCCTGTCCGCCGCCAATCACGTCGGCCTTGCTATAGCTCTGCGTGAGCGAGCTGAGGGCATCGGCGTTGGCCCATCCCACAATGGAACCCGTGGCGCTGGCATAGGCAGTGTTCTCCGTGGCAGTGCCGCTCTCGATGGCAATGCGCGTGATCTGTGCACCATTGACCACGCCGAAGAGCATCGTGCTGACATTACTGATCGGGAACAGCTGTCCGTCGAAGCTGCCCTGGAAGGGAGACGTGGGGGAGCCGACGGGAATCATGACGGCCTCGCTGAAGTCGATGGGCGCCGTCAGCACGCCATTGAGCTGCTCGCCGGCATTCGTGTGGCGGGCAAACCACACCACCTCGGAAGCCACACTGAGCTGGCATACGCCATCGATAATCTCGGGTTCGCTGCCGTAGATGAGGGGGGCGAACGACGAAGAATTCAGTTCCTCCATCAGCCGAGCGGCTTCGAGCGACCAAGCGCCGTTCTCATACTTCTCCCAGATAGAAGCCTGCAGGGCCTCGAACGCATCTGCGTCGGTGCCCGACAGCAGGGCTGCATCATAGAGTGCCGAAGCGAACGACTCCAGTTCGCGGATGTAGGCAGCGTAGGCCTGCTTGCACTCATATACCTCCTGAAACAGGGCCGAGAAGGTCTCGATGAGCGCGAGCTGCGAATCGGCATCCGTGGCCGTGTCGGCCGCATCGATAGCCGCCTGCAGGCGCTCCTTCAGGTCGGCGCTGAAGTTTGGAGCCTCGGCATAGAACTCGTCGGTACGGAACTGATAGTCCTCGAGCAGCGTCTTGGCGCGTGCCACCTGGCCCTTTATCGTCTGCATCATAATGCCGGTCTCGCTGGCGGTCTCCTTTTCGCCGCAATAGTAGAGACGGAAGTTTCCAGCCCAAGTGCCCACGATGCCGCCACAGCCCGGCGTGCGCAGCCCGACGGTCAGCGTGCCGTCGGTCACCTCGCAGACAATGCGGTTCATGTAGCGACCTGCCTGGAAGGCAAAGCCGTAGCCCTCGGGACCATGAGGCGAATAGCCCACCGGCTCTTCCGTCTCGCCATAGAGCACGTAGTCCACGAGGCCATGCCCCTCGGAGAGATTACAGTTCACACCGTCCACGGCATCCTCGGCCGAGATGACATCCTCGGGGTCCATCATGGTATATACCTGGTTGCCGTTGGCATAGACGAACGAGGCCTGGTTCAGGTTGGTGTAGTCACCGAAGTTACGGAACGAGGCATTGACGGTCAGCTCGTAGATGCCGTTCTGCAGGTCGGTGAGCGTCTGGTGCATGTCAAACGTATTGCCCCACGTCTCGCGTACGTAAAAATTGTCGCCGCCGGCAGCTCCGCTCGTGCTATTGCCATAGCTGAAGGTCCATCCGGCATCGCCTTCGACGAGCGTGGGATTCTGGAGCATCTGGGTCACCTCGCGAATCGTGGTGGCATACTTGATGGCATTCTCCAGCAGGTGCTTTGCATACTCGATCTCTTCCTGAATCTCCGTGATGGAGAGGAGGCACTGGTCGATGATGATGCTGTACGAGCCGTGGGGGAATTCGTCTCCCGGCTCCACATCCTCGTCGAGATAGCGCTCCAGGGTATCGAAGTGCGGGCCCATGAGTTCTTCATAGTGCTCGTCCCTGTAGGCCATTATCTCCTCGACGGCTGCCATGTATGACGCATAGTTCCGGATACTCTCCTCGATCACGCCCTTCAGATCCTCCAACAAAGCATATTCCTCGAGGAACTCGCTGAGCGTATTGATGGAGTTCATTACCTGGATGCGCTCCGCCCATTCGTCTATGAGAGCCTTCTCGGCCACCACATCCGTGTATCCGGTGAGCAGTTCGCTACGCATCTCCTCGAACGAGGCTTGGTCGTGGACATCGCCGTATGTGCCGTCGGACTTCCGGTAAACGAGTCCGTGGGTATTGTCGAGCACGGGATAGTCGTCGGAATTCAGCGTCTGGAACCACTTCACATCGGCCAGTTTGCCGCCGTTCAGCGCATAGGTCACAGCACCGGAGAAAAACTCCTCCTCACTCATGTGGATACAGTTCGTATTCACGCCATCGACGTGCGAGAAGAGCGGACCGTCCGTCTCCACGGCAATACAGTTGGTGAAGGTGCTGTTGCCATGCTCCCAACCGATGAGCGCACCGGTGGCCCCTTCGCCCTTTATGGCACCGCGCGTAAAGGTGTAGCAGCCCGATGCCGTGATGGGACCGTTGTCCTCATTCGAGCTGCCCACGAGACCTCCGGTGGTGTGGCTGCAAGAAAGGCTTCCGGCAAAGAAGCAGTCCTTCAGAGTGCCCACGAACTTGCCGCAGAGGCCGCCAGCGTCGCCCGACGTGGTCGTCACGTCGGCACGGCTGTAGCTCTGGGTGAGCGAGCTGGGCACATCCACCTGGGCCCATCCCACGATGGAACCTGTGGCGCCGGCCACGTCGGGCATCGACGTGATGGTACCACTCTCGATGGCGATACGTGTGAGCTGTGCGCCATTGACCACACCGAAGAGCATGGCGTCGAGGTTGTAGATGGGATACAGCTGGCCGTCGAAGCTGCCCTGGAAAGGCAGTGCAGAATTGCCGATGGGAGTGTGGCTGTACCCTGCGAAATCTATTTCGCCCGTCAGACGCCCCTTGGCATCTGCGTGGCCACTGTTGACATAGGAGGTATACCATTCGAAGGCCGCAGCCGAGTTGATCTCGTACCATCCGTCCACTAAGGGTACGAAGTTGTCCAGCGTAGTGCCGCAGTACGTACACTTGCCCTCCACGAAGTTGTGGGTATCGCGGGTGGTGGTGCCACCAGGCGTATTGCTGTAGGTGAACCCGTCGTAAGCATCGCCGTTGCAGTGCTCGCGTCCGCTGCCATATACGACAGCCGTGCCCGTCAGCACTGGGTAAGCGTCTGTGCCTATCTGCTGATACCAGACAGGGTCGGCCGACGAGAAGCCGTTCAGCGTGTAGGCATAGCGACCTGTGGCCAGGTCCTCGGCCGTGACGCTGGCACAGCCCGTATTGGCTCCGCCGGCATGGCCTACGAGGTCGCCGGCACTCTGAGTGGCAAAGCAATCTATGAAGTGGCTCGTGTCATGCTGCCAACCGATGAAGGCTCCCTTATAGCTGCTCGTGGTCTGGACGGGATTCTCCATGATGACCAGACAGTGGCGGGCCGTCACAGGACCGTCGTTCTCATTGGAGCTTCCGGCAATGCCGGCTGCCGTAGTGGTGCCGACAATGGCTCCCGCATAGAGGCAGTCCTCGATGATGCCTGCGAACTTACCCACCAGACCTCCGGCATCTCCCTGAGTGGAATTGATGTTGGCCTTGCTATAGCTGCGGGTGAGCGAGCTGAGGTTGGTCGTCGTGGTGGCACCAATGATGGAAGCCGTGTGGTCGGCATATTGAGGATTCGAGGTGATGTCTCCGCTTTCGATAGCAATGCCGGTAACGGTGGCGGCATTCACGCTTCCGAAGAACATGGCGTTCAGGTTGGTGATGGGCTGCAGCTGGCCGTCGAATTCTCCGGCGAAGGGCTTGTTCTTGCTGCCGATGGGCGTATGCTGGACAGCAGCGAAATCAATCGGAGCCGTCAGACGCCCCTTGATGTCGGTGTGGCCCAGGTTGACGAGCGAGGCAAAGAACTCCACGGCATCCGGTGTGCCCAGTTCGTACCATCCGTCCACCACGGGCACATAGCCTTCCATAATGGCACCGCATAGGTCACAGATGCCGTTCACGAAGTCGTGCGGGTCGCGCTCGGGCTTGCCCGGCGTGTTGGAGTAGGTCAGGTCGCCGTACGGCTCACCATTACACTGCTCATGTCCCGTGGCATACACCACGTCGGTGCCCGTGAGCTGGGGCAGCGGGTCGGTGCCTATCTTCTGGAACCACACGGGGTTCTCGCTCGAGAAGCCGTTCAGAGCATAGGCATACTGTCCCGTTGCCAGTTCCTCGGCAGTCACGCGCTTGTTGTTGAGGTTCTCTCCGCCTGCATGGGCCTGCATGTTGGCCGGAGCCGTATTGATGACATAACAGTTGCTGGTGGTGCTCGTGTCGTGCTGCCATCCGATGAGGGCACCGGTGTTGGCACCTCCCTCGATGGTGCCGACAATCAGGCATCGACGGGCATGGATGGGGCCGTTATTCTCGTTCGAGCTGCCCGAGATACCGCCCGTGGTGGCGTTGGAGCGCACCGTACCCGCAAAGAGGCAGTTCTCGATGAGGCCTACAAACTTACCACAAAGGCCGCCGGCATCCTGTCCGCCGCCTATGACATCCCCCTTGCTGTAGCTCTGCGTGAGCGAGCTGAGGTCGTCCGGTTCTGCCCATCCCACGATGGAACCCGTTGCACCGGCATAGGCAGTGTTCTCCGTGGCAGTACCGCTCTCGATGGCGATACGGGTAATCTGTGCGCCATGCACCACGCCAAAGAGCATCGCATTGATGTTGTTAATCGGGAACAGCTGGCCGTCGAAGCTGCCCTGGAAGGGAACCGACGGGCTGCCGATGGGCGTGTGACCCACGCCTTCGAAGTCCAGCGGAGCCGTCAGACGTCCGTTCAGACTGGACTCACCACCGTTCACTCGCTGCGCAAAGACTTCCATCTCCTCGGGCGAGGATATCAGGCAATAGCCGTCTTCTACGCGCAGTTCCTGACTCTGTAGGCCTGCAGAAAAGCATAGTACAGAGAGCACTAAGAGTTGCAATCGTTTCATAAATTGTTAGTTTAGGGTTGGTAAATGTAACGTTCTACAACGCAAAGTTACAATAAATTCTATAGAAAGAAAGCAAAATCAAAAAAAAGAAACTGTAACTTTTCGGAAAAAAAGGCGTCGGAAGACATAAAAAGGGAGAGGCCTTCCTCCTTCTTTTTCCCCCCTTAATAGGCAAAAAAGCAGGAAAAAGGGTGAAAACGGCAGCAGTGACGGGGCTGTCCACGCGCGCCCCTGCCTTCAGACCGACACGCGGCTGAAGGCAGGGGCGCTCATCGGGCAGAAGTCCTTGTCCTGATACTTGAAATGTCCCACCATGGCAATCATGGCGGCGTTGTCCGTCGTGTAACTGAAGCGGGGAATGAAGATTTGCCATCCGTAACGGCGGGCATGGTCGTGGAAGGCATTACGCAGCCCATTGTTGGCCGAGACTCCACCGGCCAGCGCCACGCGGGAAATCTTCAGGTCGCGTGCGGCGAGGCGCAGCTTCTTCATCAGGATATCGACGATGGTGCGCTCGAGCGAGGCAGCCAGATCATTGAGGTGGTGCTCGACGAACTGGGGATCATCCCGAACCCAGTCGCGCAAGGAATAGAGGAAACTGGTCTTCAGTCCGCTGAAGCTGTAGTCGTAGCCGGGAATGTTGGGTTTCGAGAACTGGAACGCCTCAGGGTTGCCCTGCCGGGCCAGGCGATCGATGATGGGTCCGCCTGGGTAGCCCAGCCCCATCACCTTGGAGCACTTGTCGATAGCCTCGCCGGCCGCATCGTCGATGGTCTGACCGATAATCTGCATCTCACGATAACTCTTGACGAGGACTATCTGGCTGTTTCCACCGCTCACCAACAGGCAGAGGAAGGGAAACTGGGGCGAGACATAGTCGTCGTCGGGCGTATGGATAAAGTGAGCCATGATATGGCCCTGCAAGTGGTTCACGTCGATAAGCGGAATCTGGAGCGAGGCGGCCATCCCCTTGGCAAAGGAAACGCCCACGAGGAGCGAGCCCAGGAGGCCCGGGCCACGCGTGAAGGCAATGGCCGAGAGCTGCTCCCGCCCGACACCGGCACGCTTCAGCGCCTGGTCCACCACGGGGACGATATTCTGCTCATGGGCGCGACTGGCCAGCTCGGGCACCACACCGCCGTAGGCCTCATGCACGGCCTGGCTGGCCGTCACGTTGCTGAGCAGGATGCCGTTTCGCATTACGGCTGCCGACGTATCGTCACAGCTGCTCTCGATTCCCAGTATATATGTATCCTCCATGCTTGTCATGTTTTATCGATTAATTCCGTGTCTGAAGATTCACGCCGGCGCTGCGTCCTGCGACGTGCGGAGAGGGTCGGTTTCCGGAGTGTAGTACCACCAAAGATTTGGTGGAGTGCCGCAAGCGATTTGGTGGAGTGTCACCAAACGGCCGGTGGCCTGCCACCAACTGCGGAGCCTCGGGGGGGCATCAGTGAGAGAGCACCTCGACGCCGTTCTCCGTCATCACGAACGTGTGCTCCCACTGTGCACTCATGGAGCCGTCTTCGGTGAGGACTATCCATTCCGTCTCGTCCTCTTCGTCCCCGCACACCTGCCAATCGCCGGCGTTGATCATCGGTTCGATAGTGAACGTCATGCCAGGCACGAGCAGCATGCCCGTGCCACGCTTGCCATAATGCTCCACATCGGGTTCCTCATGGAAGCGGAGCCCCACTCCGTGGCCACAGAGGTCGCGCACGACGGTGCACCCGTTCTTGTGAGCATGTGCGGCAATGGCATTGCCCAAGTCGCCCACGAAGACATAGGGCTGGCTGCATACCTGCTCCCCTATCTTGAGGCACTCCCATGCCACGTCCACCAGCCGCTGGTCCTCCGGCGCTGCACGTCCGATGACGAACATACGGCTGGCATCGGCATAATAGCCGTCGAGGATGGTGGTGCAGTCCACGTTGATGATGTCGCCCTCCTCCAGGATGTCCTCCTCGGACGGAATACCATGGCAGACGACATCGTTCAGGCTGGTACAGCAGCTGTTGGGAAATCCTTCGTAGTGGAGCGGGGCGGGAATGCCGCCATGACTGGTGGTGTATTCATAGACCAGGCGGTCTATCTCGAGCGTGGACATACCCTCGCGAATCCGCTCCTGCACGGTGTCCAGCACAGCCGTGTTCAGCACACCGGCACGACGAATGCCCTCGATCTGCTCGGCGGTCTTGATGAGCGAGCGTGTAGGCACCAACTTACCCTTCTCCTGCCAGTAGAGGATGCGGCGATCCAGCTCTGTGGGTTCCATCCCTGCAGGCACAAACCAGCGCTCGCGCGCTTTCTTATTTCTCTTTGCCATAGTCTCTATGCATGAAATCGGGTGCAAAAGTAGCTATTTTAATCCATAATTCATAATTCGTGATTCATATTTTTCGTTCTGAAGGGAAAAGTGGAGCGAAAAACGGCTAAACCTTCCGACTGGAGAGACCATTCGGAAGGTTTCGTGTAAGAGGAATAAGCAGAAGGCGGGCACGACGGCGTGCTGTCACGACTCGGCAGCCCGACGAATGATGTCGAGCGACTCGCGACACTTCTGAGTGATATAGTTCCAGTCGCCGGCAGCAACCACATCTCGGGGGAACATCTTGCTCCCCATGCCCACACAAAAGACACCGGCACGAATCCAGGCAGTGAGGTTCTCCTCGGTGGGAGCCACCCCGCCCGTGACCATAATCTTGCTCCACGGGCAGGGAGCCATCATGCCCTTGACAAAAGCTGGACCATAGACATCGCCGGGAAAGACCTTCGTCAGGTCGCATCCCAGCTCCTGGGCCTGGCCGATCTCGCTCACGGTGCCGCAGCCCGGACAATAGGGCACAAGCCGGCGGTTGCAGACTCGGGCCACCTCGGCATTCAGCAGCGGACCCACCACGAAGCAGGCTCCCATCTGAATATACAGGGCTGCCGTGGGGGCATCCACTACGGAGCCCACGCCAAGGGCCAGTTCCGGGCACTCGCGAGCCGCGAAACGTACACACTCGGCAAATATCTCATGGGCGAAATCGCCACGGTTCGTAAACTCAAAGGCCCGGACACCACCTTCATAGCAGGCCTTGATGACATGCATGGCCACCTCGGCATCCTGATGATAGAAAACGGGGACCATACGCGTCTCTGCTATCTTCTGCATCACCGCAAATTTATCAAACTTTGCCATTCGCTGTTACTTTTTTATCATTACTTCCCTATCCCTGACTCTTTGTTCCACAGTCCATGCACTAACGCTGCACGCGTCCGTTGCCATTACCATTGACGAGCATCATCACTTCGTCCGCCGATACGAGGTTGAGATCGCCGGGTATCGTATGCTTGAGCGCACTGGCGGCCACGGCAAACTCAAGTGCATCGCCCATCGGCATGCCACTGGCAAGGCCGTGAATCAGACCGCCTGCGAATGCGTCGCCACCGCCCACACGGTCGATGATGGGATTGATGTCGTAGGTGCGACTCACGTAGAACTCGTCGCCATTGTATATCATTGCCTTCCAACCGTTGTGCGTCGCGCTGTAGCTCTCACGCAAGGTGCTGGTCACATATCGGAAACCGAACTCGTCTGCCATTGCCTTGAAGATGCCCTTGTAGCCCTCTGCCTCGGTGTGGCCGGCCTGTACGTCAGCCTCCGGACGGAAGCCGAGGCACATCTGGGCATCCTCCTCATTACCAATGCAGACATCGACGTAGGGCATCAGGTCGCGCATGACGGCCTGTGCCTCAGCAGGCGACCAGAGTTTCTTGCGGTAGTTAAGGTCGCAGCTTACGGTAACGCCGGCACGACGTGCGGCCTGGAGCGCCACACGCAGACACTCGGCAGCCTGCGGGCTGATGGCGGGAGTGATGCCGCTCCAATGGAACCAGTCGGCATCGCGGAAGATGGAGTCGAAGTCAAAGTCCTCGGGCTGTGCCTCGCTGATGCTGCTGTGGGCACGGTCGTAGATAACCTTGCTGGGACGCATGCTGGCTCCCGTCTCGAGATAGTAGATGCCCACGCGCGATCCACCGCGGACGACGAAGTCGGTGTGGACACCATACCGCTGCAGTGCATTTACAGCGGCCTGGCCCACCTCGTGGGCGGGCAACTTCGTCACAAAATAGGCCTCATGACCATAATTGGCCAGGCTGACGGCCACATTGGCCTCGCCTCCGCCATAGGTTGCATAGAGACTGTCTGTCTGGACAATACGCGAATTGTTGTAAGTAGAGAGGCGAAGCATTATCTCGCCCATCGTGATGACCTTTGCCATATAGAACGATGTCATTAAAATGTTTTCATAGTGCAAAGATACGACTATTATCGCTAAGAAAGTATCACAAAGCAGGATAAATTTAATAAAAACGCAAAATTATAGTGATTTCTTGCCCAAATGCTTCACTGAATGACGAATTATGTGTAACTTCGCAGTATGGAAAAGCCTATATCCCTGCCGCAAGGGCTCCTGGCACTGAGCCCTCTCATGGTATTCCTGGTGCTGTATCTGGTGCTCAGCCTGTGGGCTGGCGACTTCTATGCCGTGCCCATCACCGTGGCCTTCACCATGGCATGCATCTACGCGCTGAGCATTCTGCGAGGCAGAAGCGTGAGCGAGCGCATCGCCGTCCTCACACGGGGTGCGGCCAACGAGAGTATCATGCTGATGATATGGATATTCATCCTGGCTGGAGCCTTTGCCTCGACGGCCAAGGAGATGGGGGCCGTGGAAGCCACTGTGAACCTGACGCTCTCCTTTCTCCCCGCGCAGCTGGTGCTGGCGGGATTGTTTGTCGCGGCCTGCTTTGTCTCGCTGAGCATCGGAACGAGCGTGGGAACGATTGCAGCCTTGACGCCCATCGCCACCGAGATGGCCAGCCAGACGGGGATGAACCTGCCCATGCTGGTGGCTATCGTCGTGGGAGGAGCCTACTTTGGCGACAACCTGAGCATCATCTCGGACACCACCATCATGGCCACACGGACACAGGGCTGTCAAATGCGCGACAAGTTCCGCATGAACATCCGTATCGCCCTGCCTGCCGCAGTAATCGCCCTACTTATATATATTATTATAGGCCTGCACATGACGGCCACGCCACAAGTGGGAGGCATCGACCCGCTGCTGGTACTCCCCTACCTCTTCGTGCTCGTGGCTGCGGTCATGGGCATGAACGTGATACTCGTGCTGGTGGTGGGCACACTGCTCTCCTTCGGCATCGGGCTGACACGCGGCACCCTGACGCTCTACAGCTGGATGGGAGCCATGAATACGGGCATCATGGGCATGAGCGAACTCATCATCGTCACCCTGATGGCAGGAGGACTGATGGAGATTATCCGCGTGAAGGGCGGCATCACGTTCATCCTCGAACGCCTCACCCAGCGAATTCACGGCATGCGGGGAGCCGAATGTTGCATTGCTGCACTGGTCACGCTGACCGACTTCTGCACGGCAAACAACACGATAGCCATTCTCACCGTAGGACCACTGGCCCGCAACATATCGAAGCACTACGGGGTGGACCCGCGGCGGAGTGCGAGTTTGCTGGATACCTTCAGCTGCTTTGCCCAAGGCATTATTCCCTACGGAGCGCAGATGCTCATCGCAAGCGGCCTGGCTCATGTCAGTCCGCTACAGATTATTCCCTTCCTGTATTATCCATTCATCCTTGGCGGTGTATCGCTGATGTACATTTTCCTGCATCCCGCCACCAAGCCTGCAGAATAACAAAGCGTCCCACCCCCCTCAGGGAATGGGACGCAGATATGCTGTCGGGCATGCTGTCGAACAACGAGGACTATGCCTGACGATAGGCGTCCAGCAAATCCACGCGCTGACGACCGATCCATGTGGCATGCTTCTCCACGTCGGCCTCGGCCATGTTCACATAGACCTGGAGGCTCTTTTCGAAGAGTTCGGGTGCCTTCGAAGCGTTGCTCAGCAACAGGTGGCACATAATCACCTCGGCCGTCATCTCGTACAGATGGCGTGCACAGAGGTCGAGCAGTTCCTGGTTCTCCGTCTCGCGCACGGCAGCCACACAGGCATTCAGCCGGACAGCCATTTCCTTCACGCGAGAGAGCAGCCCCTCATACTGCGAAGCCACCTGTGCCTGCTCCATCTCGGCAATGACGCCGGCGTAGAAGCCATTGGTGATGTAGCGTATGGCAGCCACGGTCTGCAGCTGAGTCGTACCCTCGTAGATGCTGGTGATGCGTGCGTCGCGGTAGATGCGCTGACAGGCATACTCGAGCATGAAGCCCGATCCACCATGCACCTGGATACAGTCATAGCCGTTCTGATTGGCATACTCGGAGTTCATTCCCTTGGCCAGCGGCGTGAAGGCATCGGCCAGACGGCTGTACTGCTTCAGTTCCTGACGCTCCTCGGGAGTGAGCTTGCGCTCGCGGGAGATGTCTTCCAGGGCTTTGTATATATCGACGTAGCGAGCCGTCTGATAGAGCAGGGCGCGTCCGGCATCGAGGCGTGCCTTGATATTCGACAGCATCTCGGCCACTGCAGGGAACTCGATAATGGCCTTGCCAAACTGCTTGCGGTCGCGGGCATAGGCAAGTGCCTCGTTCCACGCAGCCTGGGAGAGACCGACGCTCTGTGCAGCGATACCGAGGCGGGCACCGTTCATCAGCGACATCACATACTTGATAAGGCCCAGTTTGCGATCGCCGCAAAGCTCGCACTTAGCATTCTTATAGACCAGTTCGCAGGTGGGCGAACCGTGGATGCCCAGCTTGTTCTCGATACGACGCACGTCCACGCCGCCGTCGCGCTTGTCATAGATGAACATGGAGAGGCCGCGACCATCGCGTGTGCCAGCCTCTGAACGTGCCAGCACGAGGTGGATGTCCGAGTCGCCGTTCGTGATAAAGCGCTTCGAGCCATTCAGCCGCCAGCACTGGTTCTCCTCGTCGTACGTGGCCTTGAGCATGACGCTCTGCAGGTCGCTGCCGGCATCCGGCTCGGTGAGGTCCATAGACATGGTCTCGCCGGCGCATACTCGGGGTATATACTTCTGCCGCTGCTCCTCAGAGCCAAAGCAGTAGAGAGTCTCGATACAATCCTGGAGCGACCAGATGTTCTCGAATCCAGCGTCGCCGGTCGATACGATTTCGTTGGCTGCGGTATAGACCGTAACGGGAAGGTTGAGGCCCTGATAGCGACGAGGCATCGTCATGCCGTTGAGCCCGGCCTGCTTCATGGCTTCCAGGTTTTCATACGTCTTCGAAGCGTAGCGCACGCGACCGTTCTCGTGGTGGGGGCCTTCTGCATCGACCTCCTCGGCATTGGGTGCCACGATATTGGCAGTGATGTCGCCCACGACATCCAGCACGCGGCCGTAGCTGTCCAGTGCGTCAGCCACGTCCTGCGGTGCCTCGGGATATTCGTCGCGGTCGGCAAAGTTACGTTCCTTCAGTTCCACGATGCGAGGCATCAGGGTGCTGTTTTCCAGTTCAAACTGGATTTCCTTATTATCAGAATAGAAATTCATATCGTGACCTCCTCCGTTATTTACTGTTCTGCTTGTAATACTTAATCATCTTAGGGATAACTTCCTCCACCGTGCCGTGGATGACATAGTCGGCAATCTGGTTGATGGGGGCGTTCTCGTCGCTGTTGACCGAGATAATAATGCCCGACTCCTTCATGCCTGCCACGTGCTGGATGGCACCGCTGATGCCACAGGCGATATACACCTTGGGCCGCACGGTGACACCCGTCTGTCCGATCTGCAGGTCGTGGTCGGCAAAGCCGGCATCCACAGCCGCACGGCTGGCACCCACCTCAGCATGAATGACACGCGCCAATTCGTACAGTTGGTCGAATCCCTCGCGGGAGCCCACGCCGTAGCCACCGGCCACGATAATGGGAGCGCCCTTCAGGTTGTTCTTGGCAGCCTGTACATGACGTTCGATCACACGCGTCACGTATTCCGTCTCGGGCACATACTTGGCCACATCCTCCACGATGACCTCGCCAGGATAATTGGCATCGAGCACCTCGGCCTTCATCACGCCGGAACGCACCGTTGCCATCTGCGGACGGTTCTCGGGGTTTACGATGGTGGCCACGATGTTGCCTCCGAAGGCGGGACGAATCTGATAGAGCAGGTTCTCATAGCTCTTGCCCGTCTTCTTGTCCTCATGGGGACCAATCTCCAGACTGGTGCAGTCGGCGGTAAGACCGCTGTGCAGCGCACTGCTAACACGCGGACCCAGGTCACGCCCCACGACGTCGGCACCCATCAGACATATCTGGGGCTGCTCCTTCTTGAACAGGTTTACCAGCACTGCCGTATGGGGCTTACTGGTGTATGGGCTCAGGCCCGGAGCATCGAAGATATGCAGTTTATCTACTCCATAGGGAAGAATCTGGCTCTCGACCTTGCCTACGATGCCGCCGCCTGCGGCTACAGCCTCTAACTGCACGCCAAGCGTATTGGCCAGTTTGCGGCCTTTGGTCAGAAGTTCTTGGCTTACCTCGGCAACCTTGGTGCCTTCAAGCTCGCAATATACAAATACGTTGTTCATGTCGGTTATCCTTTTATCCTATGGTGTGACTTGCAAGCAACTCCTGGATGAGGGCATTGACGTCCTCGTCCGAGCCAGTCATGACCTTACTCTCTTTCGCCTTGAAGACGATGTTCTCCACCGCCTTGACCTTGGTAGGACTGCCCGAAAGGCCACACTGCTCGAGGTCGGCATTAACGTCGGCACACGTGAGCTGCTGTATCTTGAGATACGGTTTCTTCTCGTACTGCTCGGCGTATGGAAGGTCGGCATAGGTGGTGTCCTTGGGGAGTTCGAGCGGTGCAAGTGCACGCTTGTACTGGAGCAGACGCTTGATGTTGCGGGGGCGGCATGCGGCAGCACTGCCGTTCACCGTGAGCACACAGGGCAGCGGGCTCTCCACCGTCTCGACGCCACCGTCAATGTGACGCTTCACGCGAATATAGTCCTTCGTACACTCGAGCACTTCCTCGGTATAGGTAATCTGGTTCAGGCCAAGTTTCTCGGCCACCTGGGGGCCTACCTGGGCTGTATCGCCGTCAATGGCCTGGCGACCTCCGATGATGAGATCCACGTCGGGGCAAAAGTGCTTGATGGCCGTGGCCAGCGCATAGCTGGTGGCCAGTGTGTCGGCCCCGGCAAAGGCACGGTCGGTGAGGAGATAGCCTCCGTCGGCACCACGATAGACAGCCTCACGGATGACCTCGGCAGCACGGCCGGGGCCCATCGTAAGCACGACTACCGTAGAGCCAGGATTCTGCTCTTTGAGGCGGAGCGCCTGCTCCAGGGCATTAAGGTCTTCGGGATTGAAAATGGCTGGCAATGCACTGCGATTTACCGTGCCCTCGGGGGTCATGGCATCGGGGCCTACATTGCGCGTGTCAGGAACTTGCTTGGCAAGTACAACAATTTTTAAGTTCATAATCTCTATAATGAAAACTGTTTTATACGAACATTTGCTAAAAAGCCGTGCAAAATTACACATTTCCGATGAATTGGGCAAACAAAACCATGGATTGTTCCCTTTTTTTGTGTAAGTTTGCACTCCGAACCGCAAATTGTAAATCATTAAACATTATCTGTCATGAGATTCGTCAGTTGGAACGTAAACGGCCTGAGAGCCGTGGTGGGAAAGAATTTCAACGAAGTATTCACAGCGCTGGATGCCGACTTCTTCTGCCTTCAGGAGACCAAGATGCAGGAGGGACAGCTCGACCTCGCTTATCCCGGTTACACCGCCTACTGGAACTATGCCGAGAAGAAGGGCTACTCGGGCACAGCCATCTACACACGCCACACGCCGCTCCGTGTGACGCAGGGTATCGGCATCGAAGAGCATGACCACGAGGGACGAGTGCTGACGCTGGAGATGGACAGCCTGTATCTGGTTTGCGTCTATACGCCGAACAGCCAGGACGGCCTGCGCCGCCTGGAATATCGCATGCAGTGGGAGCATGACTTCCAGGCCTATCTGCACGATCTGGACAAGCGAAAGCCAGTGGTCGTCTGCGGCGACATGAACGTGGCGCACCAGGAGATCGACATCAAGAATCCGCAGAGCAACCGCCGCAACGCCGGGTTCACCGACGAGGAGCGAGAGCAGATGACTCGCTTGCTCGGAAGTGGTTTCACAGATACTTTCCGCTTCATGCATCCCGATGCACGCGATGCATACAGCTGGTGGAGCTATCGCTTCCATGCGCGTGAGAAGAACGTGGGCTGGCGCATCGACTATTTCCTCGTCTCCGACCGCCTGCGCCCCTGCATCGCCAAGGCCGAGATACTCGCCGACGTGATGGGCAGCGACCACTGCCCCGTCATGCTGGAACTAGCTGAATAACCTATCCGGCAGACAGAGCGCATCGCGCCATTATTCTTTACACTATTCCCTGCACAGCCGGATGCCGCACGCAGCGGGAGCCCGAGGAGCGTGCTCCGCAAGCCGATGGAACGTGCTCCGCAAGCCGATGGAGCGTGCTCCGCAAGACGATGGAGCTGGCTCCCCTGAATCCAAGGGCGCGACAGCATCCGCTATTTCGGAATATAGAGCGTCACGATAGATGACGGACATTTTTTGGAATCGTTATGCTCCAGCGACTTACAAAATGTGAGGTCGTCTCACGCATTTCCTTTCGTCGGAAGAGGGGTGAAACGAAGGGGCATTTTGTAGGACCTCCGACACGAGAAGACGGAGGCAACACTCCGAAAATACGACATAGCAGGGCCGACAGTACGAGTAACCACATGTCGGAGAAAAGAAAGCCCGGAACCAACGCACGAAGCGAGGTTCCGGGCATGGAATAATCAGCAGGGAGCGCGATACAGACGATCAGCGCACAAACACCTTACGACCTGCAATCACATAGACGCCAGGCTTGAGGCCACGCAACTGGGCCACACCGTCCGTGACGACTGTCATACCCACACGGCGCCCCATCATGTCATACACCGGCTGCTCGCCGCTGGCCACATCGGCCTTCACCGTATGGATGGCCGTCTCGATGGCCTTGGGTACAGCGGGAAGGAAGATGGTGTCCGGGCGTTCCTCATCGGGAAGCGTCGTGGTGAAATACGTAGTCAGCGGAGGCAACGTCTTGGACGTGCTCGAGAAGACGAAGGCAGTGCCCTCGGCATTCATGTGATATACATTCTTACGGCTCTGCTGGAGGTAGGTGCCATAATGTGTAAAGGCATCGGAATTAATGACGTTCATCAACGAGCCCGTCTGATAGAAATCAACGTCGGAGCTGGAGAAGACCACCGTCTTACCGGCCAGCGTGGAGTCGGCAGCAATCAGATAGGGCAGCTCGCCTTGCAGGTGTGTGGCGGGCTGGAAGACGGGAGTGTCAGAGTCGTCGAGTGAATCGAACTGGTAGATCCAGAAATGGCCTGCCTCGTCGTTCAGCTGGCACACCACGCTGTCAATCATGATGGTCTCGGGCGTGAACGGGAGTAACACGCTCTCCCAGCGCTCTCCGTCGGTCGTCTCGGGGAAGGTGTAGCTGAACTCGGCTTTCTTCGCCGTGAAGTTCACGGGGCTGTAGAAGGCACTGCTGTTGTCGAGATGTATCTCCTCGGCCTCGTTCCCCCGGACGATGTTCACAGAACTAAGCGTAGTGGCAAAGTCCGGTACCTCAGAGTCAGCCGAGAAGGCATAGATGGTATTGAGCACCTTGTTTGCACTGATACGGTTAAACCTTGTACCTCCGGTACTGAAATACACGCCGACGGCCTGATTCGAAGTCGTGAATAACGTACGGCTTGCCAGACAGCTCATCGCACCCGTATTCTTCCAATATAGCACGCCGGGCGTGGGCTTATATTGGTGAGAAGTGATCAGGCCGCCATTGTCAAGCGCGCCGTCCTGCCCCACATAGTATGCCGAAATGATGTAGTTGCGGTTATACTCCAGATTCTGGAAATTGAAGGCCGCAGACACGGTGCGCGCCGGAGCGATGGACATCTCGACGGTCTTGCTTTGAGTGGTCCAATAGGTGTTCGACTTATTCGCATCCTGCACCCACAATTGGATCTTCACCTTGCCGTCGAACTGGTCGGACTTCTGGTTCTTGATGCCGACAGTGCCCTGAAGGCGATTGCTGTACACCGTGCCGGAGGAGGAGTTCTGAATCGTGATGCTGGCCAACGAGAGGCTGGCTCGCTGGGGCGTGGCAAGCACCTCGAGCGTCGTATGGGCATAGTCGGTGTTGCCATCGTTAGAGGAAATCCAGACGTCGTAGGTGCCCGTCTCTTCGGGTGTGAAGGCGAAGGAGACAGTCGATCTGCCGTCGCGGGGCACAGTAACGGCCGAGCGGCTGGTCTGGTACTCCTTTGTTCCGGCCTTTCCGGCAAAGAGCGACATCTCGCCATAGAACTCGTCGGCCAGATTATGGAAGGTAACGTTCACGGGCTGCTCCACACCCACGGAATGCGTGCCAGGGAAGACGATGGTGTCGCACTCAAGGCTCTTCACAGGGGTCACATACTTGAGAGTAAGGACATTCATGGAGTCCACCGTAGCCAGGATGTAATTGCGCTTGAGGTCGAGCTGCGGGCGCCATGTGCGGTTGGTGGATACACGGCTGGCGGGCGAGAGACGATAGGTGCCTGGTGCGAGACGCTTGTTGATGTTGAAGGTCAACGAACGATAGGTGTTCGGGCTAAGTCCGGTGATCGACTGAGTCAGTCCTACGGTCTCGTAGGTCTGCTTCTCCTCGTTATACTTGACGATACCGGCAACGAAGTTGTAGCTGCCTCCGGTCCAGTTGATATAGTTGGCCGTGATGTTGGCACCAGAACACTTGATATCATTGATGGTAAGCGATGTAGAGGGTTCCTCACGGACATTGTCGGGATAACGTACGCCCATGAGACAGCCCTGCCCCATCGTATAGCCGTCGCTCGTACTGCTGGCACCGATGCCGGAATTGTCGCCGGAGTTCAACGAAGTGATTACAAACCACCCGTCGCTGCCGCCGCCCCATCCCCAATTGACATGGAAGAGGCCATTTCCGTCATAGCCGTCGATGACGAAGGCATGGCCTCCGCCCGTAGAGTGTCCGTTGTAACACAGCGGATGGCCACCCTCCAGTTCCTCGTAGAGCATGTCGGTCCAGTCTGCGATATCATAGTCACTGCGGTTCACCCAATAGGCCTGGTCGTCGTAGCCGAAATACTTGACGATGGCCGTGGCACACTTACTGGTGACAGCACCCGACGAGCCTCCGTAGCCCATACCGACCGACTGGCCGCAGTAGAGCATAAGGTTGCCGACCGCCGTACGCTGTTCGTCGGTAGCACTGCTGGTATAGACATCGAGCATGTTTTCCCAGTCTATCTTGGTGCCACGCGTGATAACACGTGCCGTAACCGTCTTCTTCGTGCCGTTGCTCAGCGTGTAGGTGTTTGTCAAGCTGGGTATCGCAGCCACCGTCTTCTCGGGGAACTTGTAGTAATTAAGTATCTGGGCAAAGGCCGTAGCCACACAGCCCGAGGCGGGCTGAGCCGTTGTGCCGTCATCTTTATAATATATCGGGCAACGGCAGTTGTATGGGTCGCCCTGGTTCCAGCGACTCTTGACAAGTGGAGGAATAATATGGCGCGTCTTTTTCACCCGACGTGACTTGATACGCCCGACAGTCTCGATAATGGGACTGTTATTGTCAAGCGACTTGATCTCCTCGGCATACTGCTGGAGCCATGCACGCATATTCTCAGGAATGGATTCCTCATCGAAACTACCCTGCTCTACATAACCCAGGATGGGTTCGGTGCGGTCATCGCCCGAGACTATCACGTATCCGCAATCGTTGCCGGCATTGAACACATAATAGAAGGCATCGTCAGACGACGTGCCGCGTGCTCTGCGCGGAGCGCGATAGGCTGCATCCGAAGCCTGCATCGTAATGCCACGACTGGCCAGGAACGCCCGGGCTGTGGCCTGGGCATCGCTACGTCCGATGGTCTCGGCATAGAACAGGCCAGCATGAAGCAACGCCAGAAGGCAGAAAACTGTTCTTTTCATAAGATGTAGTTTGACAGGGTAGAATGGATTACATTATGCCTCTCTCTCGCAAGGCCACCTGCCAGCGCCAAGCACTGGCCAGCACATCCTCAAGAGGCGTATCGGCACGCCAGCCAAGTTTGCGATTGGCCTTATCGACATTGCCCCACACTTTTTCAATATCACCTGCACGCCGACCGACAATCTGATAGTTCAGTTTGACGCCCGTGGCCTTCTCAAATGCATGGATCAGTTCCAGCACACTCGTGCCCGTGCCTGTACCTATATTATATATTTCCACAGGTTCCTCTATCTGGTCCTCCATGATACGGGTCATGGCGGAGACATGTGCCTTGGCCAGGTCAACCACGTAGATGTAATCGCGGATGCAGGAGCCGTCGGGCGTGTCATAGTCATCGCCAAAGACGCTCAGTTTCTCGCGAATGCCGATGGCCGTCTGCGTCAGGTAGGGAATGAGATTCTGCGGCACGCCGTTGGGCATCTCGCCGATGATGGCCGTGGGGTGCGAACCGATGGGGTTGAAATAGCGCAGGATGATGCTCTTGATAGGCGAACCGCTGCGAACGGTGTCCTGAATGATTTCCTCGTTGATCTGCTTCGTATTGCCATAGGGACTCTCGGCCTTCTTGATGGGAGACTCCTCGGTCACGGGGAGCACATCGGGCTGGCCGTAAACAGTGCAGCTACTGGAGAAGATGATACCCTTGACGTCGTACTTCGGCATCAGTTCAAGCAGATTGACCAGAGAGACAATGTTGTTGCGATAGTACAACAACGGCTTCTCGACACTCTCACCCACAGCCTTGCTGGCTGCGAAATGGATGATACCACGAATCTGTGGGTACTTCTTGAAGAGTGCCTCCGTAGCAGCAAAATCGCGCAGGTCCACCTGCTCGAAGGCGGGACGTATGCCGGTAATCTTTTCGATGCCGTCTATGACATCTGCCTGGCTGTTGCTCAGGTTATCAGCGATGACCACCTCATAACCAGCGTTCTGCAACTCGACAGTCGTGTGGCTGCCAATAAATCCCGTACCTCCGGTTACCAATATAGTTTCTTTCATCGTTGTCTGTACATATTTAAAGGTTGAATACTTTAATCAATCCGTTGTCCACGCCACTGAATCCCATAAAAGCCATGGCCAGAAGGCCAGCAGTGATGAGAGCAATGCTCATGCCCTGAAGCGCCTTGGGGACAGGCATCATAGAAAGATGTTCACGCAAACCGGCGAAGACCGTCAGAGCCAGGCCAAAGCCGAGCGCCGTGCAGAGAGCATACCACACACCCGTGACAAGACCGGGAGTGAGCCCCGCAGAGGAATATGTACCATTGGCCACCAAAATGGCTACACCAAGGATACAGCAATTCGTGGTAATCAGAGGAAGGAAGACGCCCAATGCCTGATACAGGGAGGGAGAAACCTTCTTGAGCACAATCTCGACCATCTGCACCAGAGCTGCTATGACCAAGATAAAGGCTATCGTCTGAAGATACACCAAGTCAAAGGGCACCAGGACATACTCCTGAAGGAGATAGGTGACAATGGTGGCAATGGTGAGCACGAATGCCACGGCCGCACTCATACCGAGGGCTGTATCGACCTTCTTGCTGACTCCCAAGAATGGACAGATGCCCAGGAACTGGGACAAAACGATATTATTGACGAATATCGCAGTAATGAATATCAGAATGTATGCCATAGTTATGCCTTTTTAAGCTTGTTAATAATTGCCATGAGGAAGCCCAACGCGATGAAAGCGCCCGGAGCCAACACAAAAATCAATGCACCGTACTGTTCGGGGAAAACGGTCAGCGAGAAGATGCGGCCCGTGCCCAGCAGCTCACGCACGGCACCCAGCAGCGTCAGGGAGAGCGTGAAGCCCAGTCCCATGCCAAGCCCGTCAAAAATGCTGCGCAGAGGGCTGTTCTTTGCCGCAAAGGCTTCGGCACGACCCAGGATAATGCAGTTCACCACGATCAGGGGAATGAACAGTCCCAGTGAGGAATATACCGAAGGGAGATAGGCCTGGAGGCACATCTGCAGGATGGTCACCAAGGAGGCTATCACGACGATAAACGAGGGAATGCGCACCATGTCGGGAATCAAGTCCTTAATCAGGGAGATGATAAAATTGCTGAATACCAAGACAGCCAATGTGGCAAGGCCCATCGACATGCCGTTCAGCGCACTGCTCGTAGTACCCAGCGTAGGGCACATACCCAGAAGGAGACCAAACGTGGGGTTCTCCTTGATAATTCCGTTAATAAATACTTTCCAGTTATTCATCGTTGTCCTCCTTTCCGTTCATTTCGTGATGCGGTGTAGTCGCTCCGCTCTGTGCGTCTTCGGCCTGAGGGGCCATTGCAGCGTATGCCTCGTTCACGGCACGCAGGAAAGCACGGCTCGTAATCGTGCTGGCCGTAATGGCATCCACTTCGCCACCGTCCTTCTTGACCGTCATGTTGTTCTGGCCGGGGTTCATGCCAATGATGTTGCCCTTGCCGTCTTTCTGGAACCACTTGTCAGCCTTGGCACCCAGTCCCGGTGTCTCGCTGGTCTCCAGAATCTGATAGCCCAGGATAGTACCCTTGGCATCAAAACCCACTAAGATGGTGAGCGTACCGCCAAAGGCGTTGGCATCCTTTGCCTGTACTGCCACGCCCTGGCTTGTATGATAGACGACACTGGCGCCCACTGTATCCACACGCTGTACCTCCACCTCATCTGTGTTCATTACCGCCTTGATGCCATCGGCCAATTGTCGAGCCTTGTTCTCCGCAATGGGGCCGGACGTCAATTCGTTCGCGTAGCCCAGTGCTGCACCGGCAATGACAGCGATTGCCGTAAGCACAATGAGCATATTATACCATGTTGAATCAAGCTTTTTCATGTTTATTACTTTGCCTCCCCGAATCGTTTAGGTTTACAATACGTATTGATAAGCGGTGTGAACGCATTCATAATGAGAATGGCGAAACTCATTCCCTCGGGGTAGGCTCCCCAGTTACGGATAACGAGTGTCAGCACGCCGATGCATACACCGTAGAGGATCTGTCCCTTATGCGACATGGGACTCGTCACATAATCCGTCGCCATGAAACAAGCACCCAGCATCAGGCCGCCACTGGCCAGCACATACTGCGGGGCAGCATAGACGGGATCAACAAGATGGAGCAGGAGCGACAACACGAAGACTGTGCCGAGGATGCTCACCGGAATATGCCAAGTGATGATCTTACGCCAGAGCATGTACACACATCCAATGAGCAGACACAAGGCACTTACCTCACCAAGCGAACCGCCGGTCTGACCTATCAACATGTCGATGCTGCTGGGCAGATCATTGAGCAACGACACATCCTTTGTGGCAATGGCCTGCTGCATGATACTCAACGGCGTAGCGCCCGTCTCGGCATCCACATAGGAGGTGAGCTGTCCGGAAACGGGCCAGGTGGTCATCTGCTGCGGGAAGCTAATCAAGAGAAATACGCGACCCACGAGCGCGGGATTAAATGGATTGGCACCAAGGCCACCGAAGGACATCTTGCCGACACCGATGGCAAACAAGGCGCCAAGCACAATAATCCATATTGGCAAGTTGCTGGGCAGGTTGAAGCCAAGCAGAAGGCCCGTCAGCACGGCACTGCCATCACATATCGTCGTACGCTCACGCTTGAAGAGGAACTTTGTGATGGCCCATTCAAAAAAGACGCATGCCAGCACAGACGTGGCCTCCACAATCACAGCGCCAAGCCCGAAGAAATAAAATGAGGCAAGCAACGCCGGCAGGAGGGCAATGCAGACGCCGTACATGTTCTTCTCCACAGAGTCGCCTCCATGCACATGCGGGGAAAGGGATAACACTAATTTATTCATAGTCAAAAGTGATTTTCTACATTATTTCTTCGCGTTACGCGCACGTATAATGCCCATGACTGTGGACTTGCCAAGTCGGACATTGTCCAGCAAGGGACGATGACTGGGACAGGTAAATGCACACGACCCGCATTCGATACAACTCACGATATCATTCTTCTCGGCCTCGTCCCACATCTGTCTGGCACTCTGTGCAGCCAGAAGGTATGGTTCCAAACCCATCGGACAGGCAGAGACACACTTGGCACAGCGTATGCATGGCTGGGGCTCACTGCGCTTAGCCTCCTTGTCATTCATAATGAGCAGGCCGCTGGAGCCCTTCGTCATGGGAACCTCCAGCGAGATAAGTGCCTTGCCCATCATCGGGCCGCCGCCGATAATCTTTCCCGTGTCCTCGGGCAGGCCGCCACACTCGTCCACGAGTTGCTGGAAGGGAGTGCCCAGTCGAGCCAGGAGATTGCTGGGCTGCTGAAGGCTTTTCCCCGTCACGGTAATGATGCGATCGATCAGAGGCTTATTCTTCATCACAGCCTCGTAGATTGCAAAAGCCGTACCGACATTCTGCACCACGGCTCCCACATTGATGGGGATGGCTGGCGGAGCCGGTACTTGACGGCCGACGACGGCATCTATCAACTGTTTCTCGCCTCCCTGAGGATATTTCACCTTCAGAGGAACGATTTCTATTCCAGGGTACTGAGCTGCCTTCTCCTTCATCAAGGAGATTGCATCGGGCTTGTTGTTCTCTATTCCGATGAAGCCTTTCTGCACATTCACAGCCTTCATGATAAGCTGGACGCCCACAAGGGTTTCTTCTGGATGTTCCAACATCAGACGATGGTCGGCAGTCAGGTAAGGTTCACACTCCACAGCGTTTATGATGACGCAATCGGCCTTCTGACCGGGAGGCGGAGTGAGCTTTACATGGCAGGGAAACGTAGCACCGCCCAAACCGACGATGCCAGCTGTCTTTATCTTTTCGACGATGGTGGTCGCGTCCAGTTCAGGACGGTCGGCGAGTTTAACAAGTTCCGGCGAACGGTCTATAGTATCTTCCCATTCGTCGCCATCAACGTCCACATAGACAGCCATGCGACGTGTACCGCTAGCATCCAATGCAACGTCCACCTTGGAAACCTTACCGCTCACACTGGAATAAATCGGTGCGCTGACAAAACCGCCAGCCTCACCGAGCAGGGTGCCCACCTTCACCATATCGCCTCTCTTGACGACGGGCTTGGCAGGCGCACCTATATGCTGATACATGCTGAACACAGCCTGTTTGGGCAAGCCAGCAACGCGAATAGGCGAACCGGCCGAGAGTTTGTTCTCTGCGGGGTGAACACCTCCTATACTGAATGTCTTCATGCTTATGCAATTAAAATATTTCTGATTTATCTGCTCTCAATCTTTCTGTGGCTGGGCCTCTGCGGCAGGAGCCGGCGCAGTCTGTCCCTTCGATTGGATCTCTGCGGCAGGAGTCGGCTGGGCCGGGGTTTCCTCCTTCGGCTTCCGAGGCGGGAAATTGAAGGCATGGATAGCACCGCGAGGACATGCCTCCTCGCATTTGCGGCACAGCTTGCACTTCTCGGGATCGATCCATGCCAGATTATTCTCGAGAGTGATGGCCTCAAATTTGTCGCATGTCTTCACACACTTACCACAGCCGATGCAGCTCACGCCACACGCCTTCATGGCCACGGCACCCTTATCCTTATTGTTGCAGGTGACTGCCATACGGCGGCCCTTCGGACCCATCGGGCGCAATTCAATGATATTACGCGGGCAGGCCTTCACGCAAGCGCCACAAGCCGTACACTTCGACTCGTCCACCTCAGCGATTCCAGTATCGGGATTCACTTTAATAGCGCCGAACTGGCAAGCACGCTCACAATCACCCTCGCCAAGGCAACCATAGGCACAGAGTGTCTCGCCCATACCCGTCATCTGCTGGATTCGACAGCTATGTGCACCATCAAAGGTCACACCATGGGGGCGCACCTCACATGTTCCGGCACAGCGCACCACCGCAACGCGCGGTGCGGCAACTGCGGCCTGCATACCCAGAATGCCTGCCACCTGTTCCATTACGGGCTGTCCGCCCACGGGACAAAGCATTCCGTCAATACTTCCCGCATCCGCCGATTTCACACATGCTGCGGCAAACCCGGCACATCCGGGAAATCCACATCCGCCACAATTGGCTTGCGGCAACACGGCCGCCACTTGAGCGATACGCGGATCCTCGACCACGGCAAACTTATGTGAAGCCAGAAAAAGGACTAGCGCAGCGACAAATCCGATCAAGCCAAGTACGGCAACTGCAATTAGAATTAAGTTCATTTTTTGTTATTTGGTTTTATTACTTTCAATTATTCGATTCCCATCGTCCGACGACACATCAAAACGGAAATTCCGTGACAATCGCCCGCGGAGACAATAAAGTACGCCATAGTACAATGACACTACAAGCAAGGCAGAGAGGGCAGCAAGCCCGTCATTTCCGGCAAGGCCACGTACGACGAACAATGCGGCAAGCAGAAGAAAAAGGGGCAGGACATAAGCAAGCATCACCGCCATACGACTTTGCTGCGCCGTAGCCACTAAAACCACTGGCCCACCGACACGAAACTCAGATGCATGCTTCGTTGCCACATCAATCAACCGTTCCCGGCTCTCGCCGCTACGGCACATACGTGCAGCAGCACAACTGCTACACGCCGAAGACTGCATCACACGCACGGTGACGCCTCGTTCCCTGACGTTTTGCACCACGCCTTTATGTTCAATTGTCTGTGGCAAGGACATTTTTTCTTAAAACGACATGCAAAGTTACACAAAATAATCCTAACCGAGGCACTTCGCGAGAAGTATTTTTATTCATTATTACTTTTTTTATGATTCGAGGCAGAGTTAATCCAAATAAAAAGTCGTATTTTTGCACTGACAAAACACAGAGTGCATATTATGATTGCCCATCCGAACTGTAAAATCAACTTAGGACTGAACATTATAGCACGCCGCCCCGACGGTTACCACGACATCGAGACCGTGTTTTACCCGGTGCCATTGTGCGACGAACTCAGCGTTGTCCCATCCTCCGAGGAGCAATTTGAAGCCGAAGGCATCCCCGTGGCCGGGAACCCATCGGACAACCTGGTAATGAAGGTCGTGCAGATGCTACGAGACAATGGGTATCACGTTCCGACGCTGAGTATCAAGCTCCGCAAGCAGATTCCTTCGGGTGCAGGCTTGGGTGGAGGCAGCAGTGATGCAGCACACATGATGTTGCTGCTGAACTCAATGTGCGAGCTGCATCTCTCGCCAGCCCGAATGAAGGAGATGCTGAGAACATTGGGAGCCGACTGCCCCTTCTTCATCGAGAATGCGCCCGTCTTTGCTCAGGGCATCGGCGACCAGTTCTCTCCCGTCAGCCTCGACCTTTCAGGGTGGCATCTGACCCTTGTCAAACCCGATGTTTCCGTCTCCACGAAAGAGGCTTATGCTTTAGTTGAGCCACACAAGCCCAACATCCCGATTAATCAAATAGTTAACATCCCGGTAGAGGAATGGAAGGAATGTCTCGTGAATGACTTTGAGGTATCAGTCTTTACACGTCGTCCCGTCATCGGCCGAATCAAGGAGCGTCTCTATCAAAAAGGAGCCGTATATGCCTCAATGAGCGGCAGTGGCAGCAGTGTCTTTGCCCTTTCGCGCATACCTATATATATAGATGACGATTTCGCAGACTGTTTCCATTTCCATTGCACGCTGTGAGGGAATCCCCCCAAACGTTTAGGGAAAATCCGTTTGCCATGCACGAGAAAGTCCCGACCTTTGCCGGTGAACATTTAAAACATACGACTATGAAACGTACAATAATCACCCTGGTAATGGCCGCAGCCTGGCTCGGAACGAATGCCATGAGCTACGAGCGTGCAAGAGAGGAAGCACTCTATCTGACGGACAAGATGGCCTACGAGCTCAACTTGAACGACCAGCAGTACAACGACGCATACGAGATAAATTTGGATTATCTGATGAGTCTCGACGACGAACGCGACCTCTATGGAAGATATCTTGAGTTCCGCCTGAACGATCTGCGCCACATCCTCTTCGACTGGCAGTACGATCTGATGCTGGCTGCCGACTATTTCGTTCGCCCTGTCATATGGCGTGCGAGGGGTTGGTACTTCCCCATCTACACTCACTATCGTTACGGATGGTTCTATTACGACCGGCCGGCCGTGTTCTGGAGCTATCGTGGCGGACACGGGCACCTACACTTCCGTGGCGGGAACTACTACGTAAGCCGTCGTCCCGCGTGGCATGGCGGAATGCGCGGTATGGACATGGATCGCAGGAGATGGAACAATCCCTCGCTCCGAAATGGTCATGGCGACACACGGATGAACAATGGACGCCTTGAGCGTGGAGGCGGTGTACCGCGCAGCAGAGGTGAATTCTCCGGCACACGCGGCAATTCCAACATCCACGGCGGCACGCAAGGCATACCTAACCGAAACGACAACATGCGTGGTGGCAACTCACGCTCGAACGGCCAAGGCACCTTCCGTCCCGAAACGAATCATGGCACAGACACCCGCACAATAACTGGAAACCGAAGCCTGGACACACGCACGATAACTAGAGACCGAGGCATCACCGCGCCGAGCCGAGGCACCACCACAACCAGCCGAGGCAGCGTAATGTCCGGCCGAGGCAGTATGCCTTCGAGTCACGGATCTGTATCCTCAAGCCGAGGCTCCGGCTCTATGAGACGCGGCACAGTGAGCAGTTCGTCGCGCGGAAACCTTTTCAGCGGAAGCAGCACTCGATCCACCGTAGGCAGCAGCCGCAGCAATTCCAGCATGGGCTCGGGCGTATCACGCGGAAGTTCGGGAAGCCGTGGAGGCAGCATTAGCTCCACACGCAGCTCGGGTGCTTCGGGTCACAGCGCAGGAAGCCAGAGTCGCGGCGGAAGCCGGGGCGGCAGACGATGACAATGATTAACGCCGCGGACGGAGTTTGTTCAATAAGGAGCGGTTGATGGAACTGATACGATGCTGGCTCTCTATGAAGTCATTCTTCAGGAGAGTCAGCTCGTCGTTCATATCAGAATACAAATCGCTGAATATGCGCAGCAAGGGCGAGACATAGGGCTGATCCTTCTCATTGACCACCATACGGATGTCGTGCGGCACGATGCTCACTTCGAGATCCTCCCCTTCCTCTTTCGGGTCCCCGTCGAAATGAATGACACCGGGCTTCGAACGGTGAATCTTCAGCCGCGAACACTGGAAGGTCTTGATGCGGCTATTCTGCATGATGGTCTTGTTAAACAGCTGAATGGCTATCTGAGGAGCCTCGAGCACATTGAAGGGTTCCATAATGGTCACGTCCATCAGGCCGTCGCTCATGCTGGCCTTCGGAGCAATATAGACATTGTTCCCATATTGGCTGGCGTTGGCACAGGCTATCAGGAACGCCTTGTAATGCTGCGTCTCTCCCTCTATCTCGATGTCGTAGGTATCTGGATTATACTTCAATCCCTCCCTCAGTGTGTTCTCTATATAGGAGACGAATCCCCGCTTCCTGCTTTGGGCAAACTTGCTGCTGACAAAGGCATCGAACCCCATGCCGCATGTGCAGAAGAAGGGCGTGCCATTGATACACCCGTAGTCGAGTGCTTCAATATGGCAGTTGGCCAGCACCCGCAGGGCTCCGCGCGCGCTCATAGGTATATAGAGATGCCGGGCCAGGCCGTTACCGCTGCCACAAGGGATGATACCGAGCGCCGTCGGTGTGTGGACCAGGCTCCGGGCCACCTCGTTCACCGTGCCGTCGCCGCCTACGGCCACACACACATCCACACCTTCCTCCACCGCCTGACGCGCATACTCGGCCGCGTGTCCACGACGTTCTGTATAATGAACGGAACACTCGAAAACGGACTCATCCATGTATCGTGGAATCATCTGCACGATATCCTTCTTGTCGCTTGTGCCCGAAATAGGGTTCACGACGAACCAAATCTTCTTTCTTGTCTCCATATTTGGGGGCAAAGATATAAAATTTCGTTTAATAAACCGCACAAGGTCAAAGAAAGATATGCCCGACGTAATATTTTTTCCCTTTTAGGAACAATTATTAAGATATTTTAGCTACCTTTGCATCGTTTAATCGATAAAAAGGACTGTAACCTTACTTTATTTTATGGGATTGTTACAAGAAAGATGTGCCAAATATACACTGCCCCAAGAGTTCATGAAACAGGGTATTTACCCCTATTTCAGACAGATTGAGGGAAAACAGGGCACCGAGGTAATAATGGAAGGCCACCGCGTCTTGATGTTCGGCTCGAATGCCTATACAGGACTCACGGGTGACCAGCGTGTCATCGACGCAGGCATCGCAGCCATGCAGAAGTATGGAAGCGGATGCGCCGGAAGTCGTTTCCTGAACGGAACGCTTGACTTGCACGTCCAGTTGGAGAAGGAATTAGCCGAGTTTGTGGGCAAGGACGATGCCCTGTGCTTTGCCACAGGCTTCACCGTGAACAGTGGCGTAATAAGCCAGCTCGTGGACCGCAACGACTATGTAATCTGTGACGACCGCGACCACGCCAGTATCGTGGACGGACGCCGCCTCAGTTTCGCCACCCAGCTCAAGTATAAGCACAACGACATGGAGGACCTCGAGAAGCAGCTCCAGAAGTGCGAGCCGGACAGAGTGAAGCTGATTGTCGTTGACGGAGTGTTCAGCATGGAGGGCGATCTCTGCAAACTGCCGGAGATTATCGAGTTGAAGAAGAAGTACGACGCCGCCGTCATGGTGGACGAGGCCCACGGCATCGGAGTCTTCGGACGTCAGGGACGCGGCGTGTGCGACCACTTTGGCCTGGCCAAGGACGTGGACCTCATCATGGGCACCTTCTCGAAGAGTCTGGCATCCATCGGTGGTTTCATTGCTGCCGACGCCAGCATCATCAATTGGCTGCGCCACACCGTGCGCACGTACATCTTCAGTGCCAGCAGCACCCCGGCCGCTACAGCAGCTGCACTCGAAGCACTGCACATCATCCAGAACGAGCCCGAGCGCATCGCCGCTCTGTGGGACGTCACCAACTACGCCTTGAAGCGTTTCCGCGAGGAAGGCTTCGAGATTGGCGACACGGAGAGCCCCATCATTCCTCTCTACGTGCGTGATACAGAGAAGACATTCAAGGCAGTTGCCTTCGCATTCCGCGAGGGAGTCTTCATCAACCCAGTGATTCCGCCCGCATGTGCACCACAAGACACGCTCGTGCGCTTCGCCCTCATGGCAAGCCACACGCATGCCCAGGTGGACGAGGCCGTGCAGAAACTGAAGAAAGTATTTCAGGAACTGGATATATTGTGATTGGCTATAGGGGGGGCTGAATGCCCCATATGGCACAGAATATAGTGTTTTTCATAGTTGAGTGCATTGTTCGGGAGAACAATGCACTTTTTTTGTGCCACCCCGCAAAGGCTTCCGCCCTGCGCCGTCACAGCTCGGCCGGCGTGATGATGGTCTTGACGCCCTTAATCTTTTGACCCCTCACACGTACAAGCAACTCCTTCACTACGCGGCGGTCCACAGCGACATAGGACCACCCAGGCAGCACGTCCACGCGTCCCAGTTGCTCGCGTCCGAGGCCGCCCACCTTGGAGAGGAAACCCACGATGTCCACCTTGTTTATCTTGTCCCTGCGTCCCTTACCGATGTAGAGCGTCGTCCACTGCGGCCGGGCCGGTGCCGGCAGACGTTGCGGAAGCATTAGCCGCTCAGGCGTTTCGTCCAGAAAGTCGGGCAGGTGTTCCTCGGGTCCCAAGATGAGATAGGCCTTCCCCTCGGCATCCCAGCGAGCCGTGCGTCCGTTTCGGTGGATGAAAGCCTCCTCGTTGAGCGGCAGATGATAGTGAATGATGTGCCGCACATCGGCGATGTCCAGTCCGCGCGATGCCAGATCGGTGGTCACGAGCACGTTTGCCGACCCGTTGCTGAAACGAAACAGCGAGCGTTCGCGGTCACGCTGTTCCATCCCTCCGTGGAAAAGGGCTGCCGACACGTCCATACGCCGCAGGTAGTCCCCCACTCGCTCCACGCTCTCACGATAATTGACGAAGACCATGCTCTGCTCCGCCCCTAGCATGCACAGCAGATTATAGAGCGAGTGCAGTTTGTCCTTCTCGGGCGACGGCAAGACGTAGAGGCGCAGACGTCCATCCTTGGCGTCGGCATCGTCGAGATAGTCGAGCCTGCAAGGACGGCCCTGTGGCACGAAGTCGGGAATCTGGGGACAGTCGGTAGCGGAAAGCAGGATACGACGCTCCACACGAGGCATAGCACCGAGGATGCCACGCATCTGTTCGTGGAAGCCCAGTTCCAGACACTTGTCAAACTCGTCAATCACCAAGGTGCGAATGGTATCGACGGAGAAGTTCTCCTTGCCAATATGGTCCAGCATGCGCCCGGGAGTACCCACAAGGACATGAGGACGCTGGGCACGCATCAACCGATGCTCATCCATGGCCGGACGTCCGCCGTAGCAGGCCAGGATACGCAGGTCGGCATTCAGCTGACGGGCCACAGCGACCGTCTGCTGTGCCAGCTCGCGTGATGGGACGAGAATCAGAGCCTGCACCTCGTCGCTGCCCTCCTCCAGCAGCTGAAGGAGGGGGAGCAGGTAGGCCAAGGTCTTTCCCGAACCCGTGGGACTGAGCAGCACCACCTGTCTCTCGCGTGGTACTGTGCGCAACATGTCCTGTTGCATGACGTTCAGGCTGGCAATATCCAGCTTATGCAGGCTGTAATCCATCGTCTTCTTGCTACTTTTGATGCAAAATTCGTTAAAATCGGCGACTTTTCCAAGCAAACGTTGCCCAATTCTGCACAAATCGCTACATTTGCACTCAGATATGAAAAAGTGGCTCCTTACCTTATTATATATAGTGCCCCTCGGCGTGCAAGCCCAGCGGGTGCAGCTCGTCGTGTCGGGCACCCCCGTCACCATCCAGCCCGTACAGACACAGACCGAGGTGCGAGCCGGATGGCGCATCGTGGACATCCAGCTCAAGAACCGCGTCACACGCTACCTCTTTGGGCGCCATTCCTCCCAACTTACCGACGACGGACAGCCCAGGTTCCTCATCCAGCCTTCGGATGGCGAGACGCTCGTGGACTATGCCCTCATACGCCTACGCGAGAAACGGGACTGCCGCCGGCTGCCTGCCGCACTGCTGATGGCCAACCCCTACACACGCGTCGAGCCCTCCGATTTCGAGATTGCTCCGGCCCAGGACGATGCCTTCGAATGCCGTCCGCGCCAGCCGCTGCCTCGAGGGGAATACGTTTTAGTGAGCCTCATCCAGCAGCCCATCGGCTCGCTGGGCGACTATCTGGTCTATCCCTTCCAGGTGCCCTAAGGAGACGTCACAAGAAGATGCAGCAGACCGCACCGTCCGGAGGAGTGTGCTCCGGAGGCCGGAAGAGCGTGCTCCATCTCCTCCCGGAACACGCTCCTCCGGGCGGTGCGGTTGGAGACTCTGATTTTCAGCGCCCTTTATTTTACCTCACAAAACGCCCTTTTCCCACCCCCATAAACCATGTCAGCCGGCGTCCCATAAAGAGATACCGGCTGACATCGATATAGCACACGCCACGTATTATCCCGAAACAGTCAATAGACTGTTATGCGTCAAGCTAGATTATTCAGCACTCAACGAATAGGGCAACTCGCGCTGGGCAGTGCGGCGCACGGGCTTGGCCGTCATCTCAAACTCGAGCACGCCGCCCTCGGTCAGCTCGCGGTGAGTGATGTAACGGCGTGTGAGTGTCTGTCCGTTCAGCCGCACGTTCTTCACATACCGCTTCGCGTCGCTCACGCCGTCGGCCTTGATTTCCATCACACGTCCCGAGGCAAAGCGTATCTTGCAGTAGGGAACATAGGGGACGCCCAGCACGTACTGGTCTGTGCCGGGGCACACGGGGTAGAAGCCCATGGCGGTGAAGATGTACCAGGCAGACATCTGGCCGCAGTCGTCATTGCCATGCAAGCCGTCCATATCGTTCACATACATGCGGTTCATCACCTCGCGCAGCCAGAACTGCGACTTCCAGGGCTGGGAGGTCCAGGCATAGAGGTAGGGCACATGGTGGCTGGGTTCGTTGCCGTGCACGTATCCGCCCATGAGGCACTCCTCCTCGATGTCCTCGTTGTCCTCATAGTATTTCTTGTCGAGGGGTTCGGCAAAGAGATTGTCAAGCCGTTCGATGAAGCGCTTCTCACCACCGAAACACTCGATCATGCCTAGCACGTCGTGGGGCACATGGAATGAGTAGTTGGCCGAGTTGCCTTCGATGAATCCCTCTCCATAGGTCTGCAAGGGCGAGAAGTCTTTCTTCCACGTGCCGTCCTTGTAGCGGGGGCATGCCAGAGAGAAATCGGGGTTGAAGACATTGCGGTAGTTCATGGCACGCTGCCGGAATGTCCGGGCCATCTCGTCGTTGCCTGCCTGGAGGGCTGCATGATAGATGGTCCAGTCATCGTAGGCATATTCGAGCGTGTTGCTGGCACTGGTCCCGCAGCGATCGTACGGCACATAGCCGTACTGCATATAGTCCTTCATCCCCTCGATCCACGGCGAGGTAGCCGTGGCCTGCATGGCTTCGAGTACATCGGCGGTGGGTTTGAGACCTGCCTTCACGGCCGCATCGGCCAGCACCGAGACGGCATGGTAGCCACTCATGCACCAGCCCTCATTGGCCATCAGATACCAGATGGGAAGCAGGTGCAGCGCACTCTGCTGCTGAATGCGCAGCATGCTGCGAGCCATGTCGGCCCCCTGGCGGGGCTTCAGCAGGTTGAGCAACGGATGCTCGGCACGGTAAGTGTCCCACAACGAAAAGACGGTGTAGTTGACGTCTCCCTCGCCACACTGATGGATCTCCATGTCGTTGCCGCGATAGCGACCATCGACATCCATATAGACCGACGGGTTGATCATCGTATGATAGAGCGAGGTATAGAAGAGTGACTTCTGGTCTTCCGAGCCCTCGATGTCGATGATGTCCAGCTCCTCGGCCCATTGCTTGGCCGTCTGCTGACGCAGCTGGTCGAAGGTACGTCCGTCTGTTTCCTCCTTCAGATTGGCCAGGGCACCCTCCATGCTCACTGCCGAGAGAGCCACGCGAATCTGAAGCATCTTCTCCTCCAGTCCACGGAAACGGAAATAGGCCGATATTTCGCGTCCGGCCATATCGGGGAAGTTGTGGTGGACATCATTCTTGCGCCAAAAGCCGTTGTAGCGCATCTTCTGCTGGTCCTGATAGCCATAATCGGCAATGGGATGAGACAGGGAAATGGCAAAGTAGGTATAATTCTGGCGTGCCCAGCCGTTGGTGATACGATAGCCGGTGAGCAACGTGGGGCTGACGACACGCAGGTAGGTCCAGAGCGTCTTGCCTTCATAATTGTAAATGCCGTGACCCAGATCGAGAATAAACTGCCCCTCGTCCGTGGGAAAGGTGTACTGATGAATGCCCACACGCTGCGTGGCCGTCAGCTGGGCCCGAATGCCATAGTCGGCAAGCACCACCTCATAATATCCAGGCGAACAATGCTCGGTCTCATGGCTGTAGCGGGAACGATAGCCTCCCTCCGGTGCATCGGCCATGCCGGGATTCGTCTGAATACGTCCCGTCGTGGGCATAATGAGGATATCACCCAGGTCGGAATGCCCCGTACCACTCAGATGTGTGTGGCTGAATCCCACAATGGTGGGATCATGATACTGGTAGCCGGCACAATAGGCATAGACATCGGGCTGATAACGACCCTCGACGTTGTGAGGTATCGTGTCGGTGTCGGGGCTTAGTTGCACGATGCCGAAAGGCGCACAGGCACCGGGGAAGGTGTGCCCCATACCATTGGTGCCAATAATCGGATTGACATAATCAAGTTTGCTGCGCTCGGCACACACAACAGACGAGGCCGACAGCAGGAGCAGCCCCGCAAAGGCGGCGCGCAGGGCATAGGTGGATGGCTGATGATGAGACATAGATGAAAGGAGCTTTGAAAACAAGAAAAGCCGGATGCCAGAGCCATTGCTCCAGCCTATCCGGCCATTTAAATCTTTGAATGGAAAGTAATTCGAATCAATAAAGTGTCTCGAAGACACCTCGTCAGAGAGAATTACTTCTTCTGGGCAGCGACTGCCTCCATGAATTCCTTACAAGGCTTGAAGTAAGGAATGTCATGAGCCTCGATGATCATCGTGGTGTTCTTCGAGATGTTGCGGGCCGTCTTCTGAGCACGATGCTTCAGCGTCCAAGTGCCCCAACCACGCAGGTACACGTTCTCTTTCTGCACCAACGAATCCATGATGGTGTCAATGGTTCCTTCCAATGCTGCCAGAACTGTAGGCTGGTCAATGCCGGTCTTTTTTGCGACTGTGCGCACTAATTCAATTTTTGTCATGTCTTATATCTTTGTTAGTAAAGTGAAATGCTTTTCTGAAAAGCGATGCAAAGATACACAAACTTTTGAACATCGCACAAGTTTTCTGCCACGAATTTTCAGAAAAGATGCTTTTTCTGTGCCAAAAGCACCGAATAATAGGGTCGCGAAGTGCATAAAATCGCAAAAAGAGCCATAAGCCATATATATATTAAGGTAGGGAGACAAAATATTTCGCAAGACGAAAGGGGTGCCAGAACGTCATCCGCTGCCCGGCCGGCACCGATATAACGATGGAAGAAAAAGCGGATGCGGCAGGCGAAACATAAGTTTCTTCCTGCCGCATCCGATCTGAGCGATAGACGGGACTCGAACCCGCGACCCTCGGCTTGGGAAGCCAATGCTCTACCAACTGAGCCACTATCGCATTGCATTTGTGATGCAAAAGTACGACCTTTCCGCGACATCTCCAAAAATCGAGGCAAATTTTACTTTCTTTAACTCTATTTTTGTTGCAAGTAACAGGAAAAGGGTATATCTTTGCTCCGCAAACGGAACTCAGATAATCATATTATATGAGGAAACCGGAAATAGCAACAGTATTAACCACAAAAAGACGTTGAAGATGAAAAAGAAGTTTATTTGTACCGTGTGTGGCTACATCTATGAGGGCGAAGAGGCTCCCGCCAAGTGCCCGCAGTGTGGCGTTCCCGCCAGCAAGTTCAAGGTGGTAGAGGAAGATGCTCCCCAGGTGTATGTGACGGAGCATGTAGTGGGCGTGGCCAAGGGCTGCCCCGAGGAAATCATGATGGGTCTCAAGTCGAATTTCGACGGTGAGTGCTGCGAGGTGGGTATGTACCTGGCCATGGCTCGCCAAGCCGACCGCGAAGGCTACCCCGAAATTGCCGAAGCATTCAAGCGCTACGCATTCGAGGAGGCAGACCATGCCAGCCGTTTTGCCGAACTGATTGGCGATTTGGTTTGGGACACCAAGACGAATCTGGAGAAGCGTGCAAGTGCAGAGTGCGGAGCATGCGAGGGCAAGATGAAGATTGCCAAGGCTGCCAAAGAGGCAGGGCTCGATGCCATCCACGACACTGTACATGAGATGGCCAAGGACGAAGCTCGCCACGGACGCGGCTTCGAGGGATTGCTGAAGCGCTACTTCGGCAAGTAAGGCATCTACATTCCCCGAACAGGAAGAAACGAGAAATGACGTGTCAGGCACATGGTGGTCGACACGTCATTTCTCGTTATCACTTTCCCCTACTCTCCCTTTAGCGGATTACGTGCGACATGCATCCACCACGGGTCTGGATTCTCCGGCACGGCAGGACGCGACGGAGTGGCATGCGAGGCGTTGCGCACACGGCTCAGGGTCTCGGGCATCATCTGCAGAAAGCTGGCTATGTGGACAAGCGGAGCACGAAGTATAATCTCGGGTTTCTCACGAAGAAGACGTTCGTAACGCTCCGTGGCGTTCTCGAAGCGCTGGCTGTCGGCATGCTCCTGACTGCTGATGGCCACATGTTCCAGAATTTTCCGGTAGAGCATGGCTATCTCCAAGTTGCGTTGCATGAGCAAATGGAGGTCGTCATAGGGGATGGCATACAGTTCCGCCGGCTCAAGCGCCTCGACGATAAGCCGACTGGGTTCCTGCTTAAGGAAACTCTCGATACAGAAGACGATACGACCCTCGAAGGAAAAGTGTTCTGTGACGTCCTTCTTGTTTTTGTAATAGTACTGGCGCACCATGCCGCGATCTACATAATAGAGCGCGCGGCAGACAGCGCCTTCGCGGAGGATGGTATCTCCTTTCTGGAATTTCATGGGGCGCAGAATGGTGCTGAGCGCCTCACATCCCTCGGGTGAAAGCGGGCAGTAAAGGCGAGCTATCTCCCTTGCTATGTCTCGTCGTCTGTCCATAATGTTCAAGGTCTATATATCGTTTATTCCAAGTGAGTGCTGCATGTTCCGTCAATCCAGTTTCAATACGGCGAGGAATGCCTTCTGCGGCACCTGAACGTTGCCTATCTGTTTCATCCTCTTCTTGCCTCGCTTCTGCTTCTCGAGCAGTTTGCGTTTACGGGTAATATCGCCACCATAGCACTTGGCCAAGACATCTTTTCTCACCTGCTTCACTGTCTCCCGCGCAATGATTTTTGCCCCGATAGCCGCTTGAATGGCGATGTCGAACTGCTGTCGTGGAAGAAGGTCCTTGAGTTTCTCGCACATGCGACGCCCGAATGACTCGGCATTGTCGGCATGTGTCAGAGTGCTCAGCGCATCTACGGGCTCGCCGTTGAGCAGGATGTCCATCTTGACCAGCTTGCTCGGACGGAAGCCGTCTTGATGATAGTCGAAAGAGGCATATCCCTTGCTGATGCTCTTCAGCTTGTCGTAGAAGTCGATGACGATTTCGCCCAACGGCATGGCATAGTGCAACTCGACACGGTTTCCACTGATGAATTCCTGCTTTAGCAGTTCGCCACGCTTGCCCAGGCAAAGCGTCATAATGGGCCCGATATAGTTGGCCGTAGTGATCACTGTGGCATGGATGTACGGTTCCTCGATGCGCTCGATTAGGGTGGGGTCAGGCATTCCACTGGGATTGTGCACCTCGTGCATCTCGCCATGCTTGTCATAGACACGATAGGAAACGTTGGGCACAGTGGTAATTACGTCCATATTGAACTCGCGGTCAAGACGTTCCTGGATGATTTCCATATGCAACAGACCGAGAAAGCCACAGCGGAAGCCAAAACCGAGGGCCACGGAACTCTCGGGCTGGAAGGTGAGACTGGCATCATTTAGCTGCAGTTTCTCAAGGCTGGCACGCAGATTCTCGAAGTCTTCCGTCTCAATAGGGTACACGCCGGCAAACACCATGGGCTTCACTTCCTCGAAACCAGAGATTGCCGACTCACAGGGACGTGACACATGCGTAATGGTGTCGCCCACCTTGACCTCAGTGGCTGTCTTGATACCGGAAACGATATACCCGACGTCGCCACAGCCGAGCTCCTGACGAGGCACCATATCCATCTTCAGCACGCCGATTTCATCTGCCTTGTATTCCTTACCGGTATTGATAAAATAGACTTGGTCTCCACTGCGTATCGAACCGTTCACAATCTTAAAATAGGCTATGATACCGCGGAACGAGTTGAAGACAGAATCAAAGATGAGAGCCTGAAGCGGTGACTGCGGATCGCCCTTGGGAGCAGGAATCCGCTCGACGACAGCCTCCAGGATCTCAGCCACTCCCTCGCCTGTGCGAGCACTGGCACGAATGATTTCCCCACGCCGGCATCCCAGCAGATCGACGATTTCATCCTCGACCTCCTCAGGCATTGCATTGGGCATGTCGCACTTGTTCACCACGGGAATGATCTCCAAGTCGTGGTCGATAGCCATATAAAGGTTGCTGATGGTCTGAGCCTGGACTCCCTGGGTGGCATCCACCACAAGCAATGCACCTTCGCATGCTGCAATGCTGCGGCTCACCTCGTAGCTGAAATCCACGTGACCCGGAGTATCAATCAGGTTCAGCACATAGCGCTCTCCGGCATGAACATACTCCATCTGTATGGCATGGCTCTTGATGGTTATGCCCCGCTCGCGCTCCAGATCCATGTCGTCCAACATCTGCCCCTCGGTGACCTGAATGGTGTCAGTCATCTCCAACAGGCGATCGGCCAGCGTACTCTTGCCGTGGTCTATATGGGCGATTATGCAGAAGTTTCGTATGTGATTCATCGTTGTGAGATGTCTCTTAATAGAATGATTTCCCGACAAAGATACATCTTTTCCTTGTCATTCACAAGAAAAAGTGAAGGTTTCCGTCGAAAAATGACAAAAAAGAATTCGTATGCCGTAACAGGTCCTCAACCCTCCATACCCAGGAAGGTGTACTCGAAGTTGCGTCCCTTGACACTGGGGAACTGCGACCGCGGATCCACGTCGCGCCTTGCACGCAGGTGATCCACGATGCGATTATAACAATCCTGCACGCTCGTGGCCTTCAGACGTGCACGAAACGGAGTGTCACAGTACATGAACTTCTGCGTCGTCGGATGGGAAACCACGCGCTTAAATGTCAGACATGCCTCATACCATCCCACACGCAGACGTGTGATATGGTCAATACGGTCGCGACGCTCTGCCTGACGCAATTCACGCCCCTCGCGCTTGGCAGCACCCTCATCCTGGAATTCCTTGATAGTCTCAAACGGGGTCTTGATAACAATGAAGTAGGATTTTCCCTTCACCTTATAACGTTTGGGATACATAGCAGGATCAGCCAAAAAGCGACGCAGGTCATTGGCCAGCGCATCGTCCACCTTGATGTCGGGGATGCTACTCAAAAAATCGCAAGCCTCTTCCACCGACTTCACCAGAATCTCGTTCTGAAAATAACGGATGTATAAATTCATAAAAAAAATAAAATAGTATAATAGCTCGGGCTTTCCGAAAAACGGCACAAAAGTACACAATTCTTCCGACATGACGAAATTTCATGGACAGAAAAGCGGATAGATGGTGCGTTTTGTGTAATTTTGCACCGCAAAATGGAGAATAGAGGAATGCGATTTATGGGATTCTTGAGAAGCTGGATGCTGCCCGTGAGCATGACGATAGGGGCAGTCTCCTATCTGACACTCGCACGAATGGACATGCTGGTGCCTTATCGGGATTCGATACTCAAAGGAGTGTCCATAGTGCAGCCTACATTGCTTTTTCTCATGCTTTTACTCACATTCTGCCGCATTCGTCCCTCCGACCTCCGACTACGACGATGGCATTTCACGATGTTGCTGTTCCAGGGATTTGGCAGTGCAATGATTGCAGCCATACTCTCTGTCATGCCTCCATCTCCCTGGCACACCATCGGCCAGGGAGCCGTGCTTTGCATCATCTGCCCCACAGCCACCGCTGCCGTAGTGGTCACACGCCGTCTGGGCGGAGATATGGCGTCGGTGACCACCTATACAATCCTCATCAATTTTCTTGCCGCACTGCTTCTACCCGCCCTGCTGCCATGGATGCACGATGGCGGAGGCAATGGTTTCGTCAGCGACCTTCTACGCATTGCCAGTCACACGTTCCCCATACTCGTCATGCCAATGGTAGTCACGATGCTGCTCCGACTCTGGGTGCCACGCCTGGTGGACACGCTTGCCAACCTTCACGACCTGCCTTTCTATCTATGGGCCGTTTCACTGTCACTGGCCATTGCCGTTACCACTCGAAGCATCGTCCACAGTCATCAAGCCCTCAGTTTCACACTGGGCATCGCACTGGTCTCGATGCTGGCCTGCGCCATACAGTTTGCCCTCGGCCATCGACTGGGACAACACGAACAAGATACCATTAGCGCCACGCAAGCATGCGGACAGAAGAACACAGTGTTCATCATCTGGGTGGGCTATACGTTCCTCTCCCCTATCACATCACTGGCCGGCGGCTTCTACAGCATCTGGCACAATGTGTACAATTCGTATCAACTTTATCGGCAAGCAAAAGCCACTGCAGGCAATCATAGATAGAAGTCGCGCGTGAGCCTACTGTATGCCTCACTACGGCCTCCATCAGGAGCCTGCAGTACAAGCGTATCGCACGCTACGTCCTCAAAGCATAAGTCATCCGACGGAGATGCGGGGAGGCGAAAGGACAAGAGGACGCGCTTGGGCGGTTTGCGCAACACAGTCTGAACATAACAGCGCTGGGACAATCGGAGACCACGGGCTAAACAAAGAGAGACGAAACTCTCATCGGCACTGGCCGGAAGAATCACAGAAAAGCATCCGCCAGGGGACAACAGCCGCACAACGCTGTCAACCAATTGCGAGAAAGGGAGCGAATCCGTGTGGCGCGCCCTCATACGGGAAACACACGGCGGCATAGTGGACTCCGTATGAAAGGGAGGATTGCACAGGATATGGTCGAAAAAGCCGTCGGCATCCATCAGCCGGACGTCCTGCTCGAGAATGGTTATGCGACGGGCAAAAGGACTTTCCGCGACATTCTGCCGCGCCTGGACCACCGAAGCCTCATCCACGTCAATACCCACAACGGATGTATCCACGGCACGCTGGGCAGCCATGAGAGAAACGAGGCCAGAACCACAGCCAACATCCAACACGCGCTTAGCCTCCGCAAGCGGAGCCCAAGCGCCAAGCAGGACGCCATCGGTACCCACAGGCATCGAAGAACGGTCGTGACGAACCGTGAAGTGCTGGAAGCGGAAAAAGGGGGACGACATGCCGACAACCTGTTTTTAACGCAAAATTACACATTTTAAGATAGACGACAACACGAAAACGGGATTTTTTTTGTACTTTTGCAGCCGTTTCGTAACAAGAAAGTATGGAAGTAACCTACATGAGCAAGAATAGCACCACGGTTTCGTTCGTAGCCGAGGTGGCCGGAGACGTCAATCGTCTGATGCATTCGCACGAAGAGGGCAACATGCTGATCCTGCCCCTGCGCGACAGCATCCTTTTCCCCGGGACAGTCAATCCGATTACCATAGGACGCAAAAGTTCGCTCAAGGCGGTCAAGCATGCCGAACGAGGAGAACGCATCCTGGGTGTTTTCTGCCAAAAGGATCCAGAAGTCGAAGACCCGAGCTACGAGGACATGATACACATCGGCGTAGCGGCCAAGGTGATTCATACCATCGAACTACCCGACGGAACCACCAACGTGCTACTGCAGACGATGAACAGTATTGCCCTGCAGAGCCTCACACTGGGGCGCCACGGATACGAAGGTGACGTCACGGCAATCACAGACATCGAACCGACCGAGGAGGAACGGACGGAATATGAGACCATGCTGGCGCTCATCAAGGAACGCGTAGTCGAATTTGCTCGTCTGACAGGAAATTTCCCGCAAGAGGTGGTCCACTTCATCGATGGAATGCCTCCCTCAACGTTCATGCTCAATCTGGTGTGTGGCAACCTGCCCATCGACGTGCACAGCAAAAAGGAATTGCTGGAATGTCGCAGGGAAATGCAGCGTGCCCAGCGATTGCTGGTCCTGGCCAACAACATCATCCAACTGGCGCGACTGAAGCTGAATGTGGAACGCAAGACGCAATCGGACCTCGACCAGCAACAGCGCGAATATTTCATCAATCAGGAGATACACAATCTACAGGCCGAACTGGGCGGGCACGACGATGCTACGGCCAAGTCGGAAGACATCGCCCAACTGCGAAGCCAAGCCCAAGGAAAGCAATGGAACGAGAAAGTGGCAGAGACGTTTGAAAAGGAACTGAACAAGCTGTCACGCATCAATCCACAAAACCCAGACTACAACGTACAGCTCAACTACCTGCAGACACTCGTAGGCCTTCCCTGGGACTACTGCACCGAAGGCAGCAGCAAAATCAATATCAAGACGGCAGAGAAACGACTCAACAAGGATCACTATGGCATGGAGAAGGTGAAGGAGCGCATCCTCGAACATCTCGCCGTACTCAAGTTGCGTGGCGATCAGAAAAGCCCCATCCTCTGCCTCTACGGACCACCGGGAGTGGGCAAGACCAGCCTGGGTCGCAGCATTGCCGCAGCCATGAAGCGCAACTATGTCAGGATCAGTCTGGGCGGAGTCCATGACGAAAGCGAGATACGCGGACATCGTCGCACATACGTAGGAGCCATGCCTGGACGCATCATCAAGGGAATACAGAAAGCAGGAAGCAGCAATCCCGTTTACATACTTGACGAGATTGACAAGATATCCCAAAACAACATCAATGGCGACCCCTCATCAGCCATGCTGGAGGTGCTCGACCCAGAGCAAAACAATGCTTTCCACGACAACTTCCTCGACATTGACTACGACCTGAGCCGGGTGATGTTCATCGCTACGGCCAACGACATCACCAACATTCCCCGTCCTCTGCTCGATCGTATGGAACTCATCGAGGTGAGCGGATACATTACGGAAGAGAAAATCGAGATAGCCCGCCGCCATCTGGTACCAAAGAAAAAAGAAGAGAACGGACTATCCGACCGCACCGACATCAAGTTCAACCGCAGTGCTTTGGAATACCTCATCGAACGCTACACTCGCGAAAGTGGCGTACGCGGACTCGAGAAACAGATCGACAAGCTCATGCGCAAAGTGGCACTCGCCATTGCAAAAGACGAGGGACAGGACGTCCCGCCCATCACGCCGGAAATCATCGAGGACTATCTGGGCAAGCCGCCTTACAGCCGCGACAAATACCAAGGCAACGACTTTGCCGGTGTCGTCACCGGGCTGGCATGGACGAGCGTGGGCGGAGAGATTCTCTTCATAGAGACCAGCCTCAGCCGAGGAAAGGGAGGCAAACTCACGCTGACCGGCAATCTGGGCGACGTGATGAAGGAAAGCGCCATGCTGGCTCTCGAATACATCAAGGCTCATGCCGATGCATTGCAGATTGACATGCGCATCTTTGAGAACTATAACATCCACATCCACGTGCCAGAGGGGGCTGTGCCTAAAGATGGCCCGAGCGCGGGAATCACCATGGCCACCAGTATTGCCAGTGCACTCACTCAGCGCAAGGTAAGAAAGAACCTGGCCATGACAGGTGAAATCACGCTGCGCGGCAAGGTGCTCCCCGTCGGAGGAATCAAGGAGAAGATTCTGGCAGCTAAACGCGCCGGCATCACGGATATCGCACTCTGCGAGGAAAACCGCAAGGACATCGACGAGATACCCGAATTGTACGTAAAGGAGCTCACTTTCCACTATGTCAATACGATAAATGACGTATGGCAGATTGCCCTGACCAACGAGAAAGTCCCCAATGCACTGCAATTTGTGTTTACCGACGAAAAGACTGAAACCACGAAGTCATGACATTCCAACTGCAATACACAGATCCGCAAACCGCTGCCCGTGCCGGACGTATCACCACCGCCCACGGCGACATCCTCACCCCCATCTTTATGCCTGTGGGTACAGTTGGATCTGTCAAGGGTGTCAGCGTACGTGACCTCCACGAAGAGGTACATGCCCAGATAATCCTGGGTAACACCTATCATCTCTACCTACGCCCGGGAACCGCCGTACTGGAACAGGCGGGCGGGCTACACCGCTTCAACGCATGGGACGGTCCTATCCTGACCGACAGCGGCGGATTCCAAGTATTCTCCCTCACAGGCATCCGCAAGCTGACCGAAGAAGGTTGCACATTCCAAAGCCATATCGACGGCAGCCGGCATACCTTCACGCCAGAGCGAGTGATGGACATCGAACGAAGCATCGGCGCAGATATTATCATGGCACTCGATGAATGCCCACCCGGCACAAGCGACTATGCCTATGCCCGAAAGAGCCTCTCGCTCACCCACCGCTGGCTCGACCGATGCATCGCACGCTTTCGCGAGACAGAACCCCTCTACGGGTACGAACAGAGCCTCTTCCCCATCGTGCAGGGCTGCACATACCGCGACCTCCGCACCGAGAGCGCCGAGTTCGTAGCCAGCAAGGAAGCCGATGGGAACGCCATTGGCGGATTGGCCGTGGGAGAACCTGCAGAGGTAATGTACGAGATGATTGAAGTGGTCAATGCCATCCTGCCCAAGGACAAGCCGCGCTACCTCATGGGAGTGGGCACACCTGCCAATCTCCTCGAAGCAATCGAACGCGGTGTGGACATGTTCGACTGTGTCATGCCTACACGCAACGGACGCAATGCCATGCTCTTCACGAGCCAGGGCATCATGAACCTGCGTAACAAGAAATGGGAGTGCGACTTCTCCCCCATCGACCCGCAGGGCACAGCATCGGTGGACCACATTTACAGCCGAGCCTATCTGCACCACCTCTTCAAGGCACAGGAGTTGCTGGCACTCGAAATTGCATCGATTCACAATCTGGCCTTCTACCTATGGCTCGTGGGCCAGGCACGCGAGCACATTATCACCGGAGACTTTGCTTCCTGGAAAAGGCAGATGCTTCGTCAGGTTACCGAAAGACTATAGCGAGAAAGGAGACATAGCCAATGAAATTCAGATTCCTGACGCGCATCGACCGATACCTCATCGCGAAGTTCCTGGGGACGTACTTCTTCTCCATCGTCCTCATTATCACCATTGCTGTAGTATTCGACTACAACGAGAATGTGGATCGCTTCACCACGAACCATGCACCATTGAGCGCCATCATCACACAGTATTACCTGAATTTCATCCCCTACTACGTAAGCCTCTTCAGCGCGTTATTTGTATTCCTGAGCGTGATATTCTTTACCAGCAAGCTGGCCGAGGGCAGCGAGTTCATCGCCATGATCAGTGCCGGACTCAGTTTCCGCCGCCTCATGCGCCCCTACATGATTAGCTCGGCGCTGATTGCCTGCATGTCATTCTATTTGGGTTCGGAGGTTATCCCAAAGGGCAGCGTCAAACGACTCGCTTTTGAGAATCAATATAAACACAAAAATAAGAACAAGACGTATGCCGACAATGTGCAGCTACAGGTGGATACCGGTGTCATCGCCTTCATGGGGCACTTCAACGGACTGACGCGCACTGGCGTACAGTTTAACCTGGACAAATTCGAGAACAAGAAGCTGATATCTCATCTGACGGCACGCGTAGCCGTATATGATACTCTGAGCGACGTGCGCTACAAGTGGGTGCTCAAGGATGTCACCATACGCGACATGCGTGGAATGCGCGAACAGATTACCAATTATACCTCCATCGATTCCATTATCATGATGGAGCCCCAGGACTTTCTGTTCACGCGTAATCAGCAGGAGACCATGACCAACCGCGAGCTGCGCGAATACATCGAAAAGCAGCGTCTACGCGGCAGTGCCAACCTCAAGGTCTTCGAGGTGGAGTATTACAAACGCTTTGCCTCGCCCTTTGCTGCTTTCATTCTCTCCACCATTGGCATGGCGCTCTCTTCGCGCAAGCGCAAGGGAGGCATGGGAATGGCGTTGGGCATAGGCATCGCCCTCAGTGCTGCCTACATACTGTTGCAGACGGTATCGGCCACATTCAGCATCCAGGCCGACCTCCATCCTGCCCTCGCTGCATGGACTCCCAATATCCTGTTCTTTTTCATCGCCTGGTATCTGTACACGAAGGCGCCGCGATGAAGAGGCCCGATCCCTATAATATAATAAGGTACACGCGCGCGTGCAGAGAACGTCGATACATTATTGAAAGACGCTCAAGGCCTGATTATTTTCAGCACAAGATGTTTTCAACAACCCATAATTGCTGTAATCTCAAAATATTGTTGTACCTTTGCAGGCGGTTTCACATGCCAGATCTATCCCTACCGTTCGCCGGCATGTGAGAAACAGCTAACTAAAACAAAATACTAAATGGACTTTTACGACTTAGATCTCAACGACCTGGTGCTCGACGCACTGGACGATATGAACTTCACCGAGACCACTCCCATCCAAGAATATGCCATCCCGCCCATTCTGGAAGGACGCGACGTAATGGGCATCGCACAGACAGGTACGGGAAAGACTGCAGCCTATTTGCTCCCCGTGCTCAGCCGCTTACAGGACGGAGGCTTCCCCAAGGATGCCGTGAACTGCATCATCATGTCGCCCACGCGCGAGCTGGCCCAGCAGATCGACCAGGCCATGCAGGGCTTCTCGTATTATCTGGACGGAGTGAGTAGCGTAGCTGTCTATGGCGGCAACGACGGCGTAAGATATGAACAGGAGAAGCGCGGCATGCAACGTGGTGCCGACATTCTGATTGCCACACCGGGCCGACTCATCAGCCACCTCAGTCTGGGCAACGTGGACCTGAGTCGCGTATCCTTCTTCATTCTGGACGAAGCCGACCGCATGCTCGACATGGGATTCAGCGAGGACATACTCCAGATTGCCAGCTATCTCCCCAAGGAGCGGCAGACCATCATGTTCAGCGCCACCATGCCCGACAAGATTCTGGAACTGGCCCGCACCGTACTCCACGACCCGGTGGAGGTGAAACTGGCCGTGAGCAAGCCTGCCGACAACATCCAACAGATGGCCTACATCTGCTACGAAGCACAGAAGCTGAACATCATCAAGAGTCTCTTCCGCAACGAGAAGCCCGAACGAGTGATTATCTTCACGGGGGCCAAGGTGAAGACCAAGGATCTGGCCATCGCCCTCTCCCGCGCCGGCTTCAACACCCGCGCCATGCACAGCGACCTGGAACAGAGCGAGCGCGACGAAGTGATGTATCAGTTCCGCAGCAACAAGATAGACATCCTCGTAGCCACGGACATCGTGGCACGCGGAATCGACATCGATGATATCCAGATAGTCATAAACTTTGATGTGCCACGCGACGAGGAGGACTATGTGCACCGCATCGGCCGAACGGCACGTGCCGGAAAGGGCGGACGCGCTATCACTCTCGTGAGTGAAAAGGACCAACCTTACTTCCGCCAGATAGAACGTTTCCTTGAGAAAGACATCGAGAAGTGTCCCCTGCCCGAGGAAGTGGGCGAAGGACCCGAATACAATGGTAGGGCCGAGAAGCGCAGCAAGCGTTCTGGCGGACATCGCCGCGACAGGAAACGTTCGCAGGGCGAAGGGCGCAACCGTCGCAAGCAGCACAGCAAAACGACTTCTCCTGCCACTTCGTCTGCCGCTGCACCCGCCCAGGCTTTGGAGAATACGCCTGCGACCTCCCCTGCGGACTCTGGCTCCACCAGGAACTCACCCTCAACGTCGTCTTCCCACGACCAAAAAACGGCAGCCTCCGGAGAAGCTGCCGAGAAGAAAGGCAGGCGCAGACATCGCCCGCATCGCCGACGTAAGCCTAACGGCGGAGATGCTGCCGGAAATCAACCATCTTGATAGCCGTCACTGCGGCCTCGTCGCCCTTGTTGCCAAGCGAGCCGCCGCAGCGCTGCATGGCCTGTTCCAGATTGTTACACGTCAGAAGCCCGTAGATCACGGGCACGTCGCCGTGCAGGTTCAGGTCGGCCAGTCCCTGTGTGGCCCCTTGGCAGATATAGTCGAAGTGGGGCGTGTCGCCACGTATCACACAGCCGATGGCTATCACTGCGTCCACCAGGCCGCTCTTGACCATCTGAGCCGAGCCGAATATCAGTTCGAAGCTGCCCGGTACGGTTTTCACGATAATGCGGTCTTCGCTAACTCCATGACGTTGCAGTGTCTCATAAGCTCCCTCGAGCAGACGTCCCGTGACGTCGCTGTTCCATTCGCTGACCACAATGCCGAAGCGCATTCCGTCGGTCGAGGGCACCGACGTGGGGTCGTAGTCTGATAGATTGTGTAATGCTGAAGCCATAGTTTATGAAAAAGGGGACTGTCACACACACGCAGTGTACAACAGTCCCCGTTGATTTTTTGAATTACTTCTGCAGATGTTCGATATACTTGTCGATGTTGCTGTATTCGAAACTCTGCTGATATTTCTCCTTCACCTGCTCGTAGCAGTCGAGAGCGCGGTCCTTCTTGTCGAGAGCCTCAAACAGCTGGCCGGCCTGAATCAGGAACGTGGGGCTCAGCGTGTTATTATCTGCCTTCTTGGCAGCCTTGAGCAGCGTCTCGGCAGCCTTGTCGTTCTGTCCCAGCTGAGCATAGCAGTTGCCCAGCGCACCCAGCGCAGCGGGAGAGATCATCTCGTCGCCCTTGTCGCTGAAACTTTCCAGCTGGTCCACAGCCTCCTCATACTTGCCCAGTTTCTCGTAACATAGTCCGGCATAGAGGTGAGCCAGATTTCCCACCTTCGTGCCACCGAACTTGTCGGCAACCGTGAGGAAGCCCATGTTTGTCTCGTCGCCTTCGAGTGCCTTCTCATAGTTGGCGCTCTGGAACAGTTGCTCTGCCTGGAAGATGGCTTCCTTGGCACGCTGATTGCGCGGCGTGATGTAGAACTGATGGATGAGGAGCGCAGCAATGATGACGATCAGACATGCGCTGACGCCATAGATAATCTTCTTCTGGTTCTTCTCAAAGAATGACACAGAGGCTGCAATCGTCTGGTCAAACTCGTTCGCTTGATTTTGCTTTTTTGTCTTTGCCATTGTATTATTATATTATGTATTCTCGCTAAAAACGGGACAAAATTACGCATTTAATTGCAGAAGATAAAATTTATGAAGCAATATTTTGGTTTCTCTCCCCTTTTTTCACCGAAAAGATGTAATTTTGCAGGGAATATGATACTGGAACGTCTGACAATACTTAATTATAAGAACATCGCGCAGGCTGATCTCACATTCTCGCCGAAGATAAATTGTCTCATCGGTCTGAACGGTGAGGGGAAGACGAATCTGCTCGATGCGGTCCATTTTCTGAGCCTCTGCAAGAGTGCCACCACCAGCATGGACTCGCTCGTGCTGCGCCACGGCGAGGAGTTCATGATGCTCGAGGGGCATTATCGCAAGGAGGACGACACTCCGGAGACCATCCACTGCGGCCTGAAACGTGGGCAGAAGAAGGTGATCCGCCGGGACAAGAAGCCTTACAAGAGACTGGCCGAGCACATCGGGCTCATCCCGCTCATCCTCGTCTCGCCCGCCGACCAGATGCTCATCGCTGGCGGCAGTGAGGAACGGCGCCGCTTCATGGACGTGGTCATCTCCCAGTACGACCGCAATTATCTGGAGAGCCTCATGCGCTACAACAAGGCGCTCCTTCAGCGCAATGCCTTGCTCAAGATAGAGGATGCCGAGCCCGACGAGCTGCTGCTCTCCCTATGGGAGGAGCAGATGGCACGTGAGGGGGAACTCATCTACGCATGCCGCCAGCGCTACATCGACGAGTTCATCCCCCTCTTCCAGCAATACTATAGCCATATCTCGGGCGGGCGCGAGGAGGTGAGCCTGCGCTACACCTCCCACTGTCAGCGCGGTCCCCTGCTCGAGGTCATCCAGCGCGACCGCCTGAAAGACCGTGCCGTGGGCTACTCACTGCACGGCATCCACAAGGACGACATCGAGATGCTCCTGGGCGGGTTCCCCATCAAGCGCGAAGGTTCGCAGGGCCAGAATAAGTCGTTCCTCATCGCACTGAAGCTGGCACAGTTCGAGTTCCTCAAGCACACGGGCAGCCAGACCACTCCCCTGTTGCTGCTCGACGACATATTCGACAAACTGGATGCCGGACGCGTGGAACAGATAGTGAAGCTGGTGGCCAGCGACGACTTTGGCCAGATCTTCATTACAGATACCAACCGGGAACACCTCGACCGCATCCTCTCCTCTGCAGGTCCGGACCACAAGTTGTTCTACGTCAAGGGAGGGGAGGTCAGCGTATGAAACGCCACGAAGTCGAGACCATCGGCCAGCTCATGCAGGAATACCTGCGCAATGAGGGACTGGAGACCCCGCTCCTGGAGCACCGCATCGTCCAGGCATGGCAGGAAGTGGCAGGCCCCGTCGCATCGTCCTACACCGGACAGCTCTATGTGCGCAACGGCATCCTGCATGTCCAGATCCGCAGCGCCGCACTCCGACAGAACCTGATGATGGGTCAGACACTCCTCGCACAGCGCCTCAACGCCCATGTAGGCCACCAGGTCATCTCCTCCATCCGATTCTTTTAGGGAAATAAACCTAAGTTTCGGGAGCTCTTAACACGCCATTATTTCCCATGACGTGTTCCTGTGGACTTTATCACGCGTGATAAACTCTTTTATCACGCGTGATAAAGCGCTGCGCGGCACATTATGTAACTCGACCCCGAATCCTTCATGAGCTGCCGGTGCATACAGCATCGGCGCAAGTTATCATACGACACGACCTGACGCTGCACACCATCGCCCATGAGAAAAGTAGGCGTTGTACATCATGTTGCTGCCTGGAACACCCATGTGAGCACCGATGAAGGTAAACAGCAAACACAATGAAGATACGATGTAAGCCTTCTCCTTCAGAACGACACGCGTACACTTAGGACGATGCGGAGTGCCGCGCAGGACGATGCGGAGTACCACTTAGGACGATGCAGCGTGCCACGCAAGACGATGCGGAGTGACGCGCAGGACGATGCGGAGTGCCACGCAGGACGATGCGGAGTGCCGCGCAGGACGATGCGGAGTGCCGCGCAGGACGATGCGGAGTGCCGCGCAATGGGGTGAGGTTGGGAGCGCTGATAATCAGCACCCGTCAGTTGGCGGAAAAAGTCTCGTAGGTACCGTCATCGAAGAAGACACGAATCTCGGTAATCTTACGCTGTGGTTTGTCAATATATTTTATCGTTTCACGTAAGATAGGTGCAGGAGAAGGGGTAGAAGTGGGAGGGATTGCAGTATCAAGAACCTGTGCCGAAGGGGACGAAGAAGCAAACATATCACCCTGAGGGGAGGAGAGGGGAACCGGAGCCGATGTCTCCTTCACCGTCTCCCCCACAAACATGTCGCCCTCGCCGAACATCAGCCAGGGGATGCTCACCTCTGGGAAACGTTCGTGAATGGCAGAGATGAGAGCATTGGTGGGGCGTGTACGTCCCGTGAAAATACTTGACAAGGTGGCCTCAGCCACACAGAGCTCACTGGCAAATTGCTTTTGACTCATGCCTTGCTGTTTCATGAACTGGTAGATGCGATCCTTCATTTTCGATACAATTAAGTGGGGCTGGCCACTGAATGACGTTCAATTTTCATCTGCAAAGGTAGCAATTCTCATTCGCATTTGCAAATATTCGGGAATGCAAATTACGATTCAGCCCTTCAAATAATATAAAAAACCAAAGTTTGCAATAGTAAACCGAAGCATGGACTGCGTTCGGAAATGTAATTTGGAGAATGTGAATTCAAATTAAGGAGGGTTAAAGTAAATAGATTCGGTGGATTGACGTATAAATCTGATTCTATTCGCATTGTACGTCGGAATTCACCAATAAACAGCGAGAAACAGGGCAAATCCCTCACACTTTTCAACTTCCTGACATTTTACATGACACAATGCGTATATAAACATTCGTTTTTAATTGGGTTTTAATGATTTACAACTTTATTCACCGCATTATATTCATATTCATTCAATATATTCCGTTGCGAAGATTTAAATTTGCAAATTCAAATTATGAAAGCAAAATGGCCCTGTGGTTACATTTTGTAAATTTACAAATGCGCAATTCCGCGGACACCCTGCAAGTAAGACCTTGAATTCACGTTTGTAAATCAAAATGCAAAGAAATGTTAATATGGCTCTGCCGCCACTTTCCGTGTGCCATTTTCAAAATGCTGCGATAATTCACCGACGAGTGTGCGGCTTGCAGATTCTGCGCGATTCTCAGCAACCAGAAACATGGACTAACTGCCTATTTCACAAAGAAAACAGGACAGAAAAACGTGTATCGCCTTCTACACAAACGAGCGAAAAAATCAGTGAAGAATGAAGAAAATGAGCTCCTGAAGCAACTCTCCGGGAGGTGTTTTGCAGCCCCCTACCCCCTTGGAGGCACCATCGGTTCGGCGTATTTCAGCCAGAATCTGCATCACCTTCACACCAGTGTAGTTTCTGCGTGCAGGCATGATATCGTACCTCACCATCCACGATGGCTTACCCAACCATTCGGCCACGCCATTCTCGCTCTTGTCGGGTGCGTAATATGAAAGCATTACGTCAGAAAAAAATGTAAATATTCGAGACAGCGTGACTGGCAACGCAAATCCACGCGGATTTCCCTGGTAGTACTTGACGATGCGGTTGGCACGGAAAATGTCGCGCATGGCCAGCGCACTCTGCAGCTCAAAGTTGTTGAAGTCCTTGCTCACGCCCGTGAGCTCCTCCACCATCTCGGCCGTGATGCGTGCCTGCCCGGCGGGCAGCGCCATGATCAGTTTGTCCGTCTCCACGGCAAGGCGTGTCAGGTCGGCTCCGATATGATCGGCCAGCATCCTCACCGCCTGCGGATCCATCTGCACCTTCTTCCCTCGTGCATAATCGCTGATGAAAGCTGGTAGCTGGGATTCGGGCGTGCGTTTGTTCTCATAGATGACGCCAGCCTGCTGTATAGCCTTGTAGGCCGCCTTGCGCTTGTCGAGCGCACCGTTCTTGTGGCAGAAGATGAGTACCGTGGTCGGTGTACAGTGGGCAAGGTACTGCTCCAGCCCGTCCAAGGAGCGTATGGCCTGTGCTTCGCGCACAAGCACCACACGTCGATCGGCCATCATGGGATAGGCATGGCACAGCTCGATAATCTGATTGACATTGACATCGGCACCATAGACAAGGTCGAGGTTGAAGTCGCGCTCCTCTGGTTTGAGCAGCGTGTCGGCCAGGAAATTGCTCAGCAGGTCGATGTAATAGGGCTCCTCGCCCATCAGATAATAGACGGGGGCCACTTTCCCCGCGCGCACGTTCCTTATTATCTCCTCGTGTGAGATGCCTCTTGCCGCTGCCATCAATAGTCGAATTTAAGGTGTTTCACGGTCTTCTTGCCCTGGAGAATCATCTCAAGGGCCTGGATGCCGATGCGCACGTGGTCACGCACGAAGTTCGTGGTCACGATATTGTCACTCTCGCTGGTCTTGACGCCGTCGGGAGTCATCGGGTTGTCACTGACGAGCAGAAGAGCGCCCGTAGGGATGTGGTTGGCAAAGCCGCAGGTGAAGAGTGTGGCCGTTTCCATATCGACCGCCATGGCACGCGTGCTGCGCAGGTAGTCCTTGAAGCGATCGTCATGCTCCCAGACACGGCGGTTGGTGGTATAGACAGTGCCCGTCCAGTAGTCGTACCCCAGGTCTCGGATGGTACTGGACACGGCGCGTTGCATCATAAAGGCAGGCAGCGCCGGAATCTCGGGTGGGAAATAGTCATTGCTCGTACCCTCGCCGCGTATGCCGGCGATGGGCAGGATGAGGTCGCCTCGCTGAGTCTTGTTCGAGATACCTCCACATTTGCCCAGAAAAAGGCATGCCTTGGGGTGAATGGCGCTGAGCAGATCCATGATGATGGCCGCATTGGGGCTTCCCATACCAAAATTGATAATGGTGATGCCGGAAGCCGTGGCGACACGCATGTTTGCGTCATAGTCAGGCTTCTCCACACCCAGCTCTTCGCAGAAGATATCCACATAGTTGTTAAAGTTCGTAAGCAGGATATACTGCCCGAAATCCTCAAGCGGATGGTGCGTGTAGCGTGGCAACCAGTTCTCCACGATTTCCTGTTTCGTCTTCATAAGCGTCTTTTTACCCTGCAAAAATAGATAAAAGGCACGACATGGGCAAAGAAAAGCGGAAGTTTTCGCTTCGTGGAGGACATTTACTGCATTGCCACCGTGCCATCGTCTGTCACCTCATGGGACTGTCCTCCGGCGAGCAGCAGCGGCACGCAGGCCTTCCTGCACCCGACAGTCGTGGCCGAATGTCCGTCGGCGTATATTCCCATAGACGCCTCGGTATGCGCCTTTTTATGTTGTAAAGCCGCACAAAAGAACGAGATGTGCTGAAATTGTGCACTGCGAATTGTGAATTATGAATTAATGTTGTACCTTTGTCCTCGTTATGGAAACGATGCAAGCCCTCAACCTGCCGCCGGCAGACTTGAAGATCGTGCGCCGCGACGGACGGCTGACGGTCTTCGACCCTCTGCGCCGGCGCTATGTGACGCTGACCCCCGAGGAGAGGGTGCGCCAGCACTTCGTGCGCTTCCTGCAGACACACAAGGGATTCCCGCCCGAGGTGATAGCCAACGAGGTGTCGCTCTCGCTGAACGGCACACAGAAGCGCTGCGACACAGTGGTCTATGGCCCCCATGCCGAACCGCTGATGATCGTGGAATACAAGGCACCCGAGGTGGAAATCACCCAGCGCACGTTCGACCAGATAAGCCGCTACAACATCCGCCTGCGGGTGGGATGGCTCGTGGTGAGCAACGGGCGGCAACACTTCTGCTGTCACATCGACTATACGACCTGCCAATACCATTTCCTGCCCGACATCCCTTCATACGACGAGATGCTGCAGGGGACATAAAAGAACGACCAATCGACATACACATCTTTCTATGAGACATCATCCACTCCCCCATTGGATTATGGCTATGACCTGCCTAACCCTCGCCATGCCCGCCACCCAATCGTGCAAGAGCCAGCACACCAGCATCACACAGATGAAGTGTGAGTACCAACAAAGCCCATTAGGAATCGACATGGAGCATCCGCGTTTCACATGGCAATATGCAGGCGACACCGCCTGGCATCAGGCTTCGTATCAGCTCCTGCTGGCCGACGAGAGCCAACTGTCACGACACGGGAAGCACATCCGCCCCACCGAGGATGTGCCCGTCACGGTTTCTTCCCAGACGATGGCCGAATACACTGGCCGGACACCTCTGCGCCCACACACCACCTATTACTGGCAGATCAAGGCCACCGATGCCGACGGGAAGCACGTCGTGTTCTCGCCCATAGCCACCTTCGAGACTGCGAAGCTCTCCTCTGCCGACTGGAAAGCCAAATGGATCAGCGACGGACGCGAACGAACGGAGCACGTGGCACCCCTGCTAAGGAAGGTCTTTGTGGCCAAGAAGGGAGTGCAGAAGGCACGCCTCTACCTCAGTGCCGCCGCCTACGCCAAGGTGGAAATCAACGGCCAACGTCCCGTCACGACCAGTCTGAATCCCGGTTACACCCACTACAATCGTCGCAACCTGTACAACGTCTATGACGTCACTCCACTGCTCCACGAAGGCCAGAATGTCATCACCGCCGTGCTGGGCAACGGCTTCTACAACGAGATAGACCGGCTGGGTGTATGGGACTTCGAAAAAGCCGACTGGCACGGACGCCCCCGCCTGCGTTGCGAGCTGCGGCTCACCTACCCCAACGGCGTGGAGACCATCGCGACAGACGAGACATGGCGCACCACAGACAGCCCCTGCCTGGTGAACGATATCTACTCGGGCGACACCTATGATGCCCGCAAGGCACTGCCCGGGATTGCATCCCCCGGCTACGATGACAGCCATTGGGCCCGTTGCGTGGAGGTCGAGGCCCCATCGCCCCGAATGCAGGCCCAGCAGATGCATCCCGTGGAGATTGACACCATCTATCGTCCCAAATCCGTGCGCTCCATTGGCGACAGCATCTATGTCATCGACTTCGGAACCAATATGTCGGGCTATGCACGCCTGCGTCTCAAGGGCCGGGCCGGCACCGTGCTTCGCGTGCAGCATGGCGAGGAACTGGATGCCGAGGGGCGGCTGAACGTGAGTCGCATTACCGGACTGTTTGACAAGAACAAAGGCTTCGGATTCCAGACAGACGTCTATACGCTTAGCGGCAACGAGGATGTACTCTCCCCTGAGTTCACCTACCACGGATTCCGCTACATCGAGGTGCACGCCTCGCCTGCCACGCCAATTACGGCAGACAATGCCGAGGCGCTTTTCGTCCATACGGCCATGCGCCCCATCGGTCGTTTCAGCTGCTCGAACGACACCCTCAACCTCATCTGGCAGGCTGTCAATCAGTCTTATCTCTCCAATTTCATGAGCATCCCCACCGACTGCCCGCAGCGCGAGAAGAACGGATGGACGGCCGATGCCCACATCTCCTCCGACATCGGCATGCTGAACTACGATTCCTTCACAGCCTACGAGAAATGGCTCAACGACATGGAGGACAACCAGCAACCCGACGGCCAGATTGCCGACATCATCCCCTCCTCCGGCTGGGGCTACGGCGTGAACCCGGTGTGGTCCGCTGCCATGTACATCATCCCCATGAACCTCTATTACTACACCGGCGACCTGAAAGCCATCCGGCAGGCACTGCCCCTGTGCAAGAAATACCTGAAGTTCCTGCAAGCACACGAAAGCGAGATTGGCAGCATTGCCCAGGGCTTGGGTGACTGGGTGCCGTTCAGGACCCGCACGCCCGAGGAATTCACCTCGACCTGCTACTATTATCTACTGAACGACTACGTAGCACGTTTCTGCAAGCTGCTGGGGACCGACGCCACGCCTTACGAAGCAAAAGCCGAACAGATAAGGAAGCTGCTCAACACGCATTTCTACAACAAGGAGACGGGACTATACTCGAACGGCTCGCAGACAGCTCAGGCCACACCGCTCTTCCTGGGCATCGTGCCCGAAGAGGAACGTCAGGCACTGGCCGAACGCCTGAGCCGCCTCATTGCCGAGAACGGCAATCATCTGGACTTCGGCATGCTGGGTAGCAAGACTGTCCTGCGGATGCTCACGGCCTATGGCCATATCGACCAAGCTGTGGAGATGGCCCTGCAGCAGGAGGCTCCCTCGTGGACTGCATGGATAGCCAGCGGACAAACGACTCCGCCCGAGGAGTGGGTGCCACAGGGGGGCACATCGCTGAACCACGTTTTCCTGGGCGACATCAACGCCTGGATGTACCATTGCCTGGCTGGTATCAACTATGACCCCGAACAGCCTGGCTTCCGCCACATCATTATCGAACCGCACTTCCCCGCCCGACTCACATGGGCCGAGGCCAGCTACGAGTCCGTCGCCGGCCTCATACGCTCGCGATGGGAGCGGCGTGAGGGTGCCATCCGACTGGAAGTAGAGGTTCCCGTGAACTGCACGGCCACGATTCGAGCAGCAGGACACGAGATCCGCGTAGGTGCCGGGAAGCACAGCTTCGATTGGTAACAAAAGCAAATCCGGGCGCGATGGAACATCCTTCGCGCCCGGATTGTATCTGTGCCAGGAGGAGGAATCCGCCTCCATCAGTTCATGCCCAGCACTTTATTTCCCAATGTTCCGCAGCCCCTGGTTTAGGAAATCCAGGTAGGCCGTGACGTCCTCGTCATACGAATAGGAGTGATTCAGCGGGTGTCCGTCGCTATCGAGGAGCACATAGAAGGGTTGAGCATTAGCGCCAAACTTCGTGCGTTGCAGGTAGCTCCACCGGTCGCCCACGGTGCGCAGTCGTGTCTGCCCCCCGTTCTCCTCTACCACGAGAGGCTTTGCCAACGGAGTCTTCTCGTCCACATAGAGTGTAATGAGCACGTAGCGATTGTTGATCAAGTCGGCCACCCTCGGGTCGGTCCACACGGCAGCCTCCATCTTGCGGCAGTTCACACAACCGTACCCCGTGAAATCCAGCATGACGGGCATACCATGAGCACGCGCATAGGCCATGCCTTCATCATAGTCATTGAAGCGCGCTTCCACCTCGCTCTTCATGAGGTTGAAGTCCTGTGTCTTCATGGGAGGAGCAAAAGCGCTGACCGCCTTGCAGGGTGCGCCCCACAGCCCAGGCACCATGTACATGGCAAAGGCCATGGAAAGCACAGCCAGGAAGAAGCGGATAACACCCGTGCGGGGACGCTGGACGACGTTTCCCATCTCGTCATACTCGTCCTCATCGTGCGGAAAACGAAGCCACCCGATAAGGTAGGCACCCAGCAGGGCAAAGAGCACGATCCACAGGGCGAGGAAGGCCTCACGGTCGAGCAGATGCCAGCCATAAGCCAAGTCGGCCACAGAGAGGAACTTCAGCGAGAAGGCCAGTTCAAGGAAGCCCAGCGAGACCTTGATGCAATTCATCCAGTTGCCACTCTTCGGGGCGCTCTTGAGCCATGCAGGGAACATGGCGAAGAGAGTGAACGGCAGCGCCAGCGCCACGGCAAATCCCAGCATGCCCACGGTGGGTCCCACGACATTGCCTGCCGTCCCGACCTCGACAAGCAGGAAGCCGATGATAGGGCCCGTGCACGAGAAGCTGACGAGGCTCAGCGTGAAAGCCATCAGGAAGATGCTCAACAGACCGCTTGTGTGCTCCGACTTGCGGTCCACGGCGTTCGTCCATTTCGAGGGAAGCGTGATTTCAAAGCCGCCGAGGAAGCTGGCACCAAAGAGCACGAGCAGCAGGAAGAAGAAGATATTGAAGAAGGCATTGGTACTCATGGCATTGAGCGCACTGGCTCCGAACAGGAGGGTGACCAGCAGGCCCAGCGTGACGTAGATGACCACGATACTGAGTCCATAGGTCAGGGCATCGCGGATGCCGCGGCTGCGGCTTGAGGCACGCTTTAGGAAGAAACTCACGGTCATCGGGATGATGGGCCACACACAGGGAGTGAGCAAGGCAAGCAGACCACCCAGAAAGCCCAGCAGGAAGATTTTCCACAGCGAGGAGGAAGAGGGCTGCGCGGTTTCGCCAAATGCTTTCAGCTCGTCCACCACCGGTTCCCACAGTGAGGCTGTTTCAGCTGCGACTGCCGTATCAGCCACCACGACGGGCAACTCGGCCTCGCTCTCTCCGTCCGAAGGAGAAGCGTCGGGAGCGGGTTTCTCCGTCGCTTTGGGCGTTGCCGTGGCTTGCGGCTTGGGCTGCGCATCAGTGGCCTTTACACCTTCGCCCTCAAAGCTGAACTCCACGTCGGTGGGGGGCATGCAGTTTGCGTCGTTGCACGCACCATAAGTCAGGAAGCCGCTCACCTTGTAGGTGGGTTCCGTCAGCGTCAGTTTCTGGACGAACGTGGCTGTCCCTTCCATGTAGCTCACCTCCATGCCGAACATCTTGTCCATCGCCTTGTGCACCTTGCCACGCGTCTGCAGAGCGCCGTTCAGGGTCGCCCCCTCACACGTTTCCGTCGTCAGTTCGGCACGTATAGGGCCACCCGCTGCGATGTCTGTACCATAGACATGCCAGCCGGGGGCAATGGTGCCCTGGAAGATGATTTCGAGTTCCGAGTCAGAGACTTTCTGCTGGCTCACCGTGAACTTCACCGGATTCTGTATCTGTGCGCCCACAGGCAGCACGAGGCTTGCGAGGAAGGCTATCAAGAGTGCTGAGCGTTTCATTCCTTTTCTTTTTTTGAGCAATACACTTATGTTACTTTCGCGTGCAAAAGTAATACTTTGCGCTGATATATCCAACAGTTACCGCCCTTTTTCTGCGACATACGCCCATAGATGCGCCTTGCCACGACGGTGTTTCCCGCCTCCGCCCCACGCGCTCCCCCCTCTCGCTTTTGCCGACGACAGATGCGATTTTCTGCCGCAGCGGGCGCGTAATCCGGAAATAAATGCGTATATTTGCAAAGCGAAAGACGCCATCCAATGACTAAACCGCGCACGAACATGCACCGAATCCTCTTTGTCTGCCACGGCAATATCTGCCGCAGCCCCATGGCCGAGTTTGTCATGAAGCACCTGGTGGAACGCGCCGGACTGAGCGAACAGTTCCACATTGCCTCGGCCGCCACTTCGACCGAGGAACTGGGCAACGAAGTGTACCCGCCGGCACGCCGCAAGCTCTCCGAGCACGGCATCTCATGCAAGGGCAAGACAGCCCGCCAGATGACCCGGCGCGACTATGACGAATACGACCTGCTCATCGGCATGGACGATTGGAACATACGCAACATGGAGCGCATCGCGGGCGGAGACCCGGAGGGGAAGATCCACAAGCTGATGAGCTTCACGGACCGTCCGGCCGACGTGGCCGACCCGTGGTACACGGGCGACTTCGAGCGCACCTGGCAAGACGTGCTTGCAGGATGCACAGCCCTGCTGGCATATATTAATAATAGGTACGCGCGCGCGAAGAGCGACGCATAGACACGGGGACACCCGGCCTGCCCGCCAGGCCACGCCCGCTGCCGTATGAAACCGACACCCCTCCCGTAAATCAAGCATCAATTAACCCATACATCAATGAAACACAAGACACTCCTCCTGATGGCATTCCTCGCCGTGTGTGCCACATTGCCCGCAGGGGCCAAGGGAAACGGCGTGCGTCTGCTCTACTGGAACGTACAGAACGGCATGTGGGACGGACAGACCGACGACTACCAGCGCTTCACCACATGGGTGGCAGCCCAGAAGCCCGACATATGCGTATGGTGCGAGGCGCAGAAGCTCTACGTGACCAATACGTCCAAGAGCGAACGCGAGACCGAGCAGGAATGCCTGGACCGCTGGAAGCGGCTCGCAGCCCGATACGGCCATCAGTATATCTACCTGAGTGCCCACCCCGACAACTATCCGCAGCTGCTCACCTCTCGCTACCCCATGGAGGCAGAGAAGCTGATCGAGGGCAATGCCGACACCATCGTGTGCCACGGCGCGTCGTGGTACAAGGTGCGGCTGGGAAAGAAGCTGGTGAACCTGGTCACCCTGCACACATGGCCGCAGGGCTATGGCTTCAAGGTACCCGCAGAGAAACGCGAGGAGAGCCGTGCCCGAAACGAGGGCGACCTGTTCCGCCGCGTGGAGATGGAGTACATCTGCAAGGAAACCATCCTCTCCCACCCCAATGCCCAGAAGGAGCTGTGGGCCATGATGGGCGACTTCAACAGCCGCTCACGCACGGACAACAGCCTGTACCAGTACCCCGAGAATTCCACAAAGTTCCTCGTACACGACTACATCCGAGAGGAGACTCCCTACGTGGACATCATCAAGGAGACGTACCCAGACAGCGTGGTCTCCTCGACGGGCGGCGGCGCACGCATCGACTTCATGTACCTGACGCCGGCCCTGAGGAAAAAGGTGAAGCACGCCACCATCGCCGTGGACGACTATACCCGCCCCGTGCGCAACCCGCAGAATATCTCCAACTTCTGGCACCCCTCGGACCATCTGCCCATTATCGTGGACTTTAAGTTTTAAGGATGCACATCGTTGAACTGAATTCGCTGGAGCAGGCGGGCATAGAGGTCTATGCCACACTGACCGAGGCCCAGCTGCGCAACCGGCTGGAGCCAGAGAAGGGTATCTTCATTGCCGAGAGCCCAAAGGTGATTGCCGTGGGCCTTGATGCGGGCTATGTGCCTGTGTCGTTGCTCTGCGAGCACAAGCATATCGAGGGCGACGCAGCCCCAATCCTCGAACGGATACGGCGCATGGAGGAACAGGGTACGGCAGACGACCTGCCCATCTACACCGGGCGGCGCGAACTGCTGGCCAGGCTGACGGGCTACACGCTCACGCGCGGCGTCCTCTGCGCCATGCGGCGTCCCACAGCCCCGTCGCTCGAGGCTGTGTGCCGCGAGGCCAGCCGTGTAGTGGTGGTTCATGGGGTGGTGGATTCCACCAATGTGGGAGCCATCTTCCGCTCGGCAGCGGCACTGGGCATCGATGCCGTGGTGATGACACCCGACTCGTGCGACCCGCTGAACCGCCGTGCCGTGCGTGTCTCGATGGGCAGCGTGTTCCTGGTTCCCTGGACGTGGGCTGCCGATCCGCTGCCGGTCCTCCATCAGATGGGGTTCCTCACCGTGGCTATGGCGCTCACCGACCAGAGCGTCCCCCTCTCCCATCCCTCGCTGCACGATGTGGACCGCATGGCCATCGTCATGGGTACCGAGGGCGACGGACTGCCACGCGAGACCATCGCAGCGGCCGACCTCACAGTGCGCATTCCCATGATGCACGGCGTGGACTCGCTCAACGTGGCTGCTGCAGCCGCAGTGGCCTTCTGGGAGCTGAGAGCAAAGAGACAAGAATGAAGAATCATTAATCGAGAACAATATGCTGAAAGTAGGAGACAAATTGCCCGAAGTGCTCGGGCACGACGAGAACGGACAGGAGATACGCCTCTCCCAGTTTGCCGGACAGAAACTCATCCTCTATGCCTACCCGAAGGACAACACCGCCGGATGCACGTCCGAGGCATGCTCCATCCGCGACCACTACGAGGAGTTGCAGCAGGCGGGCTATGCCGTCATCGGAGTGAGCCGGGACAGTGCCGCCAGCCACCAGCGCTTCATCGAGAAACATGCACTTCCCTTCCCCCTTGTGGCCGACACGGACACGAGCCTGCTGCAGGCACTGGGTGCATGGGGCGAGAAGAACATGTACGGACGCAAGGTACAGGGCACCCTGCGCACCACCTTCCTGGCCAACGAGGAGGGCATCATCGAACGCATCTTCCTGCCCAAAGAAATCAAGACAAAAGAACACGCCCAGCAGCTGCTGGCGCACATCAAGGGGGCATAATCGGAGGGCGTTTCCCAACCTGCTGATACACCAGGCTTTTTGAGGTGAAGTGCCACGGGCGATTTGGTGGAGTGCCACGAACGATTTGGTGGAGTGCCACGAGCGGTTTGGTGGAGTGCCACTAAACCGCTCGTGGCACTTTGCATTAAATCCGCCTGAGCGAAAACTTCGTCTTTCGTTTTGTGCTTCGCTCGCTTATTCGTAACCTTGGCCTACGGCCTTAGTTACTTCCGCTCGAAAGACCCAAGCTAAAAATTCTATTTTTGCTTGGCTCTTTGCTCGCTTATTCAAACTTTGGCCTGCGGCCTTAGTTACTCTCGTTCGAAAGAGCCAAGCTAAAAATTCTATTTTTGCTTGGCTCTTTGCTCGCTTATTCAAACCTTGGCCTACGGCCTTAGTTACTCCCGCTCGGAAGCACAAAACAAAAAACTTTGTCTTTCGTTTTGTGCTTCGCTCGCTTATTCGTAACTTTGTAGCTTGAAAACGAGATGACATGACACTGAAAGATACCTCTTTTGTGGACTTGATGCTGCGGCGCGTGTACAACGTACTGCTGCTGGCCAACCCCTACGACGCGTTCATGCTCGAGGATGACGGACGAGTGGACGAGAAGATATTCTCGGAATACGCGCGCCTGGGACTGCGCTTTCCGCCACGATTCATCCAGGTGAACACCAAAGCCGAAGCCGAGGAACAGATGCAACACGTGAACATCGACCTCGTGATCTGTATGCCCGCAGCCGAGAGCAACGACGTATTTGACATCGCACGCTCCATCAAGCAGGACAACCCCACCATACCCATCGTGGTGCTCACGCCCTTCAGCCACGGCATCACGCGACGTATGCAGAACGAGGACCTCTCCTCCTTCGAATACGTCTTCTGCTGGCTGGGCAACACCGAGCTGCTGCTCTCCATCATCAAGCTCATCGAGGACCGTCTGAACCTGCAGCACGACATCGAGAGTGCCGGCGTACAGATGATTCTGGTGGTGGAGGACAGCATACGCTTCTACAGCAGCATCCTGCCCCGACTGTACAACTTCGTCCTGCAGCAGAGCCTGGCCTTTGCCACCGAGGCACTGAACAGCAGCCTGGAGACCCTGCGCATGCGTGGACGCCCCAAGATTGTGCTGGCCCGCACCTACGACGAGGCATGGCAGCTCTACAATCAGTTCAGCGACAACACACTGGGCGTCATCAGCGACTGCCGCTTCCCGCTCACTCCGGGCGGAGAGAAGGACGAGCGTGCCGGATTCAAGCTCCTCAGCGCCATCCGGGCACGCGACCCCTACGTACCCCTCATCATGAACTCGAGCGAGAAGGACAATGCGGCGGTGGCCTCAGAGTGCGGCGCACACTTTATCGACAAGAATAGCAAGAAGATGGAGGTGGACCTGCGCGACCTCGTGCTCCACTATTTCGGTTTCGGAGATTTTATCTTCCGAAACCCCGATACGATGGAGGAGGTGGTGCGTGTGCACAATCTGAAGGACCTTCAGGACAATATCATGACCGTGCCGGCACGCGGCCTGCTCTACCACATCACACACAACAACGTGAGCCGCTGGCTGGCCAGCCGCGCCCTGTTCCCCATCTCGGAGTTCCTGAAGAACATCACCTGGGAGGGACTGCAGGACGTGGATGCCCACCGACAAATCATCCTGGACGCCATCGTCACCTACCGACGTATGAAGAACCAGGGCGTGGTGGCTGTCTTCCAGCGCGAACGCTTCGACCAGTACAGCAATTTCGCACGCATCGGCGAAGGCAGCCTGGGCGGAAAGGGACGCGGCCTGGCCTTCATCGGACAGCTGCTCAAGCGGCACACCGACCTGAACGCCATCGACGGAGTGCACGTCATGATACCCAAGACGGTAGTACTCTGCACTGATGTCTTCGACGAATTTATGGACAGCAACGAACTGTACCAGACGGCACTCAGCGATGTCAGCGACGAGGAGATACTCGCCCACTTCCTGCGAGGACGACTGCCCATGCGACTCATAGACGACCTGGAAGCCTTCCTCCACGTGGTGAAACGCCCCATCGCCATCCGCAGCAGCAGCCTGCTCGAAGACTCACACTACCAGCCCTTTGCCGGTGTATATAGCACCTACATGATTCCCTATGTCGAGGACAAATACGAGCGGCTGGCCATGCTCTCCGATGCCATCAAGGCCGTCTATGCCAGCGTGTTCTACCGCAGCAGCAAGGACTACATGACGGCCACCAGCAACATCATCGACCAGGAGAAGATGGCCGTCATCCTGCAGGAGGTGGTGGGCGAACAGCACGACACACGCTACTACCCCACCATCAGCGGTGTGGCCCGCAGCATCAACTACTACCCCATCGGAGACGAACGGCCCGAGGAGGGCACGGTGAACCTGGCACTGGGCCTGGGAAAATACATCGTCGATGGCGGACGGAGCCTGCGTGTATGCCCGGCCCATCCCTCGCAGGTGCTCCAGATGAGCGAGATGGACATCGCCCTGAAGGAGACACAGACCCACTTCCTGGCTCTCGAGCTGAAACCCGACACGTCGCAGCACACCGAGTTCCGGGTGGATGACGGGTTCAACCTGCGACGCTGCTCTGTGCGCGAAGCTGAGAGCGACGGCACCCTGCAGTGGATATGCAGCACCTACGACCCGCAGGACCAGTGCATCTACGACGGATTCTACGAGGGCCGCAACCGCAAGATCATCTCCTTCTCGGGCGTCCTGCAGCACGGCGTCTTCCCTCTGCCAGAGCTGATGCAGAAGGTGCTCCACTATGGCGCCAGCGAGATGAAGCGCCCCGTCGAGATAGAGTTTGCCGTCAACCTGCATCCCGACAAGCGGGGCGAGTTCTACCTGCTGCAGATACGTCCCATGGTGGACAATCGGATGGAGCTGAACGAAGACCTCTCCGCCATCCCCGACGAGGAATGCCTCCTGCGCTCGCACAGCGCCATCGGACACGGCATCTACAACGACATTCGCGACATCGTCTATGTGAAGACCGAGGGATACAGCCCCAGCCAGAACCCCACGATTGCCGAGGAGATAGAGCGCATCAACCGCACTTTCCTCGGGCAGAACAGCCAGCCCAACGCCAACGGCGAGAAGGCGGAGACGGCACCCACCTACCTCCTTATCGGACCCGGACGCTGGGGAAGCAGCGACCCCTGGCTCGGCATTCCGGTGAAGTGGCCGCATATCAGTGCCTCGCAGGTCATCGTCGAGGCGGGCATGGACTCCTATCAGGTGGACCCCAGCCAGGGCACCCACTTCTTCCAGAACCTTACGAGCCTCGGCGTATGCTATCTCACGATAAACGCCTTCCGGGGCGACGGCATCTACCGCCAGGAGGTGCTCAATGCCCTGCCCGCCGTGGAGGAGACCGAGCATGTGCGCCACGTACGGCTGTCCCACCCGCTCTCCATCAAGGTGGATGGCAGCAAGAAGGAAGCCGTGGTCCAACAGACAAGTCCCCGGAAAGCCGTCATCTTCGACCTCGACGGCACCCTCATGGACACGCTTCAGGATCTCTTCCTGAGCACCAACCACGCCCTGCGCTCATGCGGCATGCCGGAGCGCTCGATAGACGAGGTGCGACGCTTCGTGGGCAACGGCATCGGCATGCTCATCCATCGGGCAGTACCCGACGGGACATCGGCCGAGGACGAAGCACGTTGCCTGGACCACTTCCGTACCCACTACGTGGAACACTGCCAGGACCATACCACCCTCTACCCCGGCATCCGCGAGATGCTGGAGAGGCTGGCAGCCGAGGGCGTGCCGATGGCCGTCGTCAGCAACAAGTTGCAGACGGGCGTCAGCGAATTGGCACAACGCTGGTTTGGCGACCTCATCCACGTGGCCATCGGAGAGCGGGACGGCGTGCGGCGCAAGCCCTCGCCCGACATGGTGCAGCTGGCCATCCGGGAGATGGGCGTACGAAGCGAGGACTGCATCTACGTGGGAGACAGCGATGTGGACCTCGAGACGGCACGCCAGGCAGGCCTGCCCTGCGTGAGCGTCCTATGGGGATTCCGCGACCGCGACTTCCTCCTCGCACACGGTGCCACGACCTTTGCCGAACACCCCAGAGAGATATTGGAATTGATACACAACTGAAAAAACACACAAGATGAAACGGACAAACACGGCCCTGGCCGCCTTGATGGCATTGGCGGGCACATTGTGCTCCTGCACGAAAACCGAGACACAGTCATGGTATGATGGGGACAAGGAACTGGCCGCCTCCATCCTGAGCGACTCCACGCTGACGAAGGTGGAGCTCATGGGCAGGCAGCTGCTCAGCAAGGGATACAATGCCGGAGCCGGTTACCACGAGGTGTGGATCCGAGACTTCAACACGTTCGTCGAGACCGTCATGGACCTGGTGCCACAGACAGAGGTCAGGGAGGCCCTCACCGTCTTCTTCCGTCTGCAGCAGCCCAACGGCGAGATCGTGGACGGCTACGTGCCCAGCACGACACGCTTCAGCGACCCAGTGCCTTACTACTCCGATGCCGACACCATGCACATCGGGTTCAAGAACACGGTGGAGACCGACCAGGAGACCTCCCTCATACAGGCCGTCAGGAAGTACGTCGAGAAGAGCGGCGACCGCGATTTCCTCACGCTGGACGTAGCCGGAGAGACCGTCTATGAACGTCTGGCGAGGGCCGTGGACTATCTGATGACGGAGAAATACGACACCGGTTCCGGCCTGATCACCGGTGCACTGACTGCCGACTGGGGCGACGTGGAGAACGACACCATCAACTGTGTGGACTTCGGTGAGGGGTCCACCGTGACGGTGGATATCTATGACAACGCCATGATGGTCATCGCCCTGCGCGACCTCAGCCACATGGCACCCGACGGACAGGAGGCCGCCAAATGGCAGAAGATGGAAGCCCAGTTCCGCAAGAACATCCGTCGCCATCTCTGGGACGACAGGCAGGAACGCTTCCGCCCCCACCTCTACCCCGAAGGCAAGCCCGCTGCAATATATTTCGATGAGGAGCAGATATACTATCACGGCGGTACAGCCATAGCCATCGAGGCCGACCTGCTGACGGCCGAGGAGGTCAGGAAGGTAAACAATGACATGCTGGAGAACGTCAGGCTGTCCGGCATGCCCAGCATCGGACTGACCATGTACCCCACCTACCCCAAAGACTTCTTCCCCTACAACTGCGGGATGAAGAACCCCTTCAACTATCAGAACGGGGGCGACTGGACATGGTACGGCGGCCGGATGATTCAGCAACTCGTACGCTACGGCATGGTGGGCGAGGCCTATCAGGAGATACGCCCCATGATCGACCGTGTGATTGTGAACGGCGACTTCTACGAGTGGTACGGCAAGGGCAACAGGCCCATGGGCTCACGGGCCTACAAAGGCTCGGCCGGCGTGCTGTGCAAGGCTATCAGGATGCTCCGCGAATGGGCGGAACAGGAAGCAGAGAGCGAGAATTGAGAGAATGAAAACCCCAAACATAAACAGACACACACTATGAACTACGAATCCTTCCTTTCCATAGTAGATTCAGCGAACGACACCCTGTGGACCGTCATTGTCATCCCCCTCTTGGTGGGGTGTGCCCTGTATTTCACCTGGAACCTGCGCGGTGTGCAGTTCACCGGCATTCGCGAGATGATACACAACCTCCTCCACGACGAGGGCGAGGAAGTCACGAACCGCACTCACCACAAGCACATCTCCTCGTTCCAGGCCTTCGCCGTGAGCCTCTCCAGCCGCGTGGGTACGGGCAATCTGGCAGGCGTGGCCAGTGCCATCTTCGTGGGCGGTCCGGGCGCAGTGTTCTGGATGTGGGTGATGGCCCTGTTCGGTGCGGCCACCGCCTTCATGGAAGCCACGCTGGCCCAGCTCTTCAAGCGGCGGGGCGAAGAAAGCTTCTACGGCGGTCCGGCCTACTACATGCAGCATGGACTGGGACGTCGCTGGATGGGAATCCTCTTTGCAGCCCTGATGATATTCACCTTCGGTCTGTCCAATCAGATTGTGCAAAGCAACACGCTCTGCACAGCCATCAGCGATGCAGCCGGATGGGACATGCGCTGGGTGGCCGCCACGCTGACACTGATGACGCTCATCATCATCTTCGGTGGCATACAGCGCATCGCCAGGTTCTGTTCGGTCGTAGTGCCGTTTATGGCAGTGGGCTACCTGCTTCTGGCCATCTATATCATGACGGTGCACATCAGCCACGTGCCCGAGGTGCTGTCGCTCATCGTAAAGAGCGCATTCGGCTGGCATCAGGCAGCCGGCGGTGCGGTAGGCATCGCCGTGATGCAGGGCATACGCCGAGGGCTCTTCAGCAACGAGGCCGGCGAAGGAAGTGCACCGAATGCCGCAGCCACGGCAGCCATCTCCCATCCCGTGAAGCAGGGACTGCTGCAGAGCTTTGGCGTGTTTGTCGATACCATCGTCATCTGCACCTGCACAGCCCTCATCATCCTCCTGAGCGGACTCTACAACGGCGAACATGACGGCATACTGCTCACCTCGCGTGCCATGAGCCACCACCTGGGCTCCATGGGAGCCTGGTACCTCACCGCAGCCATCATCCTCTTTGCCTACAGCACCATCATTGCCAACTACTTCTACGGCGAGACGAACGTGCGCTTCATCACCGAAAAGCCCTGGGCATTGCTCGCATTCCGCCTGGCCAGCGGCGTCACGGTAATGGCAGGAGGCCTCATGACGCTCCAGCAATCGTGGAGCATCGTCGATCTGGCCATGGGCCTCATCACCATCGTGAACCTCATTGCCGTAATCCTGCTGAGCCGCTACGTCTTCCGTCTGCTCCGCGACTACCGGGAACAGCGCCGTGCCGGACAGAATCCCACCTTCCACCGCTCCATGTTCCCCGAAGCCGACCTCGAGGCATGGGAGTAATCCCCCGCCCCCGCGGTGTGTCTATTGGTGCTTATTGAATTATTAGGCCACAAATCCCACGCATTGCCATAGAATGACAAGGTTTTCAGTACGATGTTAATGATGTTGACAAGCAATTCAGTTTAACCCAGTGAAAACTGTCAAGTGAAATCAGGAAAAGGAAAGGAAAAGACAGGCCGGGATTTCGCAAGGAGATGGCAAAGGGTTGGCAAGTACTTCGCAAGGAGATGGCAAGGAGATGGCAAGTACTTCGCAAGTAGATGGCAAGCCCAAGCAAGCTATTCGGGCTTGCCATATACTTGCTTAGTGCATGAGAAGGCGGCGAGAACTACCTGGTTAGGACTCAGACGGAACACACTTTCGTTTCTCTTCAAAGTCCCTCGTCGATGAGACGTCGATCCCTCGTCGATGAGACGTCGATCCCTCGTAGATGAGACGTAGATGTAACGTCGATCCTTCGTAGATGAGACGTAGATCCCTCGTAGATGTAACGTCGATCCCTCGTAGATGTAACGTCGATCCCTCGTCGATGAGACGTAGATGAAACGTAGAAGATATGTTGATGACAGTAGAACATATGTTGATGGGACGTAGAACATATGTTGATGGGACGTAGAACATATGTTGATGGGACGTAGAACATATGTTGATGGGACGTAGAACATATGTTGATGAAATGCCCTTAGCAGACGAAACATTTCGTGTCCCCGTTTACTTGGGTAGGACCCAGTAAAAGGTTTGGATAGAGAGCGGACTCGTATGCACTTTCCCATGTCTTTTTTCCCTACATGCGTATCATTTACTGGAATTTTGTGTAAAAAAGTAAAGGAGGGGGCAACAATATTCGAAATTTGTATACATTTAATTGATTTTTTATGTATCTTTGTCCAGACATTTTAATGTATCTGGAAGATTTGAAGCCGCAGACGTGTCCTGCACCATCTTATCAGCGAGATGACAGGTTCAGGTCATGAAGGGAGGCTCCTACAAGGCGAAACCGCATGGATTCCAGAGGGGCTACGCAAAGACCCAAGCATCGAACCTAAAAACAACGGCACAATTAAAGGTCCGATATGAGCACATTGTCTAATGTGGAAACTGGAAGAGGCCAGGCAACACCTCCGAGTGTCAGGGTTGCTCCTGAGACCATCCCCGAAGCCAAGAGCTCACGAACCGGGGTGTCGGTAAGATATGTGCCTGCACCAGACAAGAGTTGGTACGTCCTACGTGCTTCATACGGCAGAGAAGACAAGGCATCGGACTACATCGTGGAAGATGGCACATATGTCTATATTGCTAAGCGTTACGCTCGCAAGTTGGTAAAAGGTAAACAAGAGAAAGTTCTGGAGACGCTGATTCCAAACATCCTCTTTGTATATACCACTGAAGACAAGGCTAAGGAGTATGTAAAGGACACTCCCGCCTTGTCCTATCTCACCTATTATTACAATCATTTTGAGTTGGATGATGACCAGAAAAATCCTCCACTGACCGTTTCCTGCAAGGAAATGGAGAACTTCATCATAGCTACATGCAACAAGAGTGAGCATCTGAAGTTCGTTGATGAAGAACAATGCCATTTCAGGGGCGGCGAGATAGTCAAAGTTAACGACGGTCTCTTTAAGGGTGTCGAAGGAAGGGTTGCACGTGTGTCAGGCCAGCAGCGTGTGATTGTAGCGTTGTCGCAGGTGGGACTGGTCTCAACGGCTTACGTTCCCACGGCATTTCTAACTATCATCAGTGGCTAACGAAAGCACATCCATCAATTATGGAATTCCAATATCGGTTCAATTACAAAGACCTGTCCGACAAGCAAATTGTCGATAAGATCCTGGAGGTACCTCACGATGAAGAGGCGGCGGTCTATCTGTTGCATGATCGCTATGCCCCACTATTGCACAGTTTATATAGACGGTTGACAAAGGAAGACACGTGGTTTGATGATTGCGTAAATGAACTATTCATCCTCCTTAAAGGCAAGGACTGCAATTGGTACATCATAGCAAACTTTGGATGGCGATGTACATTCGGGTATTGGCTAAAGGAGGTGGCATGGAACAAATTCTGTGAAGTACTGCCTAAATTGACTGGAAATGACGGACGAAACGTATCTATCGACAACTGCATTCCGGAACGTCCAACGATGCGGATACCAGTTGGCGATGAGGAGAGCCATGAACGTCGAATGAATAAAGTGATGCTTATGGAGGCTATCGGACTGTTAGAGAATGAGGAACAGCGTTTCGTCATTCTGAAACGGCTGGAGGGCTATTCCAGTAAGGAGATTGCCATGTTGCTTCAAATGAAATGGGAAAGGTGCGGAATCCGGAAATATAACAAGAAGAATGAACCCGTCGTTCCGAGTGTTGGATATGTGAACGTCCACATGCAACGTGCAAAAGAAGAACTCAGAAGAATCATGTCGAATTAAAAAAAGGACCGAACATGGATATTACAAACGAGCTGTTAGCGGCATACGCTGAAGGAAATGTTTCAGAATCTGAGCGTAAATCCGTGCGCCAGTACCTTGCGGACCACCCCGAACAGATGGAATCCGTAATGATTATGATGGACGAGGATTTCGACATTCAATTACAAGATAAAGACAGGACTATTTCATCTCATTCTTTTGACGAAGAATTAGATGCATTGTTAGACGAAATAGAATTCGAGGACGGCGATTCGGACAATGCATCAAAAGACATCCTCCCGCTTATGTCCAAGGCCGCTCAAAATACCGTTGACAATCTATGTGCCGTCAGATGTGAGGGGTATGCTTTAAGACACTTGGGAATTGATGTTTCTGACGAAGAATTGGAGAGAATAGCAGAGCAAAAAGGATGGCTACACAAGGATGGTATGCCACTTTACAATATTGGTTTTCTCTCTGGCATATATAAGTCATATATAGCACGAAGTTTCTATTGTTCGTTAGATGACATTTCCAACGCATTAAAGCTGGGGAAAGTGGTGATTACAGTTATTGACAATACAGAATTGAGGCTTTCACCTCGGGAAGCTAAAAGACAAGACTTCGTTTCGGGTTTGAATCCCAATCATGCAATAGTCATCACGTCGATAGACCCGCGAAAGAATCTGATTGACATTTTTGACCCTGGCATTTCTGATTCTCCCACGACCTGTCCATTAGATGTTTTCATAGAAGCCTGGAATGACTCCTCTAATTATCTGGTGACTATCAGCAATCACTCCCAATATGAGCCTCAGCCGTTGGACTTGTCAGACGTAGATTTAGAGCCTGAGCTGGAAGAACTTCGTGAGGCCATTGCCGAGAATGCACACGAGGTTTGGGCACGTGAACGTAAAAGGGAGGGTTGGACATACGGCCTTAAACGAGATGACGAAAAGAAACTTCATCCCGATATGCTACCCTACCACCTACTTCCAGAGAGTGAGAAGAATTACGACCGCCAGATGGCCATCAACACCATCAAGCTCGTCAAGAAGTTGGGATGGGAACTAAAGAAAAGAAGAGAATAGAAAAACAGGATATATAGTACATACCTAATATGAAACCTTCTGATTTTATACATCCAGAAGATGCTGCTGCACTGAGACAGATGGAGGGACTCCCTGGCTTTGCCGCCTTGGTCAAGAAAATCTTGGCCATTGGCATCGAGAATCTGCAGTATGGCGTGAATATGGCATCCACTATACGGCTGTCGGAGAAACAGCTACCTAAGATTTACAAGCATCTGCCTCCTATTTGTCAGCGCATGGGTATCCCAAAGCCTGAGTTCTACTTGCAGATGAACCCGGCTCCTAATGCCTGGACTTCTGGTGATACCCGTATCTATATTACTGTTACTTCGAGTTTGGTTGAGATGATGAGCGACGAGGAACTGGATGCCATCATCGCCCATGAGTGCGGACATATTCTATGCCGCCATGTGCTTTATCATACAGTTGCACGGTGGATTAGCAGCGGATTGGCGAACTTGGGCCTACTGGGCACATTAGCCACTCCTGTTCAATTCGCATTGTGCTATTGGAGCCGCAAGAGCGAGCTGTCTGCCGATCGGGCCGCAAGCATTATTACCTCACCCGAAGCGGTGGCCAGTACAATGGCACGATTGTCAGGTGGCCCCAAGAGTCTTACTTCGCAGATAGACATGAAAGAATGGGCATCGCAGGCTGACGAGTATGACAAGATTCAGAACAGCGGACTGTGGAACAAAACCCTGCAGTTAGCCGTGATAGCCGGCCTCGACCATCCGTTCTCCGCCGTTCGTGTGCGAGAGATATTGAAATGGGGCGAGAGTGAGCAATATCGGATGATAAAGAATGGCGATGCGATGGAAAGTCCTTCTGGTCGCGCCTGTCCACGATGTGGCAGCATTGTTGAGGCTGGCTGGCGTTTCTGTCGCAACTGTGGTGCCCCTTTGAACTCATATAACTTTTAAACTTTTTGGGTATGTTATTCAACGAACAGGGATTTATCGACATTGACGAGATGATAGCCCAGGAGCCGTCGTTTCAGAAGATTATGCAGGACGGCATTGTGACCGACGACGAATTGAAACAGCAGAGCGAACTGGTTATCAGTCTGCTTCATGAAGTGGAGAATCGTTTAAGTGAGGATGACCAGCTGCTGATAAAGCGCCTCTTTGCTGAAACCAATGTTCTCACAGCAATCTATCATTACCACTCACTCCAAAACATCAGATAATCATGGCAACATACAGCAAAAAGAAATTGTTGGCTGCACACTCTTCGCAGATTAACTCCATTGCCGAAGCTATCCAAAACGATTTTGTGCGCGACGGCTTTGAGGTGAATGTTGATACACTGATGAGTGGTGGTAAGGACATCAGCATCACCAAGGGCAACCTGTTCAAGGCCGTCCTCGGCATGCGTTCAGCCCTGAAGGTCACGCTCATCCCTCAGACCGACGGAGTGCTTTTCGATGCCAACGTGGGTATCTATGGTCAGCAGGCCATCCCCACCGTCATCTCCATGCTCTTCTTCTGGCCCGTGCTCATCACCCAGATATGGGGCTTGGTGGAGCAGTCCTCCCTTGACGACCGTGCCTTGGCTTTGGCAGAGCAAGCCATTGCCGGAGGTACTTCATCGTCTGCTAAAGCAACATCGTTCACATCCGCATTCACTGGCACCCATAAGTTCTGTACCAACTGCGGCACCAAGACCGATGGCACCTCCAAGTTCTGTCCGGAGTGCGGGGCGAAGTTAGGGTAAAATACCGTTCGGATAGTGTTCGGCTATCGTTCAGATAGTGTTCCGATAGTGTAGCGATAACAGAAACAAAGATGAGAGTTGTATCATACATATCAGGTCTTAGGCAAGAAGATGGCAAGGAGTTGGTAAGCTCTAGCCATACTCTAGCCTTACTCATGAGTAAGCTTAGAAGCAGCCTTGAAGCAGGCAAGAAGCAGCCTAGAAGGAGTCAAGAGTATGGCTATAGTATGGAGAAGGTGCTCCTTTGGTGTTCCTTTAATCCTCGTTTGGTTATCTTATGGAGTCAAGGAGGATGTGCTTAATATGCAATATGCAGATTAGTAACATACATAATATAATAGAAATAACGACTTAAAACAAAATAGTTATGAGAATTGACATCATATGTTCAAAAGACTTCGAGAATTACTTGAAAAAGTATTCCGTCAAAGTAGATGAGACCAAAGAGGTTTTATTATCTGATGGCACATATAACGCATCTTTGGGTAAAACCGCAGGCCCAATAATATTGAATTTCCTCATTAGTGCATATGCCCAAACAATTGTAGCTCCTATAAATGAAGCTATAATTGATTTTGTACAGACTACTAAACAAGAACTTGTTGTAAATACTGATGAGGAACAATTTACAATAACTCCTGATAATGTGGCAGAATTAATGCCTATGCTAAGTGATAATCTAATGGCCACATTAAACGAGGAAAAAGATGGGAAAGACTGGTAATTTCAATTTAAATTTCCCTGGTGCGCAAATAGTTTGCGACTCAGAAGAAAAGAGAACTGCAGTCAAAGATTTCCTAAATGGCAAATCTAATTCCATAGAAATCGCTTTGGCTCATGACAATTCCGAAGAGGATATTCAGCGTGCTGTTTTCAATACAACATATTTGCATGAAGGCAAGCATTTACATGATCATCTTGTTTGCCCAATGTTATTACATAACTATACGTTGAAATTGACGGCACTCTTCTATTCATCTTTGGCCATGCAACAGTGGCAAAATGGCAATCAACCATACAAATACATTCCGCTTCCTTTTACGACTTGGATAGAATTATCTGAAGAAAAGAAATTGGAGTTAATTAGAAATAAGGGAATCTCTACTTCTGATATTCCAATGTTTTCACTACAAGATGCAGCATATCTAATGGATGGGCATTTTGAATGTGACAATATCTTTACCCAGGCACTTTTGCTTGCGGCCCTACATTACAGCGAATATGAATGCAATGTTTATCAAAACTCACCAGATGGTTATAACACGGAACTATCTGTTAGGACATTTACCGAGTCCATGGCCTATGTCCAGCAGGTGACGGAAATGGCCATAAGATACGATTCTTATGGGGAGTCTTTACACCAAAAGATATTAAATGACTCCTTTAAGCATTTTATGAAACTTGGATCATTGAAGCGAGATTCAAATACTGACATATCCTCTCACGATTATATTGGCTACTCTGTTTATACAGCAGCATTTACGATGATATGGAGATATGTCAAGCAAACAAATATTAATCCGAACTATACATATCCATTTATATCTTATGTTTTGTTCTGGGCATTGAGTGGCAACGTCCTTTTAGATCAGAAGCAAGCTGTTTTTCCCAGAAATCGATTGGAAAGGCTGTTCAATCTTGATTATATGGGGATAGACCTTGCTCTGAATAATGATGCAAATCTTCGAGAATTATTTCAGCATCCAGTGCAAACATTTCAGAAATGGGATGAATACATAGGTTCCGCTTACGCAGGGACAAATATCAACATCCTTTCTGCCGGAAGTACATTTGGCGTTGGGGTGAGTTCAACTCCTGTTGACTTCAATCAGCTCTATAACAAGTTTATGCATAGTTATATGGGCATGGTACAGCATCTCGCATCTGTTGGACTGTCAAAGCCGGCTAATTATATCTATAGCATCGCAAATGCTGCTTTTTATATGACAAACTCGTTTAAAGAAAATCCTAGCCAATATTTGTACCCAGAAGCTTACTCAAATCATCTGGCAGAGTTCGTCAATGTACCGTTTAGGATTGAATTTCAATCGATAACACCAATTACAAGGGAAGAGTGTTCAAGTGTTAGAAAAGGAGTCGCTTTCAAAGGCAAATATATATATACGGAAATAGCTTCAAAGATATTGATAACGCAAATATACCAACCTTAGATTGGAGTTTATATGTAGATGCGGTTGATTATTTAGACTTCACAGATGCTTTGTTTGGTAAATCTACAATGAACTTACGTGGCAGTAAGGTGAAGAATAATTTACCAGGAATAAAACCTTGGCTTTTTTAATTTGTTGATGACATATATAGGATAAACTATGGATAGAAAAACGATTAAGAAAAAACTGAAAACAATAATAGGAAAATCAAGATTATTAAAATCATTGATTATTACACTACTTGCAGTTCTTGTTTCCGGTTTAATATATTGTGTTTTTGGTAAGTACTTGTCATATATTGGTATAGACAACACAAACTTGTCTTATTTACAGGAGTATTATAAAAAAATTAATTCATCTGCATCTTCATCAAGTTCTTTAGAGAATTATTATAATGCTGATAATATTTTTATGTTAGATATACCAGATAGTATTACCCGAGATAGTATAGCATCAATAATTGAAGATGTTATAGAGTATGGTCCAAAAGTTGTTGGAATAGATGTCATTTTTAAAGCAAATAATGATAGGAACGATTCAATACTGGTAAGCAAAATACATGATTATGCCGATAAAATAGTCCTAGCTCAAGTAGTAGATAACGATAAATTTAAACCCAATCTGTTTGAAGAAGACAAATTCTCGCAAAATTTTGGTATAGTTAATTCCTATGATTTTGAAAATTACAACCCAGAATCTGATTGTTATAAAGTTAATGGAAAGGATTATTATCATTTTGCGTATGAAATATCAAAAAGGTTTAATCCATATTTGAATAAACACTTTGATCAATTCTATATTAATTATTCAAACACTGAATTATCCAATACGGATGTAGACAACTTCTATAATGACCCGCATGATATTAATGAATCAAGAATAAGAGATAAAATCGTCTTAATCGGTAATAGTGAAAGCCCTTTTGATATTCATCCAATGCCCTTTACAATTCAAGGGAAGATGACTATGTCAGGTATTTATCGCCACGCCTATGCGATTAACTCACTAATTTCCAACGATGTCGCTATGAAACGCGTGTCATTAGGGTCATGTAAGAATATATTATGGTATTTGTTGATGAGTTTCGTTTATTCATTGATTTATGTCTGGTTAACTGATAAGAAATGCAAATTCATACATGAACATGAAATAGCCATAAAGGTAATTCGACCCATTTTGCTTTTTCTTTTTGTCCCAATTCTTTTGTTATCATGTTATTGGTTAACAAAATTTGGTCGTATAGTTCCTAATGTCGTACTCTTTTTAATAACAGTTTTCGTTATTAATACATTTAATGATTTCCTTGAAAAAAACATCAATTCTAATAAGTTCTATGAGTAAGTATATTATTTATTCCGTATTTCTGTTTCTTTGTAGTTGCTTACCTATCAAAGCTCAAACGTATGTTATAAATAACATAAAGGGAAAAGTATATTTTCGAAGGAATATTGATGGGCAACTAGAAAGAGCACATAACACACAAACTGTGTTAGGTGGCTATTATCTTACTGTGGAACAATCGCTAGATTTACACAGAGGAGAGAAACATGTTCCTATTTCTAAAATTGTCAATCCTATTACAGTTAATGAAGCATGGGAAAATGCTGAAATTATTAATAAAAATGGTACTGATGTAACACCTATGGGAAATGAGAACGATTCTATAGGTTTTTGTTTTATCACAACAGAAGAAGAATGGAGAACGGATAACATGATTAATAAGAACGAACAGTTTAGTGCAATGGTCATAAACCATAATTCGCCAGACACTCTTTATGCTTATGCATATTGGGTGTTTCCAAAATCAGGGTGGCGAGAACAATTATCAGAAAATGACGGAACAACTTGTGTTCTTTTGCCAAACACCTACAATCGGATTGACTTTGATAAAAGACTAAATACGCATGAAGATAGTAATTCTGTCGTTTACATCTTTTTTTCTAGAGAACCGAAAAGGGTTCCAAAGGGTAGATTTCCATCATTCAATGCATTTTATGAGGAGATGAAAAGACGAGATTTTATTATAACACATTTTAAAATAGGTATATATTCAAGACAATGAGACGTTTTATATATTTGATAAGTGTATTATCATTTTTGTTTTTTTTCCCCTTCGTATGTTTTTCACAAGAGAGAACAGGCTATTATGATAATGGCGACTTGTTGCAAAAACGCAATATTTCTGTTTTAGCAATCGGAATAAGAGATTACGGAAATAGGGGTAAAGGGAGATTAATGTCTGCAAATATCCTAAATGATTATAACGACAGTATTATCCAAAACAACCTAAACTACGAATTTCTGCCCCCACTAATAGGAACTGTTACTGCAAATTCTGTTAGTCAACAGTTGGCTGATTTAACAGGTAGACATGATTTGGCAAATCAGGTTGTGATAATTCATATTATTGGCCATGGTAAGGTTGAGAATGGAAAATATCTACTTATGTGTTCTGATGATGATATTCCGGGCGATGATATTGTTGATTGTCTTAAGTACATTGCAAATCAAGGAGCCTTAGTAGTTTTGTTTCTTAACACATGCTATTCAGGTGCCTTGTTAGATAAGTATACCCCATCAATTATAACCGGAGATGGCGCAATCGCTTTTTTTGGATCTTCTAGTAGACAGGATACGACACCAGAACTAGATCAAAAAACCGAACTGTCAAAATACATATTGGAGGTGTTTAAGAACATGCATCCAGGAGCCTATGAAAGTAGAACTGATGTACTTAGTTTAGGGTCCCTCGAGGACTTTATAAAGACAAATGTCAAGAAACCTACTCCATTTATAGAATTTTTCACAAAAGAAGATGGTGAGGAATATAAAGGCTATAATATATATGGCTATCCTATAATGAGTAAACCTAATACAAACATAAGAAGCACTGGTACGGAAGGGGGAAAAGGTGACTCTTTAAAGATTAATCCACAGTTCTATCTTGGAGCGGCATTTGGCTACCCGTATGCATCTTTTTTTGCTGGCCTATCATTATGGCAGCATCTAAAGATTGAAATAGGTTGTTCTTATTTGAATGCTAAAGAGTCAGACGATGTATATCTCTATTCAAGCACAAATCCTTCTCCATTTGGGTACCGTTATAGCACTAACAATCTCCGACTTTATTTACAATCTGGCTGGGAATTTGATTTAGGAAAGGATTGGTATCTTACTCCTATGGTAGGCGTTTCATATCTAAGTTTGTCTGGAAACCCAATTAGTGGATACAAATCAGATAGCGGAATTGGGAATGGAGCCTCTGCTGTCTGCCTGACTACAAACGCGCGACTGTCTTTTGCTCCTTTCAAAAACAAACATTGGGAATTAAGTGTTACCGCAGGGAAGGAATGGGGCGTTGGTGATTCCAACTATAAGTTAATCCGCGATTATATTGACCACAAAGCAATCGAAGGCTTTAGAGGACAACTGGGTATAACCTATAACTTCTGAGAATATGATGAAAGATATTAAAATACCATTTTTTGTAATTTTTGCCACTAACTTAATCCTACTAGTAGGATGCAAAAGTGACCTGGATGGATATGAGGCGAGCAACGTTCTCCTATCTGTAGATAGCAAATCAATCGAGTTTTCCGATGAAGTAAAATCTGTTTCTTATCCTATTAAATCGACTGGTTCTTGGGAGGTAAAAGATATCCCTAGTTTTTTGACTTTCTCTCAAACTTCAGGAACTGGAAATGCAAATATAACTATTTCTGCGTCAGATAATCCTTCAAGTACAGACTCTCGTGAAGGTTCCTTTTATATCCATTTGAGTGGAATTACTCCTTTTGAAATAAAGGTGAAGCAAAAACCTGGCAATTACGTTTTTGAAGTTACTCCAAAGTTTCCGAACCCAATTACATTTGGTCCTAAGGAAAACGACAACAAAAGTGTAAATATACACAGCAATACATCATGGAGCATCACACATGACTTTGATTGGTGCCATGTATCAGATTATTCTGGAACTGGAGATAAAACCATAAGTGTTTATTGTGATAATAACACAACAAGTAAAGACAGATATGACACGCTTCAAATCAAAACTAATTACGAGATTAAGTATGTGCCAATTTTTCAAAGTGGATCAACGTATTATATAGTTACGTCTGTTCCTAGAATGAACTACTCAGTAGAGGGTGGCTCACAAGCATTTACAGTTCAAACTAATGTTACGGATTATACTGTACGTCCAAAGAATGGGATTGCCTCTGTTGTGCAGGATGCATCTAACAAGAACAACTACACTGTATCTATTGGAAGAAACATGACTGCTGAGACGCGCTTTGATACGATTTATATAACAGCCGTTAATATTCCAAACGTCAAGGATTCTGTTTTAATAAGTCAAACAGGGCTGGATCCTGTATTGGAGATTATACCAGATTCGTTAAGTTCTAAACCTTTGCAATTTGGAAGCAATGCAGGTACAGGCAGTTTCAGCATTGAAAGCAATATAGAGTGGAGTGTAACCTGTAGCGATGAGTCTTGGTGCCACATCGTGTCACCGACAAGTGCCGTTACTGGCAACGGAGAAGTAAAAATTAAGGTTGACGTGAACCCTGCTGAAGCACCAGAGAGAACCTGTACTCTTAGAATTAAATCTTCTTGGTTTGAAGACAAGATAGTTACTGTTCATCAGAAGAAGGGTGATGCTGGCTATGTTCGAGTTTCTAACAGTTCGTTGAGTGCTAAGCCACAAGGAGAGACTCTTACATACAACATAGAAAGTAATCTTTCGAGCTGGACAGTGTCAAGCAATCAGGGCTGGTGTGAGGTCAAAACCACTTCGGGTTCTTTTAATGGAACAGTATCATTATCCGTTGGGCTGAATTCAGGTTCGGAGGCTCGTAAAGCCACTATTACCATCAAGTCAGCAATAAGCGATGTGACTGTAACCATTCATCAGGAACCGAAGGCCGTACCTGGAGGCGATGACAATCCAGATCCAAGTTATTCACGCAAAAGATAAGGAACTATGAATAAGATATTATTTAGATTAACGGGTGTTATTGCTGTCGCGATATTCTCTATGTCTGCCTATGCAGAGACGTTTGAGGTGGATGGCATTTATTACAAAACAGACTGGTCTGACAACACCATTGCAATAGTTACACATAATGAAGATATATATATCAATGATGACTTATATTATAAAGGTAATATATCCATACCTGCCACAGTAACACATAATGGAACACTACTACGTGTTACAACCATTGGTTTTCAAGCATTCTCACTGTGCGATGAGCTGGAAAGTGTAACTTTGCCAGAAGGACTTTTGGTAATTGAGGATATGGCATTTTCTAATAGCGGAATTTCTGAGATTACGCTGCCTGCCACACTTACTTCGTTAGGCTCTTCGTCTTTTCAAAGTTGTAATAACTTAAAGTCAATTCACGTTGCAGAATCTAACCCAAAGTTTTGTGAAATAGACGGAGTGCTCTTTGATAAGGCAAAAGAAACATTGGTTTGTTATCCGTCAGGAAAGGGGACCTCTTATGTCGTACCTGTAGGAACAAAGACTATAGGGAAAGAGGCGTTTGCGGAATCTCAAATAACCAGCATAACTCTTAACGAGGGATTGATTTGTATAGATGACGCAGCTTTTAGTCTTACAGACTTAAAGAGTATTACTATTCCCGGTAGTGTAACCCAATTCGGAAAGTTCATATTTGAATTTTCCAATCCTGAGTATATTGTTTCAAACATATTGGAGCCGCAAAGTATATCTGTATCCTCTTTTGAATACGCTGAATATGATTCACAAAATGAAATCTATAATAAAACTATATTGTATGTTCCTTTGGGAACGGAATCAAAATATAAAGCTGCAACTGGTTGGAATAATTTTGCATCGATTCGGGAGTGTGACAGGATAGAAATGGATGGCTTTGAATACGAGGTAACACATGATACACATTATGCCACGTTGTTGAAGAAATCTACAAGTGTCAGTTATAAAGAAGAAATAGAGATTCCTGGGACTATTTCTTATAATAATCAACAGATACCTGTTGTAGGTATTGCGGAGGATGCGTTTAAAGGCATGAGTTTGGGGTCAATACTACTTAGTGGGAATATACAAACTATAGGTGCAAATGCATTTAATGGATGTTCAAATCTTAAGTCCGTAACGGTAAAGAATGAAACACCCATTGATATAGATGAAAATGTTTTTGAAGGTGTTTATGCCAAAGCAACTCTAATAGTTCCTAAGAAGACAAAGTCTGCTTATTCCGCCACTTTACCATGGAGTAAGTTCTCTTCTATTAAGGAGGTGGATAGTGAAATCGTTGTTGATAACTTGCTATACGAAATTGATTTTAATAGTAATACAGCTACTCTTGTTAAGAAGAATACTTTTGTTTATTCTTCAGATGAAATAGAGATTCCTGAGACAATAACTTATAATGACCTGACAATAACAGTAACGGGTATAGCAGAAAATGCCTTTAAGTCAACTAATCTAAAATCTGTCACATTTAGCAAGAATATAAATGTGATTGGGAATAATGCTTTTAGTGGATGCTCGAATCTGAAGAAAATTATTGTAAGGAATGAAATGCCCATCGCGATAAATGAAAATGTTTTCGAGGGTGTTTATGATAAGGCAACCCTTTTTGTTCCACAAGGATTCTTGCCGCAATACCAACAGGCAGAAGTTTGGAAAAAGTTCACAAACATCCAAGAAGAGCAAACTGGTGACATTGAAACAGAAGGAGGTTTCAGAGTCGGTGGCATTTATTATGAGATAGATACAGAAACTCCAACAAACGTAAGAGTTGTAAAGAATCCTGATGGTTACAAAGGTACCATAACAATTCCTTCACAAGTAACATTTAATGGAAGTACATATAAAGTTGCTGGTATTGGAGAACGCGCTTTTAATGGCTCTTCTGTTGACCAGATAAGTTTGCCCTCTTCATTATCTTATATAGGTAGCTATGCTTTTGGCTCTTCTAAAATTAAATCAATAGAAATACCCGAAGGAGTTAGCAGAATTGGAGATCATGCATTCTTTCTTTGTGGTCAATTAACTTCAGTTCAATTACCTTCTACATTAACCACGATAGAAGCAAGTGCGTTTAATTCCACAGCAATTTCTGAGATACATATAGGCAAACTCGTTTCTGAAATAGGAACTAACGTATTCGGCAGTTGCAACAATCTTTCAACAGTTGTGGTGGAAGAAGGGAATGAGACATACGATTCAAGAAGCAATTGCAATGCAGTTATAAGAAAGTCCGATGTTGTTCTCATCCAAGGCTGTAAGAATTCGGTGGTGCCCAATGGTGTTACTGGCATTGGAGAGCGCGCATTTAATGGCTCTTCCGTTGACCAGATAAGTTTGCCCTCATCATTATCTTATATAGGTAGCTATGCTTTTGGCTCTTCTAAAATTAAATCAATAGAAATACCCGAAGGAGTTAGCAGAATTGGAGATCATGCATTTTTTCTTTGTGGTCAATTAACCTCGATACAACTACCATCAACATTAACAACAATAGAATATAGTGCATTTAATTCATGCAGTTTACTATTAGATATAGTTTCGAAGATAGAAGTTCCTTTCTCTATCAATGATAATGTTTTTGATGATTCTAAGAAGATAATCTATACAAATGCTGTTTTGTCCGTGCCAGAAGGTAAAATTGAGACGTATAGGAGCATCAATGGCTGGAAGAATTTTGTGAACATACAAAAAATTGAACCAGATCCAACGCCAGTGATTGATAACAAAACGTATGTGATTCATAAGCGGACCGGGTTGGCAGATTTGCAGACAGTTGTGAGTGATAAATATGTCGTAGTTCCAGAAACGATTGTGTATGATGGAAAGTCCTATACTGTGACGAGGATTCTCGATTCTGCACTTGTTGGGAGCGACATGATTTCTTTATCCATTCCAAGCAGTGTGACCTATATTGGACAAAATGCTATTAAGGATTGTAACCAGTTGGCAGCAATTGAGTGGAATCCTAAGTACAAACCCTCGACTGAGTTTGTTGGTTATCTTGTTAATCCAAACCTATTGTTCTATGTAACAGAGGAACAATATAAACCGGATGGCATAAGGAATGTAATTGTTGGGGAACAAGCCAGTTCAATTACATTGACGGATGAGGCTCATGGTAATTTCTATTGTCCAAAGGCATTTACGGTAAGTAATATCACATATACCCATATCTATAGCATGCCAACAGAAAAGGGATTGGCTCAAGGATGGGAGTCTATTGTGCTGCCATTTGATGTGACAACTATTCAAACAGCAAGTGGCAATGTGATAAAACCTGTTTCTGTAGCTGGTACAGGAGAGAAACGCTTCTGGCTTCGCGAACTAACGGGAAGCGGTTTTGTAGATGTTAGTAGCATCAAAGCAAACACGCCTTATATTATAAGTATGCCTAACTGGGAGGGGTATCAGGACTTCTATAACATTACGGGAGATGTGACGTTCTCTGCCCAGAATGTAACTGTTCAATCATCAGACAATTTGCAGATATCTACTTCTGACATTTACCAATTCATGCCAAATTATCAGGTCCAAGATAAACAGAATGGTATTTGGGCATTGAATACATCTGAATATACAGAGAATGGGAAGGCCTATGCTCCTGGCAGCATCTTTAAGGCAAACTTGCGAAATGTCCGTCCCTTCGAAGCATACTTAACAGCTTCAGGTAGTGCAGCTGCAAGAAGATGCATTTCGATTGCTGACCTTATGGAAGGAGCCACAGCAATTGCTGATATACCTATGAATGGAGAGCGTATCTATTCTGACAATGGTGTGGTCTATATTGAGAGTGCTGCAGCGGGAAGCTGCAATATCTACTCGATGAGCGGACAGTTGGTGAGAACGGTGGCACTGAAGGCCGGAACGAACAGCGTAGGCGGACTCACGAAGGGAGTCTATGTCGTGAATGGAGTGAAGATACTGGTGAGGTAGGCTTTAGCTCTTAGACTTTAGGCTTTAGGTTTAGTAATATAAAAACAATAATGACAATATCAAAGATGAGGAAGTTAGTTCTATTAGTATTTGCGCTTCTGCTAATTGGCTTCAAGGCTACTGCACAACAGCGAAGTGAAAGAGAAGCTATTCAGATAGCTCAGGAGTTCTTTGGTGATAAGAGTGTTTCGCCAAAACTCTCAGTAGTGTCACATCAAAAGGTTGCTTCACAAGTGCGGAAGAAGGTTGCGGCAGCTCGGCGTGCACAAGCAAAAAGCCAGGCCTTCTACGTTATAAATGACGACGCGAATGGCCGCTTTGTCATTGTGTCGACAGATGAACGGCTCAATACGGTGCTGGGCTACTCTGACAAAGGGGTTTTTAATGCAGAGACTGCACCTGAGGCTTTGCTTGAATTTCTTGAGGGATACAATTGGCAGTATGAATTCGTTATCGGAAACGGCTTCAATGGCCAACCAAGGAGAGCGGCAAGGCAGAGCTGATAGCCGTTTATGGGGTTGACCTCGTTCAAGGGGGAACCACCTTGCATTTACGACATTAAGATGGCCTCAGATTACCTACGGCAGATGAGCTGAGAATCTTTCGGTTTCTGACAATATCAGCATGTGAATGTCAATAGGCTGCCGAGTCTCAATTACGGGTCATGCGGAATAGTTTTTACTTTTCCGCATTTTTTTTGTCTCCCGTCTGATAGTTTTTGCCGAGAAGGGGACTCTCTATAGAAAAACAATTAACAGAGAGGAATATGAAAAGAACAAGTATCATCAATTATGCTGCCCTCTTAGACAGGATCAGCGAGTATGCAAGAAAAGCCGGACGAGTGACCACGCGTCCCGTGCTGCTTCTATTCTATGTATTGAAGAGTAAGGAGACTCCTTGGAAGGACAAGATGCTGATATTCTCCACCTTGTCGTATCTGGTACTGCCGATAGACATATTGGATGTGAAACGACTGCCCATCATAGGATGGTTCGACGAGATTACATCGCTGGCGGTCACCTATCAGAAGGTCAGGAAGAATATCACACCCGAGATAGAGGAAAAGGTGGATGCCATCCTGGACAAATGGTTCCCAGACAATGCGGAATACATTGAAGTGCCAGCATAATAGGACTAACATAATAATAAATGTAGGAAGATGGAAAAGATTTCAGCAAGAGTGTTCTTCACGGTATTGTGGAGAGGAGTGTGCCAGGCATTGGGATGGTTCTTCGGACTGTTCGGGTACAAGAGAGACGGCAAGTTTGCCAAGTGTGTATGGGGGCTGTTCGCCACGAGTGCGGCCGTCGTCATGGCATTCATGGCAATTGCAGCGCTTTGCGTGGCGCGCGATGAGTGGTATGACAGATGCAAGACACGCCTCTTCGGTTGTACGGACCCATCCTGTTGGGCGACCAAACGTGTCAGAGGGGACATATTTATCCACAACCACTATGATGGCAAGGGCTACATCTACAACATCCGTACTGGTGAGAAATACCTGAAGCATGTGGCATGGATTGCCCGACCGACAGACAAAGACTCGCTCATCTGCTTCAGCAACGGGAAGAAACGTGGCTACTTCAGCAAGAACACCGGCAAGGTGGTGGTGGAGCCGCAGTATGACCATGCATGGATATTCTCCGAGGGACTGGCTGCCGTGGAGATGGATGGCTGCATCAAGTTTATCGACGGTACGGGCAAGGTGGTCATCGACAACGGCCTGGCTTACAACCCGTGCTCGGATGGGTATGTATTTCATCGCGGATACTGTGTGATAGAAACCGAGGAGGGTCTTTGGGGACTGATGGACCATAATGGGACAATGGCGCTTCCGCTGGAATACGAAATGGTTAACCTGCATGAGGACGAAGGGCTATGGTGCGTGCTGAAGGATGAAAAGATGGCTGTCCTGGACTGCGACCTGAAACCTGTCCTGCCCCTGGCCGAATGGTCCATCTACATTGACGAAGGTACAATCGACGTGACGATGCCTGACCACACAATGCGCAAGTATGATGCAAAGGGCACACTCATCAACGACTTTTACATATCCGGCTTCCGCACATTGGAATATGAGAAGGACGAGATACTCTATCGCCGCTCGATGACGGAAGTGACGGAGATGGTCGAAGACGAATATGTGTCGAAAGAAGTACCGACAGTAGAGTCATATCACCCACAGGCCACTGCCCTACTCCGTGCCTACACGGCCGGTGACGGTTTCGAGGGACTGATGACCGCAGGCGGACACCCCGTGACGATGCCGCTCTACAGAAACATCGAAGCCCTGGACCACGACCTGTACCTCTGCACCTCGACGAACGGCGATATGCTTATCGTGAATGGAAAAGGGGAAGCCGTGAGATAGTTCAGAAGCCTCCCCCCTCCCCCTCTCCATAGGGTGAGGGGGGAAGCCAGCAGAACTGGCGACTTCATGTCAGTAAAAGTGAGAGGTTTGTAATGGTAAAAACTTGAAATATGATGCTCTGACGTGAAATCTACGCAAGAATGCTTGGAGGAATGGAATAAAAGCAGTACTTTTGCGTAACAGTCACACTGGTCTGCGATAACGTGAATACAGGACGATGCCTGCATCAGTTATGTTGAGCGTGAGCAGACTTGATAACACTCAAGAATGCATGTAAAATGGAAGAGCTGAAGTACCATTACAAGTATCCACACCCGAGTGTCACGACCGACTGCGTGATATTCGGGTTTGACGGAACGAAGCTGAGAGTATTGCTCGTCGAGCGAGGCAACGAACCCTTCAAGGGACGCTGGGCATTCCCTGGCGGTTTTCTACAGATGGACGAATCTGCAGAAACAGGTGCTCTGAGGGAACTACAAGAAGAGACCGGCCTGAAGGGGGCCTACATCAGGCAGTTTCACACCTTCTCCGACCCCAACCGCGATCCGAGGGAACGGGTGCTGACCATTGCCTACTATGCGTTGGTGAGGATGCAGGAGGTGAAGGGGGGTGACGATGCAGCCAAGGCTGCGTGGTTTGCACTGGACGAAGTGCCGTCACTGGCTTTCGACCACGACCTAATCCTGCGAATGGCATTGAAAGAGCTGCGCAAGCAGATACACTTCGAGCCGATAGGCTTTGAATTGCTGCCGGAGAAATTCACTATCAAGGAACTGCAGCTGCTCTATGAGGCCATCCTCGACGTGAAGTTTGACAGACGCAACTTCTATAATAAGATGTTGCATTTGGAAATCCTGACCCAGCTTGACGAGACGGTGTTCAACTCGCCCAAGAAAGAAGCCTATCTCTTCAGGTTCAACCCTGACAAGTACGAAGAGCTGAAACAAAAAGGATTCAGATTGGAATTTTAGTGCAAGTCGAATGCAGAACAAAATACATTTGAGCTATGCTGAGACGCAGCCTAAAATCAACAAAGTTAATTTTAAAATAACACTCTAGTCTATCAGGAAGATGACTAATGATACAGATTCTATAAATCTTATATTGGAAGACATAGTGGATTAGAGTAAATGATTATGAAATATTCTCAATTCACAGCACTTATGATGCTGGTCGGCACCATGGGCATAGGCATGGCATCCTGCATGGGAGCGAACCGTACTGAGAAACAGTCGGCAGACTCGCTCGTCTCCGTCATCTGCCCGACAGAGGAATTGAGTGATGGCGAGAGTGCGGGTACATCCGATGCGGACGAGAACGGCAATCCCACCGGCGGCTATACATTCCCCCAGCCCGGCCTCTCGGACGAAGGAGTCGTATTCTCCTTCCAACCCTATGCCATCAGTTGCTTTGCCGCAGGTACGTTCCATTTCACGATACCCTACGGGAAAATCCTCCACCTTCTGACCCCAGAAGGCAGAAGGTGTGTGGAGGATGTGTGAGAAATGATAGACATCCCGCGCTCGACCTCCGGTCGCTTGCTGCCGAAGGGACGCACAAGAAAGGTGATGCAAGTAGTCAACGAGGGGGCTCAAAATAGTTCACTCGAGTGAAATTATCGATTGACTCGAGTGAAATCGTCGTTTCACTCGAGTCAATCATTTTTGGCCCCCCAGCCCAGTTTTCCACGTCCTCTGTCCCCCATTCCCATTTCCCACGCCTCAAAGCCCCACCAACATCGCTCTTACTATACCCTACCCAGGCAGTACTCAGGTATCACCCAAGGTTATTCCAGCCTTTTGACCTTGGCTACACCTTGGGTACACCTTGGCTACACCTTTGGTAGAGTATGTGAAATCTGTAGCAAACCGAGCGGAAGAAGTGGTAAATCCAGCCGAACGGAGGCCTTGGGTTGTCACTTTTACGTCTTACGACTGTTCCAAGTTGACGGGCTAATAATATACGACTGGTTCTCGTTGTCAGCCGTCCGCGGTACGACTGGTGTTGTTCGCTGATTTGTTCCAATAGTCGTTCACCTTCGAGATCCGAATCCCTGTTTTATGCCTTTTATCGTCATTCAATATAAAAAAGTATAGTGCATGATTTGAATATTATCAAATTTATTACTACCTTTGCCCCGTCTTATGGACGGATCCGCGTGAAGCGGTGGGAAAGCCATGAGGACAAGAGAGCGTTTCCGCTTTCATCCTTTAGTCCGAAATCTGGAAAATTTCAACTATCGAAGGATGGCAGGCAGGATAAGCTCGTCTATTATGTAGCACGTGTGCATGCGGCCTCTCGCCGATATGCGGCTGCATATAGGGCGAGGGGTAACTGTTTCCTGATTCATTTCGATAGTGGTTTTTCCAGAGCCAGGACTAAGATGATAGAGGACATGTCCCCCGCTTTTTTATGCAATAAAGGCAGATGGAATAGCGGGGATGCTGGGGAATACATTAATAACTTAATACTTTATCTATCATTATGAAACGTACATTGGTATGTATCGCAGGCATGCTCAGCCTCACGCTGGCAGCCACAGCCCAGAGTGTAGAATCCCAGACCGAAGGTCGTGGAATGGTGTGGAACCAGAAGTCACAGCTCACGCTTCAAGATGAGAGCATGAGGAATGAGGACACCAGCAAGAAACCGCACAAGGTCGCCCCGGCTCGCGGCCCTTGGTACACGCTGGGGAAGGCGACCATCACCGCTCCCGTCATCTTCGACAAGACATACGAGGTGGAGCTACAGCAATACTTCCGCAATCCCAAATGGTTCCGACTGGTAGAACCTTTTACCGAGGCATTCCAAACCGAATACTTTAACGAAAATGGTTCACCGGGCTATGACCTGCAATTTGAACTTATGAAAGCAGGTGATAGCTGGAGTGCGTGGCGCGACACGGCTTGGGTCAATGAACCGCTTCAGCATGACAGTCTGGTATGGTTCAACGACCGGAGCACAGGATATTGGGTGAACATCACTTACAGTCCAGACAGCATCGTGGGTGGCAACCTATATATGACACACCCGGGTAGCGACTGGCGTCGATGGTCGCAGGAGGATTCCATCCAGCACAACCGCGTGCTCGAATATCAGGAGAGCGGATATCCCCGCAACGTACAGCTGGCTCCCATAATGTATATGTTCGAAACAAGAAACTATTGGAATTTCTCACAGCGTGACAGCATGGTCCTCATCCAGTTCCCCGATATCGCGGCCAACGCACTTGAGGAACATGCCGTGACGGTGAAGAAGAACAGTAACCCGGGAATCAACAATGCAAATTTTACGACCACGCTCTCTGACGGAACCACCCTTGGATTCTATATGAATGAGAATTCTCAATATGTGAACAACCAGTGGGTCTATACCTATGATGATGCACGATTCGTGGGTGCCATTGCAGAGGCCACTGCAATTACCGTGCCCGAATACGTATGGTACGACGGGACGGAATATCCTGTGAAGTATTTTGGAAGAAGATATTCCGATGACTACATAGATTTTCGCCAGGCACAGAACCTCACCGAACTCTCCCTGCCCGGCACCATCGAAACCTTCTATTCCAGCGTTCCCGCTCAAATCACCGACCTTCACCTGCGCGGAGAGGATGTTCCCTCATTCAATAGTTCCTATTCGACCTATATCCCCCGCACCACCACGGTATGGGTGCCGCGCGAGGCATTCAACAGCTATATCAGCAACAGCAACTGGACAGATACGGAGGTGCACTATGAGGGGTGGGAACCTGTGCAGCTCACACTGCAGTTAGATGCCCCGGGCCGGCTGGCCGATGCTCTATTGCAGTCGGGCTACCAGTGGTATGAGATAAACGAGCTCACCGTCATCGGCCATCTGAACAGCGAGGAGATGGAACTCTTTAGCCGCCTGTCGCAGCTACAGAAGCTCGACCTCTCACAGACAGATATCACCAGCATCGGAGGATGTCACGGGCTTAGCCACATGCATACCGCCCTGTTGCCCGTCACTGTGACCGAGGTAAAGGACAATGCCTTTAAGGAATGCCATCGCCTGAAAGATATCAGCCTGCCGCAGGCTACGTCCATCGGTGGCTCCGCGTTCTATAATTGTTCCTCCCTGACGAGCATCAGCCTGCCGCAGGCTACGTCCATCGGTCGCTGGGCGTTCGGGTATTGTTCCTCCCTGACGAGCATCAGCCTGCCGCAGGCTACGTCCATTGGCGACTATGCATTCTCTAGCTGTTCCTCCCTGACGACCATCAGCCTGCCGCAGGCTACATCCATCGGTGGCTCCGCATTCGAAGGATGTTCCTCCCTGACGAGCATCAGCCTGCCAGCAGGTATCCAATATGTGAATAACAACGTCTTCTACGGATGCACGAGGATGAAGGACGTCTATTGTCACGCACTGGTGCCGCCCGTCACCACGGCGTTCACCGAACAGCAATTTGCCGGGGCCACACTGCATGTGCCGGCCGTATCTCTGAGCAGCTATCTGCTCAGCGAAAACTGGTATCGCTTTGCACAGACAGTACCTCTTGAAGGCGAACTGGACGAGGTGGCGGTATTTTCCCCCTTCACACTTACAAAGCTGGCAGGCGTGGCTGCGAATGCCTCACTCACAGTGGGAGACTATCTGCCTTGGACGGGAACAAGCAGCGATGACACGAAAGCAAAACTCACCGTCAACATCCCCGACACAACATGGATGCTGGGCAGCTACACGCAGAATCTCAACCTCTATCACGGCCTGACACGATGGATAGACTATCAAGACGAGAATGGAAGATGGGACGAGAAGAGAATAACTATCGGCCATCCTGACTGTACTTCCATGATAGCGCAAAGCCCAATGCAGACCGAGGATGTCTCAGTCACCATGAAATTCGGTAACGGACAATGGTACTTCCTCTCCTTCCCCTTCGACGTACGAATGGCCGACATCGAGTACCCCGAGGGTACGCTGTGGGTCATCCGCAAATATTCGGGATCAGATCGAGCTGCCCTGACAGGCAACACATGGCACGACATGACCGACAGCATGATTCTCAAGGCTGGCGAGGGTTACATCCTGCACTGCCTGGGAAAGGGTAGCCAGAGCACAGACAACTATGGCATCGATTTCACCTTCCATGCCTTGAAGAACGAACACACGAACAATATCTTCGCCACAGAGGATGTGACGGTGCCCCTGGCCACCTATGCCTCCGAACTGGCACACAACCGTTCGTGGAACCTCGTGGGCAACCCGTATCCCTGCTACTATAACACACCATTCATCGAGCACGAGGGAGTCATCACCGTATGGAACGGCAACGGATACACCGCCTATTCGCTGCTGGATGACGACTATGTGCTGCGTCCCGGCGAGGCATTCTTTGTACAGTGCCCGTTAGATGCCGCTACCATGAACTTCAAGGCCGAGGGACGCACCCATGAATATAAGGAACCTGCCTACATGAGCGATGAAGATGATGACGATTATGATGTTCCTGCACGTCGCCGGGTACGGGCGAACAGCAATCGCCGCGTGTACAACATCCTGCTCTCCGGTGGTACGTTCCATGACCGTGCACGCCTCGTCGTCAACCCCAAGGCTAAGATAGGCTATGAAATAAGTTGCGATGCCTCGAAGTTCATGAGCGACGACCCGCAGATGCCGCAGCTGTACATCCTGGATGGCGCAGTGCGCTATGCCATCGACGAACGCCCCATGGGCGACGGTGCATTCCGTCTGGGTCTGCGCATAGGCAAGGCTGGGACACACACACTGAGCCTGAATACCACGTGTGCAGATACTGAGATTATCCTGACCGACCATGAAACAGGCCGACAGACAAACCTCTGCGAGGAAGACTACACCTTCACTGCATCGGCTGGCACCTACGAGAACCGCTTCACACTTTCCTTCGGTGATGCCACAGCCATCGCCGATGTGACGACGGAGGAAGCCAATGAAGATGCCACGTATGACATGAGCGGCCGTCGCGTGACGGGTACGCAGAATGGCGTGTACGTCAAAGTACAGGACGGCAAGGGACGTAAAGTGGTTGTGAACAAATAAGAATCTCATTCCATACAGCATAGCCAGACATGAAAAAGGTAATTAGCTATATATTATTGTGCCTGTGGCCCTTTGCCACATGGGCACAGAGTGGGAACGGGTACAATCCCGAGAATCCCGGTGATCCCGACATATATTACGGGGTGACGCTGGAAACGTCGCCACGTACAGGGGGCAGTGCCAACTGGAGAGGTACACGACAGTTCGCCGCAGGCGATTCGCTTACGCTGCAGGCCACAGCCAAGGAAGGATTCCGCTTCCTGCACTGGATGGAGGGAGACCGGGTGGTTTCCACATCCAGAAGTTTCCGATATGCCGTGGAGGAACGGAATGTGGCATTCACGGCCTATTTCGAGTATAACCCTGTTTCGCCCGACGACCCAGACTCGCTGGGCTACAGCCACCGCGTGCGTCTCTATGCCACGCCGTCGGCAGGCGGCTACTTCAACAGCGCCAGTTTCACGCTGGTCGAGAACGAGGTGATGAAGGTCTATGCCTATCCACGTAACGGATACACCTTCGAATCGTGGATGCAGGGCAGCACTGTGGTCTCCACCGACAACCCGATGACTATTCGTATGGGACAGCGGGACATGGAGTTCACGGCCACCTTCTCCTACACACCCGCCTCGCCTGGAGATCCGGCACCCAATATGTTCAATGCAGCCACAGGTGAAGTGATCATTGACAATTTCCAGCCAGGGCAGCTCAACAGCACGCTCTACACATTAGTAGGAAGCGACAACCTCGCAGCCGTACAGTCAGTCACCGTCATCGGACGTATGAAGGCCTCCGACTTCGGTTTTGCCCATAACCTGGAAAACTGTTCCGTCATCGACCTGAGCCGCACCACGGGCTACACGGAAATACCAGCCTACTCGTTTGAGGGTAGCACAGCACTGCGAGCACTGTATCTGCCGATGAACGTGGAGCGAATCGGGAAACGTGCCTTTGCCGGTTGCTCGCAACTGCAAGGCATCTTCATCTACACCATGACTCCTCCCGCGCTGGACGAAGAGGCACTGGCCGATATGAATAATAAGGTACGCGTGTACGTGCCGTCAGCTGCTGTACCTCTGTTTGCCAATGCTCCCGGATGGCACAGCCTCAACATTCTGTCATTAGACGAGAACGAGAAGTCCATCACCCTGAACCTGCCCGGGGAAAGCGGACAGTACAAGAACATGACACTTGAGCTACAGAATACACAGAGCGGACAGACATACAGGTATCTGATAACAGATCGACTGAACTACACCTTCTTCAGCCTGGTGAAGAACACCACCTACAATGCCTATGTGAAGAACGCCACGGGAACAGTACTCGGTGAAATCCAGAACATCATCCTAGGTGAGGCGAACCTTGACGTGACCTTCCCGAGCATTAAGTCCATGTATGATGTCACGTTGCGCGTACAGACTCCCGACGGAACCGACGTGACGAACGACGTGACAATAACATGGATGGACGGAAAGGGAAACTACATGCGACAGGGTAACGTGCTGACAGCCCTGCTGGAGGGGACAGAACTGCAGTATCGACTCAAACTGAGCAAGGAACTGGCTATGGGGTATGTGCAACCGGCAGATGTGGCATATACTGTGAATGGAGGCAACAACCAAGTGACTTGCACCCTTTCGCCCATCCGACAGATAACTATCAGCGGATATGTGAAGGACAGCGCGACGAAGGCCGGAGTGCGCAATGCCACTGTCTCCATCTCGCAGACGTTGAACGGCAAGTACTCGAAGACCACCCTTGCGCGTACAGACGAAAAAGGTTTCTATACAGCCACGGCATACAATGCTCCCACCACGCTAACTGCATCGGCGTATGATTATGTGAGTGCCACGGCGACGCTGGATGTGGCCCCCGAAGCCGAGAGCATTGAGGCCGGGGATTTCAACCTCGCCTCCGTTGCGGGAGCCACCATCAACGTAAACCTGACCTACACACCCAGTGTGGCTGAAGGAGAGACGGCCGAGACACTGGGCTACTATCAGGATTATCAAAACGTCATCTACAGCATCTACAATCTGACCACGAACCGGGAACTCACCCAAGTAAGCGTTCGCTACCCGCAGCTCGTTGTGCTGGAAGGAGCCAAAGCAGGTGACCGATTGAGCATCACTGCCAAGAGTAAGAAGGAAGCGTTCAAGGACGTTGTGGTGGAGACCGAGGTGGATTCCATGAACCGAGTAAATGTGACCTTCCCCATCGTCGAATGGGGCGGCATCCGGGCATCGTATCAAAGTTCGCCGAACACAACAACCATAGGACAGTTGTTCAACTCAATGGGTTATTTAGTAAAAACATACAAATATAGTATACTGAAAGAACTCATTATCAATAATCTTCCAGATGACGAATATACACTTATAACAATGGGTGAGGATACAAACTATAGTTCCATATACAAGTTAAAGAACTTGGGTAGTTTAGGATTCCGAGAACATGTTGACTATGTTCGTACTTTTGTCACGATAAAAAGTGGTAATGTTGAAAAGGTCACGCTTGACGCGGTTCCAAAATTAGATACTTCAAGATTCAAATATATCGCCAATTCATCGTTAAGTGCTAACAAGTTATACGTTGTTGCAGGCAATTATTTAACGTTAAGCGGAATGGTAAAAATTAAAGAAGAGTATGCTGATAAAGTGAGCAATGTCAAGTTGATAATAGACATTCCAGAGTCGGCAGTATTTGTTGAAGAGTCAGTATTAAATGGATCATCAAAGACTGAGTATTCAGTACAAAACCAACAGTTAATAATTCCGCTTGACGAAAAGAGAAAATCGGCAAACGTCAAATTCTGCGTGATACCGACAAAATCGGGCAATTATATTCCTAATGGCTTTGTGAAGTTCAATATCGATGGTGAAGAAAAAATATGTGCTATAGGTGCTGCAAATTATACTGTTGATGACATAAAGATAAAAGTCCCCCATCGGACGAACAATACCAATATTACGGTTCGTGGACTCGCAATGCCTGGCTCAAATGTGGAAGTCTATGATAACGACGTGATTGTTGGGAGCATAACAACTCCTGAAGATGGAAAATGGTCAATTTCATGTGTGCTGGACAAACCATACAACCTGTCTTCTCATCATATACATGCTAAGATCTATGTCGATGGAAGTGAAATCCAGTCACAAACAGAAAACTGTATATTTGACATTAATACGAATACCGTAAAATCGGTCACTATGACCCATTATAATGGATGGTACAAAAAAAATATGGATGTGGTTTTCGATATGGAAAAAGGAACGACGACACCGAATTCGTATTACTTTTATACAACAGCAGATTTCTCATTTATCGTAGATTTTATCAATAATGATACAACAGAAGTTTCTGATGTTTATGTCTATGCAAAAGATTATAGGAATGGTTTCACAAAAATGAAGGCGGTTTATGATAAGACCATAGACCGATGGATAGCAAAACACGAATTCTCAAGTGAAGATGCTCCTGTGAACGTGAGTGTTTCTTATAATACAAATTCTCGTGCACTAATAGATAGAAAAATCTTTGATGATTTGGATTTAAACTTTGAGAACAATAATAATCAATTATTGGAAGTTGTTGATTCCGTAGAATTTTATGATGTACGAATTCAAAAAAATGAAGAACAGAATGAACTGACAAGAGAATTATACAACAAACTCTCAGAAAATGAAGACGGCTCATACCCATTGGATTTACTCGCACAATATTTGACTTCTATAGGATTCGCCACTGATGAGAATGACTTAAAAGAAAATATACCAGAAATACCAGATGATGAGAGGGATGAGTATATAGATATGCTTCTCGTAGAGACTGATTCTATTTTGAGGAATTCTCCTAATGATAAAACAGATGAACTGGAGAAAGAATATTATGAACTACTTCACGTTTCAGATAGTATTCAAAAGAATATTGAATCACTCGTAAATATCGATGAAGCATTAAAAATCACCAATATTGATACAATCCATTTTGTCAAAGATGGAGCAGATTGGATATATTATGAATTACCATTATCAAGAATAAGTGATCTTGGTATCGTGGATACCGATGGTAATGAGGTTGTCTCGTTTACGGATGGTTCTGAGGTTTTAATGAGTATAGATGATAATTTATACGTAGTTTGTGATTCCATAAAACAGAGGATACTGGTTATGGAAGCAGTTCTCCATACGTCAGAAAAGCGTATTTTGCGGAAGGCTCCCAGTGTAAACGAAGCTATTGACAGACTTAATGCATTTATCAGAAATACTCCAAACCGGATAAGAGATATCACTAATATTATAAGATCACAAATAGAAAATTTCCAAACCCAAATTAGAGACATTGATGTGATGATAGAGAATAGGCAGAGGATGCTTCTTGACTATGCTAAGGAAAGGATTTCTCTTGTAGATGAACTCAAAAGATTACAAATAGAATGCCAGCGATTAGATAATATCACTTCGGTTGAAGACACTTATAGAGCTAATGAAGTATGGAACAGAAGGATTGCATTGGAGAATAGGCTAAAAGAGGTAAATGAAAGAATAAATAAGTTAAACAACCGGATTGGTGACCTGAGGACGGAGCAAGACAAATTAGGTAGACAGAGGCTGCCTCTTTTAACTTTTGTTGATACTTTGAATGATTTGATCGGTATAGTTCAAGGTGTTATGCAGGTTGTTGAAGCTGCTCAGGCGTGCGTAACGGATTGTATTGAATGGAATATATTTATCAATAATCTTCAACAATGTAAAGACAAAGGCAAAGATGCACTAATAAATAACGCTGAAAGAGAAAGGAATATCGCTGCATCAAAGTATATTGGTAGTATTGCTCTATCTGGTGGATCATCTGCTATTTCCATATATATGATGACGAATCAGGCCGCCGGATTTGTTGTAAAACTACTTGTGAATTATGTAACTGATTATATGCGAAGTATAGGATCAGAAGTATTGAATTCTACAAGAATGGACTCCTCAGCGAAACGGTCACAGTTGGTTTCTCAGATGGCACAATTAGATTGTAATAAAGAAGATGATGATGAAGAAGAAGAAGAAACCGATAATGATCCTGCAAATATTAATTGGGATCCTTCTGGCTACGTCTATGAAGGTGTGTCCTCTAACCGCATTGAAGGTGCTACAGCCACAGCTTATTTCATGGAGACTACGGAGGACATGTACGGCGTGCTGCATGAAGAACCGAGAATTTGGGATGCCGAAGAGTATGCACAGGAGAACCCGCTGTTTACAGACGAGAATGGTATGTACCAATGGGATGTGCCACAAGGTCTCTGGCAGGTGAAGTTCGAGAAAGAAGGATACGAGACTACCTACTCAGACTGGCTGCCCGTGCCCCCACCACAGCTTGACGTGAACGTGGCCATGACACAGGTGCGGCAACCAGAAGTGAAACAGGCACATGCCTATAAGGACGGCATCGAGGTGGAGTTCGACAAGTATATGCTGCCCAGCCTGCTCAACACGGACAACATCATGGTAAGCCAGAATGGAGAATATGTGGAGGGTACCATCCGGCTACTCAACGAAGAGAAGGCATATAATGACGAGAACGTGACCTATGCTTCCAAAGTGCGCTTTATGCCTACAACGCCTTTCACCGCCACAGAGGTGACTCTACTGGTGAACAACCAGGTGAAGAGCTATGCCGGCATACAGATGCAGGACAGCTACACGCAGACTTTCGACATCGAGCAAGAAATCACGGGCATACTGGCCGACTCACTCATCTATGTGACATACGGAGGGACAAAGGACATTACAGTATCTGTTATACCTGCGGATGCAGCAAAAGGAAAGACTCTGAATGTGAAGTCATCTTCGACGATGATAGCCACGACGGAGGCGGAGAGCTATACGTTGGACGAGAATGGACAGGCTATTATCCAGGTGAGCGGCGAGCTGCCAGGCATGACTTCGCTTACTTTCAGCATCGATGGGTATGACCTGACAGCCACAACGCTGGTTAGCGTGAACATCATGCAAGATAAGGTGTGCGCTACGCCAACGGCCAACATCCCCTCGGGCAGCGAAGTGGAAGCGGGAACACAGTTCCTGCTTACCTGTGCGACACCGGGAGCCACTATATATTTTACCGACAGCGGTGTGTGTCCGTGTGATGACCTGGAACGTGCACTTGTCTTTGTTGAAGGTGTTCCCGTCATCCTGATGGTGGATGTCGTCATTAAGGCGATAGCTGTGGCCCCAGGATACGACGACAGTGAGGTGGCTACCTTCGTCTATAAGGTGAAAGGTGGATCGGATACCGAAAAGGTGAAATATGGCGATATAGTTGTCAATCCTATGGCTGTTAAGGAAAAGGCTCAAATCGTCTTCCCCGAAGAACGTGCACAGAACGTATCTGTTATAAACCTGAACGGAATCACCGTTGCACAGGAAACCAACATGGAGAGTGGAGCGACAATGGATTTAAGCTATATACCTGCTGGAGTGTATGTGATTGTGGTAACAACACGCGAGAATACATATACGCGAAAGATAGTGAAGTTGTAGGCTATCACCTACTCCAAGAAGAATGTAGTGGTGACAGAAACGCAATTGATTCCCGATACATGATGAGCTGGCGGCAGGGCAACGACCTTGTCGCCAGTTTTATTTACTGGCTGTGGCAATGCACCACCCAAAGTCAGGAAACATACAAACACCCATTGCACAAAGTTTTTCGGCATTTTAGTTGGAGGTAAAAAAATCATTACCTATCTTTGAGGCGAAATAGACATTAAGGAGATGAGAAAGGTGATTATCTTTGCCCTGCTGATGGGCATGCTGCCGGTCAGTGCACAGAGGCTTGACTGGGGCGACCAGGGGAACGGGACGTACAAGAACCCGGTGCTGAACGCGGACTACTCGGACCCGGACATCATCCGCGTGGGCAGCAAGTATTACATGGTGGCGAGCGACTTCCATTTCATCGGGATGCAGGTGCTGGAATCGGACGACATGGTGAACTGGCAGGTGGTCAGCCAGATCTATGACCGCTTCGACCTGCCGGGATGGGACACGAACAGCCACTACGCGGGAGGCTCGTGGGCACCCAGCATCCGGTGGCACGACGGACGGTTCTATGTCTTCTTCTGCACGCCGGACGAAGGGCTCTTCATGTCCTCGGCCGAGGATGCACGAGGCCCGTGGACACCGCTCCACTGCCTGAAGAGCATTTCTAAATGGGAAGACCCCTGCCCTCTATGGGACGACGACGGGAAGGCCTACATGGGACGCAGTCAGTATGGTGCAGGACCGATTATCATCCACAAGATGTCGCCGGACGGCAAGACGCTGCTCGACGATGGTGTCACGGTATATACAGGCCCGGTGGCCGAGGGCACAAAGTGGCTGAAACGGAACGGTTACTACTACCTGATTATCCCCGAAGGAGGAGTGGGTGGCGGCTGGCAGACGGTGCTGCGCTCGAAACATGTCTATGGGCCATACGAGAAGCGCGTGGTGCTGGAACAAGGCTCAACGGGCGTGAACGGACCTCATCAGGGGGCGCTTGTAGATACGCCCGAGGGCGAATGGTGGTTCTATCACTTCCAGGACACACCGGTCCTGGGGCGTGTGGTCCACCTGCAACCAGCCCGATGGAAGGACGACTGGCCGCTGATGGGCGTGGATATCGACGGCAATGGCATCGGAGAACCGGTTGCCGTATGGACAAAGCCAAACATTAAGACTGAGACGAAACCGATGCTGCCGCAGACCAGCGATGATTTCGACGGCGACAGGCCCGGGCTGCAATGGCAATGGTGTCACAATCCCGACAACGACCACTGGAGCCTGACAGCACGCAAGGGATGGCTGACGATTGACGCACTGCCCTCCGCAGACCTGAAGAATGCCCGCAACATGCTCACGCAAAAGACGATGGGCTACCAGGGCGAGGCCACTACCCTACTGGACTGCCGGAACATCGAGCCGGGCACATACGCCGGACTGCTATGCATCGGGCGAGAGTATCGGGGCATAGGCATCTGTGCAGAAGGTATTTACCTGGAGGACAACGGAAAGCGGGACGTTATCGTGAGCAAGAAACCAGGCAAGGTATATCTGCGCATATCGCTCGACGCCACCACCAATCAGCATCAATTCTACTACAGCCTCGACGGCAAGCGCTATCAGGCGGCAGGCAGCCCCTTCACGATGCACAAAGGCAACTGGAAGGGCTTCCGCATCGGTCTCTACTGCTACGGCGAGGGGGGCAAGGCGCAGTTCGACTACTTCAACTATCAGATTGAGAAGTAAATGGTTGGGTACAGGCTGCTGTCGGGCATGACAGAGAGAAAAATGGATATTTCCTTTGCCATGTCGTTCGTTTTATCTATATTTGTCGTCAAAAAGCAATAAGTTTACCACTATGACCGCAATGCAACTGAATGCAGAGATACTCCGCAACATGAGCCTCATCGCAGAAGATGAGTCGATGATGAAACAGCTGGCCCGCTACCTGCGTAAGTTGGTGGCCAAGAAAGAGGACCCCACACTGATGACGAAAGAGGGATTCATGGCCAAGCTGGAACGAGGTGAAGAACAATATCGCCAAGGAAAGACCCAGAGGATGCATCCCGGCGAAGACTTGGATACATTCTTAAAGCGAGTGGGCTGATTGTATAACATTGAATACACCCAAGAAGCCATTAACGACCTCTAGCGCCTCCAGAAGAGCGAGCCGAAGGTTTATGAGAAAGCACGGCGGCTCATTGCCGAACTGGCAGAACATCCGAAAACAGGCCTTGGGCATCCTGAACCATTAAAAGGCCAGCTCGAAGGACGATGGAGCAGAGAGCTCACAAAGAAACATCGACTGGTATATCGGATTTATGAACACGAGGTCGTTGTCCTCGTCCTCTCAGCATACGGACACTACGACGACAAATAACCCCTACCCAACAACGTCCATCGTCCCCCACAACCTATAACATGGCTGTGGGGGACGATGTGATTTTATCCCGATTCAGGATTATTAAGAAGGGAGGGGCCTACAGAATCACGCGGCTCTCCCCCGCTTTCAGTTTTACGGGACGTGCCTCGCCATTGACATGGAGCGTGGTGCGAGCACTGGTACGAGCCTGTATGCGGGCTGCGACCACCTTCCCGTCCTTCCATTCAAAGTCGAGCACAAAGCCGCCACGGGCACAGAGTCCCGAGATACGCCCCGAGGGCCACTGAGCCGGAAGGGCTGGCAGAAGATAGATGTCGGTGGGCGTGGATTGCAAGAGCATCTCGGCCATACCTGCACAACCGCCAAAGTTACCGTCGATCTGGAAGGGCGAATGGGCGTCCCACAGATTAGGATACGTGCCACCGCCGCGACGGGCATCCTCGCCCCGGTATTCATCGGGACTGACGTAGCGCAGCAGCTTGCGGAAAATGCTATAAGCATGGCGTCCGTCCTGCAAGCGTGCAAAGAGGTTCACCCTCCATCCGGCACTCCATCCAGTGGTTTCCTCACCCTTTATCTCCAGCGTTCGGGCGGCTGCACGAGCCAGTTCGGGTGTGTCCTGCACCGTGATCTGATGGCCGGGATAGAGACCGAAGAGATGGGACTGATGGCGATGGCGCGGGTCGGAGTCGCGCCAGTCGTGATACCACTCCTGCAGGTTTCCGTCCCGTCCCACCCTATAAGGGAGCAAGTGTTCCAGTGCCTGACGCATCTGCTTCTGCAAGCCTTTGTCCACACCAAGTTCCTGAGCCGCAAGAACGGCATCCGTGAGGCACTCGCGAGTCATGGCGATGTCGGCAAAACCACCATAGAGCGTGGCACCATGATAACCGTCGTCGGTGATATAGCCGTTCTCGGGTGATGTGCAGGGAGCGGTGAGCAGATGACCGTCCTTCTCGACCAGCCAGCCGAGGCAGAACTGAGCGGCACCACGCAGGTAGGGATAGTACTGACGCAGAAAGGCCCGGTCGCGCGTGAACATATAATGTTCCCAGATGTGGGTGGACACCCATGCGCCACCCATCGACCAGTTGGCCCAGCTGGGCGAGCCACCACCCAGGCCCACGGGGTTGGTCATGGCCCAGATATCAGTATTGTGTGCCAGGCACCACCCCTCCTGCACGCCAAAGAAGGCCCGAGCCGTCTCACGTCCCGATACGCTCAGCGCCGCAATGAAGTCCATCAGCGGCTGGTGCATCTCGGAGAGGTTGGTCACCTCGGCAGCCCAGTAGTTCTCCTCGAGGTTGATGTTCGTGGTGTAGTTGCAGCTCCATGGCGGCAGCATCCAGCGGTTCCAGAGTCCTTGCAGATTGGCCGGCACAGCCTTGGTGCGCGAGCAGGCGATGAGCAGGTAACGGGCAAACTGGAAATAGAGTGCCTCCAGCTCGGGGTTGGGTTCGCCATCGACCGTATATCGAAGGAGTTGCTCGTCAGTGGGCAGTTCCTTGAGATGAGCTGGTGTGGAACCTAGGTCGAGCTGTACCCGGTCAAAGTACTTCTTATAATCACGCACGTGACGCTCCAGCACATCGGCATAGGGCATGGCGGCCACACGTTCGATACGCTGAGCAGCCAGCTGTTTGTAGGGCTTGCCTTCACGCACAGGATCCTTGTCAAAGCCATTGAAACTGGTGACATTCACCAGATAGACAACAGCCTCGGTGGCTCCATCAATACGCAGTTCACCACTATCCTCACAAGTGAGCGTACCATCGTTGAGCACCGGACGTACGATCGTGCGGAAGTGGATGCCACGGTCAGGGTCATAGAAATGCTTGTCGGGCGTGGGAGAATGATACGAAGGATAGGAATGGAAGGCTGTGTAACCATCGACAGTCATCTGCCCCTGAACGGCTGTGGTCTCGTGAGGCAGCGGCGTGCCAAACCAGAGGCGCACGTGCATGGGTTTCTGCGACGTCAGGCGCACGACGATGGCCGAGTCGGGAGCCGAAGCGAAGTAATCGGTCGTACAGCGGGAGCCGCTGCGGACGTAGGCATTATGAAGCGTAGCCTCGCTGATGTCAAGCCAGCGGCGATAATCGTCCACGGCCGAGCTGTCATCAAATTCAATCATCAGTTCGCCCAGAGGCTGATAATTCTGGCTGTAGTGGCCCTGCATCTTCCTCATCAGCGGCTCGGCTTCGCGGTAGTTCTCCGCGAAGAGCAACCGGCGCACCTCCCCGACATGGGTGTATGCCTCCAGATTGGCCACCTCGCCCTCCGGCTCTCCCGTCCACAGGGTGATGTCATTCAGCTGGATGACATCGGTCCGTGTGCCGCCATAGATGGTGGCTCCCAGCGTGCCGTTTCCGATGACGAGCGCCTCCTCGTAATAGGTGGCGGGACGGTCGTAGTGGAGCGTGAGGCTTCCGGATTGTGCTGCCAGCAGGCTGCTAACACTCAGGGCAGCGAGGAATGAATGGGTTCGTTTCATACGTCTATCTTATTTCTTCTTGGTTGTATAGCGAATCTTGTAGCCGCGTCCGTCACATGCCTTGCATTTCGGGGAGCCGTTGCACGAGGCACACACCTCGGTCCCTCGCTTTGCGGAGTAAACCTTGGTGCCCTTCCCGTCGCAATACTTGCAATGGCCCTTCCCGTCGCAGACAGTACATTTCTCGTGCTCCTCCACATTCTCGAACACAGGCTCCTCGCTGCCCGAAGTTGCGGAGGAAGTGCTCGTATTCGACTTAGAGACGGACGTGGTTTTCGCCGGGGAAGACGAATGGGACGAGGCGGCGACTCTTTCCATCAGGATATCGGCAGCCCCCGCCACGCCGATACCCAGCGCAACGCCCAATGCCTCGGAGTTGCGTTTTTTCCGTTCGGCTTTCTCCTCCGCTTTCGCCTCGGCTGTCTGAAGACCCACTACGGACTGTGCATACATATTGTTGAGCGCGGACAGGTCTTTGTCCAGCATTTGTCCCATACTCTTGTAAGCATCAAAGGCCTCATCCAGGACGACCTGCCGCGACTCTGTGTCGAAGACATAGGGAAGCGGGAGGAACGGGAGGCCTGAACCATGCAGGATGCTCAGCACCCTGTCATACATGCCCAGATTGTAGCAGCAGGACAAGTAGCTGTTATAGAACAACATGTGAACAAGAGAAGCGGTACACTGCAACTGCTGCCACTCGAAATCTGCGAAGTACTCAAGGCCGAAGAGAAGGTCTTCATAGAATGACTTCGGCATCCGGGGCATATTTTCATTCCCTGCCAAGGGCACCATCCCATAACGCCCCCACGTGTTGAACATGAAATCGTGTATGTCCTCCGCCATGACAGAATCCTTCGACCTTACGGGCAGCACGGGATGCTCCCCTCCCTCCGTCTCGGCACTTGTCCCGTCGGGATAGCATTGCATGAAGTGCATTTTGCCCTTCCCGTCCGTGTATTCTATGGTAATCAGGTTCGTCTCGGCATTGTAAGCCACATGCAAGTCCATGCAGCCCTCCATCGTGCGGACGAGTTTGCCCTGCACCGTGTAGATGTCCGTCTTCGTGCCCGAGGCATCGGACCAGGCCAGGAAAAGACCTTGAGGCGCGAGCGAGAAGTCGAAGTCGGAATATACAAAGTCGGTGAGCTGCCTTCCGTCGCGGGTTACCACGCCTTTCCGGTCATTGACGGTCAGCACATAGTAATTCTTGCTGTAAAGCTGCACGCGCGAGTAATCATATTGCGGAAGGATGACATTCCCCTGTGCGTCAATCGATTTCCCATGCAGGTTCTCAATCCAGTCAGGGTGCAGGATGCCATAGCCGTCGGCCCACTTCTTTGTCTGGGCAATCACCTTCTTGTCAAACTCAAGGGCATGCAGCTTATAAGCCTTTTCCAGACGCTTTGTCACATCGCTGTCCGGCGTGGAAGCCCACGTCAAGACAGGCATCAGCGACAGGCAAAGCATTAACAGAAGTCGCATATCACTCATGATTTAGAAATCCAACCTGTACATCGAGCCCTGGGCCTGTATCATCAGTGCGGAGCCGAATGCAGCGCAGTCCTCCAATTCGCCCTTCGTGGCCTTGGTCAGGTCGATGACGTTGCGCATGCGGCGTGCCTTGAGGTCCCAGACGTAGAGTATTGAGGGAGCCTTCTCTTGGCCGAAGCCCGTGGGCATATACAACACTTCGTCCTTGATGAAGAGGCCCTGCCCCACGGGATTGAAGGGCTGGCTGTACGTCTCCTCGAGGAGATAGTTCTCCAGCAGGTCGGCATCGGTCAGCGTGACCAGTCCCTCCTTCACCTCGGGGATGCGGAACTTCACGATGCGATGGCGGTTCTGCGGGTCGTTGTTGTTAATCGTGTTGCCGTAGCCATAGAGGTAGCCATTCTCGTTGTCCAGCACCCACTGCACGGCATAGCCAAAGTTTTTGTTTTCGTCTTTGTAGAGAATCGTCTGCACCAGTTCGGTGGCATTCAGTTCGGGCTTGATGCGCTCCACGAAGCACACGTCCTTCATGCCCTTGTAGCGCCCCTTGGAGCACTGGCTCACATAGATAAGCGGCAGGGGGTCTCCCTCCTTATAGAACGTGCGGCTCATGGAGACCACGTTGGAATGGTTCTCCTTGTCGTTGCTGGCCATGGGGAACGAGTCGCCCCGCTTCGTCAGCGTGCGGCCATCGTAGTTATAGAGCGTGATGACGCCCGTGTTCTGGCAGCTCACCACCGTCTGTCCCCAGATGTCCATTCCCTGGTAGCCCTGTTTCTCAATGCCCTGCAACTTGCCCACCAGGGTACTCTTGAATGTGTGTTGCTGCATGTCGATGCGCTCACCGCTGTAGGTGAACGTGTCCTGTGCGTCGGCCATGATGGGCAAAAGGGCCAGGACGGAAAGGATGATTCTCTTCATTTTTCTCTCTTGTTTAAGGTTCGTTTCGTATTTCCGGAGGACAAAGTTACGAAAAAACGAGAGCAGAACAAAAAGAATCCAATTCTTTTTTATGCCGAGTGCAAGTAAGTTCGGCGAAGCCAAAGTTCTTGCTTTGGGCAAGTGCCGCAAGCGGCGAGCTACGAAAGAGAGAGAGCCGGACCACGGAAAAGAGGAACTTTTCGTGGCTTCCGAAATGCCGGAAGATGCAAAAATAATATTGAGAAGGGGCATAATAGGCAGAAATTTATCATTACCCCGCACTATCTTTGCCTTTTTTTTGCATGGAATACTAAATTGTATTAACTTTGTCGTCGAGTTACTGAGTTCCATGCTCGGGACTCATATACTTACGAACATGCAAACCAATAAACCAAAAGACTAATAAACTCAAAAAAATCACACACAAGATGAACACACAATCAGGACAGAAAATGACGCAGTACAGATGGACCATCTGTATAATGTTATTTTTGGCGACGACCATCAATTACATGGACCGCCAGGTGCTCTCACTCACATGGAAGGACTTCATTGCCCCCGACTTTCACTGGACGGATGCCGACTATGGCAACATCGCAGCCATCTTTGGCTTGGTCTATGCGGTGGCCAACCTGTTCTCGGGCCGTTTCATGGACTGGATTGGGGTGAAGAAGGGCTATCTCTGGGCCATCGCCATCTGGTCGCTGGGAGCATGCATGCATGCGCTGTGCGGCGTGGCCACGATGTGGCATCTGAACCTGGGCAGCATGCAGGAGATGATCGAGGCTACGGGCGACGTGGCACTGGCTATCAGCACCGTGAGCGCCTGGTGCTTCATGGTGTCGCGTGTGGTGCTGGCTGTAGGTGAAAGCGGAAACTTCCCCGCTGCCATCAAGGTGACGGCCGAGTACTTCCCGAAGAAGGACCGTGCCTTTGCCACCAGTATCTTCAACTCGGGTTCGACCATCGGCGCACTGGTGGCTCCGCTCTCGATTCCCCTGCTGGCCCGCTACTTCAAGAACGCCGGCATCGGAGGCGGATGGGAGATGGCCTTCATCATCATCGGTGCACTGGGCTTCATCTGGCTGGGCTTCTGGATATTCATCTATCAGAAGCCGGAAGAGAGCAAGCGCGTGAACGCTGCCGAGCTGGCCTACATTCATCAGGACGAGACGTCCGAGAAGGAGGCCGCCCAAGAGTCAAAGTCGGAGAAGGGCGCAATCCCCATGCTGTCCAACTCATGGATATACTTCACTCTGGGCATCATCGTGCTCGTCTGCGCATTCATGTTCAGCGCATGGCTCCTCATCCCGGCCTTCATCCTGCTCAACGTGCCATTCTGGAATTTCTACAAGCTGCCTCAGACGTGGGCCATCTTCCTGGCCAAGCTGGTGACGGACGGCGTGTGGTGGTTCTTCCTGTTCTGGACACCGGCCTACATCTCGGACGTGTATGGCCTGCCTTCGGACAACCCGACAGCCATGTTGCTCATCTTCGTGCTCTATGCCATCACGATGCTCTCCATCTATGGCGGCAAGCTGCCCACCATCATCGTCAACCGCACGGGCCATCACCCCTACGATGCCCGCCTGAAGGCCATGCTGGTGTTTGCCCTCTTCCCGCTGTTCACTCTGTTTGCCCAGCCCCTGGGCAGGCTGAGCTACTGGTTCCCCATCCTGCTCATCGGCATTGCCGGCGCAGCCCATCAGTCGTGGTCGGCCAACCTCTTCTCCGTGGGCAGCGACCTGTTCCCCAAGAAGGCCGTGGGCACCATGACGGGCATCAACGGCATGGCAGGCGGTATAGGAAGCTACTGCATCAACAAGTTCAGCGGACAGCTCTTCGACTATGCCGACCAGACACAGATGGTCTTCCTGGGCTTCCAGGGTAAACCGGCCGGATACTTCATCGTCTTCTGCTACTGTGCCCTGGCCTACATCATCGGATGGTGCTGTCTGAAGACGCTCGTGCCAAAGTATAATCCGGTGAAGGGATGAGTAAAGTTTAAGGTTTAAAGTTTAAAGTTTAAAGACTGATTATAGATTAAAGAAAAAGATAAGGAAAGATGAAGAATTTGTTTGATATTCAAGGAAAAGTGGTCGTACTAACTGGTGGATGCGGCATTCTGGGCCGTAACATTGCACACTATCTGGTGGAACAGGGAGCCAAGGTGGTGATACTCGACCGCATAGAGGAACAGGGCCGGGAATTGGAGGCCGAGTTGAACAAGAAGGGCGAGGCACTCTTCCTCATGACGGACGTGCTGAAGCGCGAGGTACTGGAGCAGAACCGCGAAGCCATCGTGGCACACTTCGATACCATCGACATCCTGCTCAATGCGGCAGGCGGCAACATGGCCGGAGCCACCATCGCGCCGGACAAGACATTCCTCGACCTCGACCTTGACGCATTCAAGAAGGTGGTGGAGCTGAACCTTTTCGGTACCATCCTGCCCACACAGGTCTTCGTGCCGGTAATGGCAAAGAACGGCAAGGGAGCCATCGTGAACTTCTGCTCGGAGAGTGCCTTGCGCCCTCTGACGCGCGTGGTGGGCTACAGCGCTGCCAAGGCTGCCATCGGCAACTACACGAAGTACATGGCTACGGAGCTGGCCACCAAGTTCAGCCCCGACCTGCGTGTGAACGCCATCGTGCCCGGTTTCCTGCTCACCAACCAGAACCGCACCCTGCTGACCAACGAGGACGGCTCGCTCACCGACCGTGCCAAGACCATCATTGCCCATACGCCGGCCGGCCGATTTGCCGAGCCCGAAGAGCTGTTTGGCACCATACACTACCTCATCAGCGATGCCAGCAGCTTCGTCACAGGCGTGCTGTCGGTAGTGGACGGAGGATTTGATGCCTTCTCAATCTGATATTAAAGGAATTATAGGGGACTATAGGAACTATAGAGACTATAGGAATAACAAACCGAATAACACACAACGATATGTATCTCTGCGAACAAAGTTTCCGCTGGTACGGGCCCAATGACCCGGTCAGCCTTCAGGACATACGACAGGCCGGAGCCACCGGCGTAGTGACAGCCCTGCACCACATCCCCAACGGCGAGGTGTGGACAAAGGAGGAAATCCTCAAGCGCAAGCGTATAGTGGAAGAGGCCGGGCTGCGCTGGGCCGCAGTGGAGAGCGTGCCCGTACACGAACACATCAAGACGCAGACGGGAGACTATCAGAAGTATATCGACCACTACAAGCAGAGCCTCATCAACCTGGGACAGTGTGGCATCGACGTAGTGACGTACAACTTCATGCCCGTACTCGACTGGACGCGCACCAACCTCTCCTACGAGATGCCCGACGGCAGCCGGGCCCTGCGCTTCGAGCGGGCGGCCTTCGTGGCCTTCGATCTCTTCATCCTGAAACGCCCCGGAGCAGAGAAGGACTACACGCCCGAGGAGACGGCCAAGGCCAAGGCACGCTATGAACAGATGGACGATGCCGAGAAGCAGCTCATCACACGCAACATGATTGCCGGACTGCCAGGCTCGGAGGAGAGCTTCACCCTGGAGCAGTTCCAGAAGGAGCTGGACCGCTACCGCGACATCACGCCCGAACGCCTACGCGCAAACCTCATATATTTCCTGCGCGAGGTGTGCCCCGCTGCCGAGCAGGCTGGCGTCACCCTGGTCATCCACCCCGACGACCCGCCCATGTCCATCCTGGGCCTGCCCCGCATCCTGAGCACGGCCGAGGACTTCCAGGCCCTCATCGATGCAGTGCCCAGCCCGGCCAACGGACTCTGCCTCTGCACCGGTTCGTTCGGTGTGAGCCCCGAGAACGACCTGCCCGCCATGATGCGCCGCTTCTGGGATCGCATAGACTTCGTCCACCTGCGCTCCACACAGCGTGATGCCGAAGGTAACTTCCACGAGGCCAACCATCTGGAAGGCGACGTGCCCATGTACGAGGTGATGAAAGCCTTCCTTGAGATACAGCAGAGGAGACAGAAGAGCATCGTCATGCGCCCCGACCACGGACACCAGATGTGCGACGACCTCAGGAAGAAGACCAATCCCGGCTACAGCTGCATAGGCCGTCTGCGCGGGCTGGCCGAGCTGCGCGGACTGGAATGGGGAATCGCCAACAGCCTGGGGATGAAATAGACCGACAAACCGCCCGACACATTAACGACACAAAAACGCCATTCCCTATGAAACCATTCATGGACAAGGACTTCCTGCTGCAGACAGAGACTGCCCGGAAGCTATACCACGAGGAGGCAGAGGGCCTGCCTATCATCGACTACCACTGCCACCTCAACCCACGCGAGGTGGCCGAGGACCATCGCTTCGCCAATATCACCGAACTGTGGTTAGGGGGCGACCACTACAAGTGGCGTGCACTGCGCTCCAACGGAGTGGACGAGCACTTCATTACCGGCGATGCCTCGGACTGGGAAAAGTTCGAGAAGTGGGCCGAGACGGTGCCCTACTGCATGCGCAACCCCATCTACCACTGGACCCATCTGGAGCTGCGCACAGCCTTCGGCATCCAGAAGTTGCTCAATCCCTCCACTGCCCGTGAGATTTACGAGGAGTGCAACGAGAAGCTCCGACAGCCAGAATACAGCGCCCGAGGCCTCATGCGCCGATACCGCGTAGAGGTGGTGTGCACCACCGACGACCCAGCCGACTCGCTGGAGTATCACAAGCAGACGGCACAGAGCGGATTCGAGATCAAGGTGCTGCCCACATGGCGCCCCGACAAAGCGATGGCCATAGAGAACCCCAAGGCCTATCGCGCCTATATCGAGCAGCTCAGCCAGGCTGCAGGTTGTGAGATACACAGCTATGCCGACCTCCTGGATGCCCTGCAGAAACGGCACGACTATTTTGCCTCGCTCGGATGTCGCCTCTCCGACCACGGGCTCACCGAGTTCTATGCCGACGAATTCACTGAGACCGAGGTCGATAGCATCTTCCGCAAGGTGATGGACGGGCAACAGCCCACAGAGAAGGAGCTGGGACAGTTCCGCTCAGCCCTGCTGCTCGAGTTCGGACGCCAGGACGCACGTGCCGGATGGACACAGCAGTTCCACTACGGTCCCATCCGCAACAACAACAGCCGTATGATGCAGCTGCTGGGTCCCGACAGCGGATTCGATTCCATCGGCACCCCCAACACGGCCCTGCAGATGGCGCGGTTCCTCGACCGCCTGTGCCTGGAGGGCAACCTGCCGCAGACCATCCTCTACAACATCAACCCTGCCGACAACGAAATGCTGGCTGCCATGATCGGAAACTTCCAGGAGGGTCCCGTGCCGGGCAAGATTCAGTTTGGCAGCGGATGGTGGTTCAACGACCAGAAGGAAGGCATGGAGCGCCAGATGAACACCCTCTCGCTGCTCGGTCTCCTGAGCCGCTTCGTGGGCATGCTCACAGACAGCCGCTCGTTCCTCTCCTATCCGCGCCACGAATACTTCCGCCGCACGCTGTGCAACCTGCTGGGCCGCGACGTGGAGAACGGCGAACTGCCCGAGGAAGAGATGCCCCGCATCCGCGAGATGGTGCGCGATATCTGCTACTGGAACGCCAAGCGATACTTCCGCTTCTGAAACATCCCGAGGGACAAGCCACAGAGCCCCCGGAGATGCTGCACGCTGCGTCCTGTTTTCCCACGTGTGGGAAAGCGGGGCGCAGCGTGTTGCGATGAACTTTCCCACACGTGGGAAAACAGAGCGGTGGATAATGCCTGTGGGCATGGTGTCCGCCCGGTCCGGTCCACTCTCGGCAGCGCTGGCGCCTGCGTTGTCCGGCCCTTGACTAAATGGCTTATCCTCCATATCGGATACGAACACACACGCTTTCAGCATGATTCTGTAAATTTGGTTGTTTTATCCGTAAAACAGTTAAACGTCATGTGGCGGTTTATCCGTATCTTTGCAACGCCAAATCATAAAGAAGAGATAATAAGAAGCAAAACAACACAAGACTTCAATAAGATGAACAGCAGAAAGACTTATCTGACAGCACTCGTCTGCATCGCCACGCTGGCAGCCTGTGCCAAGAACCCCACAGAGACCATCAAGGAAGAGGTGCCAGACACGACGAGCAGCGTGGTATATTTCACCGACGACATCTCGGCAGAATCGCTGGTGCGAATCTATGAGGCACTGAACGTGTCGGCCGAGGGGAAACGTGTAGCCGTAAAGATATCGACAGGCGAATCGAGCCGCACCAACTACCTGAGGCCAGAGTTCATCAAGAACCTGGTAGAGAAAGTAGAGGGAAACATCGTGGAATGCAACACGGCCTACGGAGGCAGCCGGGCCACCACCGCTGCCCACCGCCGGGCCATTGCCGAACGAGGCTTCAGCGACATAGCCACCGTGGATATCATGGACGAGGAGGGCAGCATCAACCTGCCCGTCACCGACACACGCCATATCCAGTACGACATCGTGGGGTCGCACATACAGAACTATGACATGATGATCAACCTGGCCCACTTCAAGGGGCACGCCATGGGCGGATTCGGTGGGGTGCTGAAGAACCAGTCCATCGGCGTGGCATCAAGCAGCGGCAAGCTCTACATCCACTCTGCCGGGCGCAGCACCACCCGCTGGATGGATGACGACCAGGAAGGCTTCCTCGAGTCGATGGCTGCAGCGGCACAGGCCGTGCACAACTACTTCAAGCAGCCGGGGCGCGACATCGTCTATATCAACGTGATGAACAATCTCTCTGTGGACTGCGACTGCGATGGTTCACCGGCCGAACCGAAGATGAAGGACATCGGCATCCTGGCCTCCACAGACCCCGTAGCGCTCGACAAGGCATGCCTCGACCTCGTCTTCGATCATCAGTCGGTGGCAGGCGACGATGCCTCGCCGCTCATACGCCGCATCGAGAGCCGGCACGGCACGCACACGGTGGAATATGCCGAACAGCTGGGCCTGGGCACACAGCACTACACGCTCGTAAGCATCGACGGACAGACAAATGTCGGCCAGCCGGCAACGTCCGCTGCCCTATACAATGTGTTCAGCCTTGATGGCAAGAAACTGCTCACGAATGCAAACAGCCTCGGAAGCCTGCCGAAGGGTACATACATCGTCAATGGCGAGAAGATGGTGATAGAATAATACAAACAGAGCAAGCAATGAATAAGAAACTTTTTCTTATTTTATCCACCCTTGTGCTTCTCCTCATGACCGTCGTCACGGCCATCATCAGCGGCAAGCGGCATAATGAGCAGCCCGCACAGGGGCCTGCCGAGGAAATCTCAAAGCCCGCAGGCCAGGGGGACCTGATAGTGCGGACAGCCGAGATCGAGGTGTATCCCGAATACCTGAGGGAGTACCTCACGTATGCCAACGAGGTGGACCGCCTGAGCGTGGAGCGTGAGCCGGGAGTCATCTGCCTGTTCCCCATGCAGAGCATCGAGGACTCCACACAGATACGTATCCTCGAAATCTATGCCTCCGAGGAGGCCTATCAGAGCCACCAGAAGACAGAGCACTTCCAGAAGTACAAGCAGGGAACGCTCCACATGGTGAAGAGCCTCAGGCTGCCTACCATGCAGCCACTCGACCCCGAGACAATGAAACTGATATTCTGCAAACAAAGATAGGAAGAAGAGGATGAGACAGCACATCGGGCAGGAGCTGGCCGTCCGACCATCTGCTCTATGGCTCCGACTATCCCTACGCGGCGCCGCAGGTGCTCACCGCCGGCCTCCGGCGCATGCGCCAATACCTGACCGACGAGCCCAACCTGGCTCCCAACCGCGAAATGATTCTCCACAAGAATGCGGAGCGTCTCCTCCAGATGGAATAAAAGAGGAACGAGATTACTATTGCCCTTCCCGTGCTTCTCCTTCCTTTTGTGCTCGCTTATTTGATAAATTCCTCACGCTCGACAAAAAGAATTTACTCTCTTTACCCTCGCTTACACGGATTTTTCGTAACTTTGCAGGCAGACAGGGCAGTGAAAGTGAAATGACACGTAACGAGAAGATTATCAGAACCAGCTATATGGGAGTGGGAGCCAACGTGCTGCTGGCTGCCTTCAAGGCTGGAGTGGGACTGGCTTCGGGTTCCATCGCCATCCTGATGGACGCAGTGAACAACCTGACGGACGTGCTCTCCTCCGTGGTCACCATTGTCGGCACCCGCCTGTCGGCACGCCCGGCCGACCGCGAACACCCCTTCGGGCACGGGCGCATCGAATACTTTGCCGCCATCATCATCGCCATCATCGTGCTGATGGCGGGCATGGCCTCGATGATCGAATCAGTCAAGAAGATTCTGCACCCCACCTTGCCTCAGTACGACACGATAATGCTGGTGGTCATCGTCGTAGCCATCGTGGTGAAGATTCTGCTGGGCACTTACGTCAGGCGCACGGGCCACGAACTGCGGAGCGACGCACTGATAGCAAGCGGTGCCGACGCCCTCTTCGATGCCATCGTCACGCTCTCCACGCTGGTCTCGGCCATCATCATGCTGCTCTGGCAGGTGAACCTCGACGGATGGTTCGGCGTCCTGATCTCGCTAGTTATCCTTAAGGCCGGCCTTGAGATGCTGGCCTCGCCCATCAACGAGCTGCTGGGAAGCCATGTGCCACGCGAATTCGTGACCAAACTGAAGCGCGAGGTGATGAGCTTCGACCAGGTGCTGGGCATCTACGACATCATCATGAACAACTATGGCCCCGACACCTACATCGGCTCCATTCACGTCAATGTGCCCGACACGATGACCGCCCGTGAGATCCACCGCCTGACGCGGGAAATCACGCTGCGTATCTACGAAAAGTTCGGGGCCGTGGTCACCGTGGGCATCTATGCTGTGAGTCGTGGCGACAGCACCGAGGGGCGCCTGCAGCACGACGTGATGCAGATGGCAGCCCACTGCGCTCATGTAACCCAAGTGCACGGTTACTATTACTACGAAGACCAGCAGCTGATCACCATCGACGTGGTGCCGGATGACGAAGTGACGGACAACGATGCCTTTGCCCGCACCATGAGCGAGACGCTGCACAGCGCTTTCCCCCACCAACGATTCTCCATCGTCGTGGACCGCAACTACAGCGAATAGCTGCCACAACGAGCAGACGAGGGGAAAGAAAAGTCCGATTTATCTTTACAACGAGCATCATCTACTTTGAAACGGAACGTCGCATAGACCTACGCAACACGCCGCGCAGGAGGATGGAACACGCTCCGCAGGAGGATGGAACACGCTCCGCAGGAGGATGGAACACGCTCCTCCGGACAAAATTTCGTGCGAGAATCGCGTATTCCGAAGCAAGGGCGGAGTCGATGGAAAATATCGCAAATTTTGAAGTACTATCAATCAGAGACTTACACCACGCGCCATCCATTTTCACCCCGAAAACACCCCGAAAACGGGCCAAATTTGCCCATCTCGACAGCCACCTGAAACAGGCAGTGGACGTTCAAGTTTTCCGAAATCAGGACACACCAAGTTCATCTCCCGGCACCGCCCCCTGGATACGAGGAGGAGCGGCGATAGGCCCCCGGCGACTGCCCGCGATAACGCAGGAAGAACTTGCTGAAGCTGGCCTGGTCGGCAAAATGCAGCCGGGCGGCAATCTGCGCTATGCTCTCGTCCGTCAAGCGCAGGAGCCACGAGGCCTCCATGACGAGCATCTGATTGACGTAGTCCATCACCGTGCGCCCCGTGGTCTGCTTCACCACACGTGAGAGGTACGTGGGGGTGATATAGAGTTGGTCGGCATAGAACCCCACGCTATGGTGTTCAACGAAATGCTGCGGCAGGAGACGGATGAAACTGATGAAGATATCCTCGCTGCGGCTCGAATGGCGGTGGTTCTTGATGGAGCGTTCCTGGAAGTTCAGTACGTCGAGCACGAAGAGGCCATAGAGCAGCTGCTGGCTCTCCCACTTGAAACGATGGTCCGAACGCATACACTCGTCTATCTCCTTCATGCGGCTGAACAGATGGGAGACCTCGGACTCGGAAAGGGTCAACTTCGGCTCGCGCAGCTCCACAACAGGGAAATAGGCTGCACGAATCATATTGCGCACGATGGGAGTCTCAAAGGTGAGCGTCTCCTCCACAATCAGACAAGCCCCGCGATACTCAGCGCTGGCATCCAAAATGGTCAGCGCGAAGCCGGGCGTGTAGATGTACATATCGCCACGGTGCAGTGTGAGACGATGGTTGCCATGGAGCAGCGTCAGCTCTCCCTGGAACACCAGCGTGAAGGTGTAGCAGTCGAGCGTGTCGCGCATGCGATTCACCTGCATGGTCCGCTCGCCGTCCGTCTCGAAGAAACACATCTCGCAGCCCTCCACCACAGCCAGGTCCAAGCCCATCACATGCGTCAGGAATTCAGAGAGTCGGCACATATACCTTAATACATAATACAGTCATTCGCCGGCAAAGGTAAACATAAAAATTGGATAATGTTTCGTTTCGGACAAAAAAACATCATTCATGGATTCGAATATCTATGGAAGAATGTGTAACTTTGCGTCCGAAGAGCAAAACATTCACATAATCAACACAAAAAAACGAACTATAATGGACAAGGACCACAGCGTTCGAAGACCTGCCAGACACATGGCGCTGCCCACGCTGCAAGAAAGGAAAGGAAAAGTTTAACAAAGCATAAAACCCAAGAACAAGATGACTATCTACGACTTCATCCTCACCACAGGAAAAGGCGAGCAGCTGAACCTGTCAGACTACAAAGGAAAGGTAATCCTCGTCGTGAACACCGCTACAGGCTGTGGCTTCACCCCCCAGTACGAACCCATCGAACAGCTCTACAAGGACTATCACGACCAGGGGCTGGAGATCCTGGACATCCCCTGCAACCAGTTTGGCGGACAGGCACCCGGCACGGACGAAGAGATACACGAATTCTGCACCCTCCACTTCAACACCACCTTCCCCCAAATGAAGAAGGCCGACGTGAACGGCCCCGGCGAGCTGCCCCTCTACACCTACCTGAAGGCGCAGAAGGGATTTGAGGGCTTCGGAGAACATAAACTGTCCCAGCTGCTGAGCGACATGCTCGACAAGACGCTGCCCGGATGGAGAGAGAGCAGCGACATCAAATGGAACTTCACCAAATTCGTCATCGACCGCCAGGGCAACGTGGTAGCTCGCTTCGAGCCCACAGCCGACATGGCCGATGTCGAGGAGTGCATCAAGCAGCTGCTGTAAGCGCGGCTGGCATGAGTCTATAAACCAAAATCTTACATACGACAATGACTTCACTCGCCGTCGGACTGTTCATTCCCCTGCTGGGCACCATGCTGGGCTCGGCCTTTGTGTTCTTCATGAAAGACGAGATGTCGCCCCGCCTGCAGAAGACGTTATTGGGTTTTGCCTCAGGGGTAATGGTGGCCGCCTCCGTGTGGTCGCTGCTGATTCCGGCTATCGACATGGAGGCCAAGGCAGGACCGTGGGCAGTAGCGCCGGCAGCAGTGGGCTTCCTGTTGGGAATGGCGTTCCTGCTTTTCATCGATGAACTCACGCCCCACCTCCACATCGGTACCAATACGCCCGAAGGTCCGCGCAGCAAGCTCTCGCGCACGGCGATGCTGGCACTGGCTGTCACCATACACAACCTGCCCGAAGGCATGGCCGTGGGTGTGGTGTTTGCCGGAGCCGAACAGGGCATGGCAGGCATCTCGCTGGCATCGGCAGTCGCCGTGTCGCTAGGTATTGCCATACAGAACGTGCCCGAGGGTGCCATCATCTCCATGCCCATGCGCGCCGAAGGCAACTCCAAGTGGAGTTCCTTCCTACTGGGCTGCATCAGCGGAATGGTGGAACCCATCGGCGCACTGCTCGTCGTGCTGCTGGCCTCGATGATGACTCCCGTCCTGCCCTATATGCTGGCCTTTGCCGCAGGCGCCATGTTCTATGTCGTAGTGGAGGAACTCATCCCGGAGGCCTCCGAGGGCAAGCATTCCAACCTCAGCACTATAGGCTTTGCCATCGGATTCGTGCTGATGATGGTGCTCGACGTGGTAATGGGATAAGACTAATTCTAAGAAAAGACAATCTCGGTGGACAGACTGCTTTCATACCTGGTCAGACTCATCGTGTGGTTCTCGGGCTTCATGAAACCACTCTCCCGACTGGGCCTATGCCGATACGACGAATGGCACAGAGGGCAGCGACTGAAACCGCTGCTCGTGGGATATAACGGTGCCCGCAACACGGGTGCCGATGCCCGTGTGGTGGCCTTGGTGAAACTTCTTCCTCTCCCTTCTTCGTGCGACGTCACGGAACCATGCCGTCATCCTGCCACAAGCCCTCGGCCTGCCACCAATCCTCACGATCATGGCACTGGCCATGCGCATCGCAAAGATAATAATCAGCGATATGGAAGACTAACGCTTGGGGGCCATCACCTTGCGCCCGCCGACGATGTAGATGCCGCGTGGCAGCGTGCCTTCAGAAATGCGGCGACCCTGAAGGTCATAAACATCACGCTGCCAGGGAGCGATGTACGTACGACGATCAGCCATCGGAGACAATACGGAATTGCCCTGCCCCTCAAAGAAGACACGCACCATGTTACTCCACTCGCTGACCACTGTGTTTGAAAGTGCTCGCACCCGATAGCTGTATGACTTGCTGGTATCCAGGTCTGTAAAGGCATAGGAAGTGCCCATTACCTCATACGTGGTCATCTGACGTGCACGGCGAGGAGCATTAGCCTGCGAAGCTAAGTCGGTCTCCGTATAAGTTCCGTCATACACCTCAAGTGCGCCCACATAAGCCCGTTTCTCTGTGGTGGCCAGCGTCACCTTGAACCCAGCATTGCAGTCGATGGTGAAGACATAGGATGTCTCCTCGTCATTGGGCAAGATTGTACCCACCTCAGCATCGTTCACCAAGACACGAAGCCCCCCGGTGTCGTTGGGATACCGACGGCAAACAACCCGCACAGTGACGCTTCCGCTCTCTGGTTCCTCAAAACCCGGGGTAACGATATACCCGGCCGCCTTGGACGTGCCCAGCTTCACCTCGTCGAGGTTCGTCGCGAAGAGTTTATAGCCTGTCCAGCCGGGCGTATGGGTGTAATCGTCCAGCAAGTTCTGCTCGCCCACATCCTTGTTGCTCACGGAGATGCCGATGTTAAAACCCGAGAAATCCTCGGCGAGGAGAAGTGCCTCGGAGGGACTGAGCTTGAAGGTGTCACGCTCAATGAGTTGCAGCTCATATGCACGAGCCCCAGTCACTTCGCTCCAGAGGGCGGTAAAGGAATTGGTGCCTACCTCCGTCGGTTCGTAGGCAATCGGGACGGGCACTTGGTAACCGCCATTGAAAACAAAACTGATAAGACCGTCCTGCTCGGTGATATCCTCGATGGGGAGTCCCATGAACTTGCGTCCGTCAGCATTTGCCCGATAGAGCGTGGCGGCAGGCATGGAGGTATCGGTGAGCGCGGTGTTCATCGTCGTGCCCGGCCATGTGTCGCCGCTCGTGCTGTATCGAGTCGTCGTGCCGTCGCCCGGAATGATGGTCATGCGCTGACGGTTTGCCGTAGCATTGACCGCATTATTAGCCCAGGTCATGGAGTCAAAGTCGACATGAAGCACCAGCATACCATGTGCCGAGCTGTAGCGGTTCCATCCCTCCTTCTGGTGATTCTCCAGCAGGTAGAACTCGTTGCGGTCAGCTTGATTGTAGATGATGTATGCCTCAGGCTCCGACGTCAGGGGCTTCATGTTCTTCACGTCACATCCCTCGTCCAGTTCGACAGGCGTGAGCCATCCGCAATACATGCGTTCGTAGCTGGAGTAACCTACAGGAGTCTCGCCGCATCCATGGTAGCCGTTGTAGCAGCCATAGTCCATCAGGTCCCATATGTCCATTCCGAAGTTCGAATTGCCCTCGCTGGTGTCATACATATCAGGCAGGCACATGCAATGGCTGAACTCATGACAAGCCGTACCGATGCCGTCGATGTTGGTACCAGACTTGCCGGAAAGTTCGCAGCTGCATGCATACGTATCGACACGAACGCCATCCAGAGTGATTGCCCCAGGGCCGTCACCGAAATAGCGCGACGAGGTGAGCTCATACTCGTGAGGCCAGATGGTCTCGAGAGCTCCCCCCTGTGCCTCGCCGTAACCGGCATAGATAACATAGACCTGATCCACCTCACCGTCGTCGTCCCAGTCGTAATCGGCAAAGTTCACCGAGCTGTCGGCCAACCGGCATGCCTCGGCCACCATCTCGGCAGGGTGCTCGTCATCACCGTCAGAGTTGTTCTTTCCGTAATAGCTCAGCTCGCGACTCACCGTGACAGGCCCCACGACATCGAACGTGAGATTAAACTGCCCATAGCTCTGACTGTAGAAGTAGTCGTGCACGGAGCCTCCCATGTGATAGTCCGAATAACCCTCCTTATTGAAGAAGTCGAGGTAGGTGGAGTGGCCGTAGGTCATTTCCTTGTCGGCAAAGTTCACCAGGATAACCAACCCCTTCTTGTGCCCGCTCATGGGATTAGACTCGGCGCCCCACTGTGCACGACGACGTGCACGACGTGCCTCGCGGTGCTGCTCGCGGGCAGCGGCACGCGTCATTCGACGTTGCTCCAGCTCGCCGTCTTCCGCCAAGCGGAAGACGTTTTTGTCTGCCGAGGGCACATATTTGCGACCATCTGCTGCTGTATAATAATGGACGTTCTCGTCGCCCGTGAGCACGGCTTCCACCGTGGTGCCGTCAGCCAGCACAAGCGTTTTCTTCACTCGCTTTGCCGGCACAGCCATCATACCCATTGCTACGAAAGACAGCAGGACGGGAAGCAATCTTCTCTTCTTGATCATTGGGGTTTTATTCATCATGATTATTCTACCTTATTATATATACGTGCGCGCGAAGAAGAGCGACATACCGTCGGTCTCACTGTACGAACACCTTACGGCACGAACCATCTGCCGAACGAACGACGTAGATGCCTGTATGAAGACTCAGACGAGAGAGTTCGTCGCCCTTGCACTCGGAGACAAACTTGCCGTCAATGGAGTATATCCGAACCACTTGCTCGCTCACAGGCAGCGGTATAATGCCATTGCCGCTCACGCGAATCACCTCCGACTCGGCCCACGCACCGTTCAGATACGAGTCGCTGAGAGCCTGCACGCGGAAGGTATAGGCCACCCCCTCCTGTAATACAGTGAAAGGGGTCTGACACGGACGAGCAGTCTCGTCATTCGCCGGAAAAGCCAGACTGTCGCGCTGCTGTAGCAACTCACCGTCACCCCACAGCTGGACATTGTAGCATTCGGCTTCCGGCACGACATCCCACGTCGCAGTGAAGTTGCTGCCACCCAGTTCCTCTGCCCTGAGATTGGAGGGCTGCGTCAGGGTGCCAAGAGGGCGGAACTTCAACGTCACCACGCCGTCGTCGCTTTCACGGATCTCGTAGATGGGCTTACCCATGTAACCGCCGGTGAAGACCACGCTGGCCGGCGTAGTGTCGTCCGTCAGTTCGTGGATGTCCGAGGCACCGGGAAAGAGATTGCCAGCCAAAGTGGCACGATACTCTGCCGACGTCTTCGCCGAGTTGGAACCGCGATAAAGATTGTTGGCTGCGATGATGGTCATACGCTGATGGGCGGATTCGGTATTCACGGTGTTTCCATTCCATTTGCCAGACTCATAGTCCACATGCGTCACCTGCAGCCCGGTGCAGCGGCGGCCGATATAGTCGTCCCACCCCATCTGCTGACGGTTCTCCAAGACATAGTATTCGTTCGGATTGGCATCATTCACGACCTTATACCCATTGCCCCCCTGTGCGAAGCACGGAATACGCAGCGTGCAGGGGCCGTCAATCGTTATCAGTGGACGCCAGCCCATAAAGTCGCGCTCATAGGCCGTATAATTGCCGGGGTTGTAACCGTTGTTGCCATACTCGCCATAGTCCATCACGCTCCAGATGTCCATGCCGAAGGCCACATTCCGTGTGTCATAGAAGTCGGGCAAGCCCAGTGCATGGCTCAGCTCGTGGATGAAGACGCCCACGCCGTCGGCGCGCGTCGCAGTGACATTGCCGTCGTCATCAAAACTTGCCGGCATCAGCTCGCAGCAGCAGGCACTTGTGGCAAACACCCTCCCATTGATGGTGGTGCTGCGCGTGGACTCCTGCGGCCAGATAGTGTTCTCATCGCCGCCATTGTTCTGCCCAAGACCGGCATAAACAAAAAAGACCATATCCACCGACCCGTTGCCGTCGTTGTCGAAGCGGCTCCAGTCTGCCACCTCACCCACCGCTTTCCTCATGGTCTCGGTGCGGAAGGCGGTCAGGTTCACGTCGTGCGACGTGCCCCTGTCGGCACCATAATAAGCATAGGTGCTATCCAGTTTCACCGGTCCGATGGGAACGAACTCGGGCAGGAAGTCCCCCTCACTCTGTTCTGCAAAATAGTCGCGGATGCTGCCGTGGGAGCCATGTCCTGTATAGAGCACCCCGTCGCGCGTACCATTGCAATAGAGGTCGTAATAGGCTCTGACCTCCTCATGCGTCTCACGGACGCTGAAGGTCTTGTCGGCAAACTCCACAAGCACCACGGGCACATACTTCACTCCGTGCGGTTTCAGGGGTGCCGTGGCAGCACTGCCCACACGTCGCCTCACGGCCTTACGTACAGCCTGTTCCAGGGCAATCGTATCATTCTCGGACGGATTGCAGGGGACGTACACTCCCCCACGTCCGGCAACCGATGAGGAAGCCGACTGCCACACCAGCGTGTCGCCCCCGTCTGTCACATAGAAAGAGAGGTCGCTGTTTCCCGTCAGCGTGGCCCAGACCTGGCTGCCGTCGGCCAAGGTCACCAAACGACGTAACCTGCGTGCAGGCACAGCCCAAAGCAGTATAGCGGACAAAAGGAAGCATATTGTGATACGTAAACGCATAATATCCTTGATTTATGCCACAAAGGTATTAAATTTATTGCAAAGTGCGAAAAAACGCGCCGAAATATTTGCCATATCAAGAAAAAGCACTACCTTTGCACTGAAATTACAGCCTATGGGGGATTAGCTCAGCTGGCTAGAGCGCTTGCATGGCATGCAAGAGGTCATCGGTTCGAGCCCGATATTCTCCACGAAGGAATGCAACTCAGGCAACCTACTCGGGTTGCCTGAGTTCGTTTTTAGCTAGAATCGGTCAACGGGCTGCTATGCGCCATACGAGATTCCCTTTCTGTCATCCGTCTCGCCACTCTTCGGTTACAATGGTCCCCATTGCTCCGTCAAAGGCGGAATGACATCTGCTCAACAATATGCGTTTCAGGTTTCGGATGCATATATCATCTGATTTTCAATCAGAAGACGCCTCGATATATATGCCGCAAGGAAAGATTTCGACTTCAGACGGCCCGAGCCATCCAGTCAGACGCCTCGGGCCGTCCGAATAGACGCCCCGGGCCGTCTAACCGTCCGCCCCGAGCCTTTCTCCGTTCAGACCCGACTCCATCTCCCTCCAGAGTCGGCTCCTCGTCCCTCCCGGCCCGGCTCCCCGTCCCTCCTCGCTCGGCGCTGCCGCTATGCCTTTAACCCGAATCACACAGACGATGGACAGAGACTCGGCGGATTTGCCCCTGTTGGCAGTGCCCGAGCGAATCAAGAATAAGCCCAAATCGTACAAGGGGGGGCGAGGAATGTCGCGCCGGAAACAGGGGGGGTATGCCGGGAGAGGCGGAAAGACATGCCAAAACTAGCGTAGAAGAAAGGTGCTACAGGAGGAAACGTCCTCTCGAAGCACCCTTCAGCTACGCTCAGAGTGGCAAGTCAGCACTGTGTATTGCAAGCGCTCACACCATCTTAGCCAGGTCGGCCTCGGTGATGTAGCTCAGCTGATTGTCAAGAATCGTCTGGCGAGCCAGTTCAGCATTCTCGGTGCGGAAGACCAGGATGCCCTTGCCGGCCAGCAGGAACGAATAGAGATAGGAGATGCTGATGTGGGCACGACTGAATGTCTCGATGGCCTCGGCAGCACGTCCCGGCTGGTTGTCCAACTCGAGTGCGAAGACGTTGGAGAGCGAGACTGGCACACCGGCACGCTTCAGTTCCTCGCAGGCCCGCTGCGGTTCGGAGCAGATGAGACGGTAGATGCCATACTCGGCCGTATCGGCAATGGTGGAGGCAATGATCTGTATCTTAGCCTCCTTCAGTACTTCGAGCACTTTGATTAGCGTGCCCGAGCGGTTCTCGATGAAGATGGATAGTTGAATGATAGTCATATTGGAAAATTTAATACTTAATTCATGATTCTTGATTCAAAATTCAGAGCCACGTACACTGACTAACATGGGCGGGGGCTTACTGGTACACTTTCCGCTTATCCACTACGCGGACAGCTTTGCCTTCGCTCACAGGCAGCGTGCCGCGGGGCACGAGGCGCACGTGAGGCGTGAGCAGTATCTCGTCTTTCAGCGCGCGTGTGATGTCCCGGCCCAGCTGCTGCAGACGCGAGTAGTCGTCGGTGAACATCTCGGCCAGCTCCACCTCGACGGTCATATTGTCATTGTCCTGGTCGGTGGTCAGTGTAATGAGGTAGTTGTTTCCCAGCTCGGGGAACTGCATGAGAATCTTCTCTATCTGAATGGGGAAGATGTTCACGCCGCGCAGCACCATCATGTCATCCGAACGACCACGCATGCGGTCGAGGCGGATATGATTGCGTCCACAGGGGCATGTACGGCCCAGCACACGGGTAAGGTCACGGGTGCGGTAGCGCAGTAGTGGCATGGCCTCGCGGCAGAGAGTGGTCAGTACCAGTTCGCCAATCTCTCCATCGGGTACTGGCTCGAGCGTCTCCGGATCGACAATCTCGACAATGTAATAGTCTTCCCAGAAGTGGAGTCCGTTCTGCTCCGGACACTCGAAGCCCACACCGGGTCCGCACATCTCGCTCATGCCAAACGAGTTGTAGGCTTTGACGCCCATCATCTGTTCGATGCGTTGGCGCTGCTCCTCCGAATGTGGCTCAGCGCCGATGGCCAGGACCTTGAGCTTTGTGTCGCGACGAGGATCGACGCCCTGCTCCTGCATCACCTCATAGAGGCGGGTGACATACGAGGGTACTGCATGGATGGCTGTGGTGCCGAAGTCCTTGATGAACTTGATCTGGCGCAACGAGTTGCCTGCAGCCGCGGGCACGGTGAGCATGCCCAGACGCTCGGCACCATACTGGAAGCCCAGTCCGCCCGTGAACATGCCGTAGCCAGACGAGTTCTGGAACACGTCGTCGGGGCGCAGACCCACCATCCAGAGGTTACGCGCCACCTGGTTGGCCCACTCATCAAGGTCCTTCTGCGTGTGCAGGATGACAGTGGGATTACCGGTGGTGCCACTGCTGGAGTGGAGGCGCACACACTGGCGCAGGGGGACACACGACATTCCAAAGGGATAAGTGTCGCGCAGGTCTTGCTTGGTGGTGAATGGCAGCTTTCGCACGTCGGAGAGCGTCTGTATGTCGTCGGGCGTGATACCGGCCTCACGGAATTTCTTCTGGTAGAACTCGTTTTTCATGCACTGGGCGATAGTCTCTTTGAGGCGTTTCAGTTGGAAAGCCTCAATTTGCTCGCGCGACATCGTTTCGCGTTCGGGATTGAAATAAGGTGAATTGTTCATAATGCTATTTAAAGTTTTCTCTTGTCAATCACATGCACACTCTTTCCTTGCGAGCGTTCGATGGTGCCGGGTGCCTTGAGCTGCACCTTGGCCGCAATGCTAAGCACGCTCTTCAGCTTGCCGGCAAGTTTCTTTTCGAGCTGGTCAACTGCGGCTGGAGTATCAAAGGTCGAGGTGAAGACCTCCTGACGCATCTCCACCTGCACCTGCAATGTATCGAGATTGTTCACTCGGTCCACGACGAGCATGTAGCGCGGTGCGAACTCTTGCATAGAAAGTACGACGCTCTCTACCTGCGACGGGAATACGTTGATACCTCGGATGATGAGCATGTCGTCGCTTCGACCCTCGATGCGCCCCATACGGATATTCGTGCGGCCACACTGGCATTCGCCGGGCAACAGCGAGCAGAGATCGCGAGTGCGATAGCGTAGCAGCGGCATGCCCTCCTTGGTCAGCGTGGTGAACACCAGTTCGCCCGTCTGCCCCAACGGTAGCGGCTCCAGTGTCGTGGGGTTGATAATCTCGGGATAGAAGTGGTCCTCGTTGATATGCGAACCATGCTGTTCCTGACACTCGTAGCTGACGCTGGGACCCATAATCTCGCTCAGACCGTAGATATTATAGCCCTTCAGTCCCAGCCGCAACTCAATCTCCCGACGCATCTGCTCGGTCCACGGTTCGGCACCGAAGGCACCCACTCGCAGCCGGACGTCCTCCTTCCGGATGCCCATCTTGTCCATCGTCTCGGCCAGGTATAGCGCGTACGACGGGGTACAGGCAATGCCCGTGACGCCCAGGTCACGAATCAGTTTGAGGTGCTTCTCCGTGTTGCCCGTCCCGGCAGGAATTACAGAAGCGCCCATGTGCTCCACCCCATAATGGGCACCCAGTCCGCCAGTGAACAGCCCATAGCCATAGGCTACAGAGAAGATGTCTTCGCGTGTCACGCCAAAGGCCGTCAGACAGCGAGCCATACACTCGCTCCAGATACCGACATCCTTGCGCGTATAGCCCACGATAGTAGGGTTTCCCGTAGTGCCGCTGGAGGCATGCACACGGATAATCTCGCTCTGCGGGGCCGCCTGCAAGCCGAACGGATAATTGTCACGCAGATCCTTCTTCGTGGTAAAGGGCAGTTTGGTGATGTCCTCGATGGTCTTGATATCATCGGGGAGGATGTCCAGTTCCTGCAACTTGTGACGATAGAAAGGCACGTTGTGATAGACGTACTCCACGATGTTATGCAATCGTTTACCTTGAAGCTCGCGCATCTTATCGTGGCTCAAGCACTCCATTGTCGGATTATAAATCATACTCGTTCAGTTCATAATACGTTATTCATTATACCTCATCAGGGATGCCCTAATTCTACCGGTTCTCTGGTCGTCCTGCAGAGTGGTTCTTCTCGAATATCTGCATCCGTTCATCAAGCGGCTCGTACTGATGTTCTTCGATAAAAGAGGTGCACACGCGCAAGCCTTCCTGCTGAGAGCCTGTAGTCAGCAGGCTGATGGCCGAGACACCATAATACATCAGTTCGCGAGCCAGCTCGCCGCTGGTCATGCCCGGATAGCCAATGGTGAAATAAAAACCATCGGCCACAGGCTCGTCCAGGTCCTTGTCGTACACCACGTAGAAACCGTGGCGCGTGAAAATCTCCTTCAGTCGGCGGGCACGCTCGCCATAGACAGCCACCTCGCGCCGGAAATCGTACGTGCCGTCGCTGGCTGCCTTGAACATGGCCGAAAGAGCGTACTGTGCCGAGTGGCTGGTACCGGATGACAAAGCATAGAGCATGCGGGTGGAGAAGACCGGCCCGAAGGCCAGACCCTCGTAGCGCGAGGCCAGGTCTGGATAGTGACGATGGAAGAGAGCGTCTGAAATGCAGGTCACGCCGATGCGCTCGCCGGCATAGCTGAATGCCTTGGAACCACTGATGAGCAGGATATAGTTGTCCGTGTATCGGCCCACCGTAGGCTGATAGGGCGGATGAAACGGCATGCTCAGTTCCTTGCGGAAGTCCATGGCAAAGTAGGCCAAATCCTCCATTACGACTGCGTCATAGCGCGTGGCCAGCGTGCCGATGGTGTGCAGCTCGTCTTCATTCAGACATATCCACGACGGATTGTTGGGGTTCGAATATACGATGGCGCAAATGTTGCCGCGGGAGAGGTAGCTCTCCAACTTCGGGCCCAGGCGCTCGCCACGATAGTCATAGACATCGAAGGTCTCATACTTGACACCCATCACCTGCAGCTGCATCTTCTGTACCGGAAAACCGGGATCGATGAAGAGCACGGTGTCGCGACGGCGGTCGCACTGAGAACAGGTGAGGAAGGAGGCAAACGTGCCCTGCATGCTGCCACTCACCGGGATACATCCCTCGGGGGCAACATCCAGCCCGATGAAGGCCTTCACAAAACGCGAGGCTTCACGCTTCAGCTCAGGCAGTCCCTGGATGTTGGGATACAGACTGGCAATACCATTCTGCAAAGCCTTCACCTGAGCGTCCACACCTATCTGGGCTGCGGGCAATCCGGGGATGCCCATCTCCATCTTGACAAATTCGACGCCAGAACGTTTCTCGGCCAGCGAAGCCGTGAGTTTCACCTCGCGGATGGTGGCCTTGGCAAAGTCCTGAATGTCCAGCTCTCGGATGATGTCATCGACAAGCTGGCGGGGTATCGGGGTATTCATCACTATAAACTACAAATTAAAGACCATGAACTACGACTGCGCCTGCTTCCCGATAGCCAAAGCCTTGATGTTAGCTTCGACGACAGCCTCGCCCTTACGGCCGAAGACACGACGCAATGCATCTTCCAGTTTCTCGTATTCAATGCCCAGCGCCTTCTGAGCCGCACCGAGCAAGATAATATTGGCCGAGCGGGGCACTCCCCCATCGCGCGCCAAAGCCTCGATGTCAAGCGATATGACGTGAGGCAACTGGTTTAGGTCGCGACGGATGACATCCATGTCGGGATAGTTAGGGATGTTCACAAAGGGGGTGTTCGAGGTGATAACCCATCCCTCAGGACTGAGGAAGGGCAGGTAGCGCAAGGCTTCCATAGGCTCCATTGAGATGATGACATCGGCACCGCCACGCGGGATGAGATCACTATGGATGGGCGACGAGGAAATGCGCAGGTTCGACTGCACATCGCCGCCACGCTGTGACATGCCGTGCACTTCAGCCTGCTTAATATAAAGGTTCTCGTTCATGGCAGCCTCGCCGATGACCGTGGCAATGGAGAGGATGCCCTGTCCGCCCACGCCGCACAATATGATGTCTGTTTTCATTGTTTCTCCTCCTTTGCTTTACGTTGCTTTAAATGGCGCTGCAGGGTCTGAATACACTCGCGTCGCGGAATGATGACCGAGGTGCCGGGATAGTCAATCTCGGCCTTGATGATACGTGTAATCTCAGGCATGTTCTTAGGCAGAGGCACCACGACGTGGAGGTGCTCCTCGCTGAGTCCAAGTCCGCGGCAGATGGCCTCGAACTTGCTGGTGCCTGCCGAGTCCTGCCCGCCCGTCATGGCCGTCGTAAGATTATCGCTGATGATTACCGTAATGTTGCTGTTCTCATTGATGGCATCGAGCAGACCCGTCATACCGCTGTGTGTGAAGGTGGAGTCTCCGATGATAGCCACCGCCGGCCACTGCCCGGCATCGGCAGCCCCCTTGGCCATGGTGATGCTGGCCCCCATGTCCACACAGGAGTGGATGGCCTTGTAGGGAGGAAGGAAACCCAACGTGTAGCACCCGATGTCACCAAAGACACGAGGATGCTCGTAACCACGCAACACTTCGTTCAGCGCTGTATAAACATCACGATGGCCGCAACCTTGGCACAAGGCTGGCGGACGCGGCACCACATCCTCACACGGGGCAAAACTTTCGCCCGTGGGCAGGCCGAGTGCAGCTCGCACGATGTCGGGATTAAGTTCGCCCGTGCGTGGCAGTTCGCCCGAGAGGCGACCCTTGACTTGTGTATTGCCTGGCATCACGCCTCGCAGCATGTCCTCGATGAAGGGCTGACCCTCCTCGACCACCAGCACGCTTTCACACTCGGCACACATGCGGCGCACAAGTTGCTTCGGCAAGGGGTACTGCGAAATCTTTAGTACCGGATAAGGACAACCCGAAGGGAAGCATTCGTTCACATAGTTGTAGGCAATACCGCTGGCAATGATGCCCATCGACAAGTCGGTCCCAGCCTCGTACTTATTATATACAGAAGCCTCTGCATCATTCTCAAGTTGAACCTGCTGCGCCGTGACAACAATATTGCGACGGCGGGCATTGGCCGGGAGCAGCACCCAGTGGCTGGCCTCTGCATCGTAGTTCATCGGATTCTCCTGGCGCGGTTCGTCGGCCACCTGGACGACAGCACGTGAATGTGCCATGCGCGTCGTGACGCGCATCAGTACGGGCAACTGCTGCCGTTCCGAGTATTCGAAGGCCACGGCCATCATGTCGTAGGCCTCCTGCTGGCTGCTTGGCTCAAAGGTGGGCACCATGGCAAAACGGCCATAGAAACGGCTGTCCTGCTCGTCCTGCGAGGAATGCATCGAGGGATCGTCGGCAGCCAATACCACCAGTCCGCCATTGACACCAGTCATAGCCGAATTAACAAATGGGTCGGCACAGACGTTCATGCCCACATGTTTCATACACACCAGAGCGCGCTTGCCCATAAATGACATACCCAAGGCTGCCTCCATGGCAGTCTTTTCGTTCGTACTCCAGCGGCAGTGAATGCCACGCTCGCGTGCCAGCGAGTCGTTCTGAATAAACTCAGTAATCTCGGTGGACGGTGTTCCCGGATAGGCATACACGCCCGACAAGCCAGCATGAATGGCACCGAGGGCTATGGCTTCGTCGCCCAACAAAAGTTTCTTTCTTGACATCTTGTCTTGCTTTGTTACTCTATATTATAATTGTAGTGCTATTTCTTTTCGTAGCATTTGAATATCTGATCCACATCCTGTGTGGGAAGCTTCGGTGTGAACAGGCTGACTATCCACACCACAGGGAACCCGCCCACCATGGCAATGGCGCCACAGTTGATAGGATTGGCGATGGCATTGCCCGAGAGCATATTGACCACAATCAGGCCCACTCCCCAGACAAAGCTGGCCCACACGGCAGCACGGGTGACTCCCTTCCAGTAGAGGCCCAGCAGGAATGGAGCCAGAAAGGCACCTGCCAGGGCGCCCCACGAGATACCCATTAGCTGAGCGATAAACGTGGGAGGATTCAGGGCGATGAGTAGCGAGATGGCGATAAAAAAGACGATAAGCACACGCATCACCACCACCTTGCGACGTTCGATGTCACCCTTTACACTGTCGTCAATCTCGCCGGACTGCACCTCCTCGGCCGAGGCTTTCTTGTCCCGATAAATCAGGTCGAGCGTCATCGTCGAACTGGACGTGAGTACCAGACCAGCCAGCGTGGACATCGAGGCTGCAAGCACGAGAAGCACCACGAGGCCGATAATGGCATCGTTCAGCGTGACAAGCATCGAGGGGACAATACTGTCAAAGGCCACCTTGCCGTTTACGTAGATGGCCGGACTGTCAAAGAGTCGTCCGAAGCCACCGAGGAAATAGCAGCCACCAGCCACCAAGAAGGCAAAGACGGTGGAGATGATGGTGCCACGTCGCACGGCTGCCTCATCGGTAATGGAATAGAACTTGCCCACCATCTGCGGCAGTCCCCATGTGCCGAGCGATGTAAGGACGACGACTCCCAGAAGATTCCATGGGTCGGGACCCAGCAGAGTGGCAAACATACCATTCTCCTGCGGATTAGCATCCGAGGGCAGCGAGGCCAGCTTCGACACAGCCGTAGAGAGACCTCCCTGGCTGTTAATCACAGCCACGATGACCAGGATGATGCCGAAAAGCATGATACAGCCCTGGATGAAGTCGTTGATAGCCGTGGCCTTGTAACCGCCCAGAATGACATAGACTGCAGTGAGCATTGCCATCGTGATGGCACAGTATATATAAGGTATGCCAAAGCCCATCTCGAAGAGGGTTGAGATGCCCTTATAGACTCCAGCCGTATAGGGAATCAGGAAAACGAATGCAATGATCGAGGCCACCACGCGCAGCGACTGGCTCCCATATCGGATACCGAAGAAGTCGGGCATCGTGCGCGAACCGATATACTGAGTCATCACCTTGGTCCGGCGTCCCAGTATGATCCACGCCAGCAGCGAACCGATGATGGCATTGCCGATGCCGATCCATGTGGCCGAGAGGCCATACTTCCATCCAAACTGTCCGGCATAGCCGATAAAGACCACTGCCGAGAAATAACTGGTGCCATAGGCAAAGGCGGTGAGCCAGCCACCCACCGAACGTCCGCCAAGCACGAAACCATCCACCGAGTTGGCCTGCTTGCGGGAATATATTCCAACTCCTACCATCACGAGGAGAAAGATAACTGTCAAGAAGATTCTGAGAAACATATTGCGATCTACAATTTACTGATTAAAGGTTTAATGATTTACTATATGACGATTAATGCGGGCCGGTTTCAGTGGAAGCGGATCTGCATCTGGCACATGACGGCGTGACAGTCATCATGTATGAAAGCATTGCCCGCCGTATAGGCACTCTTATAGACATACTGCACCTGCAAGCGACACTTCTGGTAAAACCAGTACTGGAAGCCTGCAATCGCCTTGTGCTGGTCCATATTGAGGTCGGTATTGAAATTAAAGAAGTCATAGGAAGCCACGAAATCACACTTCGTCTCCCCCAGGGGAACGGCTCCCGTTATATATGCACCCCGGCTCAGCGCACTGCCATCCTTGCCTTCAAGGTATTCACCATGTGCGTTGAAAGCCTTGCTCTTATAGTCAAATCCTATGGTCCAACGGTTACGCCGGTAGTTCTGCCCCACCTGAATCGCAAGGTTATACACCGATGTGGCCACGGCATGGCCTCGGCCGATTTGACCTGTCGCCACCAGATTCAGTCCCTCCATCGGGCGGTATTCCAGACGTCCGATAAAGTCTTTCTCCGGGTTGCGGTCCTTGCGGTTGATACCTTGGCCGTTCATCACATCAAGTTCGTAACGCAGTTTTCCGTTGTCAGTCTCTCCATAGACAGAAATACCGAGGTCGCGTCCGTATTGTACGCCCAGCAGCGGATCACTGCCGCATCCGGTGAGATACGTGACGCCCTCAGAATATACATCAATGGCCTCCATAGCTGTCGGTGAGAGCGGGTTCTCTATGGATAGGCCATTCTTGAACTGCCCGAGACGCACGGTCAGGGCCTTGTTCCTTGTCAGTCGGTAGTTGGTGTAATACTCCTGTACCACGCTCGAGAAGTCGTGCATGAACAGGAACGACCAGCGGTCGGTAATGCGGGCATCAGCCCAGAAGAGTACACGCTTTATCTCAAACGTGTTCGTGTCGTCGCTGCCCTGATGGGTATAATTGAACCCACCCTGTGCATAGCCATGCAGCTGGATGCGTTCTGCAAGATCGCGTTTCCAGTCTTTCCCTTCATCGGGAGTCGGTTGTCCCATTGCGGCAGTGCTGCTGAAGACTGCCAGGGCCACGGCAAGCGTAGCCTTCTGCCAAATGATTCGTTTCATAGTTTTTTACTCCATTTAGGTATTAATAATAAAACAACCGATGTAAAGGTACGCAAAATAAATGGAACGAAGTCACGAAATACCGTAATTTCTTTTAATATTTCTCATTTTTCGCACAAACTGCTTACATTTTATCACTCCACAGCCCGCGATGTGCAAAAAAATATGAGCGATGTATTATGAATTGTGGATTAAAAGCACTACCTTTGCACCGTCTTACGCGCGTACATATATTATATATAGGAAAGGTAATGAAGATTGGTATTCTAACAGCCATGAGCGTGGAGTTCCGCCAGGTGGCAGCAATGCTCTGCGAGACAGAATCTATCCAGCATGGTCCACAGCAGTATCTGACGGGCACGCTGGGGCGTAACCAGATAGTCCTGCTGCAATGCGGCATCGGAAAAGTGAATGCCGCGATGGGGGTCACAGACCTCATCCTGCACTTCCAGCCCGACTGCATCATCAGCACGGGCGTGGCAGGCGGCATCGACACGTGCCTACGTGTGATGGATGTGGTAGTGGGACGCGCGACATGCTACCACGACGTGTGGTGTGGCGATGGGTGCGACCCAGGCCAAGTGCAGGGTTTGCCCATGAGCTTCACGGGAGATGCCCGGCTGTTGGCTGCAGCCACCGGCATCAAGACACAGGTGAACATCGTTCCTGGAATGATATGTACCGGCGACCAGTTCATCACCAGCCACGACGAGCTGAAACGCATCAAGGGCCAGTATCCCGAGGCACTGGCCGTAGATATGGAGAGCGCAGCCATCGCCCAGGTGTGCCATCTGTACGGCATACCCTTCCTGAGCTTCCGCATTATCAGCGACACGCCGGGTGCCGAAGCCCACTTCGACCAATATCTGGACTTTTGGGCCACCATGGCCGACCGCAGTTTCACCGTCACGAAAGCGTTCCTCGAGTCCATCTAAAGAAAAACATCCCTTATTAATATGGAAGTCATACAAAGTTTCACTATCGACCACACTCACTTGAAGCCTGGCATCTACGTGTCACGTGAAGACAGAGGTTTCACCACCTTCGACCTGCGCATTACCGAACCGAACAAGGAACCAGCCGTTGCTCCTGCTGCCATGCATAGCCTGGAACACCTCATGGCCACATGGTTCCGCAACAGCGAGGCCAAGGACGATGTGGTTTACGTCGGGCCCATGGGCTGCCTCACCGGCATGTACATCATCATGACAGGGACATATACAGTGGAGGACATGCGCCGACTCACCATAGAGTGTCTCCAGTGGATTCTCACGCAGGACAGCGTGCCTGCCACAGAGCCACAGACCTGCGGCAATTACCTGCTCCACGACTTGCCCATGTGTAAATGGGAAAGTGCCCGTTATCTCGACCGCCTGCAGCACGACTTCCACTGCGAGTACACCAAACTTCAAGTCACGCTCGATGACGGAATGCTGTTTGCCGACGCATAATTGCGGGTACACTGGAAACGCACGACCCATCCCACGAATTAACTCCCCCCAACCGTGATGTCCGGCGAATTACTATCTTTGCTGGTGGCCCTGATGTGGACCTTCACGGCGCTCTTTGCCGAGGTGGCAAGCCGACGGCTGGGTGCGCTGACGCTGAATGTCTGGCGTATGATCATCACGCTCATGCTGCTGGCTCTGACGCTGTGGTTCACATGCGGCAGTCCGTGGCCCCAACATGTGCCGCCCACGGCATGGGCGTGGCTGCTGGGCAGCGGATTCATGGGATTCGTCTTTGGCGACTATTGCCTCTTCAACAGCTATCTGCTCATCGGAAGCCGTTTCGGACAACTCTTTATGACACTAGCCAGCCCCTTTGCAGCCCTCACGGCCTGGATGCTGATGGGCGAGCACATGTCGCCGCTGGCTCTACTGGGCATGATGGTGACCCTCTGCGGTATCAGCATCTCCATTCTGGGCAAGGACGAGGGCGGGCACCGACGGGTGAAGCTCCCGCTGCGCGGCGTGCTGCTGGGCATCGGAGCCGGCATGGGGCAAGGCGTCGGATTGGTTTTCAGCAAGATGGGACTAAACGCATACGAAGCTGTATTGCCTGCCACAGCCACCGACGTTCAAACGATGATGCCCTTTGCCGGCACCATGATTCGTGCCATGATGGGCCTTCTGGGCTTTGGCGCCGCACTTCTGTGGACTCGTCAGTCCGGCACGATGCCCCGCCTGTGGCACGACCGCCGCGGTGCACTGGCCGCGATGGGCACCATTCTGCTGGGACCCTTCCTCGGTGTCAGCCTCAGCCTCAAGGCCGTAGATATGACGCACGCCGGGGTGGCGCAGACGCTTATGGGCCTCACGCCAGTCTTCATTCTATGGCCCGCCCACCTGCTCTTCGGCACCCGAATTACATGGACAGAAGTGCTCGGAGCAGTCATTGCAGTAGCCGGCGCATCACTTTTCTTCCTCTAAAATTTGGTCAATCCAGAGAGAAGTTGTAATTTTGCAGCCGAAAACGTCCGGAGAGATGCCAGAGTGGACGAATGGACCGCACTCGAAATGCGGCGTACGGGTGACTGTACCGGGGGTTCGAATCCCTCTCTCTCCGCCTCGAAAACGAAAGGGAACCGCATGGTTTCCTTTACTATTATATGAACAGGTTGTCAAACGCAAGCCATGGGATGAATTAAGAAAAGAAAGTTAATTTGCATTCGAAAGCCTGTAAGGGTGGAATCCGCTGCCCACAAGAACAAACTATTTTGGTAGATAAAATATGGCCAAATTTATTTTCATACTCAGTCTTATCGTCTCCCTCTTTTGGCTATTGCTCCCGCAGGTGGTCTTCGTCGTGTCATGGCTCGTGGCCCGCATATTCCATCTCTCGCTTCCATGGCGCCCCTTTGCATGGGCGGGCGTGGCGTTGCTTGCCCTGTGGTGGGCCATGTTCCTGTATGGCAACCGCATCGGACGATTCCGCAACGAGGTGAAGGAGATGGACTATACCCACACGTCGGTGCCAACGGCATTCGACGGCTACCGCATCGTGCATATCAGCGACCTGCACCTCGACGGATGGCGCGGCCAGGCCGGCAAGCTACAGCGTGCAATAGAGCATATCAACGACCTGCATCCCGACCTCATCGTCTTCACCGGTGACCTGGTGTCCTTTGATTTCCACGAGTTGGAGCCACTGGCCGATGTGCTGAAAGCGATGCATGCGACAGACGGCGTGGTAAGTATCCTGGGCAATCACGACTATGACCCCTATGCACCGGGCCTCTCGCCGCGCGAACGGCAAGCACGTGTCGACACACTGGCTCACATGCAGCGCCATCTGCTGGGCTGGCACCTGTTGCTCAACGAGCACATGATCATCCGGCGCGGCACGGACAGCCTGGCCATACTGGGAGTGGAAAATCAGAGCTGCGGAGCCCACCAGGTGATCCGACGCGGCGACCTACACCGCGCCATGCAAGGCACCGACGGCATGTTCCGCATCCTACTCAGCCACGACCCCTCACATTGGCGAGCCGAGGTGCTGGGACAGACAGATATTCCGCTCACACTAAGTGGCCACACGCATGCCATGCAGTTTCGCATACTGGGTTTCACGCCCAGCCGATGGGTGTACCCCGAATGTGACGGACGCTACGACGAGCAGGGACAGACGCTCTACGTGAACATCGGACTGGGCGGCACACTGCCCATGCGCATCGGGGCCACGCCCGAGATTACCCTGATTACGCTCCGCTCGCACAATTAACCTCTTCTCCTCTTGCATGTACTGGTTTCTGGCTTTCTTCTGTGTCATCGTTTGGGGGACCACCTTCATCTCCTCGAAGGTGCTCCTGCTCCACGGCCTGGACCCAGAGGAAATCCTGCTGCTCCGCTTCGGGCTGGCCTACGTGTGCCTGCTGCCCTGCTATCACAGGCAGATATGGTTGCCGTGGCGGCAGGAATTATGGATGATTCTGCTGGGCGTGCTGGGCGGCAGCCTCTATTTCATGACCGAGAATGCGGCGCTTCGCTACACGCTGGCCACCAACGTCAGCCTCATTGCCAGCCTGACACCGCTCTACACACTGGCACTCATGGCACTGTTCTACCGAGGTTACACACGCCTCACTCCCCGGCTGATAGCGGGTGTCCTCATGGCAGTGGCAGGCGTCTTCTGCGTTGTGATGAACGGACACATTCTGCTCCGCCTGAACCCGTTGGGCGACTTCCTGGCCCTGCTCTCTGGGCTGTGCTGGTCGTTCTACTCGCTGGCCTATAAGCATGTGGGAGACCGCTACCCCGCCCTGCTCATCACGCGCAAACTGTTCTTCTGGGGGCTGGTGACGGGCCTCCCCTTCATGCTCATCGGCCATCAAGCCAAGGACTACGTTGCCATCCTCAGCCAGCCCACAGTGGCCGGCAATCTGCTCTTTCTGGGCTTAGTGGCTTCGCTCGCCTGCTTTTTCGTATGGAATGTTGCCGTCAAGCATCTGGGCACCATTCGCACAAACAATCTCCTATATTTCAATCCACTGATCACATTGCTCACAGCTCACGCCGTCCTGGGTGAGCCGCTTACGTGGATGTCGCTTCTGGGCATGGTGCTAACCATCGTCGGTGTATGGTGGGCCACGGGACGCTCAAACGAGCCACAGGCATAGGCTGGCAGAGGGTGCACACTCCACCCTCGGGAAGAGCGTGCTCCATCTTCGGGAAGAGCGTGCTCCATCCTCGGGAAGAGCGTGCTCCGTTTCCGGACGCTCCATGTCCTGCCATCTTCGAGAGAGAGAGAAACGTATGCAGGAAGGCTACGCAGCGTGAAGAAAATTGCCCAGCAACACATCTTTGCAACCGAGTTGCACGGAAAAGGCCGTACCTTTGCATCGGAATTAAACGAAAGACGTATGGAAAAGCTATTGAACATCCTCATGGAATGCTGGCGACTGCTCGGTGAGATGTCGCCCTATCTGCTGCTCGGCTTCCTGCTGGCAGGGCTGATGCACGAGTTTGTCCCCTCGGGTCTGTACCGGAGGTATCTGGGTCACCGCAACCTGCGGTCCGTCATCTGGGCAGCCCTACTGGGCGTCCCCCTGCCGCTGTGCTCGTGCGGCGTGATTCCCACCGCCATGGCGCTGCGGCGTGAGGGAGCCAGCAAGGGCGCCACGGTCTCCTTCCTCATTGCCACTCCCCAGACGGGCGTGGACAGCATCGTGGCCACGTACAGCCTCATGGGTCTGCCCTTCGCCCTCGTGCGACCCGTCGTAGCCTTCATCACAGCCATCTTTGGCGGAGCACTGGTGACGGCGTTTGAGCAGCCCGATGAGATACTCATTGCCCGCAAGACTACGCCGACAGACGAGCATCAGGAGAAGGAGCCGCTCCTCCACCGACTGCGCGAGGCTGTGGAATACGGCTTCATCGAGATGATGGAGGACATCGGGAAATGGCTGATCGTCGGACTCGTGGTAGCCGGACTCATCACGGCACTGGTGCCCGACGCATGGTTCACGGCCTTCCGCGACAACTCGCTCCTGAGCATCCTCTTCGTGCTGGTCTTTGCCATACCGATGTATCTGTGCGCCACCGGCAGTATCCCCATCGCCGTTGCTCTGATGATGAAAGGCCTGACACCAGGTGCCGGACTCGTCCTACTCATGGCGGGCCCAGCCAGCAACATGGCCAGCATCCTGGTCATCCGCAAGGTGCTGGGCAACCGCACGCTGCTTCTCTACCTCGCTGCCATCGTGGGTGGTGCCGTGCTCTTCGGCCTCGGCATCGACTATCTGCTGCCCCGCGAGTGGTTCACCTCAGCACTGACGGCACACGATGCCTGCTGCGACGAAGGGGCGGGGTGGTTCAGCACCTTCTGTACATGTCTGATGATCTGGCTCCTGATCAACGCCCTGTCTCCCATTAGACTTTGGAAGGGCCACAGCGGCCACTGTCACTGCCATGACCATGAATGTGCCTGCGAGGACCACTGCGAGACACGCCCCCAGACCACATTCCGCGTGACGGGCATGCACTGCAACCACTGCGCTGCCAATACCGAAAAGGCAATACAGTCGGTGCCGGGTGTCGAGAGCGTCAGCGTATCGCTCGATAGCGGCGAAGCACACGTGCAGGGCACGTTTGACGAGCAGGAAGTGCGCCGTGCAGTGGAAGAATTGGGCTTCAGGATTGACAAAATGTAAGGAAGACAATTATTTTTCGAGTTTTTCTTGGTTATGACAGACATTGTGTGTAACTTTGCCCTATGAGAGACGTGACATAATGTCAAACCTAAAACATACATACGATGAATATCCAAAACATCATGGCCCAGCTGGAGGCCAAACATCCGGGAGAAAAGGAGTACCTGCAAGCCGTACACGAAGTGCTGCTCTCCATCGAGGACGTGTACAACCAGCATCCCGAGTTTGAACGAGCCAAGCTCATTGAGCGACTGGTGGAACCCGAACGTATCATCACCTTCCGCGTACCCTGGGTGGACGATAAGGGACAGGTCCAGGTGAACCTTGGCTACCGCGTACAGTTCAACAGTGCCATTGGCCCCTACAAGGGAGGCCTGCGCTTCCATGCCTCGGTAAACCTGAGCATCCTGAAGTTCCTGGGCTTCGAGCAGACGTTCAAGAATGCCCTGACCACCCTTCCCATGGGTGGCGGCAAAGGCGGAAGCGACTTCTCGCCACGCGGCAAGAGCGACGCCGAGGTGATGCGTTTCTGCCAAGCCTTCATGAGCGAGCTGTTCCGCTATGTGGGACCGGAGACAGACATCCCAGCCGGCGACATCGGAGTCGGTGCACGCGAGATTGGCTACCTCTTCGGTGAATACAAGAAGCTGACACGCGACTGGAGCGGAGTACTCACAGGCAAGGGCCTCTCCTATGGCGGCAGTTTGGTACGCCCCGAGGCCACCGGCTTCGGCGGACTATATTTCGTGCGCGAGATGCTGGCCGACAAGGGCATCGACATCAAGGGCAAGACCATTGCCATCAGCGGCTTTGGCAATGTGGCATGGGGTGCTGCCCGCAAGGCCACCGAGATGGGAGCCAAGGTAATCACCATCAGCGGACCAGACGGATACATACTGGACGAGGCCGGACTCGACGAGAAGAAGATCAGTTACATGCTGGAGCTGCGCGCCAGCGGCAACGACATCTGCCAGCCCTACGAAGAGGAGTTCCCCGGCTCGAAGTTCTTTGCCGGACGCCGTCCTTGGGAAGTGAAGTGCGACATTGCCCTACCCTGCGCAACCCAGAACGAGCTGAATGGCGACGATGCACGACAGCTCATCCAGAACGGATGCATCTGCGTGGGCGAAATCTCGAACATGGGCTGCACACCCGAGGCCATCGACGCATTCATCGAGGCCAAGATGCTCTACGCGCCGGGCAAGGCCGTGAACGCCGGAGGCGTGGCCACCAGCGGACTGGAGATGTCGCAGAATGCCATGCACCTGAGCTGGTCGGCCGAAGAAGTGGACCAGAAACTGCACCACATCATGCACGGCATCCACGAGCAATGCGTCAAGTATGGCACACAGCCCGACGGATATGTGAACTACGTGAAGGGCGCCAACATCGCCGGCTTCATGAAGGTTGCACAGGCCATGATGGCACAGGGCATCGTATAACCACACCATTCCATGGACGAGCAAATCATACGACTGGCCATCCAGACACTCGATACCGAGATACAGAAAGAACCACAGAACGCCCGCCTCTACAAGGAGCGCGGGCGCCTGTATATGATGCTGGGTGAGAACGAGGCCGCCATCCAAGATATCCGCCACGCATCAGACATCGACCCCTCACTCATGGAGCAGATTGAAGGAAAATATAGCATTTAACACAAAAAGCTTTCAATTTATTTGCCGGAAAGGGAGAAAAGATGTAACTTTGCAGCGAAATAAACGAAAATTGTAACAAATGCGTACATCGAGCTACAGCTTTTACGGCTTCTATTATTACTTTTACTTTGCCAAGGTGAAGTGAAACGGGCCGTTATATGTACCAATCAGTGACATTCAGCAAGGAGAACAATAAAGTCCCGTTTCACACGAAACGGGACTTCGTTTATATATATAATAAGGTAAAAAGAAAGATGACGAAACGCATAGCCATACAGGGTATCAAGGGAAGCTTCCACGACATAGCCGCCCACCGTTACTTCACAGACGGAGAGTTCGAACTCGTCTGCTGCGACACCTTCGAAGAGGTCTTCGCAAGGATGCACGAGGACGAGCAACTCATTTCGCTCGTGGCCATCGAGAACACTATTGCAGGCAGCCTGCTGCATAATTACGAACTACTGCGCGAGAGCGGCGCCACCATCGTGGGCGAGCACAAGCTGCGCATCAGCCACAGCATCATGTGCCTGCCCGGCGAGGACTGGGACGACATCAGCGAGGTAAACTCCCACCCCGTGGCACTGATGCAATGCCGCGACTTCCTGTCCCGCCACCGCCGGCTGAAAGTAGTAGAGGTGGCTGACACGGCCGGAGCTGCTGCCGACATCAGCCACGGACAGTTGCATGGCCACGCCGCTATCTGCCACAAGGATGCTGCCATGATATATGGCATGAAGTTGCTCCAGGAAGGAATCGAGACGAACAAGCACAACTTCACGCGCTTTCTCGTGCTGGCTTCTCCACAACACGCCGACGAACTGCGCCAGATGGAGAAGGTGAACAAGTCCAGCGTGGTCTTCACCCTACCGCACGAGGAGGGAAGCCTCAGCGCCATCCTGAGCGTACTGTCATTCTACAAACTGAACCTCACGAAAATTCAGTCGCTCCCCATCATCGGCAAGGAATGGCAATACATGTTCTACATCGACCTGGCATTCGCCGATTACACCCGCTACCGTCAAGCAATTAATGCCATCACGCCACTCGTAAAGGAAATGAACATATTAGGTGAATACGAAAATGGGAAACAAAGCATTTAACATACGGCCTGCCGAAAGGCTGAACGCCGTGAGCGAATACTACTTCAGCCGCAAGCTGAAGGAGATTGCCCGCCTGAACGCCGAGGGACAGGACATCATCAGCTTGGCTATCGGCAGTCCTGACATGCCTCCCTCGGAGGAAACCATCCGCGTACTCTGCGAGCAGGCACGCCGCCCCGACACTCATGGCTATCAGCCCACCATCGGCACGCCCGAGCTGCGCGAAGCCATGGCGGAATTCTATCGCCGCTGGTACGATGTGGAGCTGGACCCTGCACATGAGATACAGCCGCTCATTGGCAGCAAGGAGGGCATCCTGCACGTCACACTCTCCTTCGTGAACCCCGGCGAGGAGGTGCTCGTACCGAATCCAGGCTACCCGACATACACAAGCCTGAGCCGCATACTGGGTGCCCGGGTGGTCAGCTATGACCTCCTGCCCGAGAACGGATGGCAACCCGACTTCGAAGCACTCGAACGCATGGACCTCAGCCACGTGAAGCTGATGTGGACCAACTACCCCAACATGCCCACCGGGGCACGCGCCCAGCGCAAGACCTACGAGCGACTGGTGGACTTTGCACAGCGGCACAACATCCTCGTGGTGAACGACAATCCCTACTCCTTCATTCTGAACCCGGGCGAGAAACTCTCGCTTTTGCAAGTGCCGGGAGCCAAGGAGTGCTGTATCGAATTCAATTCCATGAGCAAGAGCTATAACATGCCCGGCTGGCGTATCGGTCTGCTGGCCACGAATGCCGAGTTCATCCAGTGGATACTGAAGGTGAAGAGCAACATCGACTCGGGCACCTTCCGCCCCATGCAACTGGCAGCGGCGCAGGCATACAAGAACAGCGACGAATGGCATCACCTTGCCAACTACGAGACCTATGCGCGGCGACGGGTGCTGGCAGAGGAAATCATGCGGGCACTGGGCTGCCAGTTCGACCCCGAACAGGTGGGCATGTTCCTCTGGGGACGCATCCCTGAACGCTATGCCGAGGCCGAGGAACTCACGGAACGTGTGCTGCATGAGGCACGGGTGTTCATCACGCCTGGTTTCATCTTCGGCACGAACGGCAGCCGCTACGTGCGCATCAGCCTCTGCGCCAAAGAGGAGAAGATCAGCGAAGCACTGCAACGCATTCAGCACATGCAAGCCCGATAGACAAAGTCCAAGGATTTAAAACCCAAGAGCATATAACACAATAACGCGAAACCTCATAATCTCATTTTAATATGGAACTTTACACCCTACCTCTCGACCTGCCCAGCGACCTGGAGCGGCCCATCATCATCGCCGGCCCTTGTGCTGCCGAAACAGAAGAACAAGTAATGACCACTGCCCGCCAACTGGCCGAAAAAGGGTGCCACATGTTCCGGGCCGGAGTGTGGAAACCGCGCACGAAGCCCGGAGGCTTTGAAGGTCACGGCGAGAAGGCACTGCCTTGGATGAAGCGAGTAAAGGAGGAGACCGGCATGCTCACAGCCACTGAGGTGGCCACACCCGAGCACGTGGAACTGGCCCTCAAGTATGGCATCGACATCCTGTGGATTGGCGCCCGCACAACGGCCAACCCCTTTGCCGTGCAGGAACTGGCAGACAGCCTGCGAGGGATCGATGTGCCGGTGTTGGTGAAAAACCCCGTAAACCCCGACCTCGAACTATGGATTGGCGCCCTGCTGCGTCTGAACGGTGCAGGTGTCAAGCGTATTGCAGCCATCCACCGAGGCTTCAGCACCATTGACCATAAGCTATACCGCAACATCCCGCTGTGGCATATCCCCATCGAGCTGCACCGCCGCTTCCCGAACCTGCCCATCCTCTGCGACCCCAGCCACATGGGCGGACGGCGCGACCTCATCGCCACCCTCTGCCAGCAGGCCATGGACATGGGCTTCCACGGGCTTATCGTGGAAAGCCACTGCGATCCAGACAAGGCGTGGAGCGATGCCAACCAGCAGGTGACGCCCGAAGTGTTGGACTTCATCGTGGAGCACCTCATCATCCGAGACAACGTGGAGATGACCGAATCGCTGCTCACACTGCGCAAACAGATTGACGAGATGGACGACCAACTGATGGACCTCCTCACCCGTCGCATGCGAGTCAGCCGTGAGATTGCACTCTACAAGCGCGAGCACAACATGAGTGTAGTCCAGACGGAACGCTACACGGAGATATTGGACAAACGCGGCGCACAGGGAAGCCTATGTGGCATGGACGGAGCATTCATACGCCGCGTCTATGAAGCCATACACGAGGAAAGCGTACGACAGCAAACCGAAATCATTAACAAGTAACCCTCCACTACTCAGGGAAAAAGATATCCACTAACTTTATCAGCGATGAAGATACTAATCCTTGGCGCCGGAAAGATGGGCAGCTTCTTTACCGATGTGCTCTCCTTCGAGCATGAATGCGCCGTATATGAAATAAACCCCAAGCGGATGCGCTTCCTGTACAACACGCAGCGCTTCACGTCGCTGGAGGAGATTCGGGACTTCCGCCCCGACCTGGTTATCAATGCCGTGACGCTCAAGTACACCGTCGAGGTGTTCAGGCAAGTGATTCCCTACCTGCACCAAGACTGCATCATCAGCGACATCAGCAGCGTGAAGACAGGACTGAAAGACTTCTATGAGAGTACGGGAATGCACTACGTGAGCACTCACCCCATGTTCGGCCCCACGTTTGCCAACCTCGGAGCGCTCTCCAGTGAGAATGCCATCGTCATCAACGAAGGCGACTATCTGGGACGAGTATTCTTCCTCGACCTCTATCGCCGCCTTGGGCTGAACGTCCACGAATACTCGTTCGAGGAGCACGACGAGGCAATGGCTTACAGTCTCTCCGTCCCCTTCGTGAGCACCTTCGTATTCTCGGCCGTCATGAAACACCAGGATGCACCGGGCACCACATTCAAGCGCCATCTGCAGATTGCGCGAGGGGTACTCTCGGAAGACGATACGCTGCTGCGAGAGATACTCTTCAACCCACGCACCAAACACCATGTGGAGCAGATACGGGCCGAACTGAAGGAACTTATCCAGATTATCGACGACCGCGACGAGGCGGGACTCGACCGCTACCTGACACGCATCCGCAGCAACATCAAGTAAAACAAAAGACAAAACTACACGTAGCTGGAGAAAGAACTACACGTAGCTGGAGACAAAACTACACGTAGCTGGAGACAAAACTACACGTAGTATAATGAAGAGCCACGCGAGACATCGAAGACAGTCTCGCGTGGCTCTTTGTTTTTCCCGGCTTCAGGCAAAGCCCCATCAACGGCGGCGTCCGAAAAGGTCACGCATGCCGTCGAGGTCGAATCCCAGCGTGAAGCGCATCGTCTGGTCGAGCGGATTGCTCTGACTTGTGCTGAAGACATAGGCAGCATCAACAGAGAAGACGCTCATGTGGAAGCCAGCACCCACGGTGAAATACTTACGGTTTCCTTTGTTGGCCGCTTCATGGTGGTATCCGCCACGCAGCATGAAGCGGTCGTTGTACGTATATTCGCAACCCATACTCCACTGGATTTCCTCCATTTCCTCCTTGAACCCGTTGGGGGCGTCATGGAAGCTCTTGAAAATTCCTGCGATAGGCGAAATGTCGTAATAGTCGCGTTGCACGCGGTCGGTATAGTCGTTGTCGGTCTCCTCGGAGCGTTGCTTGGGATAAGTGGGCACGAGCAGTTTGTTCAAGTCGGTGGCAACGCTGAACTTGTTATACTCGTTGAAGGGCACAGTCACATTCAGTCCCAAACGGAGGTTCGTGGGGATGAACTCCGAGTCATCGTCGCCTCCATAGGAAATCTTACTACCGATGTTGTTGATGTTCAGTCCCCATCCGAAGCTACACTCGCGGTTTCCCGCCACGAAGTAGCCCAAACGGTACATGGCGATGTCTGCCGCGAAAGCCTTGCCCGGACTACTCTCGGCCGTATAGTCGCTTTTGATATCACTGTATATGAAGCGCATGTTCACAGCCATCGAGAAGCGCTCGCTGAGCATACGGCTATAACCAGCGTCGAGAGCAAACTCATAAGGGTTGATGGTCATGTCGTCCATGTCGCTGAGGTACACTTCGCCCAGCGAGAAAAAACGCAGCGAACCATGCACCGCCGAATAGTCGCCGATGCGATAGAAACCGACGAGATCGGCCAGGTTGATGTCGTCCACAAGTTTACGTAACCATGGTGTATAGCTGACAGATGCTCCGGCGCGAGCGATATTGAAGGGATACTTGGCCGGGTTCCAGTACTGGGAATGTACGTCGGCCTCGGTAGCCGCGCCCACGTCGCCCATGGCACCGGCGCGGGCATCGGGTGCAATGGAAAGCGACGTCACACTGGTGTTCACTGGGTTGAACATGTTTTTCTTATCCTGTGCATGTGCCGTGGACAGCACCGTCAGCGCTGCCACGAGCATAAGGGCTTTGTCTATTTGCGTTCTCATACGTTTATAATAACTGCGTATGCCCTTTATTTATTGTTTAAGACAATGATTTTTTGCGTCCTGGAGACACGTTTGCTGCGGTCGCACTGCATGGTGCACCGGCAGAGGTAGATGCCCGAGCCCAGCCGGCTGCCACCTCCGGTGGTCAGATTCCACGGTATGCTGTACAGCCCGGTGGACGTGGTTCCGGTCTCCGAATGGCTCCACAGGCGGCGTCCGGCAAAGTCGAACACCTCCACTTCATACGTACACGTGGCGCCCGGAAGGTCGTGACTGATAAGGAAGGTGGTGCTGGTAGTAAGCGGGTTGGGGCTTGCCGTGAGCGAGAGCAACGAAGGTTTCTTTGAAGGATCGACCGTAAAGGAGAGAGAGGTCGTGCTGCAGTTATTCAGCACGTCCCATGCACGGAAGGTCAGCGTATGCTCTCCCGGGTCGAGAGCAGGGATACAGAAGGAGACGGTTCCGCGTGTGAAATCACCAAAATCGCCCACGTAATAGTTGTTTAGGACGTATGTCAAGTCGGCCCGCCCGTCGATGCAAAGCACAAGGTCGTGTCCCACACCGTTGCCGCTGAAGTTCACCCCACTCTCGTCCGAGAGCGTAGCCACAAAATAGGGTTCGCTGTTCACCGCGTCGCCGTCTGTGAATTCTTCATTATTCAGGTAGGCATAGACTACTGGTCCCAGTGTGTCTCCGGAGAGCTCGTCGCTCGTTCCTCCCAGCGTGAAACGTTCGCTGTAGCCGTTCGCCTCGGTCTTGCGGTCGTTGCTCAGAGCATATAAGACGATGCGTCCCGCGGCATCGCTATAGTTGATATCCTGTGGCGTGACGAAGTCCAGGCTGAAACGCCCGCTGTGAATGCTGTCGCGTGTCACATAGAGTGCGTTTCCGCGGCTGGCAAACTCGAAGGCCTTTCGGGCGCCGGCATTGTTCAGGCAGGTGATCGTTCGCTCACTGTCGTAGAGTCGCATGGAGAGGACGCCGTCAAAGCCATCCATCACCGCACCCGTGGCATCCTCCAGATGTCCGCTCAGATGCACGCGGGAGCCTGCCCGCAGAGTTGCCACCGTCGTCCTTACCGACTGCCCGTTGATGCTGTCCAGCACGACGTGTTCGCGAGGGGCACCGATGGTCAGTGCCGGATCGCCCAGCAGGGCATAGTGGAGTTTGTTCTCGCGATTGCCGCCCTCAAGGTCATCGGCGATGATGGCATTCTTCGCCAGATAGATGGCATCGCCTATGCGATAGCGTCGCCCACGTTCGTCACAAGCAAAGAGGTAGTGCATGAAGTAGCGGTTCATGTGCAGGTTCTGGGTGGCATACACGGTTCGCGTAGTGCCATAAAATGCCAGGGCGCCGCCGGAAGCATTCAGCACAGAGGCTTCGCCAATATTGTCGCTGGCTCCGTCAAACGGCATGATGTCACAGGCAGCAGTCACCCATAGGGGCAGACATGTGCCGCGCGTCTGCAGGAAGTCCTCGAGGTTGAGCACATATTCGTGGCTCAACGTGATGGCACTGCCGTGTCCCGTGTAGTTCATCACGAGCATGCCGTCTGCCATCTGCTGCTTCAGCAAGGCAATCACCTCAGGATAAGTATTGTTACGTGTGGAGCTCACTCGTTTGAAAGCGTCCCACATCACCTTGGTAATCTCCACTTCGGGATTGTCGGCACTGATGCGCGCAGCCACGTCATCGGCATATCGCATGTGCTCGTTCTCGTCGCCGTCGTCGCCCAGGATGCTCACGGAGTTTTTCCATGCTCCGGCATACGTATTGTCCATAAAGGCAATGCACTTGTCCACCATCACACGGGCTTCCGCCTCGGCCACGACCGGAAAGCGACCGATGCCTATGTCGGTTTTGTTGCGCAGAAGGTCTCCTCCCTCGCCATCGTCCAGCAGACCGAAGTAATCCTCCATGACATAGCAGCGCGTATCGCTCATGCTGTTTTCGCTCTCATAGCACAACAGATAATCATCGGGCGAGCGCAGACTCCATGCCGGGCTGAGCATGCGGTTGTCCCATGCGCAGTCGCCCATCAGAAGTAGGTAGCGTGGTGCCGACTCGTCACCGGCAGCGCGGTCGTATAGCATCTTCATCAGACGGCGATACGCCGTGGCGTCGGGCGTACCGCTCGAGAATTCGTTGTACACCTGATCGGCCCTCACTATGCCCACACGCATGCCGTCATGGCTGCGATGTGCCTCGGCAAGGCGTTCTGCCTGGGCCTGCAGCCGGCCGCTCGACGGTATGAGAATGACCATATCCAGGCTGTCCAGTGCATGCAGGTCCTGATTCTCCACCGCCCCCATATAAGTGGGTTGTGGGAAGGCATAGGCGGGGTCGAAGCATACGTAGGTTTGTGTGGCGTCGTCCACCGTGGCAGAGAGTCCTGTCTCGGCGTCGTATGTGGTGGGCACGAGAGCCACCGGCGATGACGGACTCCCCACACGCATCACCACGCTTTCTGCCGGGGTCTGTATGTCAAAGCGTGAAATGCCTGCACCCGTCTGGCTGAAGGCCACATAGCCGTCGGAAAGGGCGAGCTTACGAGTATAATGCATGGCCAGATAGTCAAGCCGTGCATCGTTGCCGGCGGTGCTTGCAAGCTGGATGGCCCACGTCTCCCCGTTGGCATGCGAAGCAACGTTGTAGGTCTGGGTGCCCGTGGTACCATAAATATATTTAGCCGTGGGAGCCAATGTCATCTCTCCCACCGACGTGCCGTTCACGGTGGTAGTCACGGAAGTGGACGTCGATGCCCCGGCAGTGAAGGCCACCGTGAGGCGCTCGCCACCGTCGGAATTTGGGGTGGTGAGCCTATAGGTGCGTGAGCCAGAAGCTGCAAAGTTGGCACCCTCAAAGAGGTCGCGGCCGCCGCTAAACCATGCAAACTCGTCTTTCTCATAAAGCACGTGATCCGTGAACGTGCTGTAACGGTTCCGCACGGTGCCCTCAGGCACGGGCAGTGTGGCCAGTGCAGCCGGTCCGTCGCCCTCGGTCAAGAAATAGCATGCCGTACGGGCATAGTGGTTCAGCACTCGGGTATTTCCATTCCAATACACGAGCCCGTTGCCCCAGAAAAGCCACGCATCCAGTTTCGCACTGTAGTAGAGGGGCACTTCCTCCAGGTCGTCATAGTCAGCGTCGGCATCAATGACTTCCTTTTGGCGATGACCTCCATAGCCATAGAGTTTCACACGCTCGGGGTTCGTGAACCCCATCTTGCGCAGGGCCGTCCGCGTGAGCTGATAGATGCCGTCCGATGTGATGCCTATCTTTGCCCAACGGCCGTCAGAGAGCACCGAATGAGCCGCATAGCGGACGCCCGTAGTCGAAGCCACCCGGCGCTTTTGCGACACGGGCTTTGCCTCGGGAGTAATCATCACACGCGCACTGAGCAGTTTCTCATAATGCCCATCGCGGCGCACGATAGGGATAAACGCGATGTCCAGCATGCCCGCTCCACGCAGGACGCCCACGTGGCTCTCTATGCGGACCTGCTCTCCGATAAGTGAGTCGAAACGCGCTGCTAACTCAGCCTCAGCACGGCTGAGCGGCGCATATTCGGGGAATTCCAGCTGAACGCTATAGCTGTTGCTGCGCCAATCACTCTCCAGCGGAACCACCTCGCTGTACACCGGCAGGACGGAGTCGATGTGCATCTCCACCCAGTCGAGCCGGGTGAAAGCACTCTCCACCTGTGCGCGGATTGGCAACAATGCCGCGAACAGGATTGCGAGAATCAGCATAAAGTATTTATTCATACGTTGTATCATTTCACATTAAACTTCAGCACTCTACGTTCCTCCAAGTAGCCCTCTATGCAGTCATCCACATGTACGGGCCCCACACCAGCAGGCGTACCGGTGAAAATGAGGTCGCCAGTCTTCAGGGTGAAAAAGGTGCTCACGTAACTCACGATTCGATCCACGCTGTGCAACATGTCGGCCGTGTGACCCCTCTGCACGGTGGTTCCATTGATGTCCAGATGGAAGTGCAAATCTTGTATGCCGCCCTCACCGGCCACCTCTGCAAGTGCCACCCACTGCCCCACTGCCGCGCTGCCGTCGAACCCCTTGCAGAGATCCCAGGGCAAGCCCTCGCTGCGCAGCCGCTGCTGTACATCGCGGGCCGTGAAGTCGATGCCCAACGTCACTTCATCGTAATATCGATGGGCAAACCGCTCAGGGATGCATTTCCCCAAATGGTTGATGCGCACCACCAACTCTGTCTCATAATCACAGCGCTCCGTGTGATGGGGCACAAAGAATGGCCTTCCTCCCGTCAGCAACGAAGAATCCGGTTTCGTGAATATCACCGGCTCCTCTCTTATTAATAACGAATCATGCAGTTCTTTATTGTGCTCCGCATAATTCATTCCTACTCCAATTATCTTCATATCACGGACAAAGATAGTGCAAATGAGTGGAAAGACAAAAGAAAATCCCATTTTTATTTTGTCTTTCCCGAATGCAGCCTATCCTCGAACAAAACTCAGAGATAGTGCAAATGAGTGGAAAGACAAAAGACTTAAGTTTCGGGAGCTCTTAACTCGCCATTTTACATTATTTCCCATGACGTGTTCCTGTGGACTTTATCACGTGTGATAAACTCTTTTATCACGTGTATCAAAGACCATACGAGCCACGCAGCACGTTACGGGAGAAACAGCCACACGAAGCAAGGGCTGCAGAAACACGTTTTCCTCCGACCAAAGACACAATACCCACTCCACAAAAAAGCCCCTCTGGACAATCCAGAGAGGCTAAGTAAAAGCTACATTCCTGTGCTGCAGGCGTCAGGCAAGGCTGATGGTCTGCGCACGGTCGGGCCCCACGCTCACCAGCGTGACGGGCGTCCCCGTTTCACGCTCGATAAAAGCGATATAGTCGCGGAAGGCAGAAGGGAACTGCGAGGGTGAGGTCATGTGCGTCAGATCCGTTTGCCATCCAGGGAAGTCACGATAGACGGGCGCCCATCCCTCTGTATTAAAAGGCATGTCGGTAGTGCGCACTCCGTTGCGCTCATAGGCCACGCAGACACGGATAGTCTCAAAATCATCGAGTACGTCACCCTTCATCATGATGAGCTGCGAAACGCCGTTGATCATGATGGCATAGCGGAGGGCCACCAGGTCGAGCCAGCCACATCGACGGTTACGCCCCGTGACGGCTCCATACTCGTGCCCGATCTCGCGTATCTTGTCACCTGTCTCGTCGAAGAGTTCTACAGGGAACGGACCGCTGCCCACGCGGGTACTGTAAGCCTTGAAAATACCAAAGACCTCACCGATAGACGTGGGCGGCACGCCAAGTCCCGTGCAGACACCACCACAGATGGTGTTGCTGCTGCTCACGAAGGGATAGGTGCCGTGGTCGATGTCGAGCATTGTACCCTGGGCCCCCTCGGCCAGTACGTTACGTCCCTCTGCAAGGGCGCGGTTCAGCTCGGTCTCCGTGTCGGTAAGGGGGAAGTGTTGCATGTACTCGATGCCCTCAAACCACTTCTTCTCCTCGTCGGTGATGTCGAAGTCGGTGTAGTGAAGGTCGGCCAGAATCTGCAGGTGGCGGGCCTTCAGCGCCTCATATTTAGCACGGAAGTTGTCCAGTATATCTCCCACACGCAGTCCCGTACGAGAGGCTTTTTCACTGTAAGTGGGGCCGATGCCCTTGCCAGTGGTACCCACTTTGGCCTTTCCCTTGGCGGCCTCGTACGCACGGTCGAGCACGCGATGAGTGGGCAGAATCAAATGGGCTCGCTGCGAGATGTGGAGCCGCTGATGGAGGTCATAGCCTGCCGCCTCCAGTTCGCAGGCCTCTGCCATAAAAAGATCGGGCGCAATGACACAGCCTCCACCGATAATATTCAATTTGTTCTCGTCGAAGATGCCCGACGGAATGCTGCGCAACACGAACTTCTTTCCTTCGAAGAGAATGGTATGGCCGGCGTTAGGACCGCCCGCGAAACGAGCCACGATGTCGTATCGGGGCGTGAAGACGTCCACAACCTTTCCTTTTCCCTCGTCGCCGAAAACGATGCCAAGCAAGGCATCTACCTTTCCTTTTGCCATTATCTTATCTGTGATTATTATGTTTATAAACTGGTTTTCTTTGCTTTTCTTGCCCGCTGGGCACATTTCTTACACTCGCCGTTCAGGTATAGGATGGGCTGACGCACGCTGAAGAGGCGAGCCCTGACGGTGCCCAGATACTTGATCAGCTCAGGGCGCTCCAACCGACGTATCTCGCCGCACGTCTGGCAGACGAGGTAGGCACGGGGAACTTTTGAAGTCAGCAACTCGTAGGATGCCGCACGTCCCAGCGCATGCTTGAGCAGGATACGGGCCGCCACGAACGTGTCAAGCGTATGGAAGAGCGTGGAACGGCTGACACAGAACTGCGACTCACGCTCCATAAAGTCGGCCAGGTCCACCTGTGTGAATATGCCACCAAGACGACAGATGGCGCTCAGCACCTCCTGCCGTTCCGCAGTCTTGCGCATATTGTTGGCTTCCAGATATTCATTGAGCCCCTGCAACGCTTTCCTATATATTTCGTCGAACATGTCCATTCCAGCATGCAAAGTTAGCGTAAATGAGTGAAACAACAAAGAGAAACGCCAGTTTTCTTTTGGCATTTCCGAGTGCAAGTCCTTCTTCACCCACAGAGAGCGAAAGGAAAACCTCAATCTCTATCTGTTCACGAATCTGCGCTATCCATCTTGCTCAAGGCGGCATGGATAGCCTTCCGCAACGGAAGTCCGGCCTGAGGCAGAAGGGCATCGGCCTGGTCGCGCAACTCGAGCAACGAGCGCTCATGGAACTGGATGCCCTGGGAGAGCAGACGGGCTGCGATAAGAAATCCGCACAGTTGGCGCATGGGATGCTCGCTGGCAATCCACTGGAATGCCACTTCGGCAGCCCATGGTTCGCGGACCAGAAGGTACATCACACAGGTCTGTGCCACCTCGGCCGTAGGCATCTCCTCCACCCAAATGTCGGCCATCTCGGGCAGGAACTCGGCTTGGGGCATGAGCATCGGAGCCAGCAATTTGCTCTCGCGGATGTTTTCGTTCCACAACCGCTGCGCTAAGCGCCGGCTGGCAGGAAACTCACGGGCAATGGACTCCAGGCGTGGCAGCTCCACGCCGAATACTATCTTGTAGGGCATGCCCACCTCGCGCATTCGGGCCGAAAGCACGCCATTCATAGCAGAACGGAGGCTGGCATGAATCTCACGCAGCAGGTCGTCAAGGGTAGTTTCGTTCATAGTGTGGCATAATCACGACTATAGCGCAGCATCTGTTCGGCATAGCTCTCGTCATAGTCAACATGAATGGATATAATCTGCCCACTTTCGTCGCGGCAGGGGGTATAGCGGGGATTGATGAAACCCTTGTAGGGAGCCAGGTCGAGGCGACGGTAACGCTGGAGCACTTCGGCATGGAGAGTAGGGTTGATCGCCACGCCGTAGGTCTCCACCAGCTGACGGGCAGCGGCATAATCGCCCGAGCTCTTGATGCGCTGTACCTCGGCCAGCAACGCGGCGAAGGCTTCGCGCAGCCGACCATAATCCGTCACACGGACGTAGGTCTTCCCGTTACACATCTCCAAGCTCACCGCCTCGGAATAGTGGGCAAGCGTCCAACGGGCGATGAGCGCACGATTGCGCATGTGTGCTTCCTCTATCTGATGGCCAAGTTCGATGCGCACCAGCTGAGTGAGCAGCCCGTTCATCATATAGCTGTAATACTGTGCTTTGTATGCCTCAGCATCTGGCAGGAGTCCCAGCTCGAGCATCTTGGCATCAGCCAGGTAATAGAGAGCGAAAAGATCGGCACGCGCCTCCTCGATGGTGCTGCCATAGGCTTTAAGCGAATCGGGGTCTGTACCGGGAAGCATACGCCCGCTCCCATGGCCGAGACACTCGTGGAGATCGGTATGGAGATCATCGCAGAGACTGCCGTAACGGTTTATCAGCTCACGCGTATCGGCATCGATGACAAACTCCTCGCGGAAGCCATTGCCCTTGGCGGCTTCGTCATAGGCATGCGTGAGGTTCCCGATGGTCACGCTCTTGCTTCCGTGTTCAGCACGTACCCAGTTGCTGTTAGGCAGATTAATCCCGATGGCACTGCTGGGATAAAGGTCGCCACCGAGAATAACCGCATTGATCACTTTGGCTGAAACCCCTTTCACTCTTTCCTTCCGGAAACGAGCGTCCACCGGCGAATGGTCTTCGAACCACTGGGCATTCTCGCTGAGGGTGGCGGCACGGCGAGTGGCTTCGCGGTCAACGAAACTCGCATAGCCCTCCCAACTGGCTTTCAGGCCCAGCGGGTCGCCATAGACTTCGGTAAATCCATTCGTAAAGTCCACCTCGCCCTGTGTTTCGTTCACCCAGAGGATCGTGTATTCGTCGAAGGTCTTCAGGTCGCCCGTACGATAGAAGTCCACAAGACGACGGATGACAGCGGCCTGCTGTTCATTCTCGGCAATAGGCAGTGCTGCCTCCAGTTCCGCAATGATATGGTCGATGGCGGCTCCGTAGCGACCTCCACTCCGCCACACATCTTCATACAACTGGCCGTTCCGCCGGATAAGCGTACTATTGAGTCCGTACATCACGGGGCGTTCCGGGTCGGGTGCCTGCGCTTTCATCCGTGCATAGAAATCCTCCGCTTCGGCCTGTTTCACGTCGGGAGCATAGTAATTGCATGCCGAGGTGAGCAGGAGGTCAGCGCCCTCTGCCTGATTCACGCGCTTGGGGAGCACGTCGGGGTCGAAAATAACAGGGAAAAGCTCAGCCATCATCGCCTCGACATTCTGCCCGGCGGAAAGCGGAAGCGACGATTCGTCGCACATCAAGACGGCTTCGCGCAGGAACGTCGGAGAGAATGCGGGCTGGAATTTCTGGCTACCATAATGGTGATGGATGCCGTTGCTGAACCATACTCGCTTGAGATATACGTCGAAAGCGCGAAAGTCGTCACTCTCGCGCTCGCCCTTGTATTGGACATATACGGCCTCCAGCATCCGGCGGATGCGCAGGTTGTAACGGCAGTTCTGATCCCACAGGATGTCCCGCCCCCAGAGTGCCGCCTCACTCAGATGATAGAGCAGGACTTGCTGGCGGAGTGTCAGGCGCTCAAAGCCTGGCACACGATAGCGCAACATCTGCAGGTCGGCAAAGCGCTCATCGCTGTAGATGAAATGTTCCGCAGCCAATTATATTATTTAAGTTTCGGGAGTTCTTAACTCGCCATTTTACATTGATATAATTCACAGATTGAAGTTTCGGGAGTCCGGATTCCGTGGTAGTATCCGGTTCGGGCTGGGTGGTTCTTCTTCCGCCCACTTTTCGGGCGATGACAGCGGGCAGACGGCATGCCTGATTCTCAGGGCTTCCAACTCCACCCCTCGACGGAGCACGCTCCTCCTGCCGATGGAGCACGCTCTTTGGGGACAGCCCGCATGCTTTTCTTCGATGTCACTCCCGAAACTTCGGTCATATTATAGTATAGCGCAGGCGGTCGACGCACAAAGTGTGACGACCGCCTGTGTACCCTACGCTTCGACTTTGGCTTTCCGCGCCTGCGCTGATTTCTGCTTCTCGCGACGTTTCTCCATCTTGCCCTTCAGCTCCTGGGCATTGGCCTCACGAAACTCGCGCGGGCTCGTGCCCGTTCGCTTGTAGAAAGCTGCATAGAAAGACTGGCGGTTCGCGAAGCCTACCGCCATGGCAATCTCTTCCATGGTCATGTCTTCGTTATGCCTGTCCTTGAGCATATACATAGCTTCCTTGATGCGGAACTCATTAACCATCTGCGAATAGTTGTCCTGGAAGCGCAGATTGATAACCGCACTGATGTATCGGGTGTTCGTGCCTAACTCATCAGCCAGTTTCTGAGCTGAGTATTCCGGGTCACGATACTTTTTCTCGACAATGAACTTCGCCATTATCTGCTGGTAGAGTTCCTCCACCACCTTGGGGCTTAACAAGGTGCGATACAGTGGGGCTTTCACCTTCTTCTCCGTCAGATTGTACTTCGACATAATGCAATCAATTCTCCTTAGTTTTGTTTAGTTTAATAATAGATTTAGTGCTTAGCTAGTGCAAAGTTAGCACTTTTTTGTCGATTTCTATTACTTTTCCTCAAAAAAAAGTCACAAAACTTCTGTTTTTACATTAATTGGACGAAGAAGATGCCATCAGAATACCAAAAAGATGTCAAGCGAGAGGCTCCGACGGAGTCTTTGTTGCCTTTTCGTGTTCTTCGAGTGCGATGGTGAAGCGAGCTATCTGTAACATTATTTCAGTGCGTTTTTCCTCGAGGTCCTCACGCTGCGAAATGATGGAGGCCTGCATCTCGTCTTCATTCACATGATTGCGCCCGCCTTCGGCTTGCAGTGCCACGAGGCGGCTGTTCAGCCCATCGACGCGTGCCTGGCAGAGCGCGAAGTCAAGATGTACTCGCCTGAGCTGTTCGCGCAGAGCGTTCCAGTCCTTACCTTCCGAGAAGACATCCTCGAGTTCCGCATACTGTACTGGCGGATTGTGCAGGTTGAAATTATGTATCCAGTGGTCCAGCACACTGCGCTCCCGAGCGAGGTCGGCCGCAATCTGCTCGTCCATCTGGGCATAGTTTTCCTCCCTCCCGCGTATGTGCTCCACTTCGTTCTGCATTGCCTGAGTGGTCTTTCGCTCCGCCTCCTCGGCCTGGAAGGTGTTTTCCTTTTCGGCGTATGCTTGTGCAAAGAGCATCTTGGCCTCGGTCTGCCCCACCACTCGCTCAAATGTGTTGCGGTTCTCATCGATGGACGAACGGCATGTCTCCATGCGACTGTTCAGCGCGTCGATCATGACATGCACCTGTTGATGCAGTTCCTTCTCGTTCTGCAGAACGAACTCCTGTGCACTGAGCTGCAGTTGTGCATCGGCTATCTGGCGGTTCACTTCGGTCCATCGTGCCAGCAGTTGCTGCACACGGCCCTTCACGCCTTCGCGACTTGCCTTCCATGCATTCAGCCACTCGGGGATGGTAATCAGTTTGTCCAGAGCGCTGTATGCCTGACTGTAATGACGGTTTGCTGCATCCAGCTGCTGTTGGATACGGTCCACCTGCCCGGCCATGACCTGACATCCAGTATTCACCTCGTTAAGTCGGGTGCCGAGTTCGTTCTTGCGCTGTTCGAGACGTTGCAATTTCTCGGTCAGTTCGTTGATGGAGTCACGATGGAAGTTGAACCGCTCCAGATCCTTCTGTGCCGTGTCAGCATCGCGTGCGGTATTCTCTATGAGCTGGCGAAGCATGGCCTGACGTGCCTCGAGGTTAGTAGTCGGAGAGCAGTCGAGGAACGTACGGTCGAGGCTGGAATAGACGCGCCACTCGCGCACGTCCTCGGACTGCCGTTGGCGCAAGGTGCTCAACAGCCCCTCCTCCACCTGCCGTCGTCCCTGGCATTCAGCCAGTTCGAGACGAAGACGCATGAGCGTCTCCTGCTGATTCTTGGCCTCGACGGCAAGATGTTCATAGTCCGACTTGAACTCGCCGATGAGCTTGCTCTGTTCGAGCATGCTGTCACTGTGATATGGATGGTGAGTGGCGCCGCACACAGAGCAGCTGACCCCCTCACGCAGGTCGCTGCGAAGCTGGATGACATTCTGGCTCTTGCTGAGCATATAGGTGTATTCCTTCTCGTGGCAGAGACGCTGGAGGCGTGCCGACTCGGCCTCGAGCGTGCGTATGCTGGCCTCCGTGTGTTCGATATGCAGGCTAAGGTCGTGGAGCGTCTGGGTGTGTTCCTCTATGAGGGTGTATCCGATGGATATTCTGTTCCAAAGCGACTGGGCCGACGTGAGCATCTGCAGACGGCTCTTGAGCGACATGGCGCGTTCGAGCAGCTTGCCAGTGGTCTGCCCCTGGATGGAGACTCGCTGACGGTTGATTTCCTCGTTGGCCGAGTCTATATCGGCCGTCACGTCGCGGAATTCGGAAAACAGTCGGCGCAGGAGTTCGTTCTCCTCGTCCTGCTTGCGACCGGCCTCGGCCTGGCGCTGACGAAGTTCCTCCTGGCTGAGCTCGATTTCCTGCAAGCGCTCGAGGCGCAGCAGCACAGCCTCGCCATGCTCCAGCATGTGTTCGTGCATCTCGATGCCCTGACGTTCGGCACGCAGTGCATCTATCCGATGGGAAATCTGCTCTACATTGGACGTATGTTCACGCATTGAGCCCTCGAGCGAGTTCTGTTGTTCCACGGCCTGCTCCACCCGCTGCCGCAGATGGGCAATTTCACATTCGAGCGTATTATTCGCAGCCCTGAGTTCCAGTCCCTGGAAGACCCGCTCGTTGGTCTGATAGCAGAGGGTCTCAGCCTGTTGCCTGCGTTCGGATGCCTGCTGCTGTACCTTTTGCTGTATGCCCCACGCCTCGATCTGGTCCTTTGCCTCCTGTTCCAGCGATTGCCGGTTTCGGCGGTTCTGTGCCGCAGCACGCTCCAGAAGGCGCAAGCGCAGGAAGGTGGGCTGCACGGCCTCGAATGACTCGAAGCGACGCAGGGCATTCTCGTCGTCAATCAGGGATGACATCTGCTTGTTGAGTTCATAGAGGCGCACCTTCTCCTGACCGAGGGTGAGCTGCACCTCGTTGTAGCGCCTCAGCCATTCCTGCTGCCGGCGCAGGCGGTCGAGGCTTTCCTCGACGTTAGCCAGTTTGGTCTCGGCCAAGCGCCGTGCCTCCAACGTGCGGCTCAGTTGCTGAGGATTCATCACACTGGCACTTCGCTGTGCATGCGGAGCCGCAGTCATAGGTTGCTGCGGCACAGACTGCTCAGGGCTTGCTGCCGGAGCCGTTTTCTCTTCTCTTTTGCCGAATAGACTCATCGCTTCGTGTATTTTTCAAGCAAAGGTATTACTTTTTTTTGAATTGTCCCTAATTTAACGTAACTTTGCGCCTGAAATCACAAAACAGAACATATATCATGGCACAGAAACCTTCGATTCCCAAGGGTACACGCGATTTCGGCCCACAAGAGATGGCGCGACGCAACTATATTTTCGACACCATACGCGATGTGTATTCGCTTTACGGTTTCCAGCAGATTGAGACACCGGCGATGGAGAACCTCTCCACGCTGATGGGGAAATACGGCGAGGAGGGCGACAAACTACTGTTCAAGATTCTGAACAGCGGCGACTTCCTGCGTGGTATCGATCTTAGCTCACTGGCCGAAGGAGCTACGGGCCACCTGGCTGCACAGCTTTGCGAGAAAGGTCTCCGCTATGACCTCACGGTGCCCTTTGCACGCTACGTGGTACAGCACCGCGAGGAGCTGACACTCCCCTTCCGCCGCTATCAGATTCAGCCCGTGTGGCGTGCCGACCGGCCGCAGAAAGGCCGCTACCGCGAGTTCTATCAGTGCGACGCCGACGTGGTGGGCAGCGACTCGCTGCTCAACGAGGTGGAGCTGATGCAAATCGTGGACGAGGTGTTCCGCCGCCTGGGCATCCGAGTGTGCATCAAGATTAACAATCGCAAGATTCTCTCCGGCATCGCCGAAATCATCGGACAGGCCGAGCGCATCGTGGACATCACCGTGGCCATCGACAAGCTGGACAAGATCGGGCTCGACGCCGTGAACGAGGAACTGCGACAGGCAGGACTGGACGACAAGGCCATCGAAGCACTGCAGCCCATCATCCGTCTCGAAGGCACGAATGACGAGAAACTGGCCACCATGCGACGTGTGCTGGCCGCAAGCGAAACAGGACAGAAGGGAATTCAGGAGGTGGAATACGTATTCCGAACACTCGCCGCCACACAGCTCGATGCACAGCTGGAACTCGACCTCACGCTGGCGCGCGGGCTGAACTACTATACCGGCTGCATCTTCGAGGTAAAGGCACTCGACGTGCAAATCGGGAGCATCACCGGCGGCGGACGCTATGACAACCTGACCGGCATCTTCGGCATGCCGGGCCTGAGCGGAGTAGGCATAAGCTTCGGCGCCGACCGCATCTACGACGTGCTGAACCAGCTCGAACTATATCCCGAGGCTGTGACCACAGCCACTCAAATGCTCTTCATCAATTTCGGCCCGGCGGAGCTGGCCTACTGTCTCCCGTTCGTGGCACGCGCACGCCGCGACGGCATCCGATGCGAGATATACCCGGATGCGGCAAAGATGAAGAAGCAGATGCAGTATGCCAACCAGAAGCAGATTCCCTACGTAGTGCTGGCAGGCGAGAGCGAGATGGCAGCCAAAAGTTTCACGCTGAAGAACATGCAGACGGGCGAGCAGGCTATGCTCACACCCGACGAACTCATCGCACGCGTGCAGGCCTGATGCCCGGCACGTCACCCGACGACAGTACTCCCCCACCACGGCTCCGCCCGACAAGGCCAGCCACCGACGCCGATGCGGCGTGTTGCACCCTCGGATGCGGCACGCCGCATCGGCATACGAGGCGTGCCACGTCTCCAGACGAGGCATGCCACCTCCCTTGCACGACCAATCATCGTACGAACGAAGCTGTACATTATCCCTTGAGGGGAGGGGCGTCACAGGTCGCTCCACTTGCGTTTGCGACGCACATAATACTGCCACAGGAGCGAGAACTGGCTCTGTTCAGGCACGGGCGACAAGACGGCGGCGGCCAGGTTGGCCCTGCGGTCGGCCTCAAAATCGGGACACATGGCACGGAAGGCACGTCGCGCCCGCCACACGGCGCTGCAACTGCCCCACTGGCCGGTAAGGAAGAATTGCAGGCTGGCCAGCGCATCGAGCCAGAAGCGAAGGCGCATCACTGGACGCAACCTCGACTCGGGCAGATTCTTGTAGAGCAGGAGCAGGTTGTTGCGGAAATTGAGGAACGTCTTCCGGGGATTATCCTTCGGCAGCGTGCCTCCGCCCAGATGATAGACCACACTGGCGGGCACACAAGCCACTCCGCGCCCACGGCTGCGCAGGCGCCAGCAGAGGTCGATTTCCTCCTGATGGGCAAAGAAACGCCCGTCCAGCCCGCCAACGGCCCAATAGTCGTCGCGGCGAATGAGCAGCGCCGCACCAGTGGCCCACATCACGGGCAAGGGCTCGTCATACTGCCCCTCATCGCGCTCCACGGTGGACATCAGGCGTCCACGGCAATAGGGATAGCCCCAGGCATCGATGAAACCTCCTGCCGCACCGGCATACTCAAAGGCCTCGCGCTGCCACTCGCAACGCAGCTTGGGCTGGCAGGCGGCCACCTCGGGATGGGCATCCATATACTCTGACAGTGGAGAAAGCCATCCGGCAGTGACCTCCACATCGCTGTTCAGCAGCATGTAGAACTCGCTGTCCACCTGGGCCAGCGACCGATTATAGCCCTCGGCAAAGCCATAGTTGCGGTCGAGAGCGATGCGGCGTACCGTCGGGTATCTGGCAGCAAGCCAGGCAAGCGAGTCGTCGGTACTGGCATTGTCGGCCACGATGACCTCGACACCGCCCGAATGCTCCAACACCGACGGAAGAAAACGCTCCAGCATTCGACGTCCGTTCCAGTTTAGTATGACGATAGCAATCCGTTCCATAGACGTGCGTTATAGCAGAGTGGCCGTGAGGGCATCGCCCGCCGCATTCCACGGCCCCAGCTCTGCCTGCACGATGCAGTTATCCGGCTGGTCGGGGGCGACACGGACCTCCGTGCGTATGTAATTATCCGTAAATCCATGCATGATACCCGGCGTATGGCTGTGCTCGAGGAGCACGGGACGCCTCGCGCGCGCGTACCTATTATAAAATATATGTAGCTTGGCCTCGCTCAGAGCCAGAATCTGCTGGCTGCGTTCATGCTTCTCCTCGGGCCGCACGGCATGAGGAATCTGCAGCGCCTTGGTGCCCGGGCGTTCGCTGTAGCTGAAGACATGGTACTGAGCCACGTCGAGCTGCTCCATGAAACGATGGGCGTCGCGGAAAAGAGCGTCGGTCTCGCCACGTGTGCCCACGATGACATCCACACCAATGAAGGCATCGGGAATCAACTCATGGACACGCGCCACCTTATCGGCAAAGAACTGGGTATCGTAACGACGGTGCATGAGACGCAACACCTCGTCCGAACCGCTCTGCAGCGGAATGTGGAAGTGAGGCATGAAGGCACGGCTCCCGGCGCAGAACTGGAGGATCTCATCGGTGAGCAGATTAGGCTCGATGCTGCTGATGCGGTAGCGCTTGATGCCCTCCACGGCATCCAGTGCACGAAGCAGGTCGATGAACCGCTCGCCCGTGGTGCGACCGAAGTCGCCGATGTTCACCCCCGTAATCACAATCTCGCGTCCGCCCTCGGCAGCCGCCTGACGAGCCTGACCGACCAACATGTCGATGCTGCCATTTCGGCTACGGCCACGGGCAAAGGGGATAGTGCAATAGGTACAGTAATAGTCGCATCCATCCTGCACCTTGAGGAAATAGCGTGTGCGCTCACCACAGGAACAGCTGGGCACGAAGGAGCGTATGTCTGACGTGCGGCTGGTATAGTGTTCGTGGGACACGAGGGCACGTTCCTCGGGCATCATGGCCAGGCGCTGCTCGATATGGCGCACGATGTCGCCCTTCTCCTGAGCGCCCAGCACGAGATCCACCCCCTCAAGCGATGCCACCTGTTCGGGACGAAGCTGTGCATAACAACCCGTGACCACGACCAGTGCACCCGGATGTCGGCGCACGAGGCGATGGATGGCCTGCCTACATTTCGAGTCGGCCACCTCGGTAACGCTGCACGTGTTCACGATGCATATGTCGGCCGATTCACCTTCCTTCACCGGTTCCACACCGGCGTCGCGCAGCTGACGGCCCACAGTGCTCGTTTCTGCGAAATTCAACTTACAGCCCAGCGTAAAATAGGCTGCCTTCATGCCATTCAACACATTCATAGTGCAAAAGTACAAAAAAATTCAAAAAAAAATGCCGTTTTTGGTACAACATATTGAAAAATGGCGTACCTTTGCACCGTTTTTATAAGCAAGTGATGTTTTACAGTTTAAAAAACAAAAAAAAATGAAGAAGTTAGCATTTCTGTTCGCAGCTGTAACAGCTGTAACGTTCGCTGCTTGTGGTAACAAGGCAGCTGAGCAGACTCAGGACGCCGAAGCACAGGAGCCCGAGACCGAAGTATGTTGTCAGAAGGACTCGTGTGAGAAGGCATGCTGCCAGGATTCCTGCCAGGCCGAGAGCCCCGCAGAGGAAGCTCCTGCTGCTGAGTAAGCACGGTTCACAGTTAGAACAGAAGGACTACATCTCTCGGTGTGGCCCTTTTTTTTGTATTGTCCTCCCACATCGTAGCAGGCAGTCCGGGGACAATGCGACAGACCACCTCGCGTCATACAGCCAGACATAACGGCAAAGAGAGGGGCACAGCCACGAAAGCCATGCCCCTCTCTTTGTCAATATTCAACGTCCGGCCTTGCGGCCAGGAATTTTACTCTTCTGCAGCAGGTGTCTCCTTGACGGGAGCCTCGGCAGGAGCCTCCACCACAGGAGCTTCCTCGACTACGACCTCAGCCGGAGCAGCAGGAGCATTCTCGGCCACTACTGTGAAGGGAACCTCGGCAGATACCTCCTTATGCAGACGTACGTGAGCCACATATTCGCCCACTTCCTTAACATCCTTTACCTGGATGAGCTTACGATCCACCTGGAAGCCAAGTTTCTGCAGTTCGTCGGCAATCTGCAGGCTGTTCACACTGCCATAGATAACACCACTGTTGCTCACCTTGGTAGCAATGGTCAGCGTCACGCCGTTCAGCTTCTCAGCCAGAGCCTCAGCCTCGGCCTTGATCTTGGCCAGTTTCACAGCCTTCTGCTTGAGCAGCTCAGCCAACTCTTTCTTTGCACTTTCGCTTGCAATAACTCCCTTGCCTGTCGGGATGAGATAATTACGTCCGTAGCCCGGCTTCACATTCACGATGTCGTTCTTGTAGCCCAAGCCGATGATATCTTCTTTAAGTATAATTTCCATAACTATTTCCTCCTTTAATGTTACTTCATCAAGTCTGTCACGAAGGGCAGCAAAGCCAGATGACGCGCGCGCTTCACAGCCTGTGCTACGCGACGCTGATACTTCAGAGAGGTGCCCGTGATGCGGCGAGGCAGAATCTTGCCCTGCTCGTTCAGGAACTTCTTCAGGAACTCGGGGTTCTTGTAGTCAATATACTTGATACCGCTCTTCTTGAAACGGCAGTACTTCTTTCTCTTGACATCAATTGCAGGCGCTGTCAGATAGCGTATTTCCGATGATTGCTGTGCCATGATTAGTCCTCCTTTTTGGTGTTTCTTCTCTTTTCAGCATAAGCTGCTGCATACTTGTCCAACTTGACGGTCAGGAATCGCAACACCTTCTCGTCACGGCGATACGCTGTCTCGAGAGTCTTGATACCCTCGGGCTCTGCCTTGAACTCAATTAACACATAGAAGCCCGTGCTCTTCTTCTCAATGGGATAAGCCAGCTTCTTCAAGCCCCAGTTCTCCTCATTGATGATCTCTGCACCAATGCTCGCGAGAACGTCTTTGAACTTGTTCACCGCTTCCTTCATCTGATCGTCAGACAAAACGGGAGTTAAAATGAAAACGGTTTCGTACTGATTCATAATACGTTTTAATAGGATTAATAAGTTATTTAAATGTCTCGTGCGCCGAAACGCGGTGCAAAGGTAGTGTTTTTTTCCGAAACGGCAAAACCTACAGCCATTTATTTTCAACGCATTCCATGCAAGGGACCGACAAGAGGCCCTGCAGAAGGACAATCGAACCACGACGGACCACGACGAACCGCACCACGAGCAACTGCACGAAGCATTGTTTTGGGGCAAATCGGGCACAAGAAAGAGAAATTCTGTGGAAAATCTTTCGTCATCTCGCAAAAAATGTGTTATTTTGTAGCTTGAAAGATTAAATAACGAGTCGAACACATAAAAGTTACATACAAATTATGAAGAATTACGCTGGAATTATCTTGATTGTGCTGGGTGCTTTGTTGTTAATCCTCAGCTACATTGCCGACATGACCGACTACAACTGGTATCAACTCATCTGCCTGCTGCTCATCATTGGAGGTATCGTGACGCACATCATCGTGAGCAAGAAGGTCAAGAGCGAATAGCATCCCATGAAGAAAACCCGGTATATACTATGTCTCATCGCCACAGTGTGCATGAGCCAGAATGTTTGTGCCCAATACGATACGGACTATAGCGACGACTTGGGTTTGTACTATGATGAGGATGAGCCGGAAGACACCCTGCCGCCGCACAAGGAGTACAAGAACATGCTCTACGCGCAGTACTCCTCTTCGCGCTACCTGTTCCGAGGAGCCACACCGAAACTGAAGTTTCAGGAGATAGCCGTGGGGTATGCCCGCATCGTACAGGTACAGGAGAAGACGCCGCTCTTCGTGGACGCCGGCATACAGATGAAGTATTCCCATTCGAAAGGTGATGCGGCTCACCAAAATGCGAGCTACGACCTACTCAGTTTCCGCATCCCCATCAACGTGTCATATAAATGGTACCCATCGAGGACACGCGACATCGCACTGGCTCCCTTTGTAGGTGTAAACGCACGGGCTTTAGCGACAGCACGCGAGAAACTCAACGGAACAAAAAACAATCTCATGGACGAGGACAAGGCGAACACCACGGGCGTACATTGGGAATGGGGCCAGGTGGGATGGCAAGCAGGACTGAGATTCTGGTTCAAACAATTTACGGTCGGCGCAGTCTATGGGCGTGACTTCCACGACAAGAGCAAACTGCCCCGACTGCATGAGTGCAGCGTAACCGCAGGATATTGCTTCTGAAGCCGGGGGAAAGACCGGCAACGAAGAAGCGCCGAAGGAAAGACACACGAACAGACAGAGAGGGGAGCCACACAAAACTGCGGCTCCCCTCTTTATGTCTGACAAGCCCAAAGGCTCGGCCTACTCCTCCTTCATGTTCGGCACAATGAGACGATAGCCCTTGCCGTGCACATTGTTGATCTCGATGTTGGGATCGTCCTTCAGATGCTTGCGCAACTTAGTAATATAGACATCCATGCTGCGAGCATTGAAATAGTTGTCGTCAATCCAGATAGTCTTCAGAGCCAACTCGCGCTCCAGCACATCATTGACATGCGTACACAGCATCGTGAGCAGCTCGCTTTCCTTTGTGGTAAGCTTTGTCTGCTTGTCACCGATGGAGAGCGTCTGGCGACGTGTGTCGAACGTGAAGTTGCCCAACTGATACTGTGCCACCACACGCTGACTCTTGGCACGCACACGGCGCAGGATGGCTTCCATACGGTAAACCAGTTCGTCCATTGAGAAAGGTTTGGTCAGATAGTCATCGGCTCCCAGTTTGAACCCCTCCAGGATGTCATCCTTGAGATTACGGGCCGTGAGGAAGATGATGGGTACATCGGCATTAATGAGACGTATCTCGCGAGCCAGGGCGAAACCGTCCATCTTGGGCATCATCACGTCGAGCAGACACATGTCATACTTTCCCTTCATGAAGGCCTTGTAGCCGGCCTCGCCATCGAGAAACAGTTCGGCATCGTATCCCTTGGCCTGCAGGTACTCGCGTACGAGCATGCCCAGACTCTCCTCGTCCTCGCACAGGAGGATGTGCAGTTTGTTCTCCGTCGTATTCATAAGCTTATTCTTTAATAGTGGGTAATGTAATTGTAAATAACGTGCCGCGTCCAGGCTCACTTGTGGCGCGGATAGTGCCGTGGTGAAGCTCGACCATCTTCTTGACATAGGCAAGACCAAGGCCAAAGCCTTTCACATCGTGTTTATTACCAGTAGGCACACGATAGAACTTATCGAAGATTCGTTTCAGATTATCCTTATGTATGCCGATACCATTGTCCTGCACGCTGATACAGAGTGCGTCGCCCTGGTTCCACGTGGACACCTCGAGATGCAGTTCTACGTCGTCACGTCGGTACTTCACCGCATTATCCATCAGATTGAAGATGATATTGGTGAAGTGCATCTCGTCAGCCTGAACCAGCGAATCTACAGCCTCCAAACGGGTATCAATCGTACCGCCGCTCTGCGTCACCTTGAGCGAGAAGGTCTGTACCACAGTATCGATTAGCTCATTGGCATCCATTTCGCTCAACTTCAACGCAATATTATCGCGGTCAAAGAGACTCATCTGCAAGACCTTCTCCACTTGGAACCGCAAGCGTCGCGTCTCAGCATTGATCACTCCACCCAGACGTTCATAAGTTTCCTCCGATTTTGACAACGACTTGTCCGCCATCATCTGGGCAGCAATGGATATAGTGGAGATGGGGGTCTTGAACTCATGTGTCATGTTGTGAATGAAGTCATTCTTCATCTCGGTGACGTTTTTCTGTCGCACCACGAGGTAAACCGTCACCATAAACGTTATGAAGAGGATAATGGTGAACACCATTGCTGGCATCACATATCGCGCCACACCTTGGGTATAATGACGTCGATCGGGGAAATGAACCTTGATATTTCCCGTCTGTCCCATCGCATCGCTTCGGTAGAGGATCTGTGTATAGCTGTGTCGCTGCCCCTTTTCTTCATAGTCTTGACAGCGATAGACCTCGCGTCCGTCGGCAGTATTGACTGTGAAGTGGAAAGGCAGGGTGACGCCATTGCGCTCCAAGGCGTCTCGCAAACGCACGTGCAGCTCCGCCGGGTCTATACGTTCCTCGAATTTCTTGTCGCTGGCGGTGTACATCACGGCATAGATTACCTCATTCAGTATCTCACGTTCATAGTCGTAGGCCTTCTGTGCCTGCTTCTGCAGGTTAGCCGACACCTGAGCAAAACGATTACTTCGCGGCATGTTCAAACGCATGGCTGGACGAGAGCCATGCTTGCCCACATAGCTAAACTGCTGACCGGGAGCCATGATAAGGGTATCTGGCGCAGGTTGCACGTTGATATGGGGCAGTGAATCGAATCCAAGGTTGTAGGGAGCATCCTTGCCCTGACGTTCGAGAACCATCTTCAGGTACTTGTACGTCTCGTTGCGTTCCAATTCACGCGCAGCCTGGTCAAGGCTGCGAATCACAGTCTCGTCGAACTGCTCGCTCCGCATGCGTACCATCGCCCGAGCATAACTGCTCTCCAGATAGAGCAACGCTAGGAAAGAGACGCCAATTATCAGGCATATAATCCAAATAACACTCCGTTTCATACAGGCAAAGTTAGGTCATCGTAGCGAGACACACAAAAAAACCGATGCAGAAAAGCATCGGTTTTTAACATATTTAATAATACAGACTGCGAATAGTTGCTTTTTACACAACTACGCACCATGTAACATCCCACATTTCCTAATACCAAGCAGAGCGGTGCCACTCAATCAGTGATTCGTCACTCTACATTGAGATTAAGAGGAAATTACTGCTCCGTCTGAGTGGCTTGATACTCGGCAATGAGCTTCGCCTGTACGTCGCCCGGCACGAGTTCATAGGAGGAGAATGTCATGTTGAAGGTAGCGCGGGCTCCGGTAAGGCTGCTCAGCGATGTGCTGTAGCTGGCCATTTCCTTCAGGGGAACCTTTGCCATCAGCTTCTCATATCCACTCTCGCTGGACATACCCTGAATCATGGCACGGCGTCCCTGCAGATCGCTCATCACGTCGCCCATCTTATCGCTCGGAGTGAGTACCTCCACATCATAGATAGGCTCCAGGATCTTCGGGCCGGCCTCCTTGAAGGCCTGAGCAAATGCCTGACGGCCTGCAAGCATAAACGAAAGTTCGTTGCTGTCCACGGGGTGCATCTTACCATCATATACGATAACGCGCACGTCGCGAGCATAGCAGCCAGTCAGAGGTCCCTGCTCCATTCGCTGCATTACACCCTTCAGGATGGCGGGCATGAAGCGAGCATCAATGGCACCACCCACCACGCTGTTGATGAACACGAGCTTGCCGCCCCACTCCAGGTCGATGACGTCCGTGCTCTTGGCGTTGATACGGTACTCCTGGCCACCGAAGCGATACACGTCGGGATCAGGCATGCCCTCATAGTAAGGCTCCACAATGAGGTGTACCTCACCAAACTGACCAGCACCACCCGACTGCTTCTTGTGTCGGTAATCGGCACGGGCAGCTTTGGTGATCGTCTCACGATACGGCACCTTCGGTTCGTCGAAGGCAATCTGAATCTTCTCGTTATTCTCCATACGCCACTTCAGAGTGCGCAGGTGGAACTCGCCCTGTCCGTGAACAAGGATTTGTTTTAGTTCCTTGCTCTGCTCAATCTGCCACGTGGGATCCTCTTCGCGCATCTTCTGCAAAGCATTCATCATCTTCTCCGTCTCCGACTCGTTGACGGCGCGGATGGCGCGGCTGTACTTCGTATTAGGATACTTGATGAAGTTGAATCGATAATCGCAGTCCTTGCCATTCAGTGTATTGCCAGTCTTGACATCCTTCAGCTTCACGGAGCAACCGATGTCGCCAGCCACGAGTTCTTCTACGTCGAAGCGGTTGCCTCCGGCGCACACGAAGAGCTGTGCCAGACGTTCCTTGCTGCCACGGTCTGCATTTGTCAGGTCGTCTCCCACATGTACACGTCCGCTCATTACCTTGAAGTACTGCACCTGGCCGATATGCGGCTCCATGCTGGTCTTGAAGAAGAAGAGGCTCGTGGGACCTGCGGCGTCGGGAGCGATTTCCTGTCCCGCCGTGTTCTGAACGGCAGGCATGTCGTTCACGAAAGGAACCACATTGCCCAGGAACTCCATCAAGCGGCGCACGCCCATATCCTTGACTGCACATACACAGAAGACGGGGAACATGCCGCGAGCAGCCAAACCCTTGCGAATGCCTTCGCGCATTTCGTCCTCGGTCAGAGTCTCGCTCTCGAAGAACTTCTCCATCAGCGACTCATCGTTCTCGGCAGCAGCCTCTACGAGTGCATGGTGCATCTCGGTAGCCTTGTCTATCTCGTCGGCAGGGATGTCCTCAATGGTGGGTGCACCTCCCTCGGCTCCCCACGTGTACTTCTTCATCAGCAGGACATCGATAACGGAGTTAAAGTCGGGACCCGTCTTTACAGGATACTGCACGGGAATGACCTTCGAGCCGTAGCTCTCGCGCAGCTGCTCAAGTAGTGCGTCATAGTCACAGTTCTCGTCGTCCAGTTGGTTCACCAGGAAGATGACGGGCTTGTTCAGTTTCTCTGCATAGCGGAAATGATTTTGAGTGCCCACTTCGATGCCTGCTGCGCCCTTCAGCAAGAGCACGGCCGTGTCGGTAATGCTCAGGGCCGAGATAGCTGCACCGGCAAAGTCGTCACTGCCTGGGCAGTCGATGATGTTGAGTTTCTTTCCGTTCCACTCGACATGGAATACCGTCGAGAACACACTGTAGCCATACTCGTGCTCGACGGGGAAACTGTCACTCACGGTGGTGTGCTGGGACACGCGTCCACGGCGTTTGATAATGCCTGCTTCATAGAGCAGCGCTTCAGTCAGTGTGGTCTTGCCAGCACCGTCATTACCCAGCAGGGTAATGTTTTTGATTTCGTTTGTTTGATAGACTTTCATCTCTTTTATTATAATAAATTATGCGATTTTGGCTTTTTCGGGCATAAATTTATCATTTTTCTGCGACATACCAAAACGTTCCCTGTATTTTTTGTGGAATTAAGGCACTACAGGGACATCAGTGGCCCGTTTGAGGGGAAAAGTGAGGGGGAAGAGGTCAGTTCATCAAGTCGCAGATGATGTCATTAGAGACAAAAAGGCCTTCCGACGTAAGCATCAGTCGGTTTCCATCAAGGCGTAGTCGTCCGGCAGCGATATGAGGACGTGCCATTTGCATGCAATAGTCACGCCGCGAAGCGTCGAGCAAAGCCAGGTCGGCACCCTGCTGAGTACGCAGGCGCGTCATGATAAACTCGTCATAAAGTTCATCATCCGTGAGCACTTCGCTTTCGTACGGTGCACAATCGGCATCGACGTAACGTGCAAGGTCGGGCGTATTCCATCGCCGCCAACGCTGTCCGTCATAGGAATGAGCGCCCGGACCGAGACCCAGGTAAGGCACTCCCTGCCAGTAGCCCCCATTGTGTCGCGACGCACATCCGGGAAGTGCGAAGTTAGATATCTCGTAGTGCTGCATGCCAGCCTCGGCCGAAAGACGGCACAGCAGACGATACATGGCCAGGGACAGCTCCTCATCGGCCTCGGTTACCTTATTATTATCGCGCATGCGCGCGAGGGGAGTTCCGTCTTCGTAGGTCAAAGCGTAGGCGCTCAGATGGGTTACCTGCAGTGCGAGCGCTCGCCTCACGTCGCTCTCCCACATCGCGAGTGTCTGTCCCGGCAGGCCATAGATAAGGTCGATGCTGATGTTCTCCAATCCAGCCTCGCGACATGCCTCGACGGCACGCACCGCCTGCTGGCTGTCGTGCCGGCGGTGGAGCATGGCGAGCAATGCGTCGTCAAACGTCTGTACGCCCATACTGATTCGGTTCACCGGAGTGCCAGTCAGGGCATCAAGCCATGCAGGCGTAACATCATCGGGGTTTGCCTCTACCGTCACCTCGGCATCCTCGGCCAACGGATAACGCATGACCACGGCTTGCAGAATCTTTTGCAGGAGGGCGGGAGGCAGGCAACTGGGTGTGCCGCCCCCCACGTATAGCGTGTCCACGACGGGAAACGTCCACGTGGCACGACGCTGTTCCATCTCGCGGATAAGCGCTGTGGCATAGCGGTGCATCCACGGTGTGTGACAAGTGGTGGAATAGAAGTCGCAATAGATACAGCGCGACTTACAGAAAGGCACGTGTATATAGAGGCCGGCCACTTACTCGCGCATTTCCTGATACAGGATTTCGTAGAAGCAGGGATACACGTTGGTAGTGGCGCTGGTATGCCCCTCGGAATGAGGCACGATGAGTCGCACCTTGGCGATGCCCTCGTCGCTGGTCAACTGCCGGCCCAGGTTGATATACGTGAGCGGCGTAAGCCATCCACTGGGCACGCTGGTGTTACCATACACCTGATACATTGCTCCGCCGGGATTTACCGTGGTATTGAACGAGGCGGTAAACGTGCCGGAGGTGTTCGTCACGTCGATAACATCGGGATAGGCATGCCAGTAGGTAACATCGCTGCGCAACTGTATGCTGTCTCCCAGGATATTATATTCAAGGAAACGGCACAGAATCTGCTTCGAGTCTCCGCTCTTCATCGGTCGGCCCTCGCCCTTACGCACAATCTGCATATAGACGCCTGTGCTCTTGAACAGCACGTATTCGTTGTTCTCCAGGTTGGTCGTGGAGTCCTGGTCCCGAAACTGCTTCTCGCTGATGGGATGGATTCGTCCCACACGGCACACGGTGTCGCCCTCCTGGCTCACGATGGCTACGTCACGCTGCAAGAACGAGTTGATGGCCTTGCGTTCCTTGTCTTTCTTTTCGGCATAGGTCTCGTCGTCGTTGCATGCACCCAAAAAGACGCTGCACATCACGAGGGCGAGGATGCCATATAGAGTGGTCTGCTTCATTTTCTGCCTGTTTTTTATCCGTTGTGACTGCAAAGGTACGAATAAGCGAGCGAAGTGCAAAATGAAAGCCGAAGTTTTTCATTTTGAATTTCCGAGCACAAGTACTTTCGACGTAGTCAAAGGTACGAATAAGCGAGCGAAGTGCAAAATGAAAGCCGAAGTTTTTCATTTTGAATTTCCGAGCACAAGTACTTTCGACGCAGTCAAAGGTGTGAATAAGCGCCGCAAGCGTCGAGCACGACGAAATCGAAGGTACAATATTCCTTCAAGATTCACGACTCATCATGCAGGATTTCATTATGCCAGCCACTTGGCATAGGCCTCGATGGCGCGGTCCACCACCTGGAGTGCATCCTCCATGGTACCATGCACACGTCCGCCGCTGGCATTCAGATGTCCGCCGCCCTCAAAGAACTCAGCCGCCATTTTATTGCACGGGAAGTTGTCCACCGAACGGAGGCTCACCTTGATAAGTCCCGGTTGCTCCGTATCCTCAGTCAGGAAGATGCTCAGCCTCATCTTATGTATCACCAAGGGCATGTTCACCATACCCTCCGTGTCGCCGTTCTTTACCTTGAAGCGTTGGCGCTCGACGTTGGTCAGCGTCATGATACTTGTGTGACGCTCGCGGATGACACGCAGCTTCACATAGAGCAGGTATCCCTGCAGACGCAGGCGGGCCAGTGAGGCGGTATAGAACACCTTGCGATAGATGCGGTCCTTGTCGATGCCGCGCGAGAGCAACATGCTGATGCATTCGTAGATGACGGCACGCCCCGAGGCATACGTGAACGCCCCCGTATCACACATCATGCCGGCATAGAGGCAGGTGGCCTCCTCCGGTGTCAGGCGTTCAGCCTCGCCCATTTGCCACAGCAGGTGGCACAGCACCTCGCAGGTGGCACACATCTCGGGATGCGATATCACCATCTGACAGAAGTCGCCGGGGTTCAGGTGATGGTCAATCATGATGCGCGACACGTCGTTTGCCATGAAGTCGGTTTCCATCTCGCGCAGCCGCCCCGGCTCGTTCATGTCGGCCACCAGAAAGAGGTCGGCCGCCTCGAGCACGGGGCGCACTTCCTCTTCATGCTTGAAATAGACACGGATGTCCTGAGCACCCGGCATCCATTGCAGGAAGTCCGGGAACATATTGGGCACCACCACCTGCGCCTCCTTTCCGCGTCGTGCCAGCCAGTGTTTCAGGGCCAGCGACGAACCGATGGCATCACCGTCGGGGTTCACATGGGCACAGATGACTATCCTCTTCGCCTCGTCTATCATCCCGAGGAATCTCTCTATCTGGGTATCGTCGAGCAGTCTTTCCACGTTCTTTTCTCTGTTTGGAGTGGCAAAGTTCGACAAAAGAAGCGACATAGCCAAATTTTCAGCCCGCCATTTGACATTCTGCCACAAGAAGCGAAAGCAAACACAGCATAAACGTCCGCGAAACGTCCCACAGGAAGCCATCGAGGGAGAGAGAGCAAAATATACCTTAATATAGCGCGCCCGTGCGGGATAGCAGACACAAAGAACGCCACCAATGGCTGCAGGCCACAAAAATTTGAACCATGAATTATGAATTATGAATTAAAGATTGTACCTTTGCAGCACGAAACATGACAGAAGAAGATGGAGAAGGACATTCGTATCGTATATATGGGGACGCCGGACTTTGCCGTGGCCCCGCTGGAGAGACTGGTGAACGAGGGATATAACGTGGTGGGCGTGGTGACCATGCCCGACAAGGCAGTGGGCCGCCACCATGACGTGTTGCAGGCCAGCCCCGTCAAGCAGTGGGCCACAGAGCACTCGCTCCCCGTGCTACAGCCGGAGAAACTTCGCGACGAAGCATTCCTTGCCCAGTTGGCCAGCCTGCAGGCCGACCTCCAGGTGGTCGTGGCCTTCCGCATGCTGCCCGAGGTGGTGTGGGCCATGCCGCGGTTAGGGACGTTCAACCTGCACGCGGCACTCCTGCCCCAGTATCGCGGAGCGGCTCCCATCAACTGGGCCATCATCAACGGCGAGCGCGAGACAGGCGTCACCACCTTTTTCCTCGACCACGACATCGACACGGGCCGCATCCTGCTGCAGGAACGATGCCCCATCTATGAGACGGACACGGCCGAGGACGTACACGACCGGCTGATGACGCTGGGCACCGACGTTGTCCTGCGCACTATCGACCTCATTGCCAGCGGCGAGGAGCGGGCCGTGCCGCAGGAACAGTTCATCACCGACGCCCCACTGCACCATGCACCGAAGATTTTCCGTGAGACGTGCGAGATACGCTGGGCGGAACTGGGTGCCAAGCAGGCCTACGACTTCATCCGCGGCCTCTCGCCCTACCCCGCCGCATGGACCACGCTCGTCTCGCCCGACGGTCGCGAACTGACGATGAAGGTCTATCGCACGGAATACCACCTCGAAGCACAGTCCCATCCCGCAGGCACCCTGCTCACCGACGGCAAGAGCCACCTCACCATCGTCCTCGCCGACGGTCAGTTGGAACTCCGGGAAGTGCAGGTGGCCGGCAAGAAACGCATGGCCGTCGAAGACTTCCTGAGGGGCACCCGACTGGACGGATGGCGGGTGAAATGAAAATTTTCTGCCGAAATATTTGGCGGTTCGGGAAAAAAGTGCTTTCTTTGCACTCGATAAAACGAGTATTCACACATTAAAACTGTCTTTGCCTATCGAGAGAACATTACGCGAAACCAATAATTAGGGTAATGAACAAATGGGATACAATGACCGACTATGAGTTGGTCGAGTTGTATGAGAAAGGCAACGACAGTGCATTCGACACGATACTGAGCAGACACCAAGCGTATGTATATTCCTACATACTCTTCTTCGTGCACCAGCGCGACATCGCCGACGACATCTTCCAAGAGACGTTCACGCGGGCGATAATCGCCATCCGCAGCCACCGATACCAGACGACGGGTAAGTTCAGCGCATGGCTCATCCGCATAGCCCATAATCTGGTCATCGACTACCTGCGTGAGAGCAAGGGCAGCAGCATCGTGCCCACCGAGAACTTCCCGGAGGCACTGACGAACAGCGTGCACCACAGCGAGAAGGCCCACGAGACACATCTGGTGGAGGAGCAGGACATGCAGACCCTGCGCCACCTGCTGGACTTCCTTCCTGCACCGCAGGCCGAGGTGGTGCTGATGCGCTTCTACGAGGACATGTCGTTCAAGGAGATTGCCGAGGCCACAGGCGTGAGCATCAATACGTCGCTGGGCCGCATGCGCTACGCCCTCATCAACCTTCGCAAGCTCATCCAGCAGCACAACATCAGCCTGGCCGTCTGACCATCCGGCCACTGCCCCCACTTCACGCGGCTGTCCCCCTCATGTCAGGGGACAGCCGCGTACGTCATTCCAGAGGCATCACAGAGCCTTTTTTTCACAATGCCCTAATTTTTCAGCCCGTTCCATACAATAAAAGGCACCACCGGCGCGTTTATACAATGAGCAATCGAATAAAACCCCGACGAAAAGCGCCTATGGAACAATCATTACCTCTCCCCTATTTTCAGCCCAGTCCTGCTGTATTGGCTCGCGTACGCCAATTTGCACGTAACTTCAGGCCGGCATGTACCCTGGCGCGGCCTCATACCATCCAGCCCTCATGATTGCGCCCTCCCTGCTCTCAGCCAATTTTGCCAATCTCGAGAAAGACTTTGAGTGGCTCAACCGCAGCACAGCCGACTGGATTCATCTCGACGTGATGGACGGTGTCTTCGTGCCCAACATCTCGTTTGGGTTCCCGGTGCTCAAGCACGTGGCACGCCTCACCGACAAGCCGCTCGACGTACATCTGATGATCGTGCAGCCCGAGAAATTCATCGGCGAAGTGGCCCAATTGGGTGCCCGCGTAATGACGGTACACCACGAGGCCTGCATCCATCTGCACCGCACTGTACACGAGATACAGCGCCACGGCATGATGGCCGGTGTGGCGCTGAATCCCTCGACGCCCGTCATGATGCTGCAAGATATCATTGCCGACCTCGACCTGGTGCTCCTCATGAGCGTGAATCCGGGATTCGGCGGCCAGCAGTTCATCCCCCAATGCCTGCAGAAGGTCGCCCAGCTGCGCACCCTTATTGCCGAGACAGGCAGCCATGCGCTCATTGAGGTGGACGGCGGCGTAAACATGGAAACGGGACGCCAGCTGCGCCAGGCCGGTGCCGACGTGCTGGTGGCCGGTAGCGCCATCTTCGCTGCCGACGACCCCGAAGCAATGTGCCGCCGACTGAGCGCGATATGAACCTGCGCCTCCCCCTCGTATGGGGCACGGGACTTTTCCTCCTCGGGCTTCTTCTGGCCGACCGCTGGCCCAGCCTGTGGTTCGTGGCCGCAGCAGTCCTCGCACTCGTCGTCCAGACACTTTCCCTTCGCCATCCGCGCACATCGCTATGTGCCGCCGCGTTCTTCTGGCTGATGCTGGGCGCCGGACGCATGAGCCTGCAACGTCTCTGGCAGGACGACGCACGGGGCCCGCTCAGCACACTCTACCAAAACATTTCCGACAATGCCCGTCTGCATGCCGGCCGTCTCGTCCAGCGTCTGCAGGCACAGGGCTTGGACGAGGAGCCCCTCGCCCTCACCGCTGCCATGCTCATGGGGCAGCGCTCGGGGCTGTCGCGCGAGACACGGCATGAATTCTCAGATGCCGGCACGGCCCATCTGCTGGCCTTGAGCGGCATGCACCTCGGCGTGCTCTACGGCCTGATGCACCTGCTCTTCCTTCGCTGGGTGCGCCCCACGCGCTGGCGATGGCATGCATTGCCCCTGATGCTGGCAGCCATCTGGGGCTACGCCCTGCTCACGGGCTTCCCCGTTTCGCTGGTGCGCGCCTCCGTCATGCTATCGGTGATGACCATCGGCAGCCTGGCCGAGCGCGGCGTGCCCTCCCTCCACACACTGTCTCTCGCGGCACTCGTCATTCTGCTGTGCTCGCCCGATGCAGTGATGGACGTCGGCTTCCAACTATCGTTTCTCTCCGTGCTCTTCATCCTGACGCTTTATGTCCCCGTCCTGCAGCGTTATCATCGGCTTTTCTCGGGCTGGGGCCTGCTGCTCCGCCCCATAGGTGTGTCGCTGGCAGCACAGATAGGTACTGCCCCGCTCTGCCTCTACTACTTCCACAGCCTGCCGTTAGGCGCCGTGGCAATCAACCTGCTGATGGTGCCCCTGACCACCGCCATCATCTATCTCGGCGTGGCGGCTCTCGTGTGGCCGGCAACAATGCTGGTGAGCTTACTGGCCGATGTGGTGAAGGCCGAGTTGTGGCTCATCAAGGGATGGACCGCCCTGCCTCACCTCACCATCCACGACATCTACGTGCCCCGGCTGATGGTACTGCTCCTGTATGCCTTGCTCCTCTGCGCCATCCTGCGCCTCCATCTCCAGCTGAAAGACGACGATTTCGCCTGAGGAAATTGCTCTCGGGCGAAAAGACACATCGAGTAATTCTTTACACAAAATTTTCCTCCGGGCAAAACAACGTGCCGCGCCGAGCGATGGAACGTGCTGCACCGAGCGATGGAACACGCTGCGCAGACACATGGAACACGCTCCTCCGCCACGAGAATCGTGTATTTCCAGACGTGAGGACGTTCGCTTTAAAAAAACGCCGTATTTTCAATCGTTGATTATCAAATATTTAGTAGTAAATCGGCGCGCAAATCATCGCAAAAAGCGACCCAAAATGGGCAAAAAAGCCTCATTTTGGGGGTATGGCAGAAAGTGCCGGAGAGACTCAAACATCCGTTTTATTTACACAAAAACAGATATGGAAAAGGTTATCTCTGGCGTATAAGTCAATTAATTGAGATTGACTGCAGTTTTCAGCACTCAGTCCGTCGAATAGTCGGCCAGCAGCTGGCGGTAGGCAGAGAGAATGGTGCTCTTGCGGATAAAGCCCACGAAGACGCCCTCCTCATCGACCACAGGCAACGTCCAGGCACCCGTGCGGTCGAAGGTGGCCACGACGTCGTCCATCGGGTCCACCACGGAGAGTCGCGCCTCGGGCTGTGCCATCAGCTGCTCCACATGGAACTGGCGATAGAGTTCGGTGCGGAAGATCAGGTGGCGGATGTCATCCAGATACACCGCCCCGATGAACTGCATCTGACGGTTCACCACGGGGAAGACATGGTTGCGGCTGGTGCTCACCTGTGTGGCCACGTCGCCCAGCGTCATGTCAGGATAGAGTACATGGTCGTAATGCTGGATGACGCTGTCCATCTTCATCAGCGTAAGGATGGAGTGGTCGGTGTGATGCGTGAGCAGTTCACCCCGCTGAGCCAGACGCATGGCATAGATGCTGTGCGGCTCGAAGGCCTTGATGGTGAGGTAGGCCCCCACGGCCACGATCATCAAGGGCAGGAACAGGGCATATCCTCCCGTGAGCTCGGCAATGAGGAAGATGCCGGTGAGCGGCGCGTGCATGACACCACTCATCAGTCCGCACATGCCCAGCATGGCAAAATTGCGCTCAGGGACGTGCATGCCCAGAAAGGCATACTGATTCCAGAGGTGGCTGAAGACAAAGCCGCAGACACAGCCCAGGAACAGGCTGGGGGCAAAGATTCCGCCGCAGCCCCCACCGGCATTCGTGGCCGTGGAGGCAAAGACCTTGAAGACGATGATGAGCGAAAGATAGAGGAGCAGGAGATGACCCGAACCATAGAAGAGCGAGCGGTTCATGGCCTCGGCCCAGTCGGCTTCGCCGTTGCCGTTGAGCAGCAGGTTGATGAGGTCGTAGCCCTCGCCATAGAGCGGCGGGAAGAGGTAGATGAGAAGGCTGAGGATGACGCTGGCCACGATGAAGCGCCGGTAGCGACCGTCGAGACGGCGGAAAGCACCCTCGAGGCGGTTCATCGTACGGGTGAAGTAGAGTGCTATCAAACCGCAGACGATGCCCAGCAGGATATAGGCCGGGAGACGACTCACCTGGAAAGCATCCTGGAGGTGAAACTCGAAGACAGGACTCGTGCCGGAGACAGCAAACGTGAGGCTGGCCGCCGTAACACTGCATACGAGCAGGGGCAGAAGACTCGTGAACGTAAGGTCGATCATCAAGACCTCCAGCACGAAGACCACTCCGGCGATGGGTGCCTTGAAGATTCCGGCAATGGCACCGGCCGCACCGCAACCCACAAGCACCATCATTTGCTTGCGGCTCATGTTGAACAAGCGTCCCAGATTGCTGCCGATGGCACTGCCCGTGAGCACGATGGGCGCCTCGGCACCCACACTACCACCAAAACCGATGGTCAGGGCCGAGGCCACTACAGAGCTCCAGGTGTTATGCAGGCGCAGCTTGCTCTGCTTGCGGGCCAGGGCAAAGAGAATCTGCGTGACGCCGTGGCTGATGTCGTCCCGCACCACGTAGCGGATGAAGAGCATTGTCAGATAGATACCTATAGCGGGATACACCAGATAGAGCCAGTTGGCATCCGTCAGGCTGAAGCTGCGGGTGAGCAAATGCTCAATGCTGGCAATGAGCCACTTCAGCAGCAGGCCGGCCAGTGCGATGAAGATACCCACCAGGAAGCTGATGAGGAGGAGGAACTGGTTATCACCCAGATGGCGGCGTCGCCAGCGGATGAGGTAGGCAATCACGTCGCGTCCGCTCATTTCCGTATGAACGTTATCTGTCCGTCTTTCGAAATCTTCACTATCTGGCTCGGCTTGCCTTTCGTCACGTCATTCTGCCTTGCCTTCATCACATAGTCCACTCCCTGGATTATCTCGGGAGAGATCTCCATGAAGTTACGCGGTGCAGGCTGTCCGCTCAGATTGGCGCTCGTGCTGACGACGGCGCGCTGGAAGCGGTAGCACAGGTCGTGGCTGATGCGCTCGCGGGTAACACGGATGGCTATGCTGCCGTCCTGGGCCACAAGGTTGGGTGCCAGGTTGAGTGCCCCATCGACAATCAGCGTGAGGGGGTTCTGAGCATAGTCGATGAGGTCCCACGCCACGTCGGGGATCGAGCGTGAGTACTGTTGCATGCGATTAGGACTGTCCACCAGGCAGATGAGCGCCTTCGAGTCGTCGCGCTGCTTCAACTCATAGATGCGACGCACGGCATCGGCATTCGTGGCATCGCAGCCAATGCCCCAGATGGTATCGGTGGGGTACAGAATGAGTCCGCCGCTGCGCATCGTCTGCACCGCCTGCTGAATGTCTTCTGCAATTTCTTTCTGTGTCATTATCTGATGATCCTTATTCCTCTATATTCTATTCCTTACTCTTTAATCCTCTCCCTATCGCGCCACAAAGATACTGCTTTTTCATCGGAAAACAGCCCGACAAGGAAACATTTATTGAACGAAAGGGAAAAAAACAGGAAAGGGGGAACAAATTTATCCGCATGGGGTATCTCCTACTTTCAAGATAGACTTACTAATGAATAAAAACTAAGTCCAATTATCTAAATCCTGTAAGTTATGAAACAAAAAGAAGAAAAACATCCGAAGTCGAAGACGAAGTTCCTTGAGTTCATTTACAGTGAGATTGCGCGGCAGCGGGAGAATGGACATATCAGCGTGGCCAACAACTACGCCAGTGCGGCACACAGCTTCTCCCGATTCCTCAAGACAAAGAACAAGGCAGACATCTCTTTCAGGAAGATAACCTCGCTGGTGATGTCGGATTATGAGGCCTGGCTACAGACCTGTGGTCTGTGCCGTAACACGACCTCGTTCTATATCCGTGCCTTGCAGTCCGTCTATCACAAGGCTGTGCGTCAATGCCTTACGGAAGACCGCCGTCCGTTCAGTGGGACCTACCGCGGCGTAGCAAGAACCGCGAAGCGAGCCATCGATGCGTCAGAGATCTGCCAGCTGAGCAGGCTCGACATACGCAGCGCCCTGCTGTCAGGCGGCGACTATGAACAAGGAAAGCGACTGGACAACATGCAGCGGCAGTTGGAGTTTGCCCGCGACATCTTCATCTTCTGCTTCTGCGCCCGCGGATTGACCTTCGTGGATTTGGCTCACATGCGGAAGACGAACGTCACGGGCAGCCTTCTGGTCTATGTGCGACGCAAGACGAAGCAACGCATCGAGGTACAGGTGGAGCCGATGATGCAGGCCGTCATCGACCGCTACCCCTCGCAGACCGACTATCTCCTTCCCATACTGACAAAGACAGGCAGCCCTGAGGCCGTCTATCAGCAGTACCGATACGCTCTCGGGCGCTATAATGCCAGCCTTAACACATTGGGGGCGATGCTGGACGGACTGAAGCTCACCTCCTACGTCAGCCGCCATTCGTGGGCCTCGGCAGCACGCCGGCAACACGTCCCCCTCTCCATCATCAGCCAGTCCATGGGGCACAACTCGGAGAAGACCACGGAGATTTACCTGAAGTCACTCGAATGCAACGTCATCAACAAGACCAACCATGACTTGCTGAACAACGTGTTCCAGAATGCAAAGTAAAGCGGAAATATCCACAACGAGTATAAAATGAAAGCGTGTGTCTCTCTTGCATAGAGAGATCGTGAATCGCCTGCAAAGGTAATCAAATTATTTGAAACAAATAACAAAACAGTAGAAATAATTTATCAAGACTATTATTTTTATGCGCCATTAGACGAAATTTAAAGTTCTGCGTGCATTCGGTGAATATATCTGATGCCTGAGATGTGGGAAAAGGAAAAAATCACTTTTGCTTGCATCTGTCGTGTTCAAATATATTCATCCCCAGCCGATTGGCACACGTGTGTCTCTCTATGCAAGAGAGGCAGTGATTTTGGTGCATCGGGCACCTAAAATAGTAGTCTTTGCATGTCGCTTCAAAATAAGTACATAGAAGACGAAGTTCTCCGACGGATATCCCGTCATGTTCTGCATCACTTGATGCGGAGTCCCCAAGAATTTGTCTTTACACAACTGCGCTGAACGAATGGAAGGGTATGCAGCAGATAGCATTCAGGCAGCACCGGACGTCATCGTGCGGTGGTACCCCATGAGGATTTTCCACTCCAGCGTCAAGCGACAGGAGAAGCTGAACGAACTGCTCGCCAACGATGCGCACGTCGAGAGGACATACATCCCTTTGCGGCTGATTGATGCCGAGGAAAAGACATACGTGCCCGCACTCGTCAATTACATCTTCCTGCGCACATCGCTGAAACATCTGAGGAAAATCAAAGCCGACAAGGCAAAATACAACAACCTGCGCTATGTCATGGCCATCGGCCTTGACGAGAAGCTCAATCCGTTCACGAAAATTGCTTATGTGCCCGAAAAACAGATGGAGGACTTCATGCGCGTCATCGACAACGGCAATGAACAGGTCGTCTTGCTCGAGAACCTCGGCTTCGCCTGCCGCCCGGGTGAGACGGTCCGCATCACGAACGGCCTGTTCGAAGGCGTCGAAGGCATCCTAAAGAGCATCAAGAAACACCTCTGTGTGGTCATCCCCATCAAGGGAGTCATGGCCGTTGCCATCACAAATGTCCCGAGGAAATACCTGCAAAAGGTATAAAGATACATATAAATATATAAGGCACGCGCGCGTAAGGCGATTTTCACACAAAAAAAACTGCAAAACCTACACACATGTTCGACAACAGATTGATTGTCTGCGCGTAGCCAGTGTGTAGGTTTTGGTGTAGGGCGGCCGAAATCGTGTAGGTTATGCCTACACTTTGGCCCTTACATAGAATTCGCTACCGCTATTGCTGCGCCGAAACGGCAAGTCCGGCAGTCCATGCAGGATGCGACCGAAGGCGTTGGTGGCGGGTGCCTGGAGGAGGGAACCGGCTCGTTTCTTGATATGGAGCAGGATAGCGGTGGTGGACATCCACTGCCCCACCTCGCCCTCCGCGGCAATCTCGAAATACTGATGGAAGAACATCTCGGCGTCGGTCTGCTTCTGGAAGCGTCGGTTGTACGCCATGACGACGGCCGTCTCGGCGTCGTTGAACCAGTAGCGCGCACCGGCGTTCAGCTCGGCCTGCGCCTGGGCATAGAGCTGCGCATGGTTGGGCGTCTGGCTGACATCGATGTCTCCCGTCACCTGTATGCCGAGGAAGCGGCGTGAACCCGTGGGGTCGGTGAGCACGTCGGCCATGTTCGTCGTCGCGATGAACGAGGCAAGCCGCGGCACCTCCTCCGTATGGCGGGCGTAGGGCCGCTTCACCTTGACGGAAGGCAGTTGCAGGATGTTCTTCAGGAACCCTTGCTGCAGTCTTGGCGAGATGCGGTTGAACTCGTCGAGGTTGATGAGGAGCATCTGCGCCATTGCCAGATGGACATTCCGCTCGTCGCTGAGCGAGAGGTTGTCGGTATAGCCCCACTGGCGCAGTTCGGGCGGCAGCAGCGAACGGCAGAAAGCGCTCTTGTGCATGCCCTGCTCCGAGACGAGCAGCGGCACGATGGCATTTCCGTATCGCGTGTCGCGTCCCTGCCATTGCGCCACCATGGCCAGGAACCATGTGTGGAACCACTCGGCCCACTGCGCCGCGTTGTCCGTGGGCACGGTGGCGGCAAGGGCGCGGATATGGTCGTGTCCGTCCCAGTGCGGGAGAGTGTCGAAGAGATAGTGCTCGACGGGATTGTAGTCGCGCACACGGGTGGAATTCACGTAGCGGCGCACGTCGCGGTCCCATGCGTCGAGGCCCGCCAGCTGAAGGTCGGTGGAGAACGTGTTGATGACCTTCTCCGTGACGGGTTGCCAGGGCGTGTTCCAGCTATGGTTGGGCCGATATTCGACATACCCCATGACGGTATTGAATCGGAACACATAGCGGCTCTCCATGCGGCGGATAATCTGCTGCATGAGCGGTTCGCCCACGGCCGGCGAGGGCTGTCGCCGACGCGTCCGCTCCTCGTCATAGACTGACACGACGAGCATCCGCACGAAGTCCTCCGTCAGCCCTGGATAATCCTTGAACCTCAGGTGGTTCCACAGATGGCAGACGGTCTCCTCCTCGGGCCATCCCATGCTGAAGAGCTCCGTAGCCATCGCCGTGACAAAGACCTTATACCATTCGTTGCTGTTTCGCGGGACATTGCCTATCCGCTCTTCCACGCTGCACACAGCCTGGTCATAGGCGCGCTCGTTGTTGAAGTATGCCGTCATGTCGGCCTCCCCGAAGTCGCGTTCCTCGGGCAACGTGAGCAGATGGGCGTCAGCATTGTCGCCACGCGTCTCGATGGCGTCCGTAGCAACAACGTGGAACGGCACTGCTTCCGGACGGGTCATCGGCCTCGGGTCGAGCGGCATCAGGAAGGCGTGGCGCAGCGAGGGCGTCATGCGCGTGATGCGGCAAGGGAGCAGGGAGTCATAGACAGGCGTCACACGATGATAGGCCTGTGCATAGAAGTACTCGGCCTCCGTCTCCGTCGTGGGCACCGTGCCGTCGGGGCGCGACACGCGCACCAGCAGGATGACCTCCGTGCCGGTGACACCCGTGAAGGCCGCCAGCGTCGAGGGCATCGTCATCGCCGCACGCTTCACGTCCTCGCAGTCTCGCCGGCCCATGAGCTGACGCACCTCCAGGACAACCAGGCCATTGAAACGGGCGACTCCCGTGGCGCCGTTCGCCTGACGATACAGCTCCACGGCGGCTGCCACCTGCGGGATCTCAGCGTAGCGCCGGTATTGGCGGATGCGGTCCGGCGTCGTCTCAAGGCGCAGGCTCCCAATGAGGTTTCTGCTTGCATCCGTCTGGATGCGTTCGAAGAACTTGGCGCTGTCCCACAGCCGGAGATGTTCGCCTTGCTTGTCTGTCTTTAATGTAGAGAATTTCATAGAGATGTTGTTGTATTCTTATAGTTAAAACTCTTGTTTCGCAAAGTGTCGCACGGGATTTTATCACACGTGATAAAACAGTTTATCACACGTGATAAAACCTCCCGAAGCGGTCAGGGGAAATAATACTCGAGGGAAGCGGCGTCGTACTCGGGCTCGTGGTCAATGCCGTGCGAGCGGAACAGCTGTGCGACGCGCTCCTGCAGTACGGGCGTGATGACATAGCGCCCGTTTCGGTAGCGGTAGTATTGCGGCTGGCTGCCAAAGATGCCGTACAGCGCGTGGCGGAGAGCCATGAGTTTCTCGGGTGGCAGGCCGCGGAGCAGGTGCCGCATGCCACGCGCCATCCGGACCGGCTCTTTCGAGGCAAAGAGGCTGCAGCCGTCGCCCTGCAGGGCGCCGGGCAGCCCGGTGGCGTGCTGTGCGAGACCGACCGGAGCCAGCAGGCCGACGGCGTGGCGAAGACAGGATTCTGCCATCGGGCAGTCGTGTTGGAAACAGAGCGCCCAGTCATCGGGCGCGAGAGAGTAAGTGAGTTCTTGCATTTCTTCTTCCTTTTTCAGATGTTACCATTACGTTCACATTTCTCTGCAAAGATACAAAAATAACGCCGAAAATGCAAGCAAAACCTACACTTTTTCGCCGAACCTACACAGAAACATACACACAGATAAATCCGAGATAATAAAGCAAATAACCATTCCGAGTGTAGGTTTTGCAGTTTTATTCAGGATAAATTTTACATGCATGGGATGCAACTGACATCCCACACGCATCCGAACGATAGTCACAATAATGATTTATATGGGGACAATCATCCCCCTCGAAACTTGAAACAGATATGAAAAAAGTAATGCTTGTGTTTGGGACACGACCGGAGGCCATCAAGATGTGTCCGCTGGTGAAAGAGTTCCAGAAATATCCAGAACAGTTTGAAACGATTGTGTGCGTGACGGGACAGCACCGCGAGATGCTGGATCAGGTGCTCACCATATTCGATGTGAAGCCCGACTTTGACCTGAATATTATGAAGCAGGGGCAGGACCTGTACGATGTCACCGCTCGTGTCCTCACCGGTATGCGCGACGTGTTCAAAGAGTGCAAGCCCGATGTGGTGCTGGTGCACGGTGATACCACTACCAGTACTGCTGCAGCCTTGGCTGCCTTCTACCAGCAGATTCCCGTTGGTCATGTGGAAGCCGGCTTGCGCACACATAACATCTACAGTCCCTGGCCAGAAGAGATGAACCGCCAGATTACGGGACGCATCGCCACCTACGACTTTGCCCCCACGCCGCTATCAGAAAAGAACTTGCAAGAGGAAAAAGCACAAGGCAAGATCTTCGTTACCGGCAATACCGTCATTGATGCTCTCCACATGGTGGTGGAGAAACTAAAAAGCGACAAGGACCTGGCTAAAGAGCAAATCCATGTGCTTGCTGATGCAGGTTATGACGTGACTCGTCTGGACGAAGGCAAAAAGCTGGTCCTCATCACCGGCCATCGTCGCGAGAACTTTGGTGAAGGCTTTATCAGCATGGTTACCGCCATGAAAGACCTCTCAGAGAAATACCCTGATGTCGATTTCGTCTATCCCATGCATCTTAACCCCAATGTGCGCAAACCCATCGCGCAGGTCTTTGGAGAAGAATATTTCCGTCAACGTGATGAACTAAAAACTATCAACGATCCACTGACTTTAAACTCTAAACTTTCCACTTTAAACTTCAGGAACGTGTTCCTGATCGAGCCATTGCAGTACTTAGAGTTCGTCTATCTGATGGAGAAGAGCACCGTGGTGCTGACCGACAGCGGTGGCATTCAGGAGGAAGCTCCTGGACTAGGTAAGCCTGTGCTGGTTATGCGCGACACCACCGAACGTCCTGAAGCCCTGAAGAGCGGCACCGTCCACCTCGTGGGCACTAATCACGACCTCATCGTCTCCGAGGTCAGCACCCTGCTTGATGATGCATCAGCTTATGAACGCATGTCCAAAGCCGTGAACCCTTACGGTGATGGCAAAGCTTGCTCACGCATAGTGCGTGCACTCAAAGGTGAAGAAGTTGAAAGATACGAAGTAAAATAAATAACACATATACAAATGATTAACGTAATTGGCTTAGGCTATATTGGCCTTCCTACGGCCCTTATGATGGCCTCCCACGGAGTGGAAGTAATCGGAACGGATTACAACAAAGAGTTAGTGGCAACCCTCAATGCTGGCAAGACCACCTTCAAGGAGGATGGCCTCGACGAACTCTTCCAGGCCGCTGTAAAGGCGGGTATCAAGTTCACCACCGAGTACCAGAAGACAGATATGTATATTGTGTCTGTTCCCACTCCTTACGACAAGTTCAGCAAAAAGGTGGATGCTTGCTATGTGGTGGCTGCCGTGAAAGAAGTCATGAAGGTGTGCCCGAAGGGCGCTACCGTCGTCATCGAATCCACTGTCAGTCCCGGCACCATTGACAAGTTCGTGCGTCCTGTCATCGAGGCAAACGGCTTCCGTATTGGCGAAGACATCAACCTCGTACACGCCCCCGAGCGCATCATCCCCGGCAACATGGTTTACGAGCTGCTGCACAACAACCGTACCATTGGTGCAGACTCGAAGGCGATTGGCGAAAAGGTGAAGCAGTACTATGCTTCTTTCTGTCAGGGTGAAATTGTGGTTACCGACATCCGTACTGCAGAAATGACCAAGGTGGTAGAAAACACCTACCGGGCTGTGAATATTGCCTTTGCCAACGAGCTGTCGAGAATTTGCCGTCACGACAATATGGATGTGTATGAGATTATCAAGATATGCAACATGCACCCCCGTGTGAACATTCTGCAGCCCGGCCCTGGCGTGGGCGGTCACTGCATCTCTGTTGATCCTTGGTTCTTGGTAGGTGACTATCCCCAGCTGGCCAAGGTGATTGACGAGAGTATGAAGACCAACGACTACCAGCCCGTGTTCGTTCTCGAACGGATTCACGAAATCATGGAAAAACATGGAATTACGGATAATCGGAAGGTTGGATTATACGGATTGACCTACAAGGAGAACGTGGACGACATCCGCGAGAGCCCCACACTCCAGATGCTCGACATCCAGGAGCGCCACCTCGCCCGTCCGCTCAAGACCTTCGACCCCTTCTTCACCGAGAAAGAAATTGTCAAGAACCAGATTCTCGACTTCGACCAGTTCCTCGATGAGGTAGATATGATAGTCATCATGGTCAAGCACGACCATATCAAACAGAATTGGGATAAGCTGAAGGGCAAAGTAATTCTGGATTGCCACAATATCTGTCCGTTAGAGGGAGTTTATCACATATAAAATCTAACATCTAACGATTGCCACAATATCTGTCTATTGTAGGGAGTGTATCGTATCTAAACGCTGGTCCGCTGGTACAAACAGTAGAAGAAATATTGCTCAAATATTTGGAAGTCTCGTATCCCCCAAAAAGTCTGGGATGAGAATTGGTGGATAATACATCTTACGTCTGCCATCTTACAACAGGCATCAAACAAAACGGGAATTACCGCTGGTTTCTTAAAAAAAAATGGTCTCTTAAAAGTATAAAAGAGACTTGACATTTAATAAAAATGAACATAGGAATAATTATTCAGGCCCGATTGGGATCTACTCGTTTACCCGGTAAGATTTTGAAGCCGTTTTATGGGGATAAAACATTGCTGGAAATAGTAATCAGTAATATGCAGAAAGCTGGGGAAGCAAAGATCATTGTGGCAACCTCAGTTAATCCTAATAATGATAAGTTAGAGACATTCCTCAATGAACGTAATATAACAGTCTTTAGAGGCTCTGAGGATGATGTGCTTAGTCGTTTTATTGGAACGGCTGAAACAAATGGTGTAGATGGCATAGTTCGTATTTGCTCTGACAATCCATTTTTGGATTGGCATGGTGTAACAGCACTCATTGAAAAGGCTAAGACCTGCGATGCTGACTATATAGGATATAGGATAAACAATACCCCTTCTATTAAAACACATTTTGGATTCTGGGGCGAGTTTGTTACGTTAGATGCCCTTAAACGTGTGGCAGCAGCTACAGATGAAAAGTCGGCCCATGAACATGTGACAATCTATATCTATACGCATCCTGACGAATACAAATGTGAGTGGATTGAGTGTCCTGAGTATTTACAGGGGCGGAACAATATCCGTCTTACTGTGGATAACCTCGAGGACTTTGAAAATGCACAGAAGGTTTACACGGTCCTGTACGAAAATAATCCCGATTTTGGTTTGGAGGATGTCGTAAATTGCATTGATAAACATGCAGAGTTGCGTGACTCGATGAAACAAATGATAGAGAATAATCAAAAATAAATAATGTCATGATTAAAAAAGGAGAGACCTATATCATCGGTGAAATAGGTCAGAATCACAACGGTTCCGTTGATATTGCGAAACTGATTGTTGACTTGGTATGCCGTCCAATAAAGGAAGATGTGTTTGGCCTTGACTTGAAGCCTATCGATGCCGTTAAACTTACCAAGCGCGATTTAAATGAGGAGCTGTCAGCGTCTCAGATGAATCGTATTTACGACAGCCCGAATTCATTTGGTCGCACATATGGAGAACACCGAGCTGTGTTAGAGCTTTCTGATGAGGAACATTTGGAGGTTTACAGATATACTAAGGAAAAAGGATTGGACTTCGTAGAGACTCTATGTGCCAAAGGATGTCTGTCATTATTGAAGCTTTTTACTCCGGATTATTTGAAGGTTGCAAGCCGTGATCTCACCAATCTTCCGTTGCTGGCGGCTATGGCTGAAACAAAAATCCCTATCATTCTTTCAACGGGTATGGCAGGAAAGAAAGAGTTGGATGAGGCCCTGGAGGTGATTACACATTACCACAGCGATATCACAATACTTCATTGTGTAAGCCAGTATCCTACCCAGCCGGATAATTTGAATTTGAGTACGATTCTTTATCTCAAAGAAAACTACCCTCAATATAGAATTGGCTTTTCCGACCACACAATCGGCATTTCTGCACCAGTGGTAGCCGTAGGTATGGGTGCTGAAGTGATAGAAAAACACATTACCATTGATCGACACATGAAGGGTACGGATCAAGCTGGTTCTTTAGGTCCAGATGGCGTGAGCCGTATGGTACGTGATATTCGTATCTGTGAAAAGTGGTTAGGAACTAAGGACCTTTATATTGACACGAGTGTTGCTGGCTCCAAGGTTAAACTTGAACGTTCCATCGCTACATTGCATGACATGAAAGCAGGTGATGTTATCAAAAAAGAAGATCTGCATATGTTATCACCTGGTGATGGTTTTAAATGGGATCAATTGAATGAGGTTGTTGGTAAGAAACTGCTCGTTGATATCCCTCAGAATGAAGTTATTTATCCTACACAGATTGCATAATGGAAGAATTCCCCAAACTTATCCTTACGGACATAGATGGCGTTTGGACAGACGGCGGCATGTATTATGACGGTACTGACATGGAGATAAAGAAATTTCACACCTATGATAGTGCCGGTGTGTTGTTCGCCCATCATTTTGGTATACCTGTTGGAATATTGACAGGGGAAAACACAGAAATTGTCCGCCGTCGTGCGAATAAATTAAAGATAGATTATTTGTTTCTAGGAGTTAAAGATAAACTTGCGGTAGCCGAAAACCTTTGTAACGAACTCAAGATAGAATTGAAGGACGTGGCTTATATTGGCGATGACATCAATGATATTCCGCTGTTAAAAAGAGTTGGATGGGCTGGAGTTCCAGCTTCAGCCCCCGACTATGTCTACCAGCTAACCTCCATTCCACTTTCGAAGAATGGAGGAGATGGTGTATTTCGAGAGTTTATTGAAAGATTGCTTGGCTCAGAACGTGTTTTCCCAATTATCGAACATATGCAATTAGAATCTCAATAGTTCCGCGTTATAAGTAGCCATTACACACTTCGTTAAGCAATGCCACCATTTCTGGACGAACAGGTTTGTAAATCGCGAGCGTTAAAGAGTATGGAAGAACGTTTTATTATTATAATTGAAAGATGTTGGAAAGCCGAGCATCTTTATTGTCTTTCGTAATTATCTGGATTGTTAGAGCGTTTTTCCAAAATATTATGATAATAGAATGAATACATATAGAGAATTATTGTGGCTACTGCTTCATCTATAACCGATAACTAGGCTGGGATACTACAGCAGTTTGCTTTGTATATAGAGTATACCATAAAAAGATTGAGATCTGTATAAATAATATTGAAGTGATATAAATGATAAATGATAATAAGATTAGGAATTTTGTATCAAAGAATAAGCTTCTGATAGAGAATATGTCATATTTATCTTTGTTAGAGGTATTTATAATGGTCGCCCCCCTATTAACTTATCCCTATCTTGTTAGGGTTCTAGGTTTGGAGCTTTATGGCTTTATTATTACAGCTCAAGCTCTAGCGAGTTATGCTTCAAAAATAATAGATTTTGGTTCCAACAAGGTTTGCGCTAAACATGTTGCGATAAATAGAGGTAATGAGTGCAGATTAAGTGAAATATTCAATTCTGTGTTGATTATTAGAATTTCTTTGTGTCTTATTTGTTTCCTTATATATCTTTTTGTCGTTCTATTAGTAGATTTATATCGAAATTATCTATTGCTTTTTATACTTTCATATGGATTGACATTCAACGAAGTGTTGTTTCCTCAGTATTTTTTTCAGGGAATGGAAAAGATGCGATATTCTTCGCTAATTAACATATTGATAAAGCTATTGTTTATTGTTCTAGTTTTTTTTGTTGTAAAAAATGAAGGTGATTATTTATTGGTACCAGTTATGTATTCTATAGGCTATATCATTGCAGGGCTTATTTCTTTGTATATTGTATATAAAAAAATGGGGCTTAATTTCTATTTTCCAAAAATGAAAGAAATGAGTGTTTATTTCAAGGATTCTATGCCAATATTTGCTACAGACATGATCTGTTTAGTTAAAGATAAGCTAAGCTATTTTATTATGGGGCCTTATGCGGGTATGAGCAATGTGGTTCTATATGATTTAGGATTAAAAATTAATTCTTTATTAGTAAAACCTGTACAGATAATTTCAATGGCAATTTTCCCTCAGTCAGCAAGAATTAAGGAGAAAAAAAGAATTAAAAAAATCCTATATGTGGTATCTATACTATCCATATCAATTGTTCTTATGGCAAATGTGTTTTTGAAACCTATTGTAGAATTCTTTATTGCAAACCAAGATGTTAATCTGCTTCCCATACGAATTTTTACTCTTGCACCTATTTTTTTATCTGTTAGTACGTTTTTAAGTTCTAATATTTTTGTTGCATGGGGTTATAATAAATATATGCTTTACAGTATTATCATTACAGTACTAGTATATGTAATAACTCTCATACTCGTATTTATGTCAGGACATATAGCCAGCATGTACGCCTTCGTCTTAATTGCATTAGTTTCATATTTTGTTGAGCTCATTTATAGAATAATAATAAGTGCTATAATTGTTAATTTGGAATCAAAGAAACAAGGCGCATGAAAAGAAGAAAATATGTATATATCTTCGGCTATTTTCTATTTTTTTGTTATTTCTATTGTTTACACTCTCATCAAAAGAGGTGAGCAAATTAAATCTAACCAGTTAATAATAACATCATATGTTATTTTATGGTTAATAACAATCATTCGATTTGATATAGGTAATGATTATGACAATTACATGACTCTTATCGATTATCATATACAATTATTTAATCAAAACTTCACTCCTCTTGCGGCTTATAATTATTTTGATGGAAGAACAGAATTATCTCTAAGTGTATTTACATATGTTTTCCGATGGACACATACTCCATTTTTTTGGGTTATAGCTTTTTATTCCACATTATTTTATATTTTTATTTTTCTGACTTTTGACTCCTACAAATCTCATTCCACAGGAGTCTTATTATTCTTTATCAGTGGATTTATGTTTTGTTCTTGGGATTGGATTAGGCAAGGCCTTTCGATTATAATTGTTCTTTATTCTTTTTCGTGTTTGCAAAATAAAAAAATAATTATCTACTTCTTATGTATTGGGTTAGCTTTTTTTATACACTACTCTGCATTAGTCGGTTTGCTATTTATCTTATTAGATAGATTTAATATTAAGAATAGAATCGCAATATTATTTTTATTGACTATTTTATTATTGTACATTTTTAATGCATTTAATAATACCGTAGAGAAAACGGGCCTTTATTTTAGATATCTTGGGGGGTATGACACATATACAGATACAGAAGCAACGGTAAGAACATTTTCATCCTGGAATTATAAATTAAGAACGATCACTTATACTATGTTGTGGATAAGTATGATATTTTCTTTGCCTTATGACTCAAAACTTGAAAAAAATGCATTAATTCTTGGAGCAGTTATTTTTATCATTGGATCCGGAAGCCTTGTATTTACAAGAATTTCATGGTATTTTATAGTTCCATCTTTCTGCTTGCTTAAGGATGTTCTAAAGAATAATCATGGTGTTAGAAACATTGTTATTGCTTTAATGTTGGTTATGAGTGGTTTATTATTTCGTGACATTGCAATAAATAAAAATTGTAGAGGTTGTTCTCCTTACGAAACAATCTTTTCTGATGAATTCAAGACTCAACGATTGAGAATTTCTGATAGACAATAGCATAATAATAAGAAGAATAACTAAAAATGAAAGAATATGAAAGAAGTTCATATTATTAAGTCTGGTTCTCTTAGAGCCACAATTGGGCCAATTGGAACAATACGAAGGATCTTAAGTTCTCGTTTGTTTTTGAATGAGAAAGGCTATGATGTTAAGTTGTTTTCAGGGAATAAAATGATAGACCGATTTCCAACATTTACAGAAAAAAATGACACAACAACAAAGAAGAGAAGGCTAAAATTGTTTTTGGATAATTTAGCAAAGAAATGGTTTCTTTTAGCTGTAATACTGATAGAATATAAATGGGTGACACACAAATTTTTCATAAAAAAATACCATAAGCTTAATCAGCCTTGTGATATTGCAGTATTTCATGCAGAATTGGAGTGTTATTACTTTCTAAAAAAGCAGACAAAAAGGAAAAAGAAGACCAAAACCGTGCTCTTCTTTCATAATGACGGAATTCCACTTCAAATGTATTTGATATATTATCCGTGTATTGCTAATAGCTGGTATTACCGCGTACTGATGAAAAGATTTGAATATACACTGAGGAATGTTGATGGCTGTGCTTTTATTTGCAGAGTTGGCATGGAGAATATCATCAATAGGTATTCATTTGTAAGGGAAAAGTCTTATCTAATAGTTAATGGTATAACTGATCTCAACGAAAGTGATTTGGCCGATGCTACAATTATTAGAACATCTGCAGACAAGACAAAACTAAAACTTGTCACTGTCGGTTCTGTTTCTATAAGGAAAGGGCAGCGATATATAATTGAGGCAATCAGCAAACTTCCTCATAATGTTCGAGACAGAATTCACCTACACATCGTGGGCGATGGACCTGACTGCCAGTACTGCAAGCAGAAGGTTGAAAGCGGGGGACTAAATAGTTTAGTTACATTTTGGGGGGGGATCCTTAATTCAGAAGTTTATAAAGTATTAGCAGAATCTGATGTTTTTGTTTTATTAAGTTCGAATGAAGGTCTTCCGATATCTATTATCGAGGCAATGCGAGGAGGGTTGCCAATTATATCTACTGATGTATCTGGCATACCTGAATTAGTATCATATAATAATGGTGTCATATTAGATAGCTCAAATCGAGCAGATAGTTTCTATAATCTTCTGATAAATAGTAGTCAATTTGATTGGAAAACTATGGGACATAATTCACGTAAGGCCTATGAGGAATGGTATACATTCGACAGAATGTTAAATAAATATGTTAGCATGTTAAACTCAATGTAGTCAAAATCCATTTAATTTATACTGTTATCGTTCTATATAAGAGTAGAATGTTTTTACACAGAACAAATACTCAACCTGTTTTCCAAAGACAACATATATGAGCATTTCTAAATTCTTAAAAAAGATTGTAAGGGAAGTTTTATATAAAATTCCATTCAAAAGGCAGGTAGTAAAATACGGCAATGATATGAATATCAATCATTTTTCCTATATTTCAACAAATGCAGAGGTGTATATTGGAGATAATTGTAATATTAATGGTCTCAAAGTATTAGGGAAAGGCAAAGTTACTATTGGAGACAATTTCCATTGCGGCGAAGGGCTTTTGATTATGCTTGGATCCCATGAGTACGATAATGATGATTATATCCCATATGGCGAAAAACTTACGAGTAAAGAAGTCGTTATTTGTGATAATGTATGGTTGGGACGCGATGTGACGGTTTCTGGTAATGTCAAAATTGGAGAAGGGGCAATTGCCGCGACAAGAGCTGTTATTGTAAAAGATGTTCCGCCATGCGCGATAGTTGGAGGTAATCCTGCGAAAATAATAAAGTTCCGTAATAAGGAGCACTATTATCATCTGAAGGAGTTGAAAAAATTTCATTAATCATGGACATTTATAATTTAGCATACATATATTTCTCAATCGGTTATGATACTGATTATAGGAGAATGCCCAAAATTGATAAGCTTTTCTCAAAATTTTATTTAACTGGCTTCTTATTCTTTTTTTTACGGTTTATTGGTTCTTTTTTTAAATATGGTTTTTGCCTACCGAAAAGAATGGAAGATGATGGAGGGGGCTTTCTTATTTGGGGACTAACGATTAATAACAAGACAACACTTTCTCCACTTATTACGGAATTAAAGAAAAAAGGGGAGCATATTGATGCAATAACTGATAGATCGTCATTCCCTATGTGGAAATTGTATCTGTATTCAATAAGATATCTACCTTCTTTAATTAAAGAAATAGTAAAAGCGTCTAAAGAAAACAAGAGGATTTTTAGGAGTAGATTTGCGCTTATATGGAGAGCATACGGCAGTTATAAATTAGCTATTGAAATGCTAAATAAATACGCTCCCAAATTTGTCGTTGTGGCTTCTGATCAAGATCCTTTTGCCCGAGCTTTGGTTAGTAAGGCACGAGAAAATGATATTAGAACTGTATATGTTCAGCATGCTGCTGTTACAAATAAATTCCCACCTCTTGACTTTTCATTCTCTTTTTTGGACGGAAAAGAGTCTTTGTCAAAATATAAGCAAGCTGGAGAAATAAAAGGAACAATTGTGCTAAGTGGCGGAGTGAGGTTTGATCGAGTTTTAACCCCTCATAAATCGCCACAAAACATGGTTGGTGTTGCGATTAATACTATTGATGACAAGAAAAAAGTAAAAGAACTGTGTATGTATTTGATATCGAATAATATCGATGTCGTTTTTCGGCCACATCCAACTATGAATAAAAGTGACTGGAAAGTATGGTGTAAAAAAAACAATGTAAGTTTTTCTGATCCAGACAACGAAGATTCGTTTCAGTTCCTTACAGGTATAAACTTATTGGTCTCTAATCAATCTTCAATCCATTTGGATGCAGCCATTATCGGCACAAAATCTACGCTGTACAATTTTTCAAATGGAATACAGAATGATTACTATGGTTTCCTAGCAAATGACCTTATTAAGGAATCTCATACACATGAAGAAATAATTATGTTGTTGAAGGACAACAAGGGTGTTAATACTAATGTTCGATATTATAATTCTTCTTCACAAACTGATTTTTTTGGCTATGTTTCAAAGCTAATTTGTATTATTTTGTTAGACTTATGTAATGATATAACCTTAAATGGACGGCTAAAAAAGATTGACGCAAGTGACAACTTCGTTGTTTACGATATCATATAAGTTCATTATTATATACACTTTTTTGTTATACATCATTAAATAACAAGAACCCGTGATAGAAATAAATTTTAAGTATAAAATACCATGTGAGAATTTGACATTCTCCTGATATTTATAAAATTAAGTGAAGTTAAATATTAAGTTATCTTAACAAACAATTTATGTATGGTGTTACATTTAAGAACAAGGTGAACTGCTATTCGTTCAGTTCGTTTGATGAAATAATTGACTACGTGTCGGACAAAAAGGGCATATTGGTGGCCATTAACGCCGAGAAAATTCTTCATGCCACAGACCAGACGCGTGACATCATTAACCGCAATATTGGCTATAGCGACGGAATAGGTGCTGTGATGGCATTGAAGAAGCATGGATGCAAGGATGCCGTGAAAATACCTGGCTGTGAGCTTTGGCTGAAAATTGTAGAAAAACTGGTTCCGCAGGGGAAAAGCTTTTATTTGGTGGGAGGCAAGCAGGAAGTGATTGAAAAGACCATAACAAGGCTGAAAGAGGATTTCAAAGGTATCCAGATTGTGGGGTATCGAAATGGATACATCAAAACTGATAAAGAGAAGCAGGATTTGATTGCGGACATCGTGGATAAGAAGCCAGATGTGGTGTTTGTGGCTATGGGGAGTCCGAAACAAGAGTTATTGATGGAGGAAATGAATAAACGTCATAGAGCAATATATCAAGGCTTAGGTGGTAGTTTTGATGTATATACCGGACATGTGGAACGAGCCCCTAAGTGGTGGGTTGAACATAATCTTGAGTTTGCTTACAGACTTGTGAAACAACCGAGTCGTATTAAACGTCAGATACATCTTATAAGATTTCCTGTTATGGTGAAGCTGGGGCTGATTTGACCATGAGTGTATTTATCGAACTGCTTCAAGTGGCATTAAGAAGCCGTGAATGTTTGTCCCGGATTCCCGATGTAGCAGAATGGGAATTGATTTATGATGAGGCTGAACGCCAAGCCGTGCTTGGCATAATGCTCGACGGGCTTGAACGGCTTCCACAAGAACAGTTGCCTCCTGCCATCTTGAAACTACAATGGATTGGGGCGGCAAGGATGGTGGAAGCTGTTACACAACAGAATAAGGCACGTTCAAAAGAACTGTCGGCAAACGTTAAAGTTGTTGGATTTAATGGATGTGTCTTAAAGGGTGTCGCAATAGCTCGGTATTATCCAACGCCCATGCGCAGGCAATGCGGGGATATTGACCTGTGGGCGTTTGGACGCAGAAAGGATGTAATGGCCCGGTTGAAAAGAGACTATTCCATAGAACATAACGTGTGGCACCATGTCGGGGTTAGGATGTTTGAGGACGTGCCTGTGGAGATTCATTTCCATCCTGCTTGGTTGTATAATCCTTTATGTAATTGGCGATTACAACGATGGCTTAATAGGGCTGGAAGTTGGGGGGATAAGCAAAATGACGGATACAATGTCATGCCTGTGAAGTTTGATGCCGTTTTTTCATTGCTACATACCTATAGGCATTTGTTGGCAGAGGGCATCGGAATAAGGCACATCGTGGATTATTACTACATCTTAAAGGCTCTGCCTGCAGAAGATAGAACAGACGTAGTTGAGGACTTGAAAAGTTTTGGACTTTTGAAACTCGCAAAGGCAATGATGTGGGTACTGCGGGAGATCTGCGGCGCGAAGGATGGACTTTTACTTTGTGAACCCAGTGAGAAAGAGGGGCGTTTCCTGTTGGATGAGATCATGAGAGGTGGCAACTTCGGATATTATCGTAAGGATAACAGGAAGCGAAACTCCGTGGCCCGCATGTGCGCTTTGCTACCCCATTATCCCCGGGAAGTCCTGTGGATGGTGCCATGGAAATTATGGCATAAGGGATGGCGGATGGTTAATTCATAGTTCTGAAGTTCTGGACTAAGGGTTTTAGAGCAAATATCTGATAAAATAACAATATGATTGTCTTGTTACAATTGGTGGCGGCATCATTGATGTCGCTGATGGCTGTCGTCTGGATTTTTCCCCGAATACTGAAGATTGCAAAGGTGAAGGGACTGGTGGACAATCCAAACGCGAGGAAACTGCAAAAGGTGCCCGTACCTGTGCTCGGTGGCATTGCGGTAATATTTGGGCTGTTTGCAGGGTATCTGACGTTCTTGGCCCTGATCGGTCCTGAGCCGCAATCGGTTACACGGAGTTTGGCTCCTGTCCTGCTTGGAACAAGTATGATGTTGTATGTGGGAAGTCTCGACGATATATTGGGACTGACCCCGAGGATACGACTGATGATTGAGATGCTGGTGATGCTGGGGCTGATATATGGCTCGGGGATATGTGCCGATTCGTTTCACGGGTTGTTTGGCATAGATGAATTCTCGTGGTGGTTAGCAGTTCCTTTGACTGTGTTTGCCGGTGTGGGGCTGATTAATGCCTACAACATGGTGGATGGCGTGAACGGCCTTTCAAGCGGATTGTCTATCACGGGTGCTTGCATGATAGGTTACTTATGCTATAAGCGATGTGACTATTTGAATGCAGCTTTGGCATTCTGCTTTGCCGCCAGCTTGTTTCCCTTTCTGATGCATAATGTGTTTGGCCGGCGTTCCAAGATGTTCATCGGTGACGGCGGCACGATGGTGATGGGCCTGCTGGTCAGTTGGTTCACGATGCGTGTGCTGACTGTGGAGAATGCGGAATCGCTCGAAAACATGACGCACGGAGGCCGGGAACTGGGCGTAGTGCCGATGATGACGGCCATCGTCTGTGTGCCGGTGTTTGACACCTTACGGGTGATGACGGCGCGGATATTCAAGGGCGTAAGTCCCTTCAAACCAGACAAGACGCATCTACATCACGTCTTCATTGCCGTGGGGGTAAGTCATTCCATAACTTCCCTTAGCGAGATTCTGATTAACTTCATTGTAGTGGCAATCTGGTTCATTGCATACAAGGCCGGGATGTCCGTAAATGTCCAGTTTGTGGTGGTCATGGTGACTGCCGGCGCACTGGTATGGGGTATGTACTTCTTCTTGAACAGAGTGGTAAGGCATAATACGGACTCATGGATTCGTAAATTCTCCCTGAAGACTCATTTTGGGAAAAAAATCTGGTGGCAAAGGTTGGAGAAGTGGTTAGACAAGGGGGCATACGAGGATTATCTCATGATATTGAAGGAACGTCTAAATAAAAAACCTGAAGAAATGACATACAAGGAGAAGGATATTGCTGCAATCCTGAACTACATGCAGGATAAGAAGAGCGTGGCGGTGGAGGACATCAAGAATGAGAGCGGCGCCGAGCCGATGCGCGTACATACCATACTCTTCGAATTGGAACAGAAGGATGTGATAGAGGTGTTGTCAAGGGAGATGCTTGGCGCGGCCAAAAACGTAAGACTATGCCATTAGCCGACAGTCGGGGAATGAAAAGGCTGGACAGCAAACTTTTCGATGAGATTCTGTCCTTGGCAGAGGCTTCACCGCGCCGCCGTATGCACTATGATTTGCGTACTGCGGCCGAGGAGGAGGGTTGGGAGGACATGAGTCAGCGCATGCTGAATGTGATGATGGCCGACACGAAGATTCCCATTCACCGACATTCGGAAACGAATGAGGTGGTGATAGTGCTCAGGGGGAGTGGATGTGAGGTGATGTACGATGAATTTGGGAACGAAACAGAGCGCACCGAAATGTGTGCCAGTAAAGATTGTCCCGGAGTTGTGGTACCCAGAGGAGCATGGCACACATTCATCGCTTACGAGGATGGTACGGTTATCTTTGAGGCCAAGGATCGACCCTATGATTCGGTGAAAACGGAGGAAATGCTATATGTCTGCGGTGGTGATGAATGAGGGGCTGAGGGACTACCAGCAGGAGATGCTTGACAGGCTGTATGATGCCTGGAGGACGTATCAGAGCGTGATGGTTCAGATGCCAACGGGGACGGGAAAGACTGTGCTCCTTGCGGAGGTCATCCGTCAATTCACAATGCATAATTCACAATGCATAGATGAGGGTGGAGTGCTGATTGTGGCGCATCGTATTGAACTCATCGAACAGATTTCACGGACGCTGGACAGGTTCGGAATTGTACATGGGCTGATTGTCAGCGGAAAGGCGATTGACAGGACGAAGCCGGTGCAGGTAGCGAGCATACAGACGCTTTCGCGACGAATAGAACAAACCGCGATTGATCCTTCGCTGGTTGTCATCGACGAGGCACACCATGCTCTGGCCAAGACGTACAAGATGCTTTGGGACAGATGGCCTTCTGCTAAGTTCCTCGGGCTGACGGCTACTCCATGCCGAATGAACCATGCCGGCTTCACGGAGTTGTTCCGCAGGATACTGGTGTCGTGGCCCATCCAGGAGTTCATCGACAAGGGCTGGCTCTCGGACTTCGACTACATCTCCGACCGTCCCGACAACCCGATGATGCAAAGGATAGCCAGACTGGAGAAGCGCGGTGCTGACGGTGACTATCAGACGAAGGAGATGGCTGCGGTGATGGATGTGCCGGAGAGCATCGAGCATCTGTTTGGCACCTACAAGCAATACGTTGATGGCAAGAAGGGCATCGTCTATGCCATCGACCGCGAACATGCACGGCACATCACAGAATACTACCAAGAACATGGCGTCAGCTGCTGCTGGATTGAGGCTAAGACACCTGCCGCAGAACGTGAGCGCCTGATTGAGGATTATCGTGCCGACAGGATAAAGGTCTGCGTAAACGTGGACATCCTCGGCGAGGGAGTGGATTTCCCTGAAGTAGAGTTCATACAACTGGCACGTCCCACTTTGTCACTGTCGAAGTACCTTCAACAGGTAGGGCGCGGCATGCGCGTCAGCGAGGGCAAGGAGTGTGTGACCATCCTTGACCAGGTTGGCTTGTATCAGACCTTCGGCCTGCCCACCGACGAACGCGACTGGATCGGGATGTTCACCGGCAAGATTACCGGTAAGGCGAGAGCGGGAGGAGAACGTCCCGTCATCATCAGAGACGATGAGGATGAGAAAGAACTTGTCAATCTCGAGATGGTGCGCATCAAACGACGCGGGGAGAAGCACACGGGCGTGGAGATATTCATGCAGGGCGGCAAGTATGGCGTAATGTATGACGGGAATATCACATGTCCCGCTGTGTTTGAGCATATCAGAAGGATCTCGGATGGATACTTCGCACTGGCTACCTATCCTTATCATATATATGAGAATAAGGTGACGGTGATTGACCTGCAAGGGCACGACCTGAATATGTCGCTGTACGGAAAGGTGAGACAGGAGGGTGACTTGTTCTATGGCAGGTCTTCCTCCGGCAAGATGGTCTATTGGGATGGGAAGGGCATGACTTACTATGACACCCTCCCCGAATTCGAACGTGTGGGAAACCTCGACATGACAAGAGTAGGCACAGGCCAATACACGTTGAGAAGGCCGTCACCTCTCATGCCGCATGCAGTAAGCAAGAAGGACATCTTCTATAATGACAAGCTGACGGTCATCGGTGACATCATCATCCTGAACGACGGGAAATCAACGGTACTGAAGCCCAAATGGTATTTCGGGCATAAGGTGCAAGTCGATGCGAGGAAGGAAGGGAAAAGGCTATACAGGTGGGTTACATTGTCGGAGGGGCTTACCGATGAATACTCGACATACTTCTCCAACGGCAGCAGCCGTCCCTATTGGGAGGATGCCAAGATGATAAATGCAGCCACGGGAAAGATGGAGTACCTGAGTCCAGAATGGGTAAGGCAACAGAGATGGCGGAAAGCTTTCGAGGGTCTGCGCGGCAAGTTGTCGCAGGAAAGGAATAGTTGGTCATTTCCGAAGAAATGGTATAGGCGCACTTAGAGAGGAAAAATAAATGAGGCCGTTAACGTTAAGCTAAACATCAGAGAGCCAGAACAGCAGTTTTGCAGTTCTGGCTCTCATCGTATTACAGCCGTTTATTTGCAAAAACATTGCACACTTATACGTTTTTGTGATTTACGGAAGTTAAATCATGCTGCACTTGCCGACAAGGCCAGCCTGCGGGTCTTTCTGCCTGCACTACCTCCAAGACTTTGCGTTTCCCTAAGGGGGAGCCTCAGAACTCACTGGTGAAGTGGAAGCGAATGTGCTCGAAGTCCTGCTGTGCCATCTGCAGGACATAGCCCGAGTCGGCCAGGAAGACGTCGCGCCCCTCGCGGTCGCAGGCCATGTACTGGTACTTGCGCTTCTTGAAGGACTCGAGCTGCGCCTCGTCGTCACTCTCAATCCAGCAGGCTTTGTAGAGGCTCACGGGCTGCCACTTGCACTTGGCACCATACTCGTTCTCCAGGCGGTACTGTATGACCTCAAACTGAAGCTGGCCAACCGTGCCGATGAGCTTGCGACCATTGAACTGATTGATAAAGAGCTGTGCCACGCCCTCGTCCATGAGCTGGTTGATGCCCTTCTCCAATTGCTTGGTCTTCATGGGGTCGGCATTCTCGATGTACTTGAACATCTCGGGCGAGAAGGACGGCAGACCACGATAATGCAGCAGCTCACCCTCGGTAAGCGTGTCGCCGATCTTGAAGATGCCGTTGTCAGGCAGGCCGACGATGTCGCCCGGCCAGGCCTCGTCGATGGTCTCCTTGCGCTGGGCCATAAACTGTGTGGGGCTGGAGAAACGGAGCGTCTTGCCCTGACGCACATGGAGGTAAGGAGCATTGCGTACAAACTTGCCCGAGCACACCTTGCAGAAGGCAATACACGAGCGGTGATTCGGGTCGATGTTGGCCGTTATCTTGAAGATGAAGCCAGTAAACTTAGGTTCGTCGGGAGTGACCATACGCTCCTCGGCCTGAGTGGGACGGGGGTATGGAGCGATGCGCACAAAGCAGTCGAGCAGTTCCTGCACGCCGAAATTATTCAGGGCAGAACCGAAAAAGACGGGAGCCACCTCGGCATCGAGATAGGACTGCACGCTGAACTCGGGATATACACCATCCACGAGTTCCAGGTCGTCGCGCAGCTTTTGGGCATCGTGCTCCCCGACCCGCTCGTCGAGCTCAGCAGAATCGAGCTCCACGCTGACCTTCTCTGTCACCTTCTGCTTGTCGGGAGTGAAGAGGTTGAGGTTTTGCTCGTAAATATTGTACACGCCCTTGAAACGCGCTCCCTGATTGATGGGCCACGAGAGGGGGCGCACACTGATCTGGAGTTCCTGCTCCAGCTCATCGAGCAAGTCGAAGGGGTCCTTGCCTTCACGGTCCATCTTGTTGATGAAGATTATCACGGGGGTCTTGCGCATGCGGCAGACGGTCATCAGCTTGCGAGTCTGTGCCTCGACACCCTTTGCCCCGTCCACCACGATGATGGCACTGTCCACGGCGGTCAGTGTGCGGAAGGTGTCCTCGGCAAAGTCCTGGTGGCCGGGCGTATCGAGAATATTCACCTTGTACATATTCTCGGCATCGCCGGAGGGGGAATAGTCGAACTCCATGACGCTTGTCGTCACAGAGATTCCACGCTGCTTCTCTATCTCCATCCAGTCGCTGGTGGCCGTCTTCTTGATTTTATTGTTCTTCACTGCGCCGGCCACCTGAATCTGCCCGCCAAAGAGCAGGAGTTTCTCGGTCAGCGTGGTCTTTCCCGCATCGGGGTGAGAGATGATGGCAAATGTTCTGCGTCGTTCGATCTCGGGATTCATAATTCTATATCTCGTTCTCTTTATTCATGTTCGTTATACAATTGGGCCAGCAGTTCCAACCAGTGTGTGATGGGCTGCAAGGCCACCTGGGTCTCCGTCGAGATTTCACGACCCTGCATCTTCAGCACCGTAGCACCATAGATGGCCTCCAGGGAGTTCTCAACCTCCCCCTTCTCCTTGTCGGCACCATGTGTTCGGAGATCCACGATTGAGGGCAGCGCCTTGTAATAGGCAGCGCTGTAGAAGGGTTGCTTCGCATCATGCAGGAGTTCCTGGTGGCGGTCGGTCATGAGCAAGATAGTATTGCGCACCACCTGCACGTGCCCGGCACGCTCACATCCCTCCTCATGCATCATCCGAACGAGTCCGCCATACCATTCGGCGACCTCCTTCGTCTGCGCCTCATCATAATGAAAGCGGGGAAGGTATTCGGCAACGATCCGATCGACGTCCAGGCCATAAGCACGGATGACATCCTCCACCTGAAACATATATATGACATAAGCAGTAATATTCTGCCCGCGAAGTTTCTTTGCTACTAACATTATTCTTCCTTATCTGTTCCTCCGTTTCCCAAATCCCAAATTCTATAGTCCTCCAACTCCTATTCCTATATATAATATAAGGTATAGGCAAACCCTGCCACAGCTGCCAGCATGACCAGAATGCCAATCGCCTTATTCAGCCGTACGACACTGCTCAGGCGGAAGCGCATCCTCACACGGTCTATCGCTCCCGAAAGACAGAACCACCAGAGGCAGGCACCCACCACGATGGCGGCAAAACCAAAGATGTACTCCAGACCATACTCGGGACGGATGAAGCCCACGCTGTCAAAGAGAGCAATGAAAAGCACGATGACAAGCGGATTGCTGATGGACACGAGAAAGCCCGTGAGCATATTGTTTGCTAACGTGCCGCGGCTATGGCTGGGCGAAGTCATATCATGCGGCCTGGCTTTGTAGGTGTACAGGCCAAAGAGGAAGAGCATGATGCTCCCGCCAAGCTTGAAGTAGTCCACCGACGGCGAATTACTGAAGAATTCCATCACGGCATGCATGCCGAGGGCGGTCAGGATGGCATAGAGCAAATCACTCACCACAGCCCCAAGACCCGTGACGAAACCATACCAACGACCCTTGTTCAGTGTCCGGCGAACAGCCAACACACCCACAGGGCCCATCGGCGCACTCGCGATGATGCCCACAATCAGTCCTTTGACCACAAGGACCATCGTATTTATCGGGTTCAAAAGCATATTAGGCTGCAAATTTCGCGTTTTTTTTCGACTTATGACACTTTTTTCGGGAAAAAGTGAGGAATTATCCGAGGAAATGCCTACCTTTGTAGAGAACAATCCCCAACAAACAACATAATCATATTCAACATGGAAAAGAAACCTTATGTAATTGGCTTGGACCTGGGCGGAACCAACTCGGTGTTCGGCATCGTGGACGGAAAGGCCAATGTAGTGGCCAGTGTATCGGTCAAGACGCGCGGTCACGGCACTGCCGAGAACTATGTGAACAACTGCTGCGAGGCACTGCAGACCATCATCAGCCAAGTGGGCGGAATCGAGAAGATTCAGGCCATGGGCATCGGTGCACCTAACGGAAACTATTACTCGGGCAGCGTGGAGAACGCCCCCAACCTGGAGTGGCGGGGTATCATCCCCCTGGCCAAGATGTTCAGCGAGCGTCTGGGTATCCCCGTGGCACTGACCAACGACGCCAATGCAGCCGCCATCGGAGAAATGGCCTACGGCGTGGCAAAAGGCATGAAGAACTTCATCATGATCACCCTGGGCACAGGTGTGGGCAGCGGCATCGTCGTGAACGGCCAGCTGGTATATGGCAGCGACGGATTTGCAGGAGAGCTGGGCCACGTAGTTATTGACCGCAGCAAGAGCGCACGCGACTGTGGTTGCGGCCGCAAGGGCTGCCTCGAGGCTTACTGCTCCGCTACCGGCATGGTGCGCACGGCACTCGAGTGGATGGCCATCCGCACCACCCCATCAACACTGCGCGATATCCCCTTCGACAAACTGGAAGCAAAGGACATCAGCATCGCAGCCTCACAAGGCGACTTCATGGCCAAGGAAATCATGAACTACACCGGCGACCTGCTGGGCAAGGCATGTGCCGACTTCTGCAACTTCAGCAGCCCCGAGGCATTTATCTTCTTCGGAGGTCCCACGAAGGCCGGCGACCTGCTGATGAACCCCATCCGCAAGGCATACGATGAGAACGTCCTGATGAACTTCAAGGGCAAAGCCAAGCTGCTCCTCTCTGAGTTGGACGGCGCCAGCGCTGCCGTGCTGGGTGCAAGTGCCCTGGGCTGGGAACTTTAATGTAAACAGACATTCGTACGGCACATCGCCGTGACATCCTGCAAAGCGCAATTTGTCTTTTCGTGACAAATTGCGTTTTTTTCTGTTTTGATTATCATTTTGTCGGGCAAAAGTTTTTATGGTTTGTTAATTTTACTTAACTTTGCAACATCAATGTATGACTCGAACATTTAAATTACCTTTATTAACCACTATCAAACACTGGCAACTTATGAAAACCAATGCCAAACATTACCTTTCCCTGGGCGTAGTCACGGGCTGCATGCTGCTTGCTGCATGCGTGGACGACAGCTACGACCTGGAAGACGTCGACTGGACGATAGGCAGCAACGTAGACCTGAAACTGCCCTATTGCAGCACAGACAGCATCCTTCTGCGTAACATCATGGACCTGGAGGAAGACGGCGTGGTGCAGTACGTATGGAGCGATGAACTGCAGGACTCCATCTTCTGCGTCAAACAGAGTGGCAAGGCAGACATTCAGCCTGTGAATGTCGAAGACATCCGCATCCGCAAACCGGAGATTGAAAACATCAATGCCACGGTTCCCCTGGACCTCTTCCACAAGATCAACAGACGGAAGATTAACGTGCCCATCACCGTTCCCGGTGGAGGAGGCACAGTGAATGTGAATGTCCCGGACAAGGAGTACTTCTATGTCATCCAGGCTGGCTCGGCCGTCAACCACATTGAGGAGAATGCCCAGGCACGGGACATCAACCGCGACGTGGTTAGCATCGAGAGCGTCACCATCAAGGAGAACACCGCAACGCTGGAGATGGAGGTCGTGGGCTTGCCCGACTTTGTAACCCACATCTATCTGAACGATCTTACGCTGGAATATCCAAAGGGCCTGCAGATAAGCAAGGTGGTCTTCCGTGGCAATGAAATCGCTCCAGGCCGTATTGCGAACAATCAGATTAAGCTGACCATCGGCGAGACACGAGTGCCCATCACCGAGAATCTGAAGCTGACCATCTCCTTCACCGGAATCACCGAAGGCGAGGATTTCGTCTTCGACAAGAATGCCCACACGGCCACCATCAAGGGCGGTTTCTCCGTCACCGGTTCGTTTGGCCTCAAGACAGCCGAGTTCGATGCAGATGGGATCGCAGCAGCCATCAATGCACTCCCAGCTGAGGACATCGCCGAGATTCAGGCCACCAAGACGCTGGACAAGGTGATGCCCGAGAACATCACGTTCAACGGCAGTGCCAGCTTCGGCCGCGACATCGAGGTGGATACGTTCACGGGCGAACTGCGCCACGAGGTCAGCAATATCGACCCCATCATGCTGGATGACCTGCCCAACTTCCTGAACGACGACGAAGTGATACTCGACTTGGAGAATCCCATTCTCTTCCTCAAGGCCAAGAGCCAGATTCCGGCCACAGCCACTACGAGCATCACCGTGAAGAACGTGGAGCGTGGCATCAGCATCACCGCACCGAACATCTCGGTGGTGGGAGATGCCACAGGCGCTTACGAGAACCAGTACTATCTGGCCGACAATCCTGCCAAGTATCTGCCCAGCGACTACAGCCATGCACAGCGCATCACGACCACAGGCAACAAGGTCAGCGAGCTCATCCGCAAAATACCTCACCAAATAGATATCGAAGTGGCTGCCGTCACCCTACGCGCCGAGAACCTCAGTGTGACACGCAACTATGAGATCGATGTCGAGTATGAAGTGTTTGCCCCCATTTCATTCGGCAAGGACTTCCTGCTCGTATACCGCGACACCGAGCGCGGTTGGGCTGACGACATCGAGGACGTGGAGGACGTTGACTTCGGCTACTTGCAGCTCACCGCCAAGGCATCCAGCGACCTGCCCGCCACCACGACGCTCAAGCTGACACCCATTGACGAGAACGGCATGGCCATCCCGCAGTTAGAGGTGAACACTATCAGCGTGCCGGCTAACGCCAACGGTGCCGACGTCACCTTCACCATCAAGCCCAAGACGGGCTACACGCTCAACGACATTCTGAACGGCAACGAGCAGAAGGGGGTAAAGAAGATTGACGGTGTTCAGTACGAAGCCCGACTCGCCGGCACCAGCTCCGGCGGTACGCTCAAGCGCAAAGCCTACATGATACTGCGTCAGATGCAGGTGACCATCAAGGGAGGAGTAACCATTGACGCTAATTAATCCAAGACCACATAACAGAACATACATCATTATGAAAACGACACTCAAATCCATAATAACTGTCTGTGCCTTGGTAGTCAGCGGAAGCACCCTCGCACAGAACCTCAACAGTGCCTATTTCCTGGACGGATATGCCTACGGCCACGAAATGAACCCAGCCAAGGAGTACGACCGTAAGGGCTATATCAGTTTCCCCGTCCTGGGCAACATCAACATGGCCTTCCGCGGCAACGTCGGCGTGAAGGACTTCTTTTACAAGAATCCCAACGGCAACGGACTCGTGAGCTACCTCCACCCCAGCATCACATCCAAGGAGGCCATGGGTGCCTTCCATGACAAGAACAAGCTGCTGATGGATGCACGTATCGACATTCTCAGCGTGGGCTTCCATGCCTTCAAGGGTTACAACACGATTACACTGGGGTCTCGAGCCAACATCGGACTTAACGTCCCCTACGAACTGTTCGACCTGACGAAGAATCTCACGAACAGGAACTACGACATCAGCGAGTTTGGTGCCACGGCCATAGCATGGGGCGAACTGGCCCTGGGCCACAGCCACCAGGTCAATGATGCATGGCGCGTCGGCGGCAAGGTAAAGTTCCTGCTGGGCGGTGCATACGCAAAGATGAAGATGGACAATCTGAGCCTCGACCTCTCGAACGACAACCAGTGGACCGCCAACGCCAATGCCACGATGGAGGTTGGCGTGAAAGGCTTCACCTGGGGTGATACAGAGACCAAGGAATACAAGAACCAGTACCCCGGCCACATGACATACCAGCAGCTCGACCTGGACAACGCTGATGTTGACGGCAGCGGCCTGAACGGCTTCGGAATGGGATTTGACCTGGGTGTGGAATGGGACATGGAAAAGCAGGAACTCGTGGACGGACTGAAGCTGAGTGCCTCGCTGCTCGACCTGGGCTTCATCAGCTGGAGCGACGTGGCCATTGCCCAGAACAAGGGAGACGCCTTCGTCTTCAACGGCTTCCATAACATCCAAGTGAGCGACGGCCCGGGCGAACCTCTTGACGAACAGGCCGACGATCTGGGCGACCGCCTGAGCGACCTGTACAGCCTCCAGGACGGCGGTTCGGGCAGCAAGACAACCGGACTGGGCGCCACCCTCAACCTGGCAGCCGAATACGCGCTTCCCTCCTATCGTCACCTGAAGTTTGGTCTCTTGAGCACCACGCGTCTGCAGAGCGTATATAGCTGGAACGAGGAGCGGCTGGCCGTCACGCTGAGCCCTGCCAAGATGTTCGAGATGAGCTGCAATGTCGGCGTCGGCACACTGGGGGCCAACCTGGGTTGGGTAATCAACTTCCACCCGCGCTCGTTCAGTCTGTTCATCGGCTCGGACCATTGTATCGGCAAGTTCTCCAAGCAGATGGTTCCCCTGCGCAGCAACTACGACTTCTGCATGGGCATCAACATACCTTTCGGCAAAAGCCGCATAGAATAAAGCCCACCGCCACAGTGCAAGATATCCCCGAGGGGGAGACGGACCTTCATCACGTCCGCCTCCCCCTCGGCGTTTTATGACATGGAGCAATCCTCTGGCTGGCATACCACCTGGAAAACGGTGGAGTGCCACCAAACATTTGGTGGAGTGCCACGGAAAGTTTGGTGGAGTGCCGCGGGAAAGTTGGTGGTATGCCGCCCGTTTCTCCCCCATTCTCTCCGCTTCGTAAAGCCGGCATGCAGAAAATTATGAATTATGAACTATGAATTATGAATTAATTATTGTACCTTTGCATGCAGAAACGACAATACCCCATCAAGGACATGACGATTACATTCTTCAAGACACCCGCCGGCACGATTATTGCCACTCAGAGCGGGCATGCACTCACAAGCGAGGAGCAAGAGAAACTATGTTGGCTTTATGGCGAAGCCACGGTCATCAATGCAGAAAGCGTAGATGGCTACTTCGTGGGCCCACGCCGCGAAATGATTACTCCATGGAGCACCAATGCCGTTGAGATCACCCAGAACATGGCCCTCAGCGGCATTGTGCGTATCGAGGAATACTTCCCCGTGGACAGCGCCGACGCCGAATACGACCCCATGCTGCAGCGCATGTACAAGGGGCTCGACCAGGACATTTTCCGCGTCGATATCGAACCCGCAGCAATACAGCATATCGACGACCTCGACAGCTACAATGAGCAGGAGGGGCTGGCTCTCTCGCCCGAGGAAATCCAATACCTGCACGATGTGGAGAGGCAGCTGGGACGCAAGCTCACGGACAGCGAGGTCTTCGGCTTTGCCCAGATCAACAGCGAGCACTGCCGCCACAAGATATTCGGCGGCACATTCATCATCGACGGGGAGGAGAAGCAGAGCAGTCTCTTCCAAATGATTAAGCGCACCACGCAGGAGAACCCTCACCGAATCATCTCAGCCTACAAGGACAACGTAGCCTTTGCCGAAGGGCCTGTGGTGGAACAGTTTGCACCGGCCGACCATTCGACGAGCGACTGGTTCCGCGTAAAGGATATCGAGAGCGTCATCAGCCTGAAGGCCGAGACACACAACTTTCCGACCACCGTGGAGCCATTCAACGGTGCCTCCACCGGCACGGGCGGCGAGATACGCGACCGCATGGGCGGCGGCACAGGCTCATGGCCCATCGCCGGCACCGCTGTATATATGACCAGCTACCCCACTCCCCGACAGGGAGCCATGCCTCCCCGTCCCTGGCTCTACCAGACACCCGAGCAGATTCTCATCAAGGCTTCCAATGGTGCCTCAGACTTCGGCAACAAGTTCGGACAGCCGCTCATCACGGGTTCGGTGCTTACCTTCGAGCACGAAGAGAACGGCGAGCAATACGGCTACGACAAGGTAATCATGCTGGCTGGCGGAGTGGGCTACGGCACACGGCGCGACTGCCTGAAGAAGGAGCCTCAGAAGGGCAACAAGATTGTCGTCGTGGGTGGCGACAACTATCGTATCGGGCTCGGTGGAGGCAGTGTCTCCAGCGTGGACACCGGTCGCTACAGCAGCGGCATCGAGCTGAACGCCGTGCAACGAGCCAATCCTGAGATGCAGAAGCGCGCCAACAATCTGGTACGTGCCCTGTGCGAGGAAGACGTCAACCCCGTAGTCAGCATTCACGACCACGGATCGGCAGGCCACGTGAACTGCCTCTCCGAGCTGGTGGAGGAATGCGGCGGCCTTATTGACATGACCAAGCTGCCCATCGGCGACCCGACACTCTCGGCCAAGGAAATCATCGCCAACGAAAGCCAGGAACGCATGGGCCTGCTCATCGACGAGAAGCATATCGAGCACGTCCGCCGCATTGCCGAGCGCGAGCGAGCTCCGCTCTACGTGGTGGGCGAGACCACGGGCGATGCCCACTTCGCCTTCCAGCAAGCCGACGGCGTGCGCCCATTCGATCTTGACGTGGCTCAGATGTTCGGCCACAGCCCCAAGACAGTAATGCGTGACGAGACTGTGGAGCGGCACTATGCTCCGGTAGATGCCAAGAGTCTTGACGTATCTGAGAAACTAAACGCATACATCGAAGGCGTGCTCTCGCTGGAGAGCGTAGCCTGCAAGGACTGGCTCACGAACAAGGTGGACCGTTCCGTGACGGGTAAGGTGGCGCGCCAGCAGTGTCAGGGAGAGTTGCAGCTGCCGCTCTCCGACTGTGGTGTGGTAGCCCTCGACTACCGTGGCCGCAAGGGTATTGCCACCGCACTGGGCCATGCGCCCCAGGCTGCACTTGCCAGCCCCGCAGCCGGCAGCGTGCTCAGCGTGGCCGAATCGCTCACCAATCTCGTATGGGCACCGCTGGAGGAAGGGCTCGACAGCGTCAGCCTCAGCGCCAACTGGATGTGGCCGTGCCGTGCCCAGAAGGGCGAGGATGCCCGCCTCTATCAGGCCGTCGAGGCACTAAGCGACTTCTGCTGCCAGTTGGAGATTAATGTGCCCACAGGCAAAGACAGCCTCTCCATGACCCAGAAATACCCTGACGGTACCAAGATTATCTCTCCGGGAACCGTCATCGTCTCCAGCGGCGGACAGGTATCCGACATCCGCAAGGTGGTGAGTCCCGTGCTCTCCGCAGAGCCTAAGAGCGCCCTCTACCACATCGACTTCTCGTTTGACGCCCTGCATCTGGGTGGCAGTGCGTTGGCACAGAGCCTGGGACGCGTAGGCTCCGACGTGCCCACGGTGCAGAATGCCGAATATTTCCGCGATGCATTCAATGCCGTGCAGGAGTGCGTGCGCCATGGCCTCCTGCTCGCCGGACACGACATCAGCGCAGGCGGCCTCGTCACCACTCTGCTCGAAATGTGCTTTGCCAACACGCAGGGCGGACTGAAGATAAACCTCGTGAACTATGCCGAGGAGGACATCACGAAGATTCTCTTCGCCGAGAATCCAGGCGTAGTAGTCCAGGTAAGTACCCGTAACGAAGAAGCCTTCAAGAAGACACTCGAAGAGGCCGGCGTAGGCTACATCTATATCGGAGTGCCCATGCGCGAACGCTACCTGCACATCCGTAAGGGCGATTTCGAGCAAACACTCGACATTGACATGCTGCGCGATGTCTGGTACGAGACCTCACGGCGCCTGGACCGCAAGCAGAGCATGAACGGAAAGGCCGACGAGCGCTTCCGAAACTACAAGCTGCAGCCGCTCCAGTGGCTTCTTCCGAAATCCTTTACCGGAAAATTCGCTCAATATGGTATCAATCCCGACCGACGCACACCAAGCGGCCTCCACGCCGCCATCATCCGCGAAAAAGGTACCAACGGCGAACGCGAGATGGCCTATATGCTCTATCTGGCCGGTTTCGACGTGAAAGACGTAATGATGACCGACCTTATCGCAGGGCGTGAGACACTGGACGATGTGAACTTCATCGTCTTCTGCGGCGGTTTCTCGAACAGCGACGTCCTCGGCTCGGCCAAGGGATGGGCCGGTGCCTTCCTATACAACCCCAAGGCCAAGGAAGCCCTCGAACGCTTCTACAGCCGCCCCGACACACTCTCTCTCGGTGTCTGCAACGGATGCCAACTCATGGTGGAGCTGGGACTTGTTCAAAGTGCAAGCCCTACAGGCAAATCCCCCAAGATGCTCCACAACGACTCGCACAAGTTCGAGTCGGGCTTCGTGGGCCTCACCGTGCAGCCCAACCAGAGCGTGCTGCTGGGCAGCCTGAGCGGCTCGAAACTGGGTATATGGGTGGCCCACGGCGAGGGCAAGTTCTCACTGCCCGGCCGTGAAGAAGACTACAGCATCGTGCTCAAATACAGCCACACGGGTTATCCCGCCAATCCCAACGGCAGCGACTATTCTGCTGCGGGCATTTGCTCGCCCGACGGACGCCATCTGGCCATGATGCCCCATCTGGAACGCGCCTTCTTCCCCTGGCAGTGTGGCTACTATCCCGAATCGCGCCGGCTGACCGACGAAGTGACACCCTGGATCGAAGCCTTTGTCAATGCCAGAAAGTGGGTGGAGAGGCAGAAGAAGGACTAAGGATTAAGGATTAGGGATTAGGGATTAGAGATTAAGGATTAGGGCAATGTTTGAAATGTTCTTCACCTTCATGCGCATCGGCCTCTTCACTATCGGAGGAGGCTATGCCATGATACCCCTCATCGAAGAGCAGGTGGTGAGACGCAAGCAGTGGCTCACTGCCGAGGAACTCATCGACCTGATAGCCGTGGCACAGTCCTGTCCCGGCATCTTCGCCGTGAACATAAGCATCTTCGTGGGCTATCGCCGCCAGGGCATACGGGGAGCATTCCTGTGTGCCCTCGGCGCCGTGCTCCCCTCGTTCCTCATTATCCTGGCCATCGCGCTTGTATTCCACCAGTTCCGTGACAACTGGGTGGTGGAGCGCATCTTCCGCGGCATACGTCCCGCTGTGGTGGCACTCATTGCCGCACCCGTCTTCCGCATGGCCCGCAGTGCGCGGATAGACCGCTACAACGCATGGATTCCCATTGCCTCCGCCATCGCCATCTGGCTTTTAGGCGTCAGCCCCATCTATGTCATCCTGCTCGCTGCCATTGGCGGCTATGCATACGGACAATATATTAAGGAATAAAGAACGACGAACCACATTTATTATGAATTAGTCTAAGCGATGCTATTGCTACTGTTAAAACTCTTCTGGACATTCTTCCTCATCGGTCTGTTTGGCTTTGGTGGGGGCTATGCCATGATTTCCATGATACAGGCCGAGATTGTGAACCACCACCATTGGATCAGCACCGGCGAGTTCACCGACATCGTGGCCATCAGCCAGAGCACGCCTGGCCCCATCGGCATCAACAGCGCCACCTATGTGGGTTACAGTAGCATGGTCAATGCGGGCTACAGCCACGCATGGGGCGTCATGGGCAGCCTGACAGCCACCTTCGCCGTGGTGTTGCCCAGCTTCGTCCTTATGCTTCTCATCAGCAAGTTCCTGCTCCGCTATTACAATCATCCTGCAGTGGAGCACACCTTCTCCGGCCTTCGTCCCGCCGTAGTGGGCCTGCTGGCTGCTGCCGCCCTGCTACTGATGAATTCCGAGAACTTCGGCAGCCCCGACGAGTCGCCGTGGCAGTTCGCCATCAGCATCCTGCTCTTTGCCTTCGCCTTCATCAGCCAGCAAGTGTATAAGATGAACCCCATCCACATCATCCTCCTCTGCGGCCTGGCCGGCCTCATCCTTTTGTAAGTCTTTCGGCACAGAAAGTTTCACATAAGCCACCCCCGATAAAGACTTTTATATCATTCTTATAGACATTTCTGCTCCGCACACTTGCATTGTGATTATTTTTTCATACCTTTGTGCCGAGGTTAGTTCCTCGCGCGCGTAAATATAATAAGGTATCACATCTAACCATTTCAGCCATGAAGAGACTTTACATGTTACTCCTATGCGTCCCCCTGCTTGCATTGCCAGCCGGGGCCGAGACGCAAGACGTCGTCGTCACCATCAACGGAAAGGTACTCACGCAGCAACTTGTCGAAGCCTATGTATCGAGCCGATACAACTTTGGCGTCGAAACCGAAACCGTGAACCTTGTGTTCATCGATGCAGAAGGAAAGAGAACCGTCGAGGAATACCATCCCACGACGGTGCAGCTATGGTTCAATGCCGACCCCAACGGCATCGAGGGCATTCGTCTGTACAATGCCGGCAATCAGGACGGCAAGCTTAGCTTGGGCGGCATCAAGCCCGGCACTCCCGTCAGGGTGTACGACACAGCGGGCAGGATGCGCCTGGCCACCACGGCCGGCAAGGAGCATGCCCTCATCGGGCTGGAGTCGCTGCCGCACGGCATCTATATCATCCGTGCAGGCGACACCGCCATCAAGTTCACAAAGAAATAATCAAGGGAGGACCACGCTATGAAGAAGTTATTTGCCCTCGCCGCCCTGTTCCTTGCCGGACAGGCTGTGGCACAGACCCGCATTGAGACGACTGCCAAGGACGGCACCGTAAGCACCCATGAGAGCATCTCCCTCACCATCAGCGAGGAGAACCACACCATACAGATTGGCCCCGAAGAGCCACAGTCCGTAACCGACCTTCGCTCGCTACGCTTCACCCGCGACGGCCTCCCCTGGAACCTTCAGTGGAAACTATGTGACGGAAGCCGGGCCGAACGCTTCGGCTATGGCAGCATCATGCACATCCGCGACCTGATGACGGCAGACATATACCGCCCCGATAATGGCTACAACTGGTTCGGCACATGGCAGAAGAACCAATTTTTAGGTAAGAACTACGTGTATGCACAAGGTGTATGGAGAACCATGCGCACGCTGGCAGTCGAGGCCAACGACTGGATACGCACGCTGAAGGAGAACGGCCAGGAAAACGATGGATGGCTGGGCGTGGCATACACGTGCCGGGCACTGACCTATCTGGACATGGCTCGCATGTATGAATTCCTACCCAACGACCGCACCAACGGCATTTCCGAGTCGGGACAGGACATCACGGGCCTCACCGTCCCCCTCATCGACGAGACCACCGAGTACGACCCCGTCACTCGCTTCTACAATGTTCCGCGTGCCACGAAAAACGAGGCAGCGGCCTTCATCCAAAATGATCTGGACCGCGCCGAACAGCTCATCACGAAACTCAACGAGCCGTCTCGTCTGGTGCCTCATATTGATGTGGTCTATGGACTGAAAGCACGCCTCTACCTCTGGACCGGAGACTACGCCAAAGCCCGCGAATATGCACGCCGAGCCATAGAAACCACCAGCACGCATATCATGACCCGGGCAGAGATGACGGACAAGACTACAGGTTTCAACACAGCGGAGAACTGGATGTGGGCTGTGCAGCACTTCCCCACGGATCCCACAGTAACCAGCGGCATCACGAACTGGACCTCCTGGATGAGCAACGAATACAACGAGGGCTATGCCGCAGCAGGAGCCGAGTTGCTGATAGACAAGAGCCTGTACGACCGAATGACGGACACGGACGTGCGCAAGCAACTCTTCGTGCCTCCCTATGAATCGTGGCTTGAGTCCCAGGCGATGTACATGCTCATCGACATGGACAACATCATGCTGTCTCCATACGCATCGATAAAGTTCCGCCCGAGCCATGCAGCCATCAATGACGTGGAAGGACTGCTTACGGCCTTCCCATTGATGCGCGTCGAGGAGATGTATCTCATCGAGGCAGAGGCTGCTGCCCATACCTCGCCCGCCGAGGGAGCGGCACTGCTGACGACCTTCGTCCGCCAGAACCGCGATGAAGCCTATGACTTCCGTGCCACGACCGAGGAAGAAGCCGTCAGCGAAATCATCCTCCAGAAACGCCTCGAGCTGTGGGGCGAGGGACAGGTATATTTCGACATCAAACGTCTCAACATGAGCGTCACTCGCGACTATGACGGCACCAACTGCCCCGAAGGTTTCCGGTTCAACACCGAGAGTCGGCCCGCATGGATGAACTTCGTGTTCGTGCGGACCGAGGAGCAGCAGAACCTGGGCCTGGCCGAGCGTAACAACCCTGATCCCTCGTACGCCTACCTTGCAGACTACCAACCTGCAATCTCCGACGACGAGGCACGGGCTGCCATCACCAAGGGCATCGTGCTCCACGAACCGCGCTTCAAGGCCGACGTGCCCTACGTGCCCCTGAACGCCGTAGGCTATTTCCTTTTCCACTACGACGAAGCAGAGCACACAGAGGCCGTCTCCATAGAATACACTCCGCAACTCTCCATGTCGCCCGACTTCCCGCTGGGCCAGACCGTGCCCGTCAGCTTCCCGCTCAACAGCCAGCAGGTACTGACGTCGGCCAAGTATCTGCTGCGCCAGGCTGGCATGCCCGACAGCGGCAAGGCCACGGCCTACCTGCGCGTCCGCGGCAAAGTAGAGCAGGCCACCTCCTTCACCACGTGTTCCAACGTAGTGAGCTTCGGCATCGACATCCCCCAGGAACTCGATGCGTCACAGACGTTCGACTATCTGCCCGAAGCAGCCATCAGCATGGCAGGCCCGATTGACGAGGAAAAATACGTCGGTCTGGACAGCGTGAAGATATGTGACGTAAGGTTGAAAGGCGAGGGAGAAATCAGGCATTTCTATGAAAATTACTATAGCAACGGCACGTATAACCCCATCTCGATGATGGTATATTATCCGGAGGAATTCAGATTCCAAGGCAGCTACAGCATGGACAAGAACGGAGTCGCTGAGAACTACCAGGGAGAGACGATGACTCAGGCCGCAAGCATCTTGCGCCACATGCAAATGGACTTCCAGCCCAGGGTGGAGGCCACCGCCCGATGCTCCTACATCGTACAGCGCAACGACTTGGCCCAGACACGCCACACAGAGATATTCGACGTGACAATCCTGCCCAACCGACAGCTTTACACCGAGATGGAATACTCGTGGAAGGCGGAGATCCAGAGCACGATGCACTCCACGCTGGACGATGCCCGCTTCAGCGGCCCCGTGAGCTATCAGAAAGCCGAGGGGGCAAGTGTGTATCGCATCCTCTCACCCTACGCCCAGGGACGCAATCTGCTCTTCGACGTGGACGCCGAGAACCAGGTGAGCGTCGATAGCCAGTATGCCTATACGGCCGAAGACGGACAGCCGGTGCGCGTGAGCGGCAGCGGGCTGTATGAGAAGGGGATGTTCGACATGCAACTCACCTTTACGAAAGACGACGGCACCCAGCTGGGCACCTTCCGCGAAACAATCGGAGAGAAGACCGATTGGATCTCCCTGGGCAAAGCGACCATCACGGATGACTGCTTCACCTCACTCTGGAGCTTGGAAAACGTGTCGTGGCAGGTGAGCATAGAAGAAAGCAGCACCACGCCGGGCCTCTACCGTCTGACGAATCCCTATAACACACTGGACTTCCCCTATAACGAAACGGGCGACAACGACCCGTCGCAGGTATATTACATGTATATCCACGCCGAGGACCCCACCGCCGTTTACTTCGAGAACACACCGCTCGGCGTAAACTGGGGCTACGGAATGATTTCCCTGTGGAGCCGGGCCGACTATCATATCAGCAATGGGCAGTCCGTAGAAGATGTCAAGAATGCAGGATGGTTCGGCACGCTGACCAATGGCACCATCACCTTCCCGGCAGGAGGCATAGTCATCAGCATGTCCGAATACAACAACGGAGGCTTTTACCTCGCGAACAGGAACGGACTATTCAGCATCGTGCTGCCTAACGCTCAGAAAAATGCACCCGCCAAGGTCGGCAGCATCTCACGGCCGGGAGGCATCGCGCCGCTGGACAAAAAGACAGCCTTAAAGCAGGCCGACTCGATGCAGGAAATGCTGCTGCCCTGACCGTCAAAGGGCACGGCCGTTTTTATCACACGTGATAAAAACGAACGCGACGTGCCGCACCCGACTTTATCACACGTGATAAAACAGGATGCGGCACGTCGTGTTCTTATGTACAATTCATCGTGGATTGACATTTAGTCAATCCTCTCCCTTACGGTCGGCCACGTCTGCCCTCCGTCGGCCACGGCACTGGCCTCCCCGACAACGGGCACGGATTGACATTTAGTCAATCCTCTCCCTTACGGTCGGCCACGTTGTCGCCCTGTGTTTCCTGGAGAGCCTCGTCGAAGTCGGTGATGCCGTTCTCGACGAGGATGTTGTACCACTGGAGAAGTTTCTTCACATCGGTGGGATACACGCGGTCGCGGTCGTAATTGGGCAGCACCTCGGCCAGATAGCCGGTCAGTTCCTCCTTCGAGGCTGTCTTGGGATTCAGCGAAGCCTTGCCGCCGTTTTCTTTTGTCTGAATGCTCTTGAGCACCTGGCGCAGGGGCACTTCCTCCTCGTCGGTGTACATGGCAATGTCGGCCAGGGAAATCACCTTGTCGGCACTGAAAGCAGGCATACGTTTCTTCTGGGCGTCAAGTGTCTCTACAATGAGGCTTCGACTGCCACGGGAAACCAGGCGATAAAGGCCGGGCTTACCCGAAATTGCTAAAATCGTTTCTAACATCTTTTGTGCTTATTTTATAGTATAATTCCTAATTCATTGTGTCATATCCAAGGCCAAACAGCCCTGTGCATTCGGCCTGGTCTCAGAACACCACTTCCAGCCCATCGTATGCCGCACGGAGCGAGGCTGGCAAATGGGCATCAAGTTCGGCCTGCGTGCCATGCAGCGTGCGAGCCATATGGGTTAGATAAACGGGTAGGCCCGCCGTCTTGGGCTGATAGCGCTTGGTCTTGGCGAGCACCTGAGCCGTGCGCTCCACGGTGGCCACGCTGGAATGGGCATAAAGACGGAAGTCCACTTCGTGGTCCATGCCCATGGTGGCTTCCATTATCAGGCCCGTAATGGGCTCGCCCTTGGCATGAGCGTCGATACCGGCCAGACGCGCGGCAACGGCCATCAAGCCACCCGTGTCGGTGGCATAGAGCAAGCGCGATGTGCCTTTCTCTATAAGGTAGATGAGCGTCTGTTCCAGGATATGACCCGTGGCATGATTGGCCGGCAGGGGGTGGAAGGTGAGCCCGCCGACGCTGATCTCCTGTCCGATGCACAGAGGGATGATCTTAGGCATAGGTACGCCGAGCTTCTGAGCAGCCTTGGAGAATTCGGACATGGCAATGTCATACCACGTCTGGCTCAGATAGACGGTACGGATGCTGCCCAGCGCAAGAGCTGCCGCAGGGCGATAGTGATCGCCGTGGGAGTGAGTGTAGAAGATGGTATCGGGATGGCATCCCTCGGGAAGCATGTCGGAGGCCGTCTCAGTGAAGTCAATCAGGACGTGCCCGTCGAGCAGGATGCTGGAGAGACGACGCAGTTCGCCGCGGTCGTCGCGTCCGTTCCAGTCGGCTGCTCCAGTACCGAGGAAGCGCACGTGGATCCCGTCGGAGACGCTCTCCCGGGCTGTTTTCGACGACAGCTGCGGGGTGGCCAGGGCATCCTGACCCACAGCCATCATAGCGCTGCCTGCAACTCCGATAAAGGTTCGTCTGTTCATTTGGATTGAGTTATAAGTTCGGGAATCGACGCCAGCTGAGCGAGCAGAGCGTGCTCGTCGGCCGCTGCGTCGTTGAATATCACATAATCGGCCTGCTCCCTATGGCGCTCGCTGTCCTGTCGGGCAACACGGGCAGCTATCTGCTGGCGCGAGGCTCCATCGCGGCGCATGGCGCGACTCAGACGCACATCGAGCGGCGCATCCACGAAGAGCACGCGGTCCACCATCGCGTCGAAACCGCTCTCATAGAGAATGGCGCTCTCCACAGCCAGCAGGGGGAGGGACTGTCCCTCGGCCCAACGGTGCAGGTCGCGCTGTACAGCGGGATGAACAATGTGGTTTACCACTGCGGCATGCTCCTCGTCGGCAAAGAGAAAGCGAGCCAGGACGGGACGCACGAGTTCGCCGCTCTGAGCATCATAGACCTCGGGGCCCACCACCGACGTGAGGGCCGCACGCAGGGCAGGGTCGTCATTCTCGAGACGCTTGGCTGCCGCATCACAGTCATAGACAGGAACACCGAAGTGCCGGGTGAGCAGACGGGCCACGAAGCTCTTACCGCTGCCGATGCCGCCAGTGATGCCCAGCAGCGTCATTCGGCATTGCCGCCCTCCCCGTCGGTCTGTTCGATGAGGTAGTCCACCTCCTGGGGGGTGATGCGCACATTGGAAACACCGGCAGGAAGCGACTTCAGGTGGAGCGCTAACTTATCCGAAGCGTTCTGCATCAGCTCCTCGTAAGTGAAAGCCAGCACAAAGTTCTCTGCCGAGATGTCCTTCAGCTGGGCAGAGCCCACACGGAAGGTGATGGAGGCATGAGAAGGGAAGGTGCGCAGACGACGGTCGGGCGGGAAATTGAGCCCGATGACGGGCACCTTAATGGTCTTTTCGGCATAGAAATCGACATTGAGCGTCACACTGACTTCGTCGGGTTCGTACTTCACGCCACGAATAGGCATGAGGCGAGCTGTGCGGGTGGTCGTACGGCCAAGGTCCTTCACGGAGAGAGCCTGTGTATAGGCATAGCGCATGGTGTCAAGCACACTGGCGGGGGCATATACATCCACCGAATCGGGGCTGACCGAGACGCTCTGGATATAACTCTGCGCCGAGGGGGTAAAGGTACCCACGGGGCGCACGGGAAGTCGGTAACACAATCCGCGGTTGAAGTAGAACTCCAGCGTGTCGGGCCGCAAGCCCTGCACCTGAGTGGTACCATCCAGCTGATGCTGCACGACCCGCAGCACATCGCCTTGGGGCACCTGGCCACGTCCGCTCACGGCACCGTTGTCGTAATCCTGAAAATCGAGCATCACGGGGCGCATCGCACGAAGACGCCAGTGGTAGCCCACCAGTGTGGTACCCTTGTCCCGCACAGCCACATGAACCACCTCGGGCAGCGGCGTAGTGATACGCACCGTCTCGGGCACTCCATTCAACTGCAGGGGCACGTCGATCTCACTCTCGAAGGTGTCGCGCAAGGCCGTCACGAGCCAGAAGGAAGCCGAGATGATGAGACACAGAAAGAACACCCCGAATCTCCCGCGCTGTTCTTTGCTTAGGAAACCCCGGGCCGCCTGAAGATATTGTCTCACGCGGCGTGACATCATGCGTAACAAGTAATAAAACCTGGCCGCAGGACAGAAGCGCAGCCAGAGGTGAAGGAGTTTACTGAGTGGGCTGGGCTGTAGCGTACACCGAGTTGCGGTCCACCTTGATCTTCACGCCATTGGCCACCTCGATCATCAACGCATTGTCAGCCTCGTCAATGGCGCGCACGGTGCCGTAAATGCCACCGGCCGTCACGACAGCCTGTCCCACGGTAATGCCGCTGCGGAACTTCATTATCTCCTTCTGCCGCTTCTGCTGCGGACGAATCATAAAAAACCATGCAATAGCAAAGATGATCACTATCATCAGCAGTGGGGAAAACGAACTGCCGGCGGCTGCTTGCATCAGAATCATAGTCTTTATCGTTTAATAGGTTTATATATTGTTTCTTATTCTACATCTGCTTCGACATCACTTTCGACGACATCTTCGCCAGACTCTTTAGGCGGAGTCTGAGGCGCTGTCTTCACCAACTTCTTCTCTTCGAGGAGCTGTTTCGAGATGTGGTCAAGCGTGGCATTGACATACTTGCCGCTCTTGGGAGTGCTGTACATCTTGGCCAGCTCGACGTATTCGTTGATACTCACACTGATGGGGATGGAGGGGAAGGACGTGATCTCGGCCAGGGCCACCTGCATGATGACACGGTCCATCAAGGCCACACGCCCCAGATCCCAACGGCGCGTGGTGGCACCAATGAGGCTCAGCAGGTAGTCGGCATTGGCCAGCGTGCGGCGCAGCAGGCGGATGGCAAACTCGCGGTCCGTGTCGTCGCGGAACTCAGGCAGCAGCGGAGTGTCGGGAGTCGTCTGCTCGGTGAACCGATTGATGGTCTTCAGCACAAAGGTATCGACAATGGCCTTATCATCGTTCCAATAGAGACTATTCTCCTCAAGAATAGCATCTATCTCATCGTTGTTGCAGATAAGGGCGCGATAGATTTGCCTCCACAAATCACGGTCCTCGGCAAAGGTGGAGGTGGGCTTAGCCATATATTCCTTATAGAAATCGGTATCTTCTACCTTCATATATAACGCGCGCACGAACTCTTCCCGGTCGCTCCAGAAGCGATTATGGTTATCGAGGAACTCCTTCAACTGGCGGTTCGACTCCAATTGTAACATAAATTGATTATCAACGAACTTGGTGCTCTCGGTCTCATAACGTCCCAGACGAGTGAGACGCGACTGTCTCATTTGTTGAATCCGCACAGCCACCCTGTTCATTTCTACCATCAAGAGAAGTAGATAGTTATATAACTCGTATGCCTTCGACATACTCATGAGCAACTCCTTCTCAGCCTGCTCCGGACGAGCATCACCTTGCTGATAGTATGAGTAGGTTATTTGGACGACTTTTTGTCGTATAAGTTCGCGATTTATCATGTTCTATTTACTGAAAAGACACGCAAAAGTACGCATTTTGCACCAAATAGAAACATTTTTTCTCATTTTTTTTGGTAGATTAAGAAAATATACAGAATTTTGGGAGCCAATATTTATATAATGTAACATGGAAGAAAGCAAAAAAGCCCTCGAGGGCAAGGAGAAAGACATTCTGTTCTCAAGAACAATCAAGGCAGGGCAGCGTATCTACTACGTTGACGTGAAGCAAAACCGCAAGGAGGAGATGTACCTGAGCATCACGGAGAGCAAAAAAGTTCTCTCCGGCAGTCAGGAATCGCCCCAAGTGAATTACGAGAAGCACAAGATCTTCATCTACCAAGAAGACTTCCAAAAGTTCCGCGACAGCCTCCAGGAAGCCATGAAATATATCGAAGGAATGCAGGAAAAGCCCGAAACCTCATTCGATATGGGCGAAGATGAAATAAAAATAGACTTGGAATTTTGAGGTTTCGACAAAAAAGCGTAACTTTGCGCCGCTTTTGAAGCCGTGTGATGGCGAATTAAGCATGAGAACACTTAATTTAGAGTAACACAAAACCAAACAAAACGATGAAAACAATTGAAGTACAAGGCACCGCTCGCGTAGCAAACGGCAAGAAGGGTGCACGTGAGATTCGCAAGACAGGCGCAGTGCCCTGCAACCTGTATGGAGTACAGAAGGACGAGAACGGCAAGCCCGTGGCTCAGAGCTTCACGGTGAGCCAGGAAGGCCTCCGCAAACTGGTGTACACGCCCGAGATTTACAGCGTGGACCTTACCATTGACGGCAAGACCTGCAAGGCCATCATGAAGGAACTGCAGTTCCACCCCGTAACAGACCGCCTGATGCACGTGGACTTCCTGGAGATTACCGAGGACAAGCCCATCGTGATGGAAGTGCCCATCAAGCTCACAGGTCTGGCAGAAGGTGTCAAGGCTGGTGGTAAGCTGGCCGCCAACGTGCGCAAGCTGAAGGTTCGTGCCCCGTACACACAGATTCCTGAGACACTGAATATCGACGTTACCAACCTGGGTCTGGGCAAGACCATCAAGGTGGCCGAGCTTTCGTTCGAGGGTCTGGAACTCATCACGAGCCCCAGCGTTGTTGTTTGCCAGGTGAAGATGACACGTAGCGCCATGAGTGCTGCAGCCAAGAAGGAAGAATAATCCACCCTCGACCGACTGAATGAAGTACCTGATAACAGGGCTGGGCAACATCGGATACGAATACGATGGCACCCGCCACAATATCGGATTTAGAGTATTGGACGCCCTGGCTAAGGCGTCCAATATTGTTTTTGAGGACAAGCGATATGGCTTCGTGGCCCGCATGCGGGTGAAGAATGCCGAGTTGGTACTCTTGAAGCCGTCCACGTTCATGAACCTCAGTGGGAATGCCGTGCGCTACTGGATGCAGCAGGAGAAGGTGCCGCTCGAGAATCTGCTCGTCGTCGTAGACGACCTCAGCCTCCCCTTGGGCACCATCCGGATGAAGCCCGGAGGCAGCGCCGGCGGACACAACGGCTTGCGACACATCGCCCAGGTGCTGGGCACCGAGGGGTACAACCGACTTCGCTTCGGCATCGGCAACGACTTCCCGCGCGGAGCACAGGTGGACTTCGTGTTGAGCACCTTCACACCGGAGGAAGAGAAACTGGTGGACGAGAAGGCCCTCGTGGCCTGCGAGGCCATCAAGGCATTTGCGCTGAGCGGCATCCAGTTCGCCATGTGCAACTATAACGGAAAATAATAAAGCAAACGTCATGGAATTAGTTGATAGATTCTTAAAGTACGTGTCCTTTGACACACAATCCAGCGAAAAGAACGAGGCTACCTGCCCGAGTACGGAGAAGCAGTATGTACTGGCACGCTATCTGAAGGACGAGCTCGAAGCCCTCGGCATGCAGGAGGTGGAGATGGACGAGCATGCATACGTCTATGCCACCCTGCCGGCCAACACCGACCGAAAGGTCCCGACCATCGGCTTTATTGCCCATATGGACACGAGCCCCGACTGTAGCGGAGCCGACATAAAACCCCGTATCATCCACAACTATGACGGAACAGACATCGTTCTGAACGAGGCATCTGGCATCACAACAAGCGTAGAACAGTTCCCCGAACTGAAAGACCATGTGGGCGAGGACCTCATCGTTACCGACGGAACCACCCTCTTGGGTGCCGACGACAAGGCGGGCATCGCCGAGATAGTCACCGCCATGACCTATCTGATGGCTCACCCCGAGATTGAGCACGGGAAGATTCGCATCGCCTTCAACCCCGACGAGGAGATAGGCGCAGGCGCCCATCTGTTCGATGTAGCAAAGTTCGGCTGCGAATGGGCCTATACCATGGACGGAGGCGAAGTAGGCGAACTGGAATACGAGAACTTCAATGCCGCCAGCGCCAAGGTGCACATACAGGGTCGCAACGTACATCCCGGCTATGCCAAGGGGAAGATGACCAATGCCTGTCTGCTCGCCGGCGAATTTGTACGCCTGCTGCCAGAAAGCGAGACACCGCAAGCCACCGAAGGCTACGAGGGCTTCTACCACCTGTGTGGCATGGAGGCCACTGTGGAGGAAGCCACACTCTCCTACATCATCCGCGACCACGACCGCGAAATCTTCGAGCAGCGCAAGCAGCGGATGCTGGACGAGGTGGCAAAGATGAACGCCCGTCTGGGCAAGGACATCGTGAGCGTGGAGATCAAGGACCAGTATTACAACATGCTCAGCCAGCTGCAAGACAAGCAGCAGATTACGGATATTGCCCGCCGAGCCATCGAGGAGGCCTGCGGCTTCTGCCGTGTGGTGCCCATCCGTGGCGGCACCGACGGCGCACAGCTCTCCTTCAAGGGCCTCCCCTGCCCAAACATTTTTGCTGGAGGTCTTAATTTCCACGGACGCAATGAGTTCGTTCCCATCCAGAGCATGGAGAAAGCCATGATGACGGTGGTGAACATTTGCCGACTGACAGCCGAAGTGAAGTGATGGCCAACACCGAAGCACGCATCGACAAATGGCTGTGGGCCGCACGCATCTTCAAGACGCGCACCATAGCTGCCGCCGCCTGCAAGAAAGGCCAGGTGAGCATGCACGGCGCACAGCTCAAGGCCAGCCGCACGGTGAAGGCGGGCGACGTCGTCGATGTACGGAAACCGCCCGTCACCTACAGTTTCCTCGTGCTACAACCCATCGAGAAGCGCGTAGGCGCCAAGCTGCTGCCCGAGGTGCTCGAGAACGTGACGTCAGCCGAGCAGTATGAGCTACTGGAGATGAGCAAGATAAGCGGCTTTGTCAATCGTGCAAAGGGAAGCGGACGCCCCACGAAGAAGGAGCGCCGCAGCCTGGACGAGTTTGCCAACGAGACGCCCATGTTCATCGCCGACTTCGACTTCGACATGGACGATGACGAGGAAGAGTGAACGTTGAGACACAAAAGAGTCAAGGATCCACATTATATTCGCCTGCAATGGACTATGAATTAGACAAGACCGACCTGCTTATCCTGCGCACACTGCAGCAGAATGCACGGCTGACCATCAAGGAGATGGCAACCGAGGTGCACCTCTCCTCGACGCCCGTCTTCGAACGCATGAAGCGCCTCGAGCGGCTGGGGTATGTAAAGAAATACATTGCCGTGCTCGACGCCGCCAAACTGAACAAGGGTTTCCTCGTCTTCTGCAATGTCAAGCTGCGCCGCATGAACACGTCCATCGCCTCCGACTTCACAGAGCGCATCAGGCAGGTGCCGCAGGTAACCGAATGCTACAACATCAGCGGCAACTTCGACTATCTACTCAAGATTCACGCTGCCGACATGCACGACTATCAGGACTTCCTGCTGAACACCCTGGGAGCCATCGAAAGTGTGGGCAGCATCGAGAGCACCTTCGTCATGGAAGAAATCAAACACGAATACGGGCTGAACATATAGTTGGATGAGGGATTAGGGATTAGAGATTAGGGATATGATAGACCGCGTGACCATAGACAAGATAATGGATGCCGCCAACATCGTGGATGTGGTGTCCGACTTCGTCACGCTGCGCCGTGCGGGAGCCAACCTCAAGGGCCTCTGCCCTTTCCACGACGACCGCACCCCCTCCTTTATGGTGTCGCCGGCCAAGAATTATTGCAAGTGCTTCGCCTGCGGCAAGGGTGGCAATCCCGTGGGCTTCATCATGGAGCACGAGCAGCTGAGCTATCCCGAAGCCTTGCGCTATCTGGCCCGCAAATACGGAATTCCCATCGAGGAAAAAGAGCTGACGCCCGAGGAGAAACAGTCTCAGGGCGACCGCGAAAGCATGTTCATCGTCAATGAATGGGCCCGCGACTGGTTCCGACATCAGCTCCACGACACCGACGACGGGATGGCCATCGGCATGGCCTACTTCCACGGGCGCGGTTTCCGCGACGATATCATCGAACGGTTCCAGCTGGGCTACTGCCCGGACAACCGCACACACAGCATGGCCGAGGACGCTCTCAAGGCCGGATACCAGGAGAAGTACCTTATCAATACGATTGACGAACACGACCCGAAGAACAGTGTCGGCACCGGCCTGTGCATCAAGAACGAGCACGGCACGTGGCGCGACCGCTTCCGTGGCCGCGTCATCTGGCCCATCTTCAGCATGAGCGGACGCGTGGCAGGCTTCGGCGGGCGCGTGCTCGACGCAGCCACCAAGGGCGTAAACGTGAAATACCTCAACTCGCCCGAAAGCGTCGTCTATAGCAAACGCAAGGAGCTCTTCGGCCTCTTCCAAGCCAAGGAAGCCATCCGCCGACAGGACCTGTGCTATCTCGTGGAGGGATATACCGACGTGATGGCCATGCACCAGATGGGGGTGGAGAACGTAGTGGCGTCGTCGGGTACCGCACTCACCACCGACCAGATACGCCTCATCCACCGCATGACGAGCAATATCACCGTCATCTTCGACGGCGACGAAGCCGGCATCCACGCCAGCGAGCGCGGTATCGACATGCTCCTGGCCGAGGGGATGGACGTAAAGCTGCTGCTGCTGCCCGACGGCGACGACCCCGACAGCTTTGCCCGCAAGCACAACGCCACCGAGTATCAAGAGTATCTCAAGACGCACCAGGTGGATTTCATCAACTTCAAGACGGCCAACACGCTGGCCTCGGCACAGGGCGACCCCGTCCGGTTGGCACAACTCATCAGCAACATCGTGGAGAGCATTGCCGTGATTCCTGATGAAATCAAACGCGTGCTCTATATCCGCCAGGCATCGCAGACACTGCAGATGGACGAGAAGCTGATCACCACCTCAGTGCAGAAACAGATGCAGAAACTGGCCGAGGAACGGCGCAAGGAACGCGAGCGCGAACAGCGCCGAGGCGTGCCTCTGCCCGAAGGTGAGACTGCACCGCCCGACATTCCGACTGCCGACGGGCCAGAACCCATGCTGCCGACGTCTGCCCCAGACGAGAGCATGCCGACCGGCACGGTGCTGCCACCCCCGACGACGCAGGACGCCATGGAGCGCCCCATCATGCAGATGCTCGTGCGCTACGGCGAGCAGCAGATGTGCGTGGTCGAGGGAGAAAACGGCGAGGACATACCCCTCACCGTCATCGAGTACATATATTATAGTATGAAGGAGGACGGATTCGAGCTGCAGGAACCGCTCTACCGGCAGATGCTCGACGAGGCGATGCAGCATCTGCACGACGAAGGCTTCACAGCCGAACACTACTTCCTGAACCACCCGGACCAGCGCCTGAGCAGCACGGCCTTCGACCTCTCCACCGACCGCGAGCAGCTGAGCCGCATACACGGAGAGCAGTACAGCGTACATCCGGCCGAGACGGTGCCGCCAATGATAGCCAGCCTGAAGCTCTCCCACGTGAAAGCCGAGCTGAAACAGATTATCGAGCAGACCAAACGGCCCGAGAACCTAAAAAACCACGAGGCATTCCGCGCACTGATGGAACGCTATAACAAAAAGAAACACCTGGCCGACCTTCTGGCCAAGGAAGCCGGCGACCGCGTGGTGCTGCGCTGAGCATACCGCCGTCCCCCTACCCCATTCCACCGCCTTCTGTACACGAAGCCGCCTGCCGCCAGGCAAGGCGACCAGCCGCCTCATTGTAAGTATTTCATACCATAATCGCACTTTCCCCCTCCGAACACATGCACCCCGAATGAGGGGAAAATGGCACTTTTTGGGGCAAAAAAGGCGGTATTTCGGAGAACGAAAGAAGATAACACGCTAAGAATCAGGATACGCAAAAATTCAAAAAATTCCGTGCGCACGACCACAGGCTCGCGTTTGCGCGATTGTGACAGCAAGAAGACGGGTTGGTGGAGTGTCGCGGACGATTTGGTGATACGTCGCGGCGGCCCTCGCGGCACGCCACGAAGGCCGATGTCGAACTTAGCGTCAATCTACGAAATATAAAATGTAAAGAAAAACACTACATTGAGGCTCAGCCCTTGATAAGCTGCAGGAACTCCTCACGCGTCTTGGCCTGATTGAAAGCACCGCAGAAGTCGCTCGTGGTAGTGTAGCTCCCCTGCTTCTGCACGCCGCGCATCTGCATGCACATGTGCTGTGCCTCCACCACCACCATCACGCCCAGCGGGCTCAGAGCCTCCTGGATGCACTCGCGTATCTGCTTGGTCATGCGCTCCTGGATCTGCAGGCGGCGGGCAAAACAGTCCACCACACGGGCTATCTTGCTCAGCCCCGTGACCTGCCCGTTCGGGATATAAGCCACATGCACTCGCCCATAGAAGGGCAGCACATGGTGTTCGCAGAGGGAATAGAAATTGATGTCACGCACGATGACCATCTGCCGATAGTCCTCATGAAACTTAGCCGAGTTGAGTATCTCAATGGGGTTCTGCGCATAACCCGACGTCAGCTCGGCCATAGCACGAGCCACACGCAACGGCGTGCGCTGCAAGCCCTCGCGCTGGGGATCCTCGCCCATCAGCTCGATGATGCGTGCCACGTGGAGGGAAATCTCGTGCTGTACGGGCGCAGCAGTAGTCTTATTATCCATCAATAGCTTACGTTTACCTTGCTCCTCACTATGACGGCTTCGCGGAAGCGACCCGTCTCTTTCAGCTGGCGGAAGACTTCGTTGGCCTCCTCGTACGTGCGGAAATCGCCCACGCGGCATATCCAGTGGGGGCTGGAGAAGTGGGTATAGACGGAGAGATCCATGAAGAGACTCTTCACACGATTGCCCATCATCGTGGCCTCATTCTTTGCCTGACGCGAGTTGCCGCCCGAGTACACCTGGATGCGATAGCCGTTCATGCGCACCTTGACGGCCGACGCATTGCCCGACGGAAGATCGGTGAGGACGTCCTGCGGCTTTGCCGTACCCGTAGTGGTGCTCGTCTCATGCACGACCTTGCCGGCGGGTGCAGAGGCATCGACGCCGTTCACCAGGTCGGTGATGGCCTGGCTCTGATAGAGAACTACGGTCCCCTTGCCAGGAACCGTCTTTTGCAACTGTTCGGTGAACGGGGTCTGTGCCCCTATGTGGGCAGCACCGGCGAACAGGAGTATGGTCAGTAACAGCTTACGCATCTGCAGAAAATGAAAAAGTTCGACGTATGAGTCAATATTCAACGGGATATGATTCTATGCGATGAAGTCTGAGGCCCAAGCTCCAGAGGCCTGCACCCTGAGCCTCAGACTTTCGGTTTATTTACTTCTTCCAAGCGTCGATGATACCCTTGAAGTCGGGAGCCTTCAGCGATGCACCGCCAATGAGGCCACCGTCGATGTCGGGCTTGGCAAAGAGTTCGGGCGCATTGCTGGCCTTGCAGCTGCCACCGTAGAGGATGGTGGTATCGTCGGCCATCTCTGCACCATACACCTCGGCCACGCACTTGCGGATGTATGCATGGATTTCCTCAGCCTGCTCTGCCGTTGCAGTCTTGCCTGTACCGATGGCCCAGATGGGCTCGTAGGCGATGGTGATGCTCTTCCACTGCTCGGGTGTCAGATGGAATACGCTGCCGGCCAGCTCAGCCTTGCATACAGCCTCCTGCTCGCCCTTCTCGCGCTGCTCCAGGCTCTCGCCGATGCAGAAGATGACCTTCAGTCCGTTCTCCAGTGCGAGGTCCACCTTAGCCTTGAGAATCTCGGGCGTCTCATGATAGTACTCGCGACGCTCGCTGTGTCCCAGGATGACGTACTCGGCACCGGTGCTCTTCACCATTGCTGCACTCACCTCGCCAGTGTATGCACCGCTGGCCTTGTCGGCACAGTTCTCAGCGCTCACGGCAATCACGCTGTCCTTCAGCAGTTCGGACACCGTGGCCAGGTGGATAAAGGGTGTGCCGATCACCACCTCACAGTTGGGTTTCTCGGCTGCCAGCATCTCTTTCAGTTCTGTGGCCAGGGCCACACCTTCCTGCAGGGTCTTGTTCATCTTCCAGTTGCCTGCAACAATCTTCTTTCTCATGTTTACTTTGTTTTAGAGTTTGAGTTAGTATTTTGATAACTATGTAGTTTCCTTATCTTCCACGCCACCCACAGACGGTCAGTGAGCGTCCATAGCAGGAGTGGGATCAGATACCACAGCAAGACGCGCACGACACGACGCACGATGCCGCTGTGGGGCGGACGGGACAGGGGGAGCCGGTCGAGCGGAGCGCTGAGCATCTCCTCGCGTGGGAAAGCAGACGACGGCCACTTGTTCACCACACGACTGCCCTTGAGCAGGAGCAGGCCGGGATTGGACCTCACCATCGTCTTCAGCGCTATGGCATCCGTATGACAGAATGGATACTCGGCACCCGTCATATCCTGCCAGCGGGCAATGGCTTCCTCACTGCTCGAAGTCAGGCAGAGGAAGGAGTAGCCATGTGCCAGGCAGTAATCGTGGATAGTGGCCACGCGGTCCATCACGCCTTCGTCGGCCTGCTCGATGTACGGCGAGACGAGCAGGAATTTGAATGCCGTGTCGGCGAGAAACTCCTGCGTGATATCGCGCTGCCCGCCATCGATGGTGGTGATGGAGAAGTCGTGTATCTCGGGCTGAGCATCGTTTCCGCCCACGAGGACCGTCCGGGAATCGATAAAAGTCCACGTGGAATCGGGGTAATTCTCGAGTGTAAACTCCTGTCGCTGCCCGTCCTTTTCCATGATGAAAGTGGTCTCATACTGGGCATCGGCCCCCTGCTCAATCCCCATCTTCTCGCAGATGTCCGCCCCGATATGGTAGGGACGGAAGTCGATAAGCGGCAACCCATGAATGTTCAGCAGGGCAAAGACAAAGGCGAAGAACCAGGAATAGAGCGTGATGAGCCACTGGTTGCGGCTGGTCACGAAGCGAGTGATGAGCCTGCCATAGCGCAACAGCACCAGGGCGGCACAGAGCAGGAGGACATTCTTCCAGAAGGTCTGCCAGTTGGTGAGCAGCAGTGCATCGCCAAAGCAACCGCAGTCCTGCACAGGATTGGCGATAGCCAGATAGAGTGTCAAGGGGGTGAAGACAGCCATCAGAAGGATGGCCAGCGCCACGCTGCGGCGGCGATTGATACCGAAGAAGAGCCACACTCCCAGACAGAACTCGAGCATGGCCAGCACCACAGACAGCACCAAGGGCACCGGCTGAGGAGCCAATGCCGCAAGGCCGAAAGCGTGTGCATAGTCCTCTATCTTGTACTGAGTGCCCAGAGGGTCGTTCAGTTTCACGAAGCCAGAGAACAGGAAGGTGACCGCCAACAGGAGGCGGCACACGTTGGCCAGCGTCCAAGCGAGTCTATTCTGCCGCGTCGTCGTCACGGAATGTCAGTTTGATGAGTCCGAAGACTGCATAGTTCATCATGTCCATATAGTTGGCGTCAATGCCTTCCGACACGAGTGTCTTGCCATGCAGCGATTCAATCTGTTTGGTGCGGAATATCTTCATCAGAATGAGGTCGGTATAGCTGCTTATGCGCATACTGCGCCAGGCCTCGTCGTAGTCGTGATTCTTGCGTAGCATCAGCTGCAGGGCCTCGTTGGCATGGCGGTCGTATGCCTCCATTGCTTCGTCGGCCGTCATGCCGCCCTCTACTTCGTCGGCGGGCCCCAACTCCAGTTGGATGAGCCCGACTATCGCATAGTTCACTATGCCGACAAACTCGGGGCGGATGCCTTCGTCCACCAGCGCTACGCCCTTGGTCTCAATGCTGCGTATGCGATTTGCCTTGATGAATATCTGATCGGTCACCGACGAGGGGCGCATGATACGCCAGGCGGGACCGTAATCGCACAACTTTTTCTGGAAAAGCGAGCGGCACTCTGCCATTATCTGCTCGAACTGTTTGCGCGTGTCCATTGTCATATCTCCTTTTTCAGGGTGCAAAGTTACGAATAAGCGAGGGAAATACAAAGCAAAAAACACTTTTTTCACTTTGGATGCCCGAGCGAAAGTAACTTGGACCGAAGGTCAGAGTTACGAATAAGCGAGGGAAATACAAAGCAAAAAACACTTTTTTCACTTTGGATGCCCGAGCAAGCGGGACTTGTACCGCGACTACTTTCTCACGACGGCCCGCACAGTCAGGCCATGGAAACGCTGGCGAGTGTCCAGGCTGACATCCTTATAGCCAAAGAGAAGATAGGCGGCATAATAGCTACTTCCGTCACTGAGCGTGCGCGACCAATACAGTCCGTTCCCACCCACGAAACTGGATTGTTTCTCATAGCGATAGCCCGGGGCCGGGAGGAAAAGTGTATGATGATTCTGGCGACTCAGTATCTCATAGCCATTCACGCCGTCGCGCACCGTCCATGTCCAGTCGCATGCACTGCACAGTTCCTCCAGCTGGTCCTTGGACGGCATCTGCCAGTGTTCGCCCCAGCACATGGTTGCTGCATCATCTATGGGCTCGAGTTCCGTCTTGTCGTCCACGGTGCCCATGCTTCGGTCAGTGCAATACTTCATCATCGACCACCCGCTGCTATGGCACCACTGGTAGGTGTCCCACGTATAGGCGACCTTTCCATCCTGCCGTCCCACCGTTTCTCCCCAGGCAAAATAATCGCCATATCCCGTTTCGCTCTCTGCCCCCACGTTCATCGTGGCCCACAGCGTGCCACTGGGCAGCCCGAGATCCACATATCCGCGGCCGTCCGCCTCTCCGTCGGCCTGCGGTTGGTCGTCGGTAGGGTTCACGTCGATGTTCGCGATGTCAGACAGCCTGAAGCGCACCTTCGTGCCGTCCACTCGATTCACGACAATAGTCTGTGCCGCCGCATGGGAAACCATGCCGAGGAGGAGACACAGTGACACGGCAAGCCGCGCAAGGCGAGATGACATTCTGTTCATTGCTTCTTTCGTTATGAAGTTGCACTCCGTACAGACAGACAGTGCACGCAGAGTTTATTTTCCCTGGGTCATCCTCAGCTGCGCAAGCCACTGAGCGAGCTCGGCCGTCCACTGATACTTGAAGGGGAACCACTCGTGGAATGCCCATCCATGACCGCCCACGGGATAGACGTGAAGGCTCTGATAGACACCCTTGTCCGAGAGAGCCTGGCAGTATTGCAGGCTATTACGCAGGGGCACGACGTCATCGTTCGAGCTGTGCATGACAAAGGCGGGCGGCGTATCGGCCGTCACATGCTTCTCCAAACAGTAATGGTCCACCAACTGCGGCGAGGGGTCAGGGCCAAGAAGCTGTGTCAGGGAACCCCGATGGGTGTGGGCCACCTCGAGAGTGATAACGGGGTAGAACAGGATCTGGAAGTCCGGACGATGTTCCGGCTTGTCATAGTGTATCGCAGCGGTGGCTGCCAGATGACCGCCGGCCGAAGCCCCCTGAATGCCTATCGACGTGATGCCCCACTCGGTACGGTGCTCGTTCAGGATATCCATCGCGCGATGTACGTCCTGAAGCGGCACTTCGTGGTGCCCGTTGGGCAGGCGGTAGATGAGCACTGCATAGCTAATCCCCTGGTTCAGGTACCATTGGGCCATGGGGAAGCCCTCTGTCCCGTGGCACACCGCAAAGTAGGCCCCGCCGGGACACGCAAGCACGCACTGCCCATTGGGATGCTCGGGAACGAAGACCGTGAGCCGTGGTTCCGTAACATAGGTCGATACACCATCCTTGTTCACTTCGGGTCCCTTCACGCCGTTGTCCGTGGGAGGAGCGGCGTCCCATAACTTAAATTCCGCACGCGGCGTCTGCGCCATGATACCCGCCGCAACAATCAGCGCGGCACAGGCGGCAATCAGTTTCTTCATCGTTTTGTTAAGGATATCTTTAGGTTAAGTTTCAGATAATACGCTCCATTCTCCCGCTCCAGCAGTCCGTACCTGTCGCCCTCGGGCGAACCTTTCTCTATTCGTGTGTGTGTAAAGAGATAGTCGGCGAACACCGGTTCGTCGGCCCGTGTGTAGAGAAGCATTTCCCCATCGCCGTCCACCATGATGTAGCCCGCTATGGCAGAGGGCTTCCCGTCCCACTGCTTCGTGGGACGCATACCCCATGCAGCGGCAAGAAGCAGCTGGCGCAGCTTGTAACGATAAAAGCCATGCATGCGCACGAGTTCGTCCTTCACCTTCAGCGGATTCTTCTGCTCCAGCATGTCGGCCAAATCGCTGATGCGCGATATGCCGTCTATATGCAGAGCCATGACCATGGAGGCCAGTATACGAGGCATGTTGGTATCGAGCAGCAGGAGATTGCTCTTGAAGATCTTGTCGGCCATGTCGCTGAACTTGAGTACTCCGCCCATGCTCTCTATATACAGGATGCGGCGTGCCACCTCAGACACGTCCCCGTCCTCGTCGCTCCAGTTTATCTTATGTACCGCCGGGCCGCTAAAGCGAATGCCCGTCTGCTCATACTTGATGTTGGCCGCTCTGCCGCCATCGAGCAGCGGCAGGTAACCGGCGAGACGGCTCTGGATGCGGATGCCGACGGGCCGGTTGCGCTCGTCCCAGAGCACAAGATGGAGGTCGGTGCGGTCGTCGGTCTGCGCCTCCATATCGTAAATCGACAGCGTGTCCAGGAAAGGCTCCAGGTTGCTGAGGTCGATGGGGTTGCCCGCGGCGGCCAATGCCATCCGCAAGAACTCGGCCGCCTTCGTGAACTCCTCGCGCGGCACACGTTTGTCGATATGTTCTCCCAGGAGATGAATCTCGCTTTCCTCCACGCAGTATCGCCGCATTCCGTCATGTTCGCGACGCAATATCATCACCACGGGAACCATCCCGCCAGCCTTTCCTTCGGCATCACCCAAGGCCAATTCCGCCCGGCTCAGCAGTAAGAAGAGGACATACAATTCGGCAGCCTCGCGCCGTGTAGCTTCAAGCATAACTCGGTACTTTTTATTGCAAAAGTACAAATAATTCGGCAAAAAGCCGTACCTTTGCCTCAGAAATTCTCATTATACCTTATTATATTATGGCAAACGAAGCAGAGAACAAGTACATCACGGTGGCATATAAGCTGTATGTGCCCATGAGTGGCAACGATCACGAACTGGTGGAAGAGGCCACCCCAGAGCATCCTTTCCAGATTATCTCAGGCATGGGCTTGGCGCTCGATGCATTCGAGGCACAGATAGTGCCGCTGGCCAAGGGCGATACATTCGACTTCACGCTGAGTATCGACGAGGCATACGGCCCCTACGTAGAGGAAGCCGTGCAGCGCGTGCCACGCAGCGTGTTCGAGATTGAAGGCAGGCTGGATCGCCGATATATCTACGAGGGAGCCATCGTCCCCCTGATGAACGGCGACGGCGAGCGCTTCAACGGTACCATCACAGAGATTGGCGAGAAAGAGATTACCGTGGACCTCAACCACCCCTTCGCAGGCAAGCCGCTCCACTTTGTGGGCAGCGTCACCGAGAATCGTCTGGCCACCACCGAGGAGATGCAGAAGATGGCGGAAACGCTCACTGGCGGCTGTGGCGGATGCGGCGGCGGACAGTGTGGCGAGGGTAACTGCGGCGGCGGATGCGGAGGCTGCGGCGGATGCAACTAAAAACAGGAGAGATATGAACTCGTTCGGCACACTTTTCCGCCTCACCTCCTTCGGTGAGAGCCACGGCCCTGCACTGGGCGGAGTCATTGACGGCATGCCTGCCGGCATCACGGTTGATATGGACTTCGTCCGCAATCAGCTGGCACGGCGCCGCCCTGGCCAAAGCCGACTGACCACATCGCGCAACGAGGCCGACGAGGTAGAGATACTGAGCGGCGTCTTTGAGGGAGTGACCACGGGTCAACCCATTGGCTTCATTGTGCGCAACACCAACCAGCACAGCCAGGACTACGAAGAGATGCGCCAAGCTTTCCGCCCTAGCCACGCCGACTTCACATACCAGCAGAAGTATGGCATCCGCGACCATCGCGGCGGTGGACGCAGCTCGGCCCGCGAGACAGTGAGCCGCGTCGTGGCCGGCGCCTTTGCGATGCTCTTCCTGCGAGAGAAGGGCATCCGCATCCAGGCCTTCACCAGCCAGGTAGGCGACATTTACCTGCCGGGCACATATCAAGACTACGACTTGACACAGAGCGAGACGAACGACGTGCGCTGTCCCGACCCTGCCACAGCCTCGCGCATGGCGGAGCTGATTGCACAGGTGAAAGCCGAGGGCGACACCATAGGCGGTGTCATCACGTGCGTCATCACTGGATGTCCCGTAGGGCTGGGCGAGCCGGCCTTCGACAAACTGCATGCCGTGCTGGCCCATGCCATGCTGAGCATCAATGCAGCCAAGGGCTTCGAATACGGATGCGGATTCTCCGGCGTCGGCGAGCGCGGGTCGCAGCAGAACGACCTCTTCGAGCCGGACGGACGGGGAGGCATCACCACCCGCAGCAACCACAGCGGAGGCATACAGGGCGGCATCTCGAACGGGCAGGACATCTACTTCCGCGTGGCCTTCAAACCCGTGGCCACCCTGCTCATGCAGCAGCCCACCGTCACCGCCGACGGCCACTCCACCACCCTCCAAGCACGCGGACGCCACGACCCCTGCGTGCTGCCGCGTGCCGTACCCATCGTCGAGGCTATGGCGGCCATCACGTTGGCAGACATGTGGCTGCAACAAACACAACGAAGCATTTAACCCCTAAACATAACACTACAGACTATGAAACGCAAAGCAATCCTTGCCTCACTGCTGCTCTCAGCAATGGGGCTTTCGGCACAGCACCGTGCCGACCAGCAACACCTGCAGGACCCCAACTCGTTTACGATGGTTGTCTTCGGCGATCCACAGGGCTACACCAAGTACGACATCAACCAGCCGCTCTACGAGCTGAGCACCGTATGGATATCCGACAACGTGGAGAACCTGAACATCAAGGCCGTGCTCTTCACCGGCGACCTGGTGGAGCAGAACGAGAACATCGTGAGAAACCGCAAGATGCTCAACCAGACGAGCAAGCAGATGTGGGAATGGTCGAGCCACTGCCTGGAGCGCCTGGACGGCCGGGTGCCCTACATCATTGCCGGAGGCAACCACGAGTACGGCTACGTGCGCGGCGACGAACCGTTCACACACTACCCCGAATACTACACCTTCGAGCGCAACCCGAAGACGGCCGAGCATCTGGTGGCCGCCATGCCGAACCGCATGGGAGTGGTCTCTTTAGAGAATGCCGCCTGGGAGTTCTCGGACAAGAACTGGGGCAAACTGCTCGTCATCGGCACCGAATGGGCGCCGCGCGACACGGTGCTCTCGTGGGCACGCGGTCTCTGCGACAGCGAGAAGTACAAGGACCACACGGTGATCTTCCTCACCCACTCGCTCCTGCGCGAGAAGACAAACGCCCACACCGACCACGAGCGCTATAAGATAGAATCGCAGAACTGGGGCAAGCAGGTGTGGGAGAAACTGCTCTACCCCTGCAAGAACATACGCCTGGCCGTCTGCGGCCACACGGGACATCCCGCCTCGGACGACAAGAAGGAGACCGGCAGCACGTATGACCACGAGATGAACAATGCCTACCGCTGCGACAAGAACATTGCCGGCAAGGACGTACATCAGATGATGTTCAACATCCAGTGCCTGGGCGGCGGATGGGAAGGCAACGGCGGCGACGGATGGCTGCGCCTGCTCGAGTTCATGCCGGACGGCAAGACCATCAAGGCCACCACGTACAGCGTGCTCTTCGGTATCTCGCCGATGACGAAGCATCTGGCTCATCAGACCGATCCCTGCTGCCAGTTCGACATGGTGATCGAGCGCTGACAGCAGCCCTGTGACTACAGGTCGCTCAAATCAAACTGGAAGATGGAGTTGCCGGCATTGAGCGCCACGAAGAGATTGCCTATCCACGCCGTCTGCACGATGGGCTGCTTGAAATGGAGCTTGACATGCCCGGCGGCATCCACTATCCAGTAGTCATAGCCGCTGTGGATGCAGTAGCTGTCGGAACCCAACTGCCGTTCAATGACATAGAGGTTTTCGATGTCCGCGCCCTCGCCGGACAATTCATTATAGGTCAGCGTGAGCGGCGTGAATGTATCTCCGGCTTTGTCTTTCAGAAAAGAAAGTGCCTGTGTCGAGGGTTGGAAGTCATAGAGTTTCTTTCCCGACTGCCTGTCATAAGCCATCGCATAGGCCTTCGTGTCTTCCACCTGGTTCCCCTCATAGTCATTCCCCACGCCATAATTGACGTAGAACAACGTGTCGGCCTCGATGGAGATGCTCGACATGGACGAGGTCTGGGGCAGCGTAGTCTGCCAGAGGGGCGTCAGATGCGTATCCAGACACCAGAGCTGCGTGCGGTCGGCATAGTAGATACGCCCGTCCTGGTTCAGGATGTTCGACGAGAGCCCATGTAGCATATTCTTCACTGGATGGGCGCCGGTCCAGAAATTGGCGCCCAAGTAATACGCCGTGTAGCCCCCTCGCGTGGCGGCAAGCAGGGCACCACCTATCAGTCCTCCCAGTGCAGCCCCTATCACCGCATTCTGGTACGACTTGTCCACGGGCTTGTAGGCCGTTCGCGTGTTGAGCACATTCATCTCGCCCGTGCGGGGACTGATGCTGCCCAGCTGGTCGGAGGCGAGAATCAGGCGGCCGTCTTCGGTGTGCAATACATCGTTCAGCCCGTTCCAGTGGGCCATTTTCCCTTTCCAGCGCTGCTTGCCGTCGGCCAGGCTCACGCCTACAAGGTCCTTCGACGACGCCTTCTTGGCGCCAATGAGCATGCCGCTCTCCTCATCGCAATAGAAGGGGCAGAAACTGCTCTCCCACACCCGGCGCCCGTCGTCATCGATCAGCATGGTCGTTTTGTCGGCCTGCAGCACCACGCCTTGCGACGTCATCACATAGTGGTCCGTGGCAAAGTCGAAATCGCTCACCCAGCACAGCCTACGCTCCAGCACGTCGTAGAGGCCCAGTTCTCCGAATCCTTCGCCTGCCTTCTCCACGAAGTTCAGACACATCTGTGGCTTGCCGGGCATCACGTCAAAGCGCTCGATACGCTTGTCGAAATGGTGTTCCTCGGTCCACAGCTCCGTACCGTCGGGTCGCACGCCCACCAGCAGCGAGTCGCGCGCAGCCTGTCCTGCCAACACTTGCATGGCGAGAATCAGCGCCAGCATCAGTCTCTCTTTTCCGTTCATCGTATAATTGTTTTATCCGTTATCACGCTGCAAAGTTATTCTTTTCCCACGGAATAGGCAAGAAAATGGCACTTAATTGCTGTGGAAACGGTGAAAAGTCGTAACTTTACACCGCTTTAACAACCGAAGTAACAAACGCGAGGCATTGACTATGGAAACGGGAAAAGAGATATTCCAGCGCACAGAGCTGCTGCTGGGCACGGAGACGATGGAGCGCATCGCGCAGTGTCGAGTCATCCTATTCGGCGTGGGCGGTGTGGGCTCGTGGTGTGCCGAGAGCCTCATCCGCAGCGGCATCGGCCACCTGACCATCGTGGACAACGACCTGGTGTGTGCCAGCAATGTGAACCGCCAACTGATGGCCACCACCCGTACCATCGGGCAGCCCAAGGTGGAGGTGCTGCGCGAGCGACTGCTGGACATCAATCCCTCGGCACGCATCGAGGCTCGGCACGAGATTTACACTCGCGAGACGGCCGGCGACTTCCAACTTGACGCCTACGACTACATCATCGACGCCATCGACTCGCTGGAGCATAAGTGCCACCTGATCCTGCACGCCTGCCGCATGCACGGCCGCCTGTTCTCCAGCATGGGAGCGGCGCTGAAGATGGATCCCACAGCCATCCGCGTGGCCGAGTTCTGGCGGGTGGAGGGCTGCCCGCTGGCCCGCGCCCTACGCAACCGCATGAAGCGCGACCACACGTTCCCTGCCCGCAAGTTCCAATGCGTCTTTAGTCCCGAGGTGCTGCCCAACAAAGGTGCCACGCCCGACGGGCAGAGCGTGGTGGAGGGCAAGCGCATCAATGGCACGCTGTGCCACGCCACCGCCATCTTCGGCTTCACCCTGGCCGGACTCGTAATACAGGACATCACGCAGGAAAGGAAATAGTATTTTTCCTTACAAAACAGCTCGCACAGATTCACGCAAAGTGCAACAGAGTCGGGAGCAACGTGCTCCGGGAGCCGACGGAACACGCTCCATCGGCTCATGGAACACGTTCCATCGGCCGTCATAACGTGCGACATTTCGTCAAACGGAAGCAAACCTACGCGAACTCGGAATTTCGCAAATTTTCCAACTAACTGGAAATCAATAACGCAAAACGCAAGAAGCCCGCTTTTTCAGCCGTTTTTGCCCGAAAAAAGCCCGTTTTTCGACAAAAAAAGGTGCCCATCGAGAATGCGGAAGTCGAGGCCGGCTAACGGATTTCCTTACAATACCGTCATCAACGACAACGACTATTTTCCCCCTCCGCCCCCAGGAGAAGGACTGGAGATGGAGCATATCACCGGCAGATGGTCGCTGTAGCCGCCCTTGTATATCGGCCCCAGGAAGGTGCGCGCAGGGCGTCCCTTCTCGTCAAGCATGAAGGGGAATGCCACCACGCGGGCCGGCGCATCCATTCGCGCCTGCAGCGCGGGGCTGCACAGCATGTGGTCCAGGAAGCTCCAGCGACCCTGATAGACATACGTGCCGCGCGCCCGACGCATCGCCTTTCCACGCGGCATCAGACTCACGAGGGGCGGGCAGAGCCGACGGAAAATGCGGTCGCCGGCCTCACTGTTGAAGTCTCCCATCACCAGCAGGGGGCGCCCGGAGAGCGAATCGACCGTCTGTCGCAGCCGCTCCACGGCCAGCTGCCGATGGAGACCGCTCCCCCGCCGGTTGCCGGCACGGCTGGGCAGATGGACCACCAGGATGTGCAACGTGTCGCCGGGAGCCACCTCGCCCGTGGCGTAGAGCAAATCGCGCGTAGGGCGGAAGCCGTTTTCCCGCGAGGGGATGCCCACGGCATGCCACCCCGTCAGTCGGAACCGCTCGGGCTGATAGAGCAGGGCCACGTCAACGCCGCGCTCGTCGGGGCTGTCGGTCATCACATAGCGGTAGCCTGCCTGGCGCAGGGGGCTGCGGCGCGTTAGGTCGCGCAGGACCGAGTCGTTCTCCACCTCGGCCAGCCCCACCAGCATGGGCCAGTCGCCCTCGGCATCGGCCACGGCGGCCAGCGTGCGCGACAGGGCATCCAGTTTCCGCCAATAGCGCCACGGCGACCATCCGCGTTCGGCATCGGGCAGAAACTCCTGGTCGTGCTTCAGCGTGTCGTGGCGGCAGTCGAAGAGGTTCTCGACATTCCAGAACATACAGGCCCGTTGCGCCGGCTGACCCTTGCCGAGAAGCGGCAAAAGGAGGAATAGCAGTATGAGACACAGGCGCGACATGGGCTACAGGATCGTGAAGATATTGGTATCGAAGCGTTTCAACTCGGCCTCGTATTCTGCCTCCCGGCCTCCGACAGCCTCGTCCAGCAGGGCGTGGAAGCGCGGGCTGTGGTTCATCTCGACGAGGTGGGTCAGCTCGTGCTGCATTACGAGATCCTGCAGATGGTGCGGCAGGAGCAGGAGATAGAGGCTCAGGTTGATGTTTCCGCGCGAGCTGCAGCTGCCCCATCGGCCCCGTGTCTTGTGGATGCTCATGGATCGGTAAACAAGGCCACGCGCACGAGCCATCTCCCCCAGACGTGGAGCGAAGAACACACGCGCATGCTGGCGAAGGCTTTCCTCGATAGCGTTCACAAGCCAGCGCTGTACGTCGCCGGACGAGAAATCCGTCCCCGCAGGGTAGTAACATGTGAGCGAGCCACGCTGCTGGCGCACCGTCATGCGCGGCACGCGGGCCTCCTCGCTGTGGAAGGTGAAGTCGGGCGTGTCGATGCGGAAGTCAGGCGCCACCATGTGCTGCGCTTCGCGCTCCCGGGCCCGCCGCAACAGCTGCAGCAGGCGCGGCCGCATCTCGTCCACCGCACGAAGCATGTCGTGCAGCGAGGCAGAGGCAGGCGCCGTGACCACGAGCTGGCCGTCACGGACACGGAAGGTGAACCGCCGAGCCCGGACATTTGTCCGCACGATAATCATGCCCAGCTCGCGGTCGTTCAACGCAGCATTCGGTTTCACGCTCTACTTGTGTTTCTCCAGCCATTCCAGGCGGCGCTGGTCGGGCAGATGCTTTATCTGGAAATGCTCGAAACGCGCCTTGAATCCCTCGCCGTCGGGGCTGGCAGCCGTCATGCCCACCATGATGGGCGTGTTGTCCTGCATCCAGCAGTTGCGCATCATCGTGTATTCCTTGTCGTCGAAGGAGTAGAATATCTCCACCGCATCCAGGCGGCGCACAGCCTTGATCCACACGAAGGGGACGGGCTTGTCTATCTTGATGACACTCCAGTCGCTCGTATGGTGGGTGACTACGGCGCTGAGGTTATACTTCCCATCGACGTACTCGATGCCCGTCTTGATATAGTTCTCCTTGTCGATGCGCAGCATCAGTCCGGCCTGGTCGAAGCGCACTTTGTAGTCGCCCGAGATTTTCACCTTCACCTCGAACTCGCCGCCGCGGGTGGTGTAGAGGAAGGGGCCGTCGTCCACCGTAAAGCCGTAGTGGGAGATGCGCCAGAAGTCGCTGTGGGGCGTCACGTCCATCGTGAGCACGCCGTCGCGCGTCTCCCAGTGTTCCGGTTCGTTGAACCACTGCATGCGTTCCAGTGTCTGTGCCGTGCCGGCAAAGGTGGCAACCAGCACGGCGGAGAGGGTCAGAAAAATTCTTTTCATGTCGTTTGTGCTTTTTAATATTAATTCAGCTGCAAAAGTAATGCAAACCTACGACATGGGCAAAGAAAAGCACAAGTTTTCGCCGGACGGGCCACCAAGAAATGCTCCGCTCCCCTACGGGAGGGGCAAGGACCTTCTCCCTGACATAGTGAAGGATCCGACTACGACTGGGCTGGCTTTTAGGGCATTCTTTGCAATTACAGACACGGCCTTTTCCCATTTCGCGCAACAAATGCAGGGACTTTTTGTGACAAATCGCGACGAATAATGCACAGGAAGGGGGAAAACGGCGCGGTGTTTCAAGAAAAAGTAGTACCTTTGCAACGGAATTACACAAACACCTACTATGAAGCATCCTCGGCACACACTCTGCCTCGCCGCCCTGGCGTGCATACTCGTGCTGGCATCGTGCCATCACACATCGGCATATCGCTGGGAAAACCGGGAATCGGGCAAAGTCCTGACCCACGAGAACGAACTCCTGGGAACGCTGACCGTGACGACAACCGACGGCCTGTCGCATTCAGAGAAGATTCAGGCCATCGACTCGCTCACCTTCTGTCTGACCTGCACGTTCAAGGCACAGCGCAACCTGGACTCCGCCCGCCTGCAGATAACCTTTGCCCACGCCTCGGCAAGCGACTTCTGGATGGTTCCCGCCGTGTCCTACAACGGCAACAACTGGGGTCGGGGGCACGAACCCAAGGGGGCTCAGGAGAACGGCCAATGGCGCACCATATCCTACCGCCGCACCGCCATCCCAGGCGCTATCTACTCGGAGGGCACACAGTATGCCTTTGCTACATGGAGCGATACGCCTCAGCAGGAGCGCGAGGCCTATGCATGTTCCGTACAGCCCGACGAGAGCGAGACACGCCACTGCTATATCTGGCCAGAGGAGGAAATGCCCTCCACCTATGCCGGCCGCGACCGCTTCGCCCCCGGATGGTGCAAGGCTGTCCCGCTAAAGAAGGGAGAGACTCTCACCAAGACCATCTACCTGTGCATCACGCCACGGCTGGCCGAACATGCAGCCATGCGCGGCTTCCTGAAGAGGGCATGGGATATGGCCCCAAAAGTGAAGCCCAAGATCTACTCGGCAGAAAAGCTCTGGGAGTTGGGCATACGGTATGCAAAGGAGTCGCTCTGGACGGAGGACGGCGACTTCCGAGGCTTCAGCATCGGCCTGCTGCCATCCGATGACGGCAAGTGGTTCCAGCGCCGGGGAGGCAAATACGAGATAGGCTGGTGCGGGCAGAATGCCTCCTATGCCATTTCCTTACTGCACGACTATCTGAAGAACGGATCCCAAGAGTCGTTGGAGAAGGGCATGGCCACACTGGATACGTGGGCTCGCTGCTCGCTGCCCAACGGTCTCTTCACCGTGCGCTATGACAACCCGAATGGCCCCATTGACGCCTGTAACCTGGGAGTGGCGGCCGCCAACTTCTTTGAAGCACACGACGTGGCCGCCCAATGCGGCTTCGACCGTCCCGGATATGACAGTCTGGCTTATCGCATCTGCGACTTTGTGATGAACGACCAACAGCCCGACGGCGGCTATGCCAAAGGATGGCACCCCAACGGCGAAAGCATCTATCGCGAGGGCACCACAGGCTGCTTCGTGGTCCCGGCCATGCTGGAGGCCTATCGACGCAGCGGCAATAAGGCATATCTTACGTCGGCCCAAAGGGCATACCACTACTACCTTGCCGGGCTGAAACGCGACGGCTTCACCACAGCCGGGGCGCTGGACACATGGTGCATCGACAAAGAGTCCTCCATGGCCCTGCTGCGCTCGGCCATGCGGTTCCATAGCCTGACGGGAGAGCCCGAATACCTGGAGGACGCTCTCGCCGTATCGAATTACCTGTCCACATGGCTTTGGCACTATGACGAAAAGTACCCCGAGGACGACGACTTCACCATTTACGACTATCATACGTTCGGTGCCACGGCTGTCTCCGTGCAACACAACCACCTGGACCCCTACGCGCTGCTGTGGGTGGCGGACTGGGTGGAACTTTCCGCACTGACGGGTGATAGCCAGTGGAGAGAGAAAGCCGAGGCTATATGGCACAACGGAAACCAGCTGGTATCAGACGGCACACTGGAAATCAACGGTCGGCAACGGCCTGCCGGAGCACAGAACGAGGCTTACTTCGAGTGCCAGTGGGGATTCCAGCCGGGCGAGGAAGTCCACCGTATCAACAACTGGCTGGTGGCATGGCCCGGCGCATTCCGGCTTGAAACGCTGAGAAGGCTGCCGCCCGACGTGAAGTTTGAATAATAACGGAGAAAAGAAACACATAATACACAAGATGGCAAACATGAATATTCTGGAGCTGAGCGAACAGGAAATCGTTCGCCGCAATAACCTGCAGCAGCTGCGCGACCTGGGCATCGACCCGTATCCCGCTGCCGAGTATCCCGTAACGGCGTGGAGTGCCGACATCATCAAGGACTTCGTGGACCTGCCCGTTGTGGGAAAGGACGAGGAGGGCAACGACGTGCGCGAGACCGCCACGCCGGAGAATAGCCCCGTGGTAAGCGTGGCAGGCCGCATCATGAGCAAGAGCATCATGGGCAAGGCTGCATTTGCAAAGTTGCAGGACAGCAAGGGCAGGATTCAAGTCTATGTACAGCGCGACGCTATCTGCCCCGGCGAGAACAAGGACCTCTATAACATTGTATTCAAGAAGTGTCTCGACTTGGGCGACTTCATCGGCGTGAAGGGCTACGTGTTCCGCACCAAGACGGGCGAAATCAGCGTCCACGTAATGGAACTGACCGTCCTGAGCAAGAGTCTGAAGCCGCTGCCCGTGGTGAAGACGGACGCCGAGGGAAATGTCTATGACTCGTTTGACGACCCCGAGCTGCGCTACCGCCAGCGCTATGTGGACCTCATCGTGAATGCAGGCGTGAAGGAGACGTTCCTCAAGCGTGCCACCATCATCCGCACCATGCGCCGCATCCTGGACGATGCAGGGTATACAGAGGTCGATACGCCCATCCTGCAGAGCATTGCAGGCGGTGCCTCGGCCCGTCCCTTCATTACGCACTTTAACGCTCTGAACCAGGACATGTACATGCGCATCGCCACGGAGCTCTACCTGAAGCGCCTTATCGTGGGCGGCTTCGAAGGGGTCTATGAGATGGGCAAGAACTTCCGCAACGAAGGCATGGACAAGACGCACAACCCCGAGTTTACCTGCATGGAACTCTACGTCAGCTACAAGGACCTGCTTTGGGGAATGACGTTCACCGAGAAGATGCTCGAACAAATCTGCATTGCAGTGAACGGCAAGCCCGAGGTGGAGATTGACGGAAAGGTTATCTCGTTCCGTGCACCCTTCCGCCGCCTGCCCATCCTCGACGCCATCAAGGAGAAGACGGGCTTCGACTGCGAGAAGAAGACAGAGGAAGAAATCCGCGCTTTCTGTAAGGAGAAAGGCATGGAGGTGGACGAGACCATGGGCAAGGGAAAGCTCATCGATGAACTCTTCGGTGAGTTCTGCGAAGGCTCGTTCATCCAGCCCACCTTCATCACAGACTATCCCGTGGAGATGTCGCCCCTGACGAAGATGCATCGCTCGAAGCCGGGTCTCACCGAGCGTTTCGAGTTGATGGTGAACGGCAAGGAGCTGGCCAATGCCTATAGCGAGCTGAACGACCCCATCGATCAGGAGGAACGCTTCAAGGAGCAGATGCGACTGGCACAGAAGGGCGACGACGAAGCCATGATTATCGACCACGACTTCCTGCGTGCACTGCAGTATGGCATGCCCCCCACTTTTGGCATCGGCATCGGCATCGACCGCCTCGTGATGCTCCTGACCGGCAAGTTTGCCATCGGCGAGGTGATGCTCTTCCCGCAGATGAAGCCCGAGGTAAAGGCACCGCGCGACAAGGACGAGGCCTTCCTTGCCCTGGGCATTCCTCAGGACATCATCCCCATCCTGCGCAAGGCGGGCTACAACCTAGTCTCCACCCTGCACGATGTAAACCCGGCCAAACTGCAGCAGCAGATTATCGAGATCGTCAAGAAGTACAAGCTGGACGTGGAGCGCCCCTCACAGGACGCCATAGCCGAGTGGGTGAAATAGAGTCAGACATGCAACCTTCTCTCGCGCGCGTATATATATAATAAGGTAGCGAGCGACCTCTGAAGCCGCATATCGCCATGCCACAGAGAAGACGCAGCTTTACGACCAAGAATAAGAAAAAACATCATATTTAACAAACAATCATCAATGATCAGATTAGACATTACGAAGGCACTCGTAAGTGCCGGCGAAGTGGCCGCTATGGAAAATAAGGTGGCCGCAGCACAGCAAGCATTGGAGAACGGCACATGTGCCGGCAACGATTTTCTGGGATGGCTCCACCTGCCCAGCAGCATCACGGCTGAGTTCCTGACCAGCATACAGGAGTGCGCTCAGACACTGCGCGAGAACTGCGACACCGTAGTGGTCGCAGGCATCGGCGGCTCGTATCTGGGAGCACGAGCTATCATCGAAGCCCTGGGCAACAGCTTCCAGTGGCTGACGAACAAGGGTGAGAACCCCAACATCCTCTTTGCCGGCAACAACATCGGCGAGGACTATCTCTACGAGCTGACCGAGTATCTGAAGGACAAGAAGTTCGGCGTGATCAACATCAGCAAGAGCGGCACCACGACGGAGACGGCACTGGCATTCCGCCTGCTCAAGAAGCAATGTGAGCAGCAGCGCGGCAAGGAGACGGCACGCCGTGTCATCGTGGCCATCACAGACGCCAAGAAGGGTGCAGCCCGCACGACTGCCGACAAGGAAGGCTACACCTCGTTCGTCATCCCCGACAACGTGGGCGGACGCTTCTCGGTGCTCACCCCCGTGGGCCTGCTGCCCATCGCCGTGGCCGGTTTCGACATCGCCAAGCTGATTCAGGGCGCTGCCGACATGGAGAAGAAGGCTGCCGAGCTGCCCTTCGCTGAGAACCCCTGCATGCAGTATGCTGCCGTGCGCAACGTGCTATACCAGAAGGGAAAGAAGATTGAAATCATGGTAAACTTCCAGCCAAAGCTGCACTACATGAACGAGTGGTGGAAGCAGCTCTACGGCGAGAGCGAAGGCAAGGACGGCAAGGGCATCTTCCCCGCAGCCGTGGACTTCTCCACCGACCTGCACTCCATGGGACAGTGGATTCAGGAGGGCGAGCGCACCATCTTCGAGACAGTCATCAGCATTGAGGAAGCCGAGCACAAGCTGCTGTTCCCCTCGGACGAGGAGAACCTGGACGGCCTGAACTTCCTGGCCGGCAAGCGCGTGGACGAAGTGAACAAGATGGCCGAGCTGGGCACACAGCTGGCTCACGTGGACGGCGGAGTGCCCAACATGCGCCTCATCGTACCGCGCCTGAACGAGTATTATATCGGTCAGCTCATCTACTTCTTCGAGAAGGCTTGCGGCATCAGCGGTGTGGTCCTGGGTGTGAACCCCTTCAACCAGCCCGGCGTGGAAGCCTACAAGAAGAACATGTTTGCCCTGCTGGGCAAGCCTGGCTACGAGAAGGAGACCGAGGCCATAAAAGCAAGATTATGACGGTACCGGTTCGCGCCGTCCTGTTCGACATGGACGGCGTGCTGTTTGACAGCATGCCGAACCATGCCTACGCCTGGAGCCATGCCATGACGCAGTTCGGGCTGGCAATGACGGCCGAGGAAGCCTACATGAACGAGGGGCGCACGGGCAGTGGAACGATAGACATCCTGGCCCAACGCTTCTGGGGGCGTAGCGCCACCGAGGAGGAGAAGCAGCGCATCTATGCTGCCAAGAGCGCTCTGTTCAACACGCTGCCGGAAGCAAAGCCCATGCCGGGCGCACGTGATCTGCTCGGTATGGTGAAGCGAGCCGGAAAGCAAATCGTGCTGGTCACGGGCAGCGCGCAGGTGTCATTGCTCGAGCATCTGGAGCATCACTTCCCCGGATGCTTCCGCAGGGAGTTGATGGTGACGGGATTCGACGTCAAGCACGGGAAACCACATCCCGAGCCCTACCTGATGGGGCTGCAGAAAGCAGGCATCCAGGCCTCGGAGGCTGTCGTGGTGGAGAATGCGCCGCTGGGCGTTGAGGCAGCTCACGCAGCAGGCATATTCACCATTGCCGTGAACACGGGGCCACTGCCCAACGACATCCTGCGCCAATCGGGGGCCGACGTGGTGCTGCCAGACATGAAAGCCGCAGCCATGTTCCTCGAAGAGAGGTTTCAGGAAACAGAATAACGGAAAGGGCGTTGAGGGATGACCTCAACGCCCTTTCCATGTCTATCGCATCGACAGGGTGTCCAGATCTTCCAGGTCACCCACGTCGAGCATGTTATCGGCCTCGATGGTGTGACTGCCATCGGGGCCGATGGCTAATATAAAGGGTGACGACATGTCGCTCTCGGGATAGCTTACACAGAGGCTGAAGAAGAGTTTCCCATCCTCGTAGCGGCTAAAGCGGCATCCATCCAGTATGCCATACTTACGGAAATCTGACGTGAGACGACTGGCGAAGCTCTCCTTAGTGAAACGTCGGGCAAAGAATGGATGCCCGTCTTTCGTGACCGTGAGCTGATAGAAGTTATCCACGTAGCGGTTTCCCTCCTCGTCGGTGACGGTGTTCAGCGAGTCGCAGGCCTCGCGATGGATGGAGTACTTCCAGCGATGAGACCCCACAGAGAGGCTGTCAGTATAGTCGTACGTCGGGGTGCGATGCAACTGTGGCACCACCTTCTGCGTGCGCACGATCTGCACCTCATTATTCTTTTCTCCGCGACGACAGGCGCTCACCATCATGAGAGCCGCCATGAGAAGGAAGATATGTCTGCGATACATCGTATGTCGTTTTTTTTGAGGGTTGAACGTTGAATGCCACGGCATCAGAGTTTTACTCGTTTCTTCACTGCCTTCGACTCGTTCTGCAGGCGGTCAAGCGCAGTAACCACATACGTCCACGACGTGTGTCCACCCTGGTATCCCAGCGGGAGCATTGTCCGGTCGGTGATGCACAGGATATGACTGGGGTCATCGAGATTAATCTTCTCGCCCCGGAAGAAGCGGTAAACGACATAGCGTGTGGCCACGTCCATCTCGGTCTTGGCTTTCGGTGGCGTCCAGCACAGGATAGGTCCGTCGGCCGTCCAGATAATGGCTACCTTGCGTGGCTTGCCGGGCGCCTTGGGGTCTATCCACGGCATACTCGGCTGCAGGGCAGGCGTATTGTGCAGCTGCTGGCGGAGCACTGTGCCATAGTTGCCTGGATTCTCCACTACGGCTGCGGCATACCACTGGCAGCTGCCCTGAATTCCAGGCAGGGTGCGCTGTAGCTGATACTTACGGTACATCTGGTGGATCTGGGGGTTCTCGGGATCGGGGAACTTGACCGTGCGCTGCACGTCCTGACCGATGAACAGGGGACGGTTGCCGGCATGCTCGCTCCACCAGCGGATGAGGATCTCATAGTCGGCAGCCTTATTGCCTATCTCCCAATATATCTGCGGGATGTTATAGTCCACCCATCCCTGGTTCACCCATTCCAGCACATCGGCATACAGGTCGTCGTAGTTCTGCAGTCCGTTGGTGATGCTGCCTGCGGGGTCGTTCTTCTGATTACGGTAGATGCCAAAGGGGGCTACTCCGAACTTCACCCAGGGCTTCACGGCGCGCAGGCTCTCATGCAGCTGTTTCACGAAAAGATTCACGTTCTGACGACGCCAGTCGCCGCGGTTCATGCCCTGGCCATACATCGAGTATGACATATCGTCGGGGATGGGCAGTCCGGCCACAGGGTAGGGATAGAAGTAATCGTCGATGTGAAAGCCATCCACGTCATAGCGTCGCACGATGTCGCATGCCACGCGGCATATCCACTCGCGGTTCTCGGGCCGGCCCGGGTCGAAGAGGTATAGGCCGTCATAGTCCATGAAGAGCTGCGGGTTGCGCATATAGGGATGGTTCGATGCCATGAGCGTCGTCCCCTTCGTCTTGGCACGATAGGGATTGATCCATGCATGCAGTTCCATGCCTCGGGCATGACACTGCTCGATCATCCACTGCAGGGGGTCCCAATAGGGATTGGGCGGCAAGCCCTGCTGCCCCGTCAGATAGCGGCTCCAAGGCTCCAGCTCGCTGGGATAGAGGGCATCTCCCTCCACGCGCACCTGAAAGAAGATGGCGTTGATGCCATCCTTCTGCAACTCGTCCAGCTGGTAAGCCAGTGTCTGCTGCATCTTGTCGCGCGACACGCCCTGGAACTGTCCGTTCACACTCTGAATCCATGCTCCACGAAACTCCCGCTTGGGGTTCTGAGCCATCACACATGCTGCTACGAGCAGCAACAATAAAGATATACTTCTTCTCATAACGGCACAAAGGTACGAAAAAGCGAGAGAAGTGCAAAACGAAAGACGAAGTTTTTTGTTTTAGCACTTCCGAGCGAAAGTACCTTCGACGCAGTCAAGGGTACGAAAAAGCGAGAGAAGTGCAAAATGAAAAGCGAAGATTTTCATTTTTTCATTGCCGAGCGAGAGTACCTTCGGCGCAGCCAGAGGTACGAAAAAGCGAGAGAAGTGCAAAACGAAAGACGAAGTTTTTTGTGTGGCACCACGTCGCAAGGAATTTTATCACGTGTGATAAAGTACGATGGAACGTGTAGCTCCGGACTTTATCACACGTGATAAAATCAGAGGAGGCACGCCACGATTTACCAGACCTCTGGCTGCTCTTAAAGTTCTTTCGCTCGGATGTGCAAAGCAAAAACTCTGTCTTTTGCTTTGCACATCCCTCGCTTATTCGTACCTTTGCAGACAAATTGCGAAAGATGAAAGACTGCGATACCCGAAAATCCAGCGTGCTGCTCATCTACACGGGCGGCACCATCGGCATGGTGCGGAACGCCGAGACGGGCGCACTGGAGAATTTCGACTTCGGCCATCTGCTGGAACAAGTACCGGAGCTGAAACGGTTTGACTGCAAGATTAGCACCTACACGTTCCAGCCGCCCATCGACTCGTCAGACATGGGACTGGAGCACTGGGCACGTCTCGTACATATCATTGACGAGAACTACGCGCTCTATGACGGCTTCGTCGTGCTACACGGCACGGACACGATGGCATACACGGCCTCGGCACTGAGCTTCATGCTGGAAAACCTAGGCAAACCCGTCATCCTCACAGGCAGCCAGCTGCCCATCGACATGCTGCGCACAGACGGCAAGGAAAACCTCATCTCGGCCATCGAGATAGCCGCCACACGACGCAGCGACGGGAGCCCCATGGTGCCGGAGGTGTGCATCTACTTCAAGGAGAAACTGCTGCGCGGCAATCGCACCACGAAGATCAGCGCCGAGCAGTTCAATGCCTTCCGCTCGTTCAACTATCCCGAACTGGCCAAGGCAGGCATACACATACGCTACAACGAGGCAGCCATCCGAAGGCCCGACCCCTCACGTCCCATGAAAGCCCACTACCTGGTGGACCCCAACGTGGTGGTGCTCTCGCTCTTTCCCGGCATACAGCAACGTCTGGTGCATGCCGTGCTGAACATCCCGGGACTGAAGGCTGTGGTGCTACGCACCTTTGGCGCCGGCAATGCACCGCAAGCCCCGTGGTTCCGCGACGAGCTGCAGGACGCCACCTCACGCGGCATCCTGCTCGTGAACATCACACAATGCCAGGACGGCGCCGTACACATGGGACTCTATGAGACCAGCCTTCCGCTGATCGATGCCGGTGTGGTGTGTGGCTACGACAGCACGCCCGAGTGTGCCATTGCCAAGCTGATGTTCCTCCTGGGCCATCAGCTGCCGCCCGAAGAATTGCGGCGCATGATGGACTCAGACCTGGCAGGTGAAATCACAAAGAGTTAGGAGCAGAGAGTAAGGAGCAGAAAATAAGGAAGCCTATAAGTACAGAAAGACGGTGAAGAAGATTAATGACAACATCATACTGAAGAATGTCCGGGTAAACAACCTGAAGAATGTGTCGCTGGAGATTCCGCGCGGCAAGCTGGTTGTCATCACAGGACTGAGTGGCTCGGGAAAGAGTAGCCTGGCCTTTGACACGCTGTATGCCGAGGGCCAACGGCGCTATGTGGAGAGTCTCAGCTCGTATGCCCGACAGTTTCTTGGCAGGATGAACAAGCCCGAATGTGATTACATCAAAGGAATCCCGCCAGCCATCGCCATCGAACAAAAGGTGACGAGCCGCAATCCACGCAGCACCGTGGGCACGAGCACCGAGATATACGAATACCTGCGCCTGCTCTTTGCCCGAATCGGCCGGACATACTCGCCCGTGAGCGGGCATGAGGTGCGCCGCCACACGACGGAAGACGTGGTACAATGTATGCTGCAGCACCCCGAGGGAGAGAAGATGCTGGTGATGGCCCCCATCCGCCTGCCAGAGGGGCGTTCGCTACAGCAGCAGATGGAGATGTACCTGAAGAGCGGATTCAGCAGGGTATGCCTTCTGCCACGCCCCTCCACGAAAGGAGAGGGAGCAGAGAGCACAGCACCCGAGATAATAAGGATCGACGAATATATAGAGACGCTCAAAGGGACAAAAGCCCTCCCCCACTCCCCATCCGAAGAGAGCGCCGTGGCGGGACTTTCGCTGGTCGTTGACCGCCTCTCTGCCTCGTCGGCTAAGGATGCCATCGCCCGCCTCACCGATTCGGCCGAGACGGCATTCTACGAAGGGCAGGGCGAATGTGTGCTGTACTTCAGCGAACGAGGCGAGTCGGAGCACTTCAGCACTCGCTTCGAGGCCGACGGCATCACATTCGAGGAACCTACGGAGAACCTCTTTGCCTTTAACTCGCCCATCGGTGCCTGCCCCGAGTGTGAAGGTTTCGGCCGCATCATCGGCATAGACGAGCACCTCGTGATCCCCAACAGCGCCCTGAGCGTCTATGAAGGAGCCGTCATGTGCTGGCGCGGTGAGAAGATGAGCGAATGGAAGAACTGGTTCATCCGCCTGAACTCAAAGCGTGGCTTCCCCATCTTCAAACCCTACTTCGAGCTGAGCCAGGAAGAGAAAGACTGGCTGTGGCACGGCACCTTCCCGGACAGCCTGCCCAAGGAGAAGAGGAAACTCACATCGGAGGAGAAGGAGTGGGGAACGGCCTGCATCGATGCCTTCTTCAACATGCTGCGCGAAGGACAGTATAAAATACAGAACCGCGTAATGCTAGCCCGCTACCGGGGCAAGACACTCTGCCCCAAATGCCGTGGCACACGGCTACGTCCCGAGGCCGGCTACGTCAAGGTGGGCAACCGAACCATAACCGAACTGGTGCAGATGCCCATCAGCGACCTGGCACAATGGGACGTACTGTCCGAGACTGCCTCGCCGCTCACGGAGCACGAGCAGAAGGTGGCTGCACGCATCCTCACCGAGATACGCCACCGCCTGCAATTCCTGATGGACGTAGGCCTGAGCTATCTCACCCTGAACCGAGTGAGCAACAGCCTCTCGGGCGGAGAGAGCCAGCGCATTAACCTGGCCACCAGCCTGGGCAGCAGCCTCGTGGGAAGCCTCTACATCCTGGACGAGCCGAGCATCGGCCTGCACAGCCGTGACACCAAACGTCTCATCAAGGTGCTGCAGCAACTGCGCGACCTCGGCAACACGGTCATCGTGGTGGAGCACGACGAGGAAATCATGCGGGCTGCCGACTGGATAATAGACATAGGCCCCGAGGCCGGACGACTGGGAGGCGAAATCGTGTATGAAGGACTGCCGCCACAATTGCCGAACGGCAACTCACAGTCCGGAGAGCACACACACACGGAACAAGGTGACACACAGGGTAAGGTCTCCCACACCCTGGCCTTCCTCAACGGGCTGGAGACAATCCCCGTGCCGCCCCACCGGCGCCCGTGGACGAACTACATCGACGTGCGCGGAGCACGAGCCAACAACCTGAAAGGCATCGACGTGCGCTTCCCGCTGAACGTGATGACATGCGTGACGGGAGTGAGCGGCAGCGGCAAGAGCAGTCTGGTGCGCGACATCTTCTACAACGCCATGAAGCGACAGATGGACGAGGTGGCCGACCGCCCCGGCGAGTTTCTCACGCTGGAGGGCGACACGAAACTGGTGCAGGCCATCGAATTCGTGGACCAGAACCCCATCGGCAAAAGCACACGCTCGAATCCCGTCACCTACGTCAAAGCCTGGGACGAGATTCGGAAGCTCTTTGCCCTGCAGCCACTGGCAAAGCAGATGGGCTACACGGCAGGCTATTTCAGTTTCAACACCGACGGCGGACGATGCGAAGAATGCAAGGGCGAAGGCACTGTGACCATCGAAATGCAGTTCATGGCCGACCTCGTGCTGGAATGTGAGAGCTGTCACGGCCAGCGTTTCAAGCAGGACATACTCGAGGTGCGCTACGAAGGCATGAACGTGAACGACGTGCTGGACATGACGGTGAACCAGGCTGTGGAATTCTTCGAGAAGCACAAACAAAAACGCATCGTCACCCTGCTGAAACCGCTGCAGGACGTCGGGTTGGGCTACATCAAACTCGGACAGAGCAGCAGCACCCTGTCAGGCGGAGAGAACCAGCGCGTGAAACTGGCCTACTACCTGGGAATGGAGAAGCAGCGTCCCACGCTGTTCATCTTCGACGAGCCCACTACAGGACTACACTTCCACGACATACACAAGCTGATGGAGAGTTTTGCCAGCCTCATCACTCGAGGGCACACAATCCTGATCATCGAGCATAATCTGGAGGTCATCAAGTGTGCCGACTACGTCATAGACCTCGGCCCCGAGGGCGGCGACCGGGGAGGCAGTCTCGTAGCCTGCGGCACACCCGAGGAAGTGGCACGATGTGCAGAGAGTTACACCGGGCAATTCCTGGCAGCCAAACTGGCCCAGTGACACTCAGCAAGCTGCAGAGCGCCACACACGCCAGGCATATACACTAATAAACAGGAAGCAACACAGCGGCAGGAGAAACGACAGGTTCACTGCCGGAAAGCCCATCACCTCGCCCAAGTCGATGACCATGCCTTGCAAAGGAGGCATCAAGGCACCTCCCACGATGGCCATGATGAGGAAAGCCGAACCAAGAGCTATGTCCTCGTGTGCCACATTCTCGAGCGCTATGCCATAGATGGAGGGGAACATGATGGACATGAAGAAACTGATGGCCACCAGGCAATAAAGTCCCATCATGCCATTAATGCAGATGGTCCCCAGCGTACACAAAGAAGCCCCGATACCAAAACACAACAACAAGCGGCGCGAACTGACATAGCGCATCGCATAGGTGCCCACAAAACGTCCTGTCAGGCAGAGCGACATGGCCAGCATGTTGAACATCTGCGCACGGGCCTTGGTCATACCCAGACGGTCGGCATAATGAATGATAAAAGTCCACACCATGATCTGCGCCGCCACATAGAACACCTGTGCCATCACTCCCTCACGATACACACGGTTACGCCACAGGCGGCCCATCGACTCGCGCCAGCACAGCGGTGTGTGTTCCCCCACCAGATAGGGCATGCGAGTCAGGGCTATGATGATAAAGATACATGTCACCACCAGCCCCAGCATGACGTAGGGATCACGGATGACAGCCAGGTCATGCAGGCGGATATCGGCTTTCTCTGCCTCCGACAGCGTATGGAATATCAGCCGGCCGGCCGCATCACGTTTGTCCGAGAGCAACTGAGGCAAGACAAACAGCGAAGCCACAGCCATGCCGCTCAACGACCCGACCGGATTGAAGGCCTGGGCCAGATTAAGCCGGCGCGTGGATGTCTCACGGTTGCCGAGCGAAAGGATAAAGGGATTGGCCGTAGTCTCAAGAAAAGCCAGGCCGAACGTCAGGATGTACAGCGAGAGACAGAAGAATGAGAACTGCTGCATCGCAGCCGCCGGAATAAAGAGGAATGCACCCACAGCATACAAGGCAAGCCCCATCAGAATACCCCGCTTGTAGCTATAGCGACGTATGAACAACGCAGCCGGAATAGCCATCGTGGCATACCCTCCATAGAAGGCAAACTGCACCATAGAGGCTTTGGCCGCCGATATCTCCATGAGCGTCTGGAAAGCCGCTACCATGGGATTCGTGATATCATTGGCAAAGCCCCACAGCGCAAAAAGCGACGTAATAAGAATAAAGGTGAAGAGGTATTTCCTCTCCACCAATCTATGCGTCCCTGTCATCAGAAGTAGAAGCCGAAGCCTAACTTCAGACCTACGGTGCTCCCTTCCGAGAACTTGTTGAGGCAAAGGTCATAGTACACAGCCGGCTCAATGCTCACGTAGTGGTTCAGATAGAAGCAGTATCCCACTTCGGGGGTCAGCTGAACATAGTTGAACTTAGGCTCGCGGTGCTCATACTGCAGGCCCATGTTGAGATAGAGTCCGTTCTGGACAATGTAGTAGCGTGCGCCGACACCCATCTTCACATTGTCGATGCTCTTGTACTGATGCTCGTAGCCAAATCGTCCGTACACCATCCAGGCATCCTCGAAGAAGTAGCCGCCAGTGGCCTGCAAACCGAAGGTCACCTTCTGGTCCTTGCTGTAAGAGAGGTTCAGGCCGGTGAGCGAAGTGTTCAGGTAAGAGGTGTAACGCTCGAACTGTGCCGAGGCACTCATGGACACGACTGCAAAGAGCAGTGCAAAGAAAATCTTTTTCATATTCATTCTGTTAATGGTTAAATAATATTTCGTTCATTCATCCGAAGGTTGGGATTCCCTGTCTGTACTGCCACTACGTTTCCAGGCAAAGAGGCCACCCAACACAATCATGAGCGCAGCACCGCTGATTAGTCCCACATTCAGCGGCAAGCGGAAGCCTTCGGGGGCAACAAGGATGTAGCTGGTGCACACCACCGTCATAAAGAGAGCCGGCACGAGGGCTATCCAATAGCAACGTCCCGTGCGCGACAGCCAGACAGCTGCTGCCCACAACATGATGCAGGCCAGAGTCTGATTAGTCCATGCGAAATACCTCCACAGCGCATTGAAATCAATGAAAAAAAGCCCTGTGGTGACAGCAAACAGCGGCAGGCACAGCAGCAGGCGCTTGCTGATCCTCTTCTGACTGAGGTGCAAGAAGTCGGCTGCGATAAGGCGTGCGCTGCGGAAGGCGGTGTCTCCACTGGTGATGGGTGCGGCCACCACACCCAGAATAGCCAGCACTGCACCCACGGCACCCATCCATCCGGTACTGATCTCATTCACCACAATGGCAGGGTTCCCCATTGCGGCCAGCTTCTCATAGGCCGTAGCGCCCTCTTCGCCAGGAAGCGTACTGGCAAACTTCACAGCAGCAGCTGCCCAGATGAGCGCCACGACACCCTCGGTAATCATAGCGCCATAGAAGATGGGGCGTCCCAGCCGTTCGCTGGTCAGGCAGCGTGCCATCAAGGGACTTTGCGTACCATGGAAGCCACTGATGGCACCGCAGGCGATGGTAATGCAGAGCATGGGGAAAATAGGGAGTCCCTTCGGATGATGGCTGACGAAGGGCGCATCCGTAATCTCAGGTAGCCAGCCATCCTTCGTGACAATACCCCAACAAATGCCCACGGCCATGAGCAACAAGGCAAAGCCAAAGACGGGATATATCTTGCCGATAAGCTTGTCGATAGGCAGGAGCGTGGCCAGAATGAAGTACAAGAAGATGAGCACCAGCCAAAAGCTGTTCGAGAAGAACCAACCCCTGTCAGGCACCATATTGTCAAGCAACGAGGCCGGAGTAGTTACGAACACCGCCCCCACCAATACCAGCAGTATCAGTGCACCAATGCGCATCACCAGACGCATCCCGTTGCCCAGTTCGTTGCCGATAATCTCTGGCAGCGATACACCTCCCTGCCGGATGCAAATCATGCCGCAGAGGTAGTCGTGGACGGCGCCTGCAAAGATACAGCCCAGGACAATCCACAGATAGGCAGCGGGGCCGAACAGGATACCCATGATGGCACCGAAGATGGGGCCGGTGCCGGCAATATTAAGAAACTGGATGAGGAACACGCGCCATGCGGGCATAGGCATATAGTCCACGCCATCCTGTTTTTCGTAACACGGCATCTTTGCCGACTCACGAGGGGCGACGACACGCTCCACCACAGCTCCGTAAAGCAAATAGCCCAGGAGCAGACACAGAAGTGAAAATGTGAAGGTTATCATACTACAGTATTTGATGATTTACTTTGGCTGGTTCATTCCCGTCTCATTTCTTCTTTCTCACGACGAACCACACAGCTATTACAGCCGTGAAGACACCGCCGATGAAATATCCCATTGTGGTATTCATGCCAAAACCATTCTCCTTGTCTATCAAGATGAAGCATGCACTCACTGCACACATGAAGACGGCGGGGAAATAGGCTATGAGCCACGACCATCGCGGCAGAATGCCACGACCATCGGTGCGGAAGCGCAGGTAATGGGCAATGGTGTAGAAGGTGAAGGTGGCCAGCACCTGATTGAACCATGAGACATAGAGCCACAGCACCTTGAAGCTGCTGACATTCAGCATGGCGATGGCCACGGCGAAAAGCGGGGCCGTGAGGATAAGGCGGTTCACAAGCGGTTTCTGATTGTAGTGACTGAAGTCGGCCACAATCATACGGGCAGCACGGAATGCACTGCCACCCGTGCTCATCGGGGCTGCCACGATGCCCAGCACTGCCAGCACCAATCCGGCATTGCCAAGCCAGTCGTAACACATCTCATTGACCAGCAGGCCCGGATTCATCTTCACCGTGCCACAGGCCGTCATGGCGTTATACAGTTTCTCGTAAGGCGTGGCCCCCGCGATATCCATCATATCGACGAACTTCATCGCAGCCGCCGCCCAGATGAGTGCCACCACACCCTCGGTCACCATGGCACCATAGAAACAGCGCAGGCCGTAGCGCTCATTCTTGATACAGCGAGCCATCATGGGGCTCTGAGTAGCATGGAAACCGCTTACTGCGCCGCAGGCAATAGTGATGAAGAGGCCTGGGAAGAGTGGTGTATATGGCACCGGATAGTGATCGGCAAACGCGTCGGAGAGGTTGGGAATGTTGCCCTCATGGGTGAACATGCCGACTCCGATAAGCACCGCCATCAGCAACAAAGCCGCACCGAACACAGGATAGATGGTTCCGATTACCTTATTGATAGAGAATACGGTGACTGCCAGATAGAACAGCAGGATAGCCACAGTCCATATCAGATTGGTGTCTGCCACACCGAACAGTCTCACAGTCAGCTGATCCATCAGACCTGCAGGTATCAGCACGAACGAGGCTCCCACACATATCATGAGGACCAGGGTGACCACACGCATCACCAAGCGGCACACACTGCCCAGTTCGTCGCCGATTATCTCGGGAAGCCCCATGCCGCCGCGCCGTATGCTGATCATGCCGGCCATGTAATCATGCATGGCACCTCCCAGGATGCATCCCAGCACAATCCAGAGGAAAGCGGCCGGTCCGTAGAGGACACCCATCATAGCCCCAAAGATGGGCCCCGTGCCGGCAATGTTGAGAAACTGCACGGTATAGACCTTCCACGTTGGCATGGGAATGTAATCTGCTCCGTCCTGCTTCGTGTAACAAGGCATCTTCCTGTTCGGATCGACGCCAAAGACACGCTCTACGAAACTTCCATAGGCGAAATAGCCGAGCACCAGGCAAGCAAGTGCAATACAAAATGTGACCATAAGCTATATCATCTCTTTTTCGCATGCAAATTTACACAAAATTCACGAAAAAGCATTATCTTTGTGCCATGAAATGTAAGTTATGTCTCATTATAAGTATTGCCGCCACACTTTTAAGCGTCAAAACTGAAGCACAGACAATGCCTGTGCCAGAGCAGGAAGATGGTTTCTTTCCGACAGCTACGCCCGCGCCGAAACGGGAGGTACGTGCCGTATGGGTCACCACGTTGAGCGGATTGGACTGGCCAAAGACGAAGGCTACCAGCGAGAAAAGCCGCGAAGAGCAGAAGGCCGAGCTGTGCCAGATCTTGGATCGTCTGCAAGAGTGCCACATCAATACCATATTTCTACAGACGCGCGTACGCGGGAGTGTTATCTATCCAAGCCAGATGGAGCCGTGGGACGTGTGCCTCACCGGACGGTTTGACAAGTCGCCGGGCTACGACCCGCTCCAATTTGCCATTGAGGAGGCCCATCGCCGTAGCATGGAACTGCACGCATGGGTGGTCACCATCCCGTGCTTCAAGATAGCCAATGCAGGCAAGATGGGGCGCAAGTGCATGACAAAAACCCACCCCGAGCTGCTCCGCAAGTTGGGCGACACCTATTATGCCGACCCTGGTCTGCCCGGTACAGCCACTTATCTGACGCGCCTCTGCCATGAGATCGTGGAGAAGTATGACGTGGACGGACTGCACTTTGACTACATCCGCTATCCAGAAAATGCCCCCGCCTTCCCCGACGGACAGACCTTCCGCAAGTATGGCAAGGGGAAGAAGAAGGACGAATGGCGCCGCGACAACGTGACAGCGATCGTGAGTACCATATATAAAGACGTAAAGGAGCTGAAGCCCTGGGTACGCATCAGTTGTTCGCCTGTGGGCAAGTATGACGACCTCTCACGCTACTCTGCCCGCGGATGGGCGGCCTACAGCACCGTCCACCAGGACGCTCAGCGATGGTTGCGCGACGGAGTCATGGATATGCTTTGCCCGATGATGTACTTCCAGGGCGACCATTTCTACCCCTTTGCAGCCGACTGGCAGGAACGTGCCTATGGACGCACCGTAGCTCCAGGCCTGGGCATCTACTTCCTGCACCCGAAGGAGCGCGACTGGGAATGGGGAGTCGTTCAGCGCGAACTGTGCTACCTGCGCCAGCAGCAGCTGGGTGGACAGGCCTACTTTCGCAGCCAGTTCCTCACAGACAACACCAAGGGCATCTACGACTATCTGAAGCAGGACTTCTATCCCCACCCAGCCCTCATGCCTGCCATGACGTGGCAGAGCGACCGTCATCCGGCCATGCCAGTGCTGACCACACGCCAGCGACTACAAGGCATCAACGAGCATCTGGAGTGGCAACCCGTGGAGATGGACGGCACACCCTGTCGCTATGCCATATATGCCAGCAAGAAAAAGCCGGTGGATACCGAGCGGGGAGAAAATCTCATCACCGTCACCCAGAACTGCCACTACACATACAACCTGCTCAGTTCCACGCTCTATGGCCTGCACCTGGCCATCACGGCAATCGACCGCTACGGGAACGAAAGCGAGCCGCTGCAGATTCCGTGAGACCTACCTATTTATTATATAGATATAGAGACAAGAGAAGATATTGCATAAGCACCAGCACAACCAAATACCTATATTGATATGACCAACAGACGCGATTTCATGAAACGCATGGCAGGCATGGGTGCACTTATCGCCACCTCACAACTGCCCGCCCTGGCCAAGGACGACCCTACCGTATTCCCCAACCGCGGAAGATTCGAACGAATGTCACTCTGCTATGCCACCGTGGAAATCGGGTTGGAAAGAGCTTTCTCCGTGCTCCACCTCTCAGACTCACATTTTACCGCAGCCTACGACTACGAGAACGAGAAGAAACAACAACTCTGCGAGAAACGCACCCAGACTTTCGGCGGACGACAGGAAGAGGCGCTGGCCGACGCACTGGCATGGGCCAAGCAGCACGTGGATTTCATCGTGCACACGGGCGACCTCATCGACTGGCAGAGCGAGGCCAACTTCGACCTTGTACGTAAATACTTCGGCGACGGGCTCGTCGGTTCGCTCGGCAACCATGAGTTCAGCACCGACATGTGGCTCAGCGATCCCAAGGAGGAGCACACCGAGCAATACAAGGACAACACACGCGCCATGCTGCAGGAGGTTTACCCCTTCGACGTCAGGTTCCACTCACAGGTGGTCAACGGAGTAAACTTCATCACCCTCGATGATGTCTATGGCTACGTCACGGAGGAACAGGTGGAGCGTTTCGAGAAGGAACTGAAGCGCGGACTGCCCATCGTAATGTGCATGCACGTACCCTTCTTTACCGATGCTATCTGGCGCGCCACCGTGCGCTTCTGGAAAGACAAGGGGCAGCTGCAAAGCGGTGCATTGCCCGAACGGACAGGGGCCTACAAGAAACAGCTCACCGACCCCGTCACACGCGACTTCATCGCCCGCCTCAAGGAGGAGCCGCTGCTGCGCTGCATCCTGGCAGGACACGAACACATCAGCGTGGAAGACCAGTTCTCCCCCACCTGCCGCGAGTATATCACCGCCGGTAGCTTCCTTTTCCACGGACGCGAGGTGCTCTTCGTCTGAACCGCCTCTCCGAATGCGGCAGGCCACCGACGATTTGGTGGAGTGCCACCAACGGCGTCGCGGAGTGCCATCAATGTTCCGGTGGCATGCCACCACCGGATCCCCCCCAACGGGCTGGGCGAGACCATCCACACGTCCAGGCCGATAAAGACAAGAAAAGACGAATATTGTATAATACGATATAAGAGATTATGAAAAAATTCATATTGATTATTGCCACACTCCTGCTGGCGGGAGCGAGCATGCAGGCTCAGGTAATGAAGGTGGCCGACCTGGAAAAGTACGCGAAGGAACGCTATGGCGACAATTGGCTCGACGCCGCCAAGAACCTGTCCAAGGAACTTACGCTCGACAAGAACGAGTCGCTCACCTACCAGCAAGTCATCCAAGCGCCAGGCAAGTCGCGCGAACAGCTCTACGTGATACTGAACTACTGGGCTACGGCCACCTTCCCACCCGCCTCGGGCCGGAATGGGGCGCCCATCACGCTCAACGACAAGGAAGCTGGCTGCATCATCATCACATCCACCATTCCTGACATCGCTGACCACACCGGGACTCTGAATAGATACTCGGTGAGCATCACGCCCGTCATCCGCCTTGACATCAAGGAGGGACGAGTCCGCGTCACCTACACCGTACAGACCTATGACATCCTGGCCGACATCAGCGGCGGATGGATAAGCCAGGGACTGAGGGATGACGACACGCCCATCTTCGGCGACTCGAAGCGCAAGAAGGACGACAAAACCAATCCCTACCTCTATGACAAGCAATGGGAGATAGCCCAGCACTACCCCTTCGTGACAAAAGACAAACAGAAGCGCACGTGTGCCAAGGCCATCGTCATGACCCACGCCTACTCCAATGCCATCATGGACAAGGTGGAGGAGGCACTGAAGAACGGCGTCGTGGGAAACGAGGATCAGGACTGGTAACAGACAAACTGTTTTCACAATGAAGAGAATACTTATTTCCGTTGCAGCCTCTATCATGCTGGCCTCGGGTGTCTCGGCCCAGCAGGCTGCGGTGACGCCATATCTCCCCGTCGAGCAGATGCCCGACCTCATCAAGTGCCTGCCCGCACCGCCAGCGTTCGACAGCCCCGAGTTTGCCTATGACATGATGCGCTACACATGGGGCAAGCAGCAGCGTCTCAATCCCGAGCGGGCAGCCATTGCCCGACGCGATGCCGTATGGTCGTACGAGGCACTGGTGGCCGAGTTTGCCGTCCCCTTCGGTCTCGACGTGAACCGCGAAGCGACACCCGAGATATGGAAACTCCTGGAAACCTCGCTCACCACCACCGATGCCATCCGAGTGGCACCCAAGGCCCACTACCTGCGTCAGCGACCCTTCGAGCGCTATGAAGACAAGCTGCTCACCGACGAAGAGAATGAGCTGCGCGGCGAGGGCAGCTACCCCTCGGGCCACACCATGCGGGGATGGATGTGTGCCCTCCTCATGGCCGAGATAGCGCCCGAGCATGCCGACACGCTCTTTGCCCGCGGCTGGATGTACGGCGAGAGCCGCGTCATCGTGGGTGCCCACTGGCAAAGCGACGTCGATGCCAGCCGTGTGGCTGCCAGCATCGGCTACTGCGCCTTGCAGGGAAGTCCCGAGTTCCGCGAGCAGATGCGCCGGGCACAGGCTGAATACAAGGAAAAGACGGGGCAGGCAAGCACCATTGAACAGAAAAGCACAAGGAAGACACGCCATGGCTCACGCAAACACCGTGTCAAGCGGCACTGAGGTCAATAGACAATAACGTTCGTATCAAAAAACGCCAAATCATTCTACCTCCTTTTTTATCTCGCCACTCTCTCCTCGCGTGACAGACTTACCCCATGACACCCAAATACTTATCCCCGGCCACCAGAAGGTGAGAACGCTCAGCTGCATCGCTTCCATGTCACTGTGGCGAGATGACATAGATGAAGTAATGGATGGATGGACGCCCGCGTGCCGCAGATAATTCGCCGTGATGGCCGAACATCGTGCCCAGCTGCTGCAATGACCATAGCTGGAAGTACAGGGCACGAGTCTCACGCGTCGCCTACGGGTCGGGCAACTGCAAAAGCGTCCTCGATATAATACAAGCGGAGAGGCTGCATAGCACAAGGACCAGCAAGCCTCTCCGCAAGGGAAAGTATCGATTAATATCGGTATCGAAACAAAGATGCATCAATAGCTGCGTGCGATGAGCACGCGAGCCACGGCTGGCTTGCCGGTAACCATGTCGGTACCAGGCGTCTGCTCGAAGGCGAAGGGGACGCAGCGGATGGTGGCCTGTGTCTCCTCCTTGATACGAGCTTCGGTCTCGGGAGTGCCGTCCCAGTGGCAGAGGAAGAAGCCTCCGTCCTTGACACGACACTTGAACTCCTCGTAATCCTCGCACTCGTAGATATGGGCATCGCGGAAGGTCTTGGCCTTCTGGAAGATGTTCTGCTGGATGTCAGCGAGGAGGTCCTTCACACGGTCGGCAATGCCTTCGAAGGGGAGTGTCTCCTTCTCCAGCGTGTCGCGACGCATCACCTCGACAGTGCCGTTCTCCAGGTCACGTGCACCAAGCACAAGACGCACGGGCACGCCCTTCAACTCATAGTCGGCAAACTTGAATCCAGGCCGCTTGTTGTCGGCATTGTCATACTTCACACTAATGCCCAGTTCCTTGAGCCGTGCCACCACGGGAGCCACTGCGTCATTGACCTTCTGCAGTTGCTCGTCGTTCTTGTAGATGGGGATGATAACCACCTGTGTAGGAGCCAGCGCAGGCGGAAGGACGAGTCCGTTGTCGTCCGAATGCGTCATGATGAGCGCACCCATCAGTCGGGTGCTCACGCCCCAGCTGGTAGCCCAGGCATACTCGGGCTGATTCTCCTTGTTGAGGAACTGCACCTCGAAGGCCTTGCCGAAGTTCTGTCCCAAGAAATGGCTCGTACCGCTCTGCAGCGCCTTGCCATCCTGCATCATGGCCTCGATGGTATAGGTGTCCAGTGCACCGGCGAAGCGCTCGGTCTCGCTCTTTACGCCCTGCACCACAGGGACAGCCATATAGTTCTCGGCAAAGTCGGCATACACACGGAGCATCATCTTGGCACGCTCCTCAGCCTCCTCGCGGGTGGCATGTGCCGTATGTCCCTCCTGCCAGAGGAACTCGCTGGTGCGCAGGAACAGGCGGGTGCGCATCTCCCAGCGCATCACATTGCACCACTGATTGACGAGCAGGGGCAGGTCACGATAGGAGTGAATCCAGTTCTTAAATGTATTCCAGATGATGGTCTCGCTGGTGGGGCGGATGATAAGTTCTTCCTCAAGGCGTGCCGCGGGATCCACAACGACGCCGTCATGCGTCTCGTTGGTCTTCAAGCGGTAATGCGTCACCACGGCACACTCCTTGGCGAAGCCCTCCACATGCTCTGCCTCGCGGGACAGGAAACTTTTCGGGATGAGCAGGGGGAAGTAAGCGTTCTGCACGCCCGTCTCCTTAAACTTGTCGTCCAGGATGCGCTGCATCTTCTCCCAGATGGCATAGCCATAGGGTTTGATTACCATACAGCCACGCACGTCGGCCTGCTCGGCCAGGTCGGCCTTGACCACCAGTTCGTTGTACCAACGACTGTAATCCTCACTTCTCTTTGTCAGAAAATCCAGTTCTTTTGCCATATTATATTATACTATTTATTACATATGAAAATACTTCCGTAATCAGTGCCGAACGGCATCCGATATGTTAAAACGATGCAAAATTACTAAAAAAACGTGGAATGCAGATGCGTATCGCGAAAAAGTTGTATCTTTGCATCACGAAAAGTGAAAGAAAAAGTAATAACCATTAAAACAAATGAGTATGAAATCAATGAAAATCATGGCCGCCGTAATGGCCGCCGCAATGGTGCTTTCGGGATGCGGAAGCTTGAACAACACAGGTAAGGGCGCCATCATTGGCACGACAGCCGGCGGTGCTGCCGGTGCAGGTATCGGTGCGCTGGTGGGCAAATTGACGGGCAACACGAAGAAGGGTGCCATCATCGGTGCTGCTGCCGGTACGGTGGCTGGTGCAACGGCTGGTACACTCATCGGCCGCAAGATGGACAAGGCTAAGGCTGCCGCTGCCGCAGTGGCTAACGCCGAGGCAGAGAGCATCAAGGACGGAAAGGGACTGGACGCCGTGAAGGTGACCTTCGACAACGGCATCCTCTTCGCAGTGGGCAAGGCTACGCTGACGCCCAAGGCACAGAGCTCCCTCAAGCAGTTTGCCGACAACGTGCTGAACGTATATACCGATTGTGACGTAGCCATCTGTGGTTTCGCCAGCAGCGACGGTTCCGACGCCACCAACCTGACCCTGAGCCAGGGCCGTGCCAGTGCCGTGAAGAACTATCTGACGGGCACCTGTGGCGTATCGAACGCCCAGATCAAGAGCACCGACGGATATGGCGAGGATCCCCAGTACCTTATCTTTGATGCCAACGGCAAGGAAGACCGCAATGCCAGCCGCCGCGTGGAGGTATATCTCTATGCCAGCGACGCCATGATTGCTGCCGCCAACGCCGGCACGCTGAAGTAAGACAGCCTTGCAGTTTCTCAAGCGAATACAAAAGATTGTCAGATGGATTGTGCTCCTGTTTTTCGGGAGCACAATCCTTTCTGTTATTATCCTGCGCTGGTGTCCCGTCTATGTCACCCCGTTGATGATTATCCGCTGCGCCCAGCAGATGGGACGCGGCGAGAAGATACGCCTGCGCCACCGCTGGGTACCCCTCGACTCGATGTCCATGTACATGCCCGTAGCCGTAATGGCCAGTGAGGACCAACGTTTCTTCTCCCACCACGGATTCGACTTCGTAGAGATCGGAAACGCCATCCGAGAACGGCAGACGGGCAAACGCAAGCGCGGAGGCAGCACCATCAGTCAGCAGACGGCCAAGAACGTCTTTCTATGGCCTCGACAAAGTTGGTTGCGCAAGGGACTGGAGGCATATTTCACCGCTCTGATAGAGGTTGTCTGGGGCAAGCGACGCATCATGGAGGTGTATCTGAACTCTATCGAGATGGGCGACGGCATCTATGGTACCGAGGCCGTGGCACAGGTAAACTTCCACCGGCCCGCCAGCGAGCTCACGCGGGCCAACTGTGCCTTGATTGCTGCCACACTGCCCGCTCCCCTACGCTATGACAGCGAGCACCCCTCGCCCTACATGCTCCGCCGCCAGACAGCCATCATGACGCAGATGAAACATATCGACCTATTCCCTGGAAACAAGCAGTAAAAAAACGGACATGCATCAGTCCAGCCATCCACACCTCGCCATCCACATTCCATAGGCGTAACACCCCTCCCGCCGACGGAGCACTCTCCTCCCGCCGACGGAGCACTCTCCTCCCGCCGACGGAACACTCTCCTCCCGCCGACGGAACACACAGCATCGAGACATGAGGCAGGCATGGTCATTCAATACATCTCAAACACCTTCTGCAAACACGACACATACCCACCCCTTGCCACAGCAACCGACGGCACATTACACGAACCCATTCAGGCAGAAACGAAAAAAGACGAAAAAAAACACCGCTAAATATCACTTTTTGCTATGTGGACTTTGCAATTTCGCAATATTATTACTACCTTTGCATCGCAAAAGAACATAGTTTAGTATGTTGGAATCATTCTTTCGGACACATCAATATCTAATCGAACACATGCAACCCATGTTGCGGCGTGCTCTGATGGATGAGATTGACTGGAAAGCACGTCTCATCGGCATCAAAGGGAGCCGCGGTGTGGGCAAAACAGCATTCCTGCTTCAATATGCCCGCGAGAATTTCGGCTCCAAAGACCGCAGGTGCTTGTACATCAACATGAACAACTTCTACTTTCAGGGAAAGACGTTGTTCGAGTTCGCCTGTGAGTTTCAGCGGGCAGGAGGCCAGGTGTTGCTCATCGACCAGGTGTTCAAGGACCCAGACTGGAGCCACGAGTTGCGCTCCATCCACGACCGCTGCCCGCGACTGCGAGTAGTGTTCACGGGCAGTAGCGTGATGCGCCTGAAAGAGGAAAACCCAGAGCTAAACGGCATCGTGGCAAGCTATAATCTGCGGGGATTCTCGTTCCGCGAGTTTCTGAACATCAAGGCCCACCTGAACCTGCGCACATACGGACTGCGCGAAATACAGAACCGCCACGAACGTATCTCGCGGGAAATTTTGGCACAGGTAAACCCCCTGGACTACTTCCCCGCCTATCTCCACCATGGTTACTATCCCTTCTTCCTGGAGAAGAGTAACTTCTCGGAGAATCTCCTGAAGGTAATGAACATGATGATCGAGGTGGACATCCTGCTCATCAAGCAGATTGAGCTGAAATATCTCAATCGCATCAAGAAACTACTCTATCTCGTGGCATCGGCAGGCACCGGCGCACCTAACGTCACCCAACTGGCCTCCGAAACACAAACCTCACGCGCCACCGTGATGAACTATATCAAATACCTGAGCGATGCACGCCTGATCAACATGGTGTACCGGCAGAACGAGGAATTCCCCAAGAAGCCATCGGAACTGCTCATGCACAATACCAATCTGATGTATGCCATGATGCCCGACCAGGTGGACAAGCAGGTGATGATGGAGACATTCTTCCAGAATGCGCTGTGGGGACGCCATGAGATATGCATGGGCGATCGCAGCAGCAGCTTCATCATCGACAAGACACAGCGCTTCCGCATCTGCCTCGAGTCGCCACGCCGCAAGAACACAGACATCATATATGCCCTGTCGGACATCACCGAAGGCGAGGGACAGGAGGTGCCATTGTGGATGTACGGCTTCCTATATTGAGCCGTATATATAATAAGGTATAAAGGAACGAAACACAGCCCCGCCCCCATCCAACGACAGGACGACGGGAGAAACAATAAAGGACAATAATTCTACTAACAAAGATTGTTATGGCTAAAACAAAAAAGTTTACTACATGTGATGGAAACGAAGCCGCTGCACATATTTCATATATGTTCAGCGAGGTAGCAGCTATCTACCCCATCACCCCGAGCTCGCCTATGGCTGAGCACGTTGACGAGTGGGCTGCCCGCGGCAGGAAGAACCTGTGGGGACAGACCGTAAGTGTGCAGGAGATGCAGTCGGAGGCCGGTGCGGCCGGTGCCGTTCACGGTGCGCTGCAGGCAGGTGCGCTGACCACCACCTTCACCGCTTCTCAGGGGTTGCTGCTCATGATTCCCAATATGTACAAGATTGCCGGTGAGCTGATCCCCTGTGTGTTCGACGTTTCCGCCCGAACTCTGGCTTCCCACGCGCTGTGCATCTTTGGCGACCACCAGGACGTGATGGCTTGCCGCCAGACTGGATTCGCCATGCTGTGCGAGGGCAGTGTACAGGAAGTTATGGACATGACCGCTGCTGCCCACCTTGCATCGCTCGAGACCTGCGTTCCGTTCGTAAACTTCTTCGACGGTTTCCGCACCTCTCATGAGTATCACAAGATTGAGATGCTCGACCAGGAGGATATTCGCCCGCTGGTGAAGGAAGAGTACATCAAGCGCTTCCGCGACCGTGCTATGTCGCCAGAGCGTCCCATCACCCGTGGTACTGCCGAGAACCCCGAGACATTCTTCACCCACCGCGAGGCCTGCAACCCCTACTACGATGCAGTGCCCGAGGTTGTAGAAAAGTACCTGGGCCAGCTGTCCAAGATTACCGGTCGTGAGTATCACCTCTTCTCATACTATGGAGCCGAGGATGCCGACCGCATGATTATCCTGATGGGTTCTGCTACCGATGCAGCCCGCGAGGCCATCGACTATCTGAACCAGAATGGCCAGAAGGTGGGTATGATCTCTGTTCACCTCTATCGTCCGTTCTCAGTGAAGCACCTGCTGGCTGCTGTGCCTAAGACTGTCAAGAAGATTGCCGTCCTCGACCGCACGAAGGAGCCCGGTGCCAACGGCGAGCCTCTGTACCTCGACGTGAAGGACGCCTTCTATGACGTAGAGAATCGTCCCGTCATCGTGGGTGGCCGCTACGGTCTCGGCAGTCACGACACCACTCCCGCTCAGATTATCTCGGTGTTCAACAACCTCGCTATGCCCGAGCCGAAGAACCACTTCACCGTGGGTATCGTTGACGACGTCACCTTCACTTCGCTGCCCGAAGTTGAGGAGATTGCCCTCGGTGGCAAGGGTATGTTCCAGGCAAAGTTCTACGGTCTGGGTGCCGATGGTACCGTGGGTGCCAACAAGAACTCTGTGAAGATCATTGGTGACAATACCGACAAGTACTGCCAGGCTTACTTCTCCTACGACTCCAAGAAGTCGGGTGGCTTCACCTGCTCGCACCTGCGTTTCGGCGATACGCCCATCCGCTCTACCTATCTGGTGACCACGCCCAACTTCGTGGCTTGCCACGTGCAGGCTTACCTCCACATGTACGACGTGACCCGCGGTCTGCAGAAGAACGGCACATTCCTGCTGAACACCATCTTCGACGATGCCGAGCTGGAGAAATTCATGCCCAACAAGGTGAAGAAGTATTTTGCTCAGAACAACATCACAGTCTATACCATCAACGCCACCAAGATTGCACAGGAAATCGGACTGGGCAACCGCACCAACACCATCCTGCAGTCGGCCTTCTTCCGCATCACCGAGGTGATTCCCGTAGAGCTGGCTGTCGAGAAGATGAAGGCTGCAGCCCTGAAGTCCTACGGCGCCAAGGGTCAGGACGTAGTCGACAAGAACTATGCTGCCATCGACCGCGGTGGCGAGTACAAGAAGTTTGAGGTGAAGGCCGAGTGGGCCAATCTGCCCGATGACGAGCCCAAGGCTGACAATGCTCCCGCATTCGTCAAGGAACTGGTTCGCCCCATCAACGCCCAGGCCGGCGACCTGCTGCCCGTCAGCGCATTCACGAAGTTCGGCACTCAGGACGGTTCATGGGAGGTTGGCACCGCAGCCTATGAAAAACGCGGTGTGGAGGCCTTCGTTCCCATGTGGAACAAGGACAACTGTATCCAGTGCAACCAGTGTGCCTACATCTGTCCTCACGCTGCCATCCGTCCGTTCGTGCTTACCGATGACGAACTGAAAGACTTCGAGCTCGACACAATCGACATGAAGGCTCCCGCCGCCATGAAGGGCATGCACTTCATCATCGAACCCAGCGTCCTCGACTGTCTGGGATGTGGCAACTGTGCCGACATCTGCCCGGGCAACCCGAAGCTGGGCAAGGCCCTCACCATGGTTCCGTTCAATCCCGATGCCGCCGACATGAAGAAGATGGCTGCAGACTGGGACAAGCTGGTTAAGGTTCCCTCAAAGCAGAATTTGGTTGACATCCGCTCGAACGTGAAGAACTCTCAGTTCGCACAGCCGCTCTTCGAGTTCTCGGGCGCTTGCTCTGGCTGCGGTGAGACTCCATACGTGAAACTCATTTCACAGCTCTTCGGCGATCATCAGATGATTGCCAACGCTACCGGTTGCTCCAGTATCTACTCTGCTTCCATCCCCTCTACGCCTTACACCAAGAACGAGAAGGGTCAGGGTCCGTGCTTCAACAACTCTCTGTTCGAGGACTTCTGCGAGTTTGGTCTGGGTATGCAACTGGGCCACAAGAAAATGCGTGGCATATTGCGTGAGAAGGCAGAAGAGCTGGTTAAGACGACCGCCTTCGACTGGATGCGCGAGGCCACTCAGAAGTGGCTCGACACCTACGATGACTCCACCGCCAACCGACAGGCTACCGACGAATTCGTGGCAGCACTTGAGAAGGCTATACTGCCTATTGACGGAGCCATTGAGTTCTGGCAGGGCAAAGGCATCGAGATATACGGCGCCGAGGTGGCTGCAAAGAAGTTACAGGAGGCCAAGGAAGCCAAGGCTGCAGGCAACCCGATCTGTCCGTGCCGCGGCTGTGCCCTGGAGAGCGAGCTGCTGGAGGGCAAGGCTCATCTGGCAAAACGCAGCCAGTGGATAATCGGAGGCGACGGTGCGTCTTACGATATCGGCTACGGTGGTCTCGACCACGTCATCGCTTCTGGCGAAGATGTAAATATCCTTGTGCTCGATACTGAGGTTTACTCTAACACTGGCGGACAGGCCTCCAAGGCAACGCCTCTCGGCGCCATCGCACAGTTTGCAGCTCAGGGTAAGCGCATCCGCAAGAAGGACCTTGGCATGATTGCCACCACCTACGGCTACGTTTACGTCGCTCAGATTGCTATGGGTGCCGACCACGCTCAGACCCTGAAGGCCATCCGCGAGGCTGAGGCTTGGCACGGACCTTCCATCGTCATCGCCTACGCTCCCTGTATCAACCATGGTCTGAAGGCCAAGGGCGGCATGGGTAAGAGCCAGGCCGAGGAGAAGAAGGCCGTCGAGTGCGGCTACTGGCACCTGTGGCGCTACAATCCCGCTCTGGCCGAGGAAGGCAAGAATCCCTTCACCCTCGACTCCAAGGAGCCCAACTGGGAGAACTTCCACGACTTCCTCATGGGCGAGGTTCGCTACCTCAGCGTGAAGAAGGCCTATCCCAACGAGGCCGAGGAGCTCTTCGCCGAGGCACAGAAGATGGCCCAGCTGCGCTACAAGACCTACGTCCGCAAGACGCAGGAAGACTGGAGCCAGGAATAAGCAGGCATTTACAAGAGGAACATCCCGTGCGGGATGTTCCTCTTATTTAATCAGAAATTATTCACCTACTAATACAGAACAATTATGACAACAGGTAATGTGAGACCGGCCGACATGGAGCGAATCACCACCCCAGCTTTGGCACAGAAATTCATAGACGAACAGATTACAGAGCTGAGAGCCCAAATTGGCGACAAGAAAGTATTGCTGGCACTCTCGGGCGGTGTCGATTCATCGGTAGTGGCTGCCCTGCTCATTAAGGCTGTGGGCAAGCAGTTGGTATCGGTTCACGTAAATCACGGATTGCTGCGCAAGGGAGAACCCGAGCAGGTGGTTCGCGTGTTTCGCGATGAGCTGGACGCCAACTTGGTGTATGTCGATGCCACCGACCGTTTCCTGGAGAAGGTGGCCGGCGTGGCCGACCCCGAGCAGAAGCGCAAGATTATCGGTGCCGAATTCATCCGCGTATTTGAAGAAGAGGCACGCAAATTAGAGGGCATCAGCTTCCTGGCTCAGGGAACCATCTATCCCGACATTGTCGAGTCGGGCCCAGTCAAGTCACATCATAATGTAGGCGGACTGCCCGAAGACATGAAGTTCGAGCTGGTGGAGCCCATCAAGCTACTGTATAAAGATGAGGTGCGCATGGTGGGCAAGGCACTTGGTCTTCCTGACAACATGGTATTCCGCCAGCCCTTCCCCGGTCCTGGCCTGGGCGTGCGCTGCACTGGTGCCATCACACGCGATCGTCTCGAAGCCCTGCGCGAGAGCGATGCCATTCTGCGCGAGGAGTTTGCCAAGAACGGACTGGAAGGAAAGGTTTGGCAGTACTTTACCATCGTTCCGGATTACAAGTCCACTGGCGTAAAAGACAACAAGCGCAGTTGGGATTGGCCTGTGATTATCCGTGCCGTGAACACTCGCGACGCTATGACAGCCACGATTGAGGAGATTCCCTACGAGCTGCTCCATCATATTACGAAGCGGATCATTACCGAGGTGCCCGGAGTAAACCGCGTTCTCTATGACCTGACGCCAAAGCCTACGGGTACGATTGAGTGGGAGTAAGCCCCCCATCCAAGTTTCCCGAACATTTATCAAGCGGCGCACCCAAGCGGGATGCGTCGCTTTTCCGTATTACTCCTGCCGAGAGGGGGGGGGGGATGTTCGGGCCGAATTTCTCCAAAGCAGAATCTGATGTCCTCCCCCCGAGCCATTCTACTCCTCACAGAGCAACCCGAGTATTCGGGTCTGCAAGTCCTTCAGGTCCGACAGGAGATTCCAGATGCCGTCTTCTGAGAGCACACCGCGCTTCAGGTCTCGGGGTAGCAGGCCAGCCTCATCAGCGGCAAGATCCCTTCTCCATTCGTCACTCCCATAATAGCGGGTCAGCTGACGGATGGCATCCTGCGCCGCGTCAAACTCATCGAGTGCTGCCGTGAGTTGCTGCACAACTTGCAGGGCACGATTCAGGTTCTGCTCCATCTGCCTGATTCTCTCTATCTGCTCCATACCTTATATATATTAAGTACCTTCAACGCCACCGACGACCGCCTCCATATAAAGGCGGAGGCAACCGGAAGTCCTCAATGTGCTCTACCTCCGGATTACTGCAGCCAGGCGTACCGACGATGGTGATGACATCGAACCGATACGCCATGGAGATATGCTTGGATTTCAGAAAGTGATTGATAGCAAGCTGCAGGTTGCGCTGCTTCTGGAGGTTCACAGCGAGCAGAGGGTCGGCAAAGTCACGGCTGCTACGAGTCTTCACCTCTACGAAAACGATGGTCTCGTCCTGAGCAGCGATGATGTCAATATCACGATGACCGGAATGCCAGTCACGCTCCAGGATGATGTAACCCTTCTCCCGCAGGTAGGCGGCAGCCAGTCCCTCGCCCCATGCTCCGGTATGCAGATGTTCCGGGCCCTCCGCCCGTTGTCTCTCGTTATTCCCGCCCACGGCCATCCGGTCCCGGCAATTCGCGAGAGCCCTGCCTGCTCGCCCCTCCTTATCGGGCACATTGGGCATCATACGCTCGAGAGCAGCCAGAATTCTCTTCGCCTCGTCGGTCTTCCCCTCGGCCAGTCTCTTCAGGAGGATGTCACGGGCCGTCCAGAACATGGCCAGCGAGGCGCGGGGGCCCTTGTCATTCGCATAGATCCGGCGGATGGCGACATAGGCTTCCTCTAAGCGGCCCTGACTCCGCAACTCGAAGACATCCTTCACATCCATGATGTCTTTCTTCTGAGTGGGGAGACCGGTTGAAGCAAGGTTGGTTGAAGAGTCCATGGCGAATGCATATTACAATTTAACGCTTCATCCACATGCGACGTTCGACCTCCGGCATTTTTTCGATGGCATAGCGTAACGTGGTGCGAGGCATCACTGCGGCTTGCTGACGGAGAAAGTCGCGCAGGATATCCATTGACACTCGGTTGCCCATCTCGCGCAGCATCCAGCCCACGGCTTTGTGCATCAGGTCGTGGGGATGGTGCAGATGAATCTCGGCATAGCGTAGGCACCACGATGGATCGCCCGCCCGAGTGGTCTTCCACGTGCAGACGATGCTCATGCGCTGCTCCCACAGGCAGTCGCTGGCAGCCAGGCGGTCGAGGACTTCCCGTTTGTCGCCCAGCGCTGTGGGCAGCAGGAGCCAGCCACCCAGGAGCTTGGGGGCAGAGAGGTCGACAAGGTCCCAGTTGTTGGCCTGCCGGGCATACTGAAGGTAAAGTTTTATGATGTCATCGCGCTGTCGGAGGGCCTCGGCATCATGGACCAGCCGCTTCTTGGCCTGCCGCTCAAACTGCGCCACAAGAATCAGCAAACCGCTGAGGCGAACCTCGTGCCAGCGGTTCTGCAGCAGCTGGGGCACCTCGCTCAGCGGGAAATCAGGCTCCACGGTCCTGACCACCTCGCGCGTCTGAGGCACCTTCAGTCCCAGGAAGTCATCCCCGTAACCATATTCTCCGGGAGCCGTCTTGAAGAAGCGCATCAGATTGCGGCGCTGCACCTCGTCGCGCATCGTCTCCATACACTCTATGATATCCTTTGCCTTTGTCATTTGAACACATTAGTGTCCCGTTAAAATTGGGACGAGTTAAATATTAATCAAACAACCCCGGAATAAGGGGACCAAGTTGCTCTTTGACATCATTGGAATAAGTCT
>CADAJS010000002.1 GCA_902788315.1 uncultured Bacteroidales bacterium
TGGACTATGAACATACTATCGTTTGAGTGGCGTGTCAATTTCACTCGAGTGAAAGTTGGCCTTTGCCTGATTGCTTCTGATAACATGCTTGCCTAAGCCTGTTTATTTCCCCTATTCCTTCTATTACCTTTATTTCACCGCCCCATCTGAGAAGTTCTCCTATGAAGTCGGGGGATGGGGAGAGATGATAATGGAAGATATAGCGGCCTTCGGGACCTTCTCTGTACGGATCTTCACGCTGGCTGTGGTGGAGGGGAAGGGTACGCAGATAGTGGGCTACCGTCTCTGTGCAGCTGATGGTAATATCGCGGACGGGATACGTCTCATAATCGTGCCAGACGCCAAAGCAGTCGCGGAAATACTCATCAAGGTCTATTTCCGGATTGGGGACGAAGATTTCCGATGTCACCTCAAGGCGTTTCATCCGGTCCAGGGAGAAACATTGGATGTATTCTTTATGATCCGTCTTCTCTTTATGGGCAAAGAGATACCAGCGTCCTCTGTCTGCCTTCAGGCAATAAGGATGAAAGATGGCATCGTAGGACGTCGGGGCGGAGAATTTCTGATACGTGACGTCGAGTTTCCGACGATCCCTCAACGCCTGCCCTATCCGCGAAAGATAGCATGCGCCAGTACCTATCTGTTCAGGCTGGATGAGGTTGCCCAGCGACCTGTATTCCTGAAGGAAGATAAAGTTCTGAATGCTCTTCAGCAGATCGTTGGCAAGCGAATCAAGTGCCAGGGCTTCGGGGTTCATGATGCGATAGTGCATCCTGTCCGGTGCCTGTATCACTACTCCGAGGAATTCCTGGATGCTCTTACGGTGGGTCGAGAGCATATCACGGGACAGATTGCCTATATGTCCGGGCACATTCAGCCATCTGCGACGTAGTTCATCGAGGGTCAAACCGGGCAAGGGAGTGCCCTTCAGTTGCTCGATGAGCCAGACATCGAACTTGAACTGCGAGAAAGGATGAACTTTACTCATAAGGTATCTGTTTTTTATTCTTTGGCCGCTAAGATACTAAAAAATTGCATTGAGCATGGAGTTTTTCATGGATTTTTTGCCCAGGTTGTGGCTCATTGGCCTACAACCTACATATTTCTTCATGGAATCATGCTCCGAGAAGGGCTTCTTTCTGCTGAACAACCGCAGCCTATTGGTAGGCTATAGAAAACGACTTCTCACGTCTTAGGCAAGCCCTAAGCAAGCTCAGGCAAGCCCGAACAGCTTGCTTGAGCTTGCCATCTCCTTGCCATCTCCTTGCGAAGTACTTGCCATCTCCTTGCGAAGTACTTGCCATCTCCTTGCCATCTCCTTGCGAAGTACTTGCCATCTCCTTGCGAAGTACTTGCCATCTCCTTGAGAAATCCCTGTCTGTCCCCTCATTGCTGAGCCACCTCCCTTAGTCATCGCGGGGGCAGGACTCGCGCTCGGCTCCGCCGCTTCGCTCGTCGAAGTAATCGGCCATGCCGCTTCGCCTTTAGTGCGAAGAACTGCGACCTGGGAGCATGTGAAGAGGACTGCCAACGAAAAAAGCCTGGGGGAAACCAGGCTTTGGTTGCGGGGGCAGGACTCGCGCTCGGCTCTGCCGCTTGGCTTGTCCAAGTAATCGGCTTGCCGCTTCGCCTTTAGTGCGAAGAACTGCGACCGGGGAGCATGTGAAGAGGACTGCCGACGAAAAAAGCCTGGAGAAACCAGGCTTTAGTTGCGGGGGCAGGACTCGAACATGCGACCTCCAGGTTATGAGCCTGGCGAGCTACCAACTGCTCCACCCCGCGATGTATCGTTTTCGGGTGCAAAGGTACGGAGATTATTTGATATGGCCAAATGTTTTGGCGAATAAATGGCGGCAAGGAGTGGTATGGGGGAACGTTTTTGCACAAATTGCGCGTTTTGTGCAATATTTTCCTGTATTTTCTTGCAAGTTTACGCAAGTTGTGGTAAATTTGCATTCGCTATGGCAGTAGTAAAGACTCGAAATAAGCTGGTCGATGTGGCAAGGCAGATCTTTGCCAAGAAAGGCATCGAGAACACCACGATGAACGACATCGCGATGGCCTCGGGGAAGGGTCGTCGCACGCTCTACACGTATTTCAAGAGCAAGGAGGACATCTACGTGGCCGTCATCGAGAGCGAGCTAGTTCGTCTCTCGGAGTGTCTGAATGCCGTAGCACACCGTGACATGGATCCCGAGGAGAAGCTCATCGAGACCATCTACGCCCATCTGAGCAAGGTGAAGGAAGCCGTGCAGCGCAACGGCAACCTGCGTGCCGAGTTCTTCCGCAATATAATTAAGGTAGAGCGCGTGCGTAAGCAGTTTGACGAGAACGAGCGCCGCCTCTTTGCCGGCATCGTGGCTGAAGGCGTGCGCAGCGGTGCCTTCGAGGTGGACAACATTCCCCTCTTCGTAGATATCCTGCACTTCAGCCTGAAGGGGCTGGAGATTCCCTACATCTACGGACGTCTGGGCCGCGGCCTGCCCAACGAGGTGAGCCGCGCCATCGTGCGCAAGATGCTGCACAAGATGCTGGCACGCCCCGAGCGCCGGCTCAACGTATATCAATAAACGAACATTCACACGACGAAAAGTCAAATAACACAGAACGACATGAGATTATTACAAGGAAAGACCGCCCTCATCACCGGAGCGGCAAGAGGAATCGGAAAAGCCATTGCACTGAAGTTCGCCTCAGAGGGCGCCAACATAGCATTCACCGACCTGGTTATCGACGAGAACGGCCAGGCCACGGAAGCCGAGATAGCTGCCCTAGGCGTAAAGGTGAAGGGATATGCCTCGAATGCAGCCGACTTTGCACAGACCGAGGCCGTGGTGGCCCAGGTGAAGGAGGAGTTCGGGAGCATCGATATCCTGGTGAACAACGCCGGCATTACGAAGGACGGCCTGATGCTGCGCATGACCGAGCAGCAGTGGGACGCCGTGATAGCCGTGAACCTGAAGTCGGCATTCAACTTCATCCATGCCTGCGTGCCCGTGATGATGCGCCAGCGTGGCGGCTCGATTATCAATATGGCCTCGGTGGTGGGCGTTCATGGCAATGCCGGCCAGTCCAACTATGCCGCTTCGAAGGCCGGTCTGATCGCACTGGCCAAGAGCGTGGCCCAGGAGATGGGTCCCAAGGGTATCCGCGCCAATGCCATCGCCCCGGGCTTCATCGAGACGGCCATGACGGCTGCCCTGCCCGACTCGGTGCGCGAGGAGTGGAAGAAGAAGATTCCCCTGCGCCGCGGCGGACAGGTGGAGGACATCGCCAACGTGGCTACCTTCCTGGCCAGCGACATGTCCAGCTACGTGAGCGGACAGGTGATCCAGGTGGACGGCGGCATGAACATGTAAGATAGTTCATAGTTCATAGTTCTTCGACAAGCGAAGCGGCGGAGCCGATTACTTCGAACCAAAGGCGAAGCGGCAGAGCCGAGCGCATAGTTCATAATTATGGATTAGGGATTATCGTTAAGAATCAAAAAATTGTGGTTTTAAGTTAATCGTGCAGGGTTTAAAGTCCGGGACTGGGATATTAGACCCTGCTTTTTGACTCCCACGACATGTCATATCCATGCAGGTACTCTATGAGGACAACCACATCATCGTGGTGAACAAGGCGGCGGGCGAGATAGTCCAAGGCGACAAGACGGGCGACCGACCGCTCTCCGAGATGGTAAAGGATTATATCAAGGAAGCCTATGCCAAGCCCGGAGAGGTGTTCCTGGGCGTGGTCCACAGGCTGGACCGCCCGGTGAGCGGCTGTGTCCTCTTTGCCCGGACCAGCAAGGCGCTGTCGCGGCTGAACGCCCTGTTTGCCTCGCACACACAGGTCAGGAAGACCTACTGGGCCATCGTCACCCAGCGCCCGCCCGCCGAGAGCGGCACCCTGACCCACTGGCTCACGCGCAACGAAGCCAAGAACACAGCCCGTGCCCACGACCATGAGGTGCCGGGCAGCAAGCGGGCCGTGCTCGACTATCGCCTGCTGGCGGCCAGCGAACGCTACTTCCTGGTGGAAGTCACGCTGCACACGGGCCGTCACCACCAGATACGATGCCAGCTGGCCAAGGTGGGCTGCCCCATCCGAGGCGACCTGAAATACGGTGCGCCACGTTCCAACCCCGACGGCAGCATCTCGCTCCACGCGCGGCGTCTCGTGCTGGAGCACCCCGTCTCGCACAAGACCATCGACATCGTTGCCCCCGTGCCCGACGAACGTCTCTGGCAGGAAATCACGCAGGCCGCCCTGTCCTAATATCGGAAGACACGCCCGATTTCCGTCCAAAAAACGGGGCATCGAAAAAGGCGGAAAATAGCCGTTTTTCAGCCCCCACGAGGCAGTTTCAGGAAGAGTAGGAAACGTAACCGCCTGAAACACAGCACCCCCAGAATTTCGATATTTTCCACCGACCTCTCCCCCGCTCCGTTTTACGCGATTCTCACGCGTTATGTCGGTCTGAGGAGCGTGTTGCATCGGCCGGAGGAGCGTGTTGCATCGACTCCCGCGACACGCCGTATTGAGACATATCGAACCCGACGAGCATCTGTGAAAGGCTCCGTGTAAAGAAAACTTACACACGAAAAAACTTCACGCGCAAGAGAAAAACTTGTTTTCTCTTGCCCATGTCGGGCGTTTGCCGTATATTTGCATTCAAATTGTGATATGGGATACGTATGACCAAGACACGCCGCAGGCTTTTGCTCCTCCTTATCTCGCCGCTCCTCTTGCTGGTGACGGTCATGGGCTTGCTGTATGTCCCGCCCGTACAGCGCTGGGCCATAGGCCTTGCCACGGATTATGCAGAACGCCAGACGGGCTTCGACATCGGCATCGAGGGCCTGCGCATCCGCTTCCCGCTCGACATCGAACTGGAGGGTCTCTGCGTGGTGGACCCGCCGCGCGACACCTTGGTATGCGTGGAGAGTGCAGTGGTGGACCTCGACCTCATGCGCCTGCCGATGGGGCGTATCGGCGTAGAGGGTATCGAGTTGTGCCGGGGCTTTGTCGATACCCACAGCCTCATCGAGACCACCCACGTGCGGGGCCGCATAGAACGACTCGCGCTGAAGGCTGACGAGTTAAACCTTCGCAAGAGCAACATCACGATAAACAACACGGAAATAGACGATTGCGACATCGCAGTCACGATAACGCCGAGCGAAGAGGAGGACACCACGGAGAGCCAGCCTTCGCCGTGGCGCATCGTGGCAGACCGTCTGGAGATACGGCAGAGCCGCGTGGCGATAGCCCTGCCTGCCGACTCGCTCTGCATCGACGGCACCATCCGCAAGGCCACCCTACACACGGCCGACGTGAACCTGCGCGAGCAGACCTACGCCATCGACAGCCTCTCCCTGCACACGGACACGCTCCTCTACGAGCGTACGAACCTTCCCCGACAGAGGGGCGGCCTCGACCTCGGCCACATCGCGCTGGGCGAGAGCCGTCTGAGCGTGGCCCGCTTCCTGTACAGCCAGCCGGAGAACCTGCTGCGCGGAACCCTGACGAGCGACCGCCTGACGGAGCGCTGCGGCCTCGGCATCCGCCACCTGGCCACCACGATAGAGATGGCAGGCACGGACATCGCCATAGACAGCCTGGCCATCGCCACTCCCCACAGCCATCTGGAAGCCAGCGGGCGAGCCAGCCTCGAGGCCTTCACGCCCGGCCGCGGCGGCATGACCAGCCTGGAGGCCACGGCCCACATCGGGCGCGAGGACCTGCTCCTGACCACCGACAGCGCCACGAGCTCGCTGCTGCGACGCGTCTGCCCCGACCAGCCATTGGAGGCCAGCCTCAGGCTCGAAGGGAACATCGACAGCCTGTGGACAGACACACTCTGCCTCTCCATGCCCAGCGTGATCCACATGGAAGCCCGCGGATGGGCCGCCCATCTAGCCGACTCGCTCAGGGAGCGGGCAGCCCACCTCACGATGGACCTGAAGAGTGCCGACCTGACGTGCGTGAACCGTCTCGTCGGGAGCAACGCCTTCCGCCTGCCCCCCATGACACTCTCGGCCGAGGCACGGATGCGGGGCAGCGTCTATGACGTGGATGCCCTGCTGGGCGAGCATCGCGGCACAGCCCACCTGAAAGGACGCCTCGATGCCGAAAACATGAGCTACGAGGCCCGACTGCGCACCAACGAGCTGAACCTGGGCCACTTCCTGCCCCACGACTCGCTGCACACGCTCTCCTCCCTGACCACCCTCTCCGGCCGAGGCACCGACCTCTTCTCCCCCACCACCCGCATGAAGGCAGAGAGCCACGTGGACCACCTGGGCTACGCCGCATGGGACCTGGACAGCATCATGCTGTATGCCGTGGTCGAAGAGGGCAAGGGACACATGCAGCTGACCAGCGAGAACCGCCTGGCACGGCTGGATGCCTGTGCCGAGGCACGCATGGAGCGACAACTCTCGGACGCCCGCCTCGACATAGACATGCGGCAGATGGACATGCACACCCTGGGCTTCACGCCCGACTCGCTGCTCCTGGCTCTCGTGCTCCACGCCGAGGGAGAGAGCGACCTGAAGGACACCCACCGCCTCACAGCCCGCATCCAGGCCCAGCAGCTCATGCTGCCCGACACCACCTTCCACCCGCAAGACCTCCAGGCCACGCTGCTCATGACACCCGACACCATAGACCTGCAGGCAGAGACGGGCGACCTGGACATCCGCCTGAGCGCCGCCCACAGCATAGACGAGCTGAACCGACGCTTCGCAGAGCTGATGACCGAACTGGATGCCGAGCGGGAAGCCTACAACCTGAGGCAGGACACCCTGCGCACCCTGCTGCCCGACGTAAACCTGCATGTCCGTGCGGGCAGCGACAATCCCGTGGCCAACATGCTGCAGACGCGCGGCTACACCATCGACCGCCTCTACATGGACCTAAAGACGGACACCGTGGCAGGCGTAAACGGATTCGGACACCTCTATGCCCTCAACACGGGAGCCATCCTCATAGACACCATTCAATGGCATGTATATCAGGACGACAGCGGCGTGAACATGGAGGCACGCGTGAGGAATTCGCCCAAGAACAAAGTGGTCTCGTTCGAGAGCACGCTGAAGGCCGACGTCACGCCCAGCGGCATCGAAGCCTCGCTGCTCTTCAACGATGCCAAGGGAAAGAAGGGAGTGGACCTGGGACTGCGGGCCGACATCATGGAGAACGGCTACCGCCTGCACTTTACGCCGCTGAACCCCATCATCGCCTACCGCCGCTTCCAGCTGAACGAGGACAATTTCGTGGCGCTGACCAACGACATGCGCATCGAGGGCCTCGTGGACCTGCTGGCCGACGACGGTACGGGACTGAAGTTCTACAGCACCGAGGGCGATGCGCTGCAAGACCTCTCGCTGAGCGTCAACCGCTTCAACCTGGGCGAGCTGACACAGGTAATCCCCTACATGCCCTCCATCGGAGGATTCCTGCACGGAGACCTCCACTACCTGCAGTCGGACAGCACCACGCTCTCCATCTCCACCGACATGACCGTCCAGGGCATGACGTACGAAGGCGCACCCCTGGGCCAGGTGGGCCTGAACGCCGTATATCTGCCCAACGGCGACGGCACGCACTACGTGGACGGAATCGTCACCCAGAACGGCAACGAAGTGATGGCACTCAACGGCATGTACCAGAGCAAGGACGACGAAGGCCACATTAACGGACAGGCCGAGCTGAAGCGGCTGCCGCTGAGCCTGGCCAACGGCTTCATCCCCGACAGGATGGCCACCATGAAGGGATACGTGGAAGGCAACCTCGAGGTGGAGGGTCCCACGCGCAATCCCCTGCTGAGCGGCATGCTGGCCACCGACTCGATGGCCCTCAACTCCGTGCCGTACAACCTGAACCTGCGCTTCCCGAACGACACCCTGCGCATCACGCAGAGCCATGTCAACCTGGACCGCATCGAGGCATACGCCGCCGGAAATGCCCCGCTGGTGCTCGACGGAGAGGTGGACTTCAGCGACCTGGATGCCATCCGGCTCAACGTGGGCGTGCGCGCCGACAACTATCAGCTCATCAACGCTCCGAAGACTCGCAACTCGCTGGCCTACGGCAAAGCCAACGTGAACATGCGCGGCATGATTCGCGGCACGCTGGACAACCTGCGGATGCGCGGCATGCTGTCCGTCCTGGGCAGCACCGACCTGACCTACGTGCTGGAGGACAGCCCCATCACGGTGGAAGACCGCCTGGCCGACCTGGTGACCTTCGTGGACTTCACCGATACGATAGAGCATGAGGTAATCCAGACGAAGCGCCAGTACATCGACATGCAGCTGACGATCGACATCGAGCAAGCAGCACAGGTGCACTGCCTGCTGAGCGAGACCGGCAACGACTATATCAACCTGGAGGGCGGCGGACGCCTGACACTTACCTACGACAACGACAACGGCATGCTGCTGGGCGGGCGCTACACCATCCTGAGCGGCGACATGAACTACACCGTGCTGCCTGTCGTGGGCAGCAAGCACTTCCGCATCGAGAGCGGCAGCTACGTGGAGTTCCAGGGTGACATGCTCAACCCGGCCCTGCATATCCGGGCCAACGAGCGCATGCGCAGCACGGTGACGGAAAACAACCAGCCGCGCAGCGTGGCCTTCGACGTGGGGCTGACCATCAGCCAGACACTCGAGAACATGGGACTGGAGTTCACACTAAGCGCCCCCGAGGACATGACGGTGCAGAACGAGCTGGCCGCCATGAGCGCCGAGGACCGCGGGCGCGTGGCCGTGACGATGCTGGCCACAGGCATGTACCTGAGCGACCTCACAGGCGGAGGAGGCTTCAGCACATCGAACACGCTGAACAGCTACCTGCAAAACGAAATCAACAACCTCGTGGGGCTGGCCCAGAGCACCATCGACGTCAATGTGGGCATCGAGAACAACACCAGCCAGACGGGACGCGCACAGACCGACTACAGCTTCTCCTTTGCCAAGCGCTTCTGGGGAAACCGCATCTCGGTGATCATCGGGGGCAAGATCACGTCGGGCAGCGATGCCGAGAACACAGGCCAGAGCATCATCGACAATGTCTCGATAGAATACCGCCTCGACAACAGTGCCACACGATACGTAAAGCTCTATTACGACCACAACTACGAATCGCTGCTCGAAGGCGAACTCACCGAGATGGGCGCCGGCGTGGTGTTCCGAAAGAAGTCGGAACGCCTAGGCGAACTGTTTGTCTTCAAGAAGAATAATCAGGGGATTCAGGGAGGGCAGAATAATCAGAATACTCAGAATAATCAGAATACTCGGAGTACTCAGAGTACTCAGAACACTCCGACACCCCCGAGTACTCCGAGTAATCAGAGTACTCCGAGTAATCAGAGCAATCAGAACACTCAGACACCACCGAGTACTCCGAGCAATCAGAGTAATCAGAGTAATCAGAGTAATCAGAGTAATCAGAGTACTCCGAGCAATCAGAACACTCAGACACCCCCGAGTACTCCGAGTAATCAGAGTAATCCGAGTACTCCGACACCCCCTCTTCCCCCAACCATCACTCCAAGCAATGTCAAGAACTGACCATATATATAAGTACCTGGCGATGCTGCTGTCGCTGACATTGATGGCAGCCTGCGACACCACGAGCAACCTGCCCGAGGAGGAGACGCTCTATGCCGGCATCGCCCGGCTGGACTACGATGCCAAGCCTCGCGCCACACAGACCGACAAGCAGGCGGGCGAGGAAGGCGTCATCACGGCGCTGGCCGACGCATACACCACCGTGGAGGGCCTGCTCACGGGCGACGGCTCGGCACTGAAGGCACAGGCCGGGCAGAGCGAGCAGGAGGCAAAGGACTCGCTACGTCGCCGCCACAAGCAGGACGATGCGGCCTACGCCACCGCCCGCGAAGAGGTGGAGGCCGTACTGGCCTATGCCCCCAACGGCGCCATCATGGGCAGCAGCCGCGTGAGATGGCGCCATCCGCTACGCCTGTGGGTGTACAATCGCTACCTGTACTCGGAGAAGCGCTTCGGCCGCTGGATGTTCAACACCTTTGCCTCGAAGCCACGCTACATCTCGACGGCCAATCCCGGCGTGCGCACCCAGGTGGCCCGCAACACGCTGGCCAACTATGGCTACTTCCATGGCCAGGTGAGCCACGACACCATCCCCCATCCCCGACGCCCCGAAGCACGGCTGGCCTACGCTGTGAGTCCCGGCCCCCTCTTCCATCTGGACACCATCCGATACCAGCACTTCCCGCTTCAGGCCGACAGCATGATACGCGCCAGCTCGCGCCGCTCGCTCCTCCACGAGGGAGCGCCCTTCAGCGTGCCCGACCTCGACGAGGAACGCAAGCGGCTGTCCAATCTCTTCCGCAACAACGGCTACTACTACTTCCAGCCGGAACACATCAGCTACCGGGCCGACACCCTGCAGCGCCCCCTGCACGTACAGCTACAAGTGCGCCCGGCACCCAACATGCCGCCACAGGCCACACGCCAGTACTACATCGGGAACACCTTCATCACGATGCTCACCTACAACAACCGCCAGATAGTGGACACCATCGGAGAACCCACGATAAAGATGGCCTTCAGCGGAAGCCGCCCGCGCAGAAGCCCGCTGAGAATGAGTGCCATCAAGCGATACCTCTTCTACAAGAAAGGCGACCTCTATCGGCAGGACTATATCAAGTTCTCGAACACGAAACTCACGGGCATGGGCCTCTACTCGCGCTTCCGGATGAATTTCGTGCCGAAGGACACCTGCGCCGACTGCGACACACTCGACGTCCACATCGAGGCCATGCTGGAGCGCCCGTACGATGCCGAGTTCGAGGGCAAGGTCACCACGAAGAGCAACGGACAGGTGGGCCCCGGCGCCACCTTCTCCATGTCCAAGCTGAATGCCTTCCGCGGTGCCGAGACGCTCTCGCTCAAGGCCTGGGGCTCCTATGAATGGCAGACGGGTGCCAACATGCATGGGAACAGCTCGCTCATCAACTCCTACGAGTACGGCATCAGCACCCAGCTCACCTATCCCCGCATCATGTTCCCCGGCCTGGACCGCAAGCTGCGCCTCAATGCCTTCTCGGCCACCAACTTCGTCATCGACTCACGCTGGCTCAACCGCGCCTCCTACTTCGGCCGCGTCTCGCTCGGTGCGCGTGTCAGTTACGAATACCAACGGCGGCGTGCCCTGAAACACGAGTTTACGCCCTTCCGCCTCTCCTACGATGTAAAGCTGCACTCCACGGCCCGCTTCGACTCCATCGTCAATGCCAATCAGGCACTCTACGCCAGCATGCGCAACCAGTTCGTGCCCAGCATGGAATACACACTGAACTGGAAGAGCCTGCACCACGCGCCGCGCACGCTCACGGTGAACGTCAAGGAGGCCGGTGCCGTCACATCGGCTATCTACGCCCTGTGCGGGCAGCCGTTCAGCCGCGAGGGAAAGGAACTATTCGGCGTGCCCTTTGCCCAGTTCCTGAAGCTCTCGGCACAGTACACCCACCTCTTCCGCCTCACCCCTCGCAGCGGCATCGCCACACGTATCTTCGCAGGAGTCGTGTACAGCTATGCCAACAGCACCACGGCCCCATACAGCGACCTGTTCACCATCGGTGGGGCCAACAGCATCCGCGCCTTTGCCGTGCGTAGCATCGGTCCCGGCAGCTACAAGCCCGAGCACAGCCAATATTCGTATATCGACGAGATGGGCGACCTCAAGTTCGAGGCCAACGCCGAATATCGCTTCCCCATCATCGCCAAGCTGTACGGCGCCGTATTCCTCGATGCCGGAAACGTCTGGCTGATGAAGCCCAGCGACTCACAGCCCGGCGGCAGCATCAACCTGAGCACGCTGGGGCGCGAGATAGCATTGGGCACCGGAGCGGGCCTCAGATACGACCTGGACTTCCTCGTCCTGCGTCTCGACCTGGGCATCGGGCTCCACGCCCCTTACGACACGGGCCACGGAGGATACTATAACATGCCCTCCTTCGGCAAGAGCCTCGGACTACACCTCGCCGTGGGATATCCGTTCTGAGAGGCCTCCACGCCACGAAGACAGAAGGCACGAAGGATGGAGCCAGACGCAATAAGAAAGAGAGCGTAAAGATAAGGAACTCAACAGTAAAGTATAATTTATATAACATTAAGGTTTAACATTAAAAAACAGAAGAGAATGAAACCTACATTGTTTCTGCTGGCTGCCGGCATGGGCAGCCGCTACGGGGGGCTGAAGCAGCTCGACCCGCTGGGCCCTCAGGGCCAGAGTATCATGGACTACAGCATCTACGATGCCATTCAGGCCGGCTTCGGGAAGATTGTCTGGGTGATCCGCCACGACTTCGAGGAGCAGTTCCGCACGCAGATCCTCTCGAAGTATGAGGGCCACGTGCCCTGCGAACTGTGCTTCCAGAGCCTCGACGCACTGCCCGAAGGCTTCACGGTTCCCGAGGGACGCCAGAAGCCCTGGGGCACGAACCACGCCGTGATGATGGGTGCCGACATCATCAAAGAGCCGTTTGCCGTACTCAACTGTGACGACTTCTATGACCGCGACGCCTTCCGTGTGATGGCACGCTTCCTCACCTCCCTGCCCGAGGGCAGCACCGGCCGCTATGCCATGGTGGGATTCCGTGTGGACAACACACTGAGCGAGAGCGGCACCGTGAGCCGCGGCATCTGCGAGACCAATCCCGAGACACACCTGCTCACCGGCGTCGTAGAGCGTACGAAGATCGAGCGCCGCGACGGCAAGGTGCAGTATCTGGCCGAGGACGGCGAGACATGGGTGACCATCCCCGACACCACGCCCGTGAGCATGAACTTCTGGGGCTTCACGCCCGACTACTTCGCCCACAGCGAGGAGTACTTCCGCGGCTTCCTCTCCGACCCGAAGAACATCCAGAACCTCAAGAGCGAGTTCTTCATCCCGCTCATGGTGGACCACCTCATCAAGACGGGCCAGGCCACCTGCGAAGTGCTGGACACCACGAGCAAGTGGTTCGGCGTGACGTATCCTGAGGACCGTCCCGGCGTGGTCGAGAAGCTCGACGCACTGTTCCGTGCCGGACAGTATCCCGCTGCGATGTTCTAAAAAATCTTTCTTTGGCGGCGAGGCAAGGGCCAGGAGAACGGGAAACGCCCAGTCTCTCCTGTGCCTCGCCGCCTTTCTCCACACTATTCTTCCTCAAGGGGAAATCCATTCCCCTCCCATATATACTCCACAGGATTTTTTTATTTACCCTTAACAAAAACATTTCACACACATGAGACACTTAAGACTGCAACTGGCTCTGTTCCTGATTCTCGGAACCAGCCTGGCCGCCAATGCCCAATGGCGCTATGTGGCCGACAACATCTACGGCGACTCCGTTCGCGTGTTTGAACGCATGAGTAATCCTGATTCGCAAGATCCCCAGAGAGCCTTCAAGGCCGGGCAGACGGCATTCCGCATTGCCAACGGCGACACGCTGCTCGTCGAGAAGGCCGACTCGAACTTCATCTATAGCAACTACACCATCCACGAGGAAGCCGGATACAAGGAATCGTGGGTGCCCGGAGCCGGCAACTCGAAATTCAAGTCGTTCGTCACCGTCACCATCCACGGCAAGAAGTACCTCGTACGGAAGTCCGACCTGGTATTGGCAGAGAATGGCGGCGAGAGCGACTGGGTGAATGCCAAGGGCGTCCACCACACGCCCATGGCCCACTGGTTCGGCACCTACACCCCCTACCTGCTCACGCTGCTCTTCCTTGTGCTGGCACTGGTCTTTGCCTTCGGTGCCACGGCTTTCAGGCCCCTGGCCATTCTCTCACCGCTGATGCTGTTGGGAGCCATTGCCATCGAGGGGCTGGCGCTGTACTACATGGGCAGCGAGGCCCTGTGGATCCTCGACATGAAAGAGTTGGGCATCGGCACTGCCGTCTGGCACGGGCTGCTGATGCTCATCGCCCTGCTCCTGCAATGGTTTTCGCTGGCCATCGTGGCCGGAGGCGACGAGGACGGACTGAGCTACAAGGCACCGCTGTTCTGCACGCTGGCAGGCTTCGGAGTGCTCGTGGTCATGGTAATGATCGACGGATTGTTTATCCACGACGGCCACTGGTCATTGACCATCGGCCTCATCATCATGGCAGCGCTGATGCTTGTGGGTATCGGAATCAGCCTGAGTCGCAACATACAGGCGATAGGCATCGTGGGAGGTATCGTGTTCACCCTCTTTGTCATCATCTGGACGGTGGGCGTGGTGGTCATGGCCATTCTCCTGCTCATGGGGCTGTTAGAGTATTTTGGCGACATGATACTCTTCTTCATCGCCTTCGGCATCGCGCTCGGCATGATGGGCTGGATAATACCCATCACCACCTTTGTGAAAGACGGCGTCCTCTACAAGGTATATGAGCGCTGACGGACGTGCTGGCGCCGGAAGAGGCGTCAGGGCAGGGATACAGATACGTTAAGAGAAAAAAAAGCGGGGGCGAATGGCGCGGATGGCGTCAAGCCCCCATCACCTTGACCATCGTGGCACCGAAGCCGTATTCGCGGAACGAGGCGTCCTGGGCGGTGCAGTTCTTATAGCGGGCACGCAGCTCCTGGAGGATGTTCTTGCGCAGGACGCCCTCGCCCTTGCCGTGGATGAAGACGATGCGCGTGCCGGGCTGCTTGACGTGCTCGTCCATCACGCGGCGGAATTCCTTCATCTGCACCATCAGCATGTCGCCGGCCGAGAGACCCGAGAGATTGTCTATCAGCTGTTCGATGTGCAGGTCCACCTCGATGATCTCCGGCTTGCGGTTCGGCTTGGAGTGGACCGGTCCTTCCTGCGCCTTCTTGGGCTGGCGTGCCGGCTGCGGCTCGTGTGCCGGCTGTCCCAGCAGTGCCTGGCGCATGGCATCGGCATCCGGGAAAAGGCTGCGCACCGGCTTGTCGTCGCGTACGAGGGGAACGGTCCAGTTCGGATCGCGGAAAAACTCGTTGGGCTGGAAGACGTGCATCTTGTAGAACTTGGTGCAGTCGAGGCGCACCTCGGTGGTCAGCGTCGGCTTGAGCGGGAACACGCGGTCGGGCTTCCACGCCATCGCCTGCACGGCCACTCGCTCCAGCTCGCCCAGCTGCGAGCGGTCAAACTCCTCGACGAAGACCTTCGTGTTAGGCTCCACCGTAGCGCAGAAGCGTGCCCGCCAGTTGGCTCCCTCGGCACTCAGGTAGAGCACCTGGACATAGAAGTCGCTGTCATTGATGAGATACGTCTCGAAGGTGGTTTCCGAGATGGCCTTCACGTCGTTGGGCACGAAGGCCAGGTAGAGGTTGAGCATCAGCCCAGGCCCGCTGGAAGCCTCAAAAGCCTCACCCCCAGCCCCTCTCCGAGGAGAGGGGAGTCGCTGCTTGCCCGTCGTCTCGGGTCTCCCCTCTCCCCGGAGAGGGGTCGGGGGTGAGGCCTCTCCCCTCTCCTCGGAGAGGGGCTGGGGGTGAGGCTGTTGAGGCTTCTCATACTCCTCCTGCCCGATGACGACCACCTGGCTCTTGAGCATCGGTATGTCAAATCCGTCCTCGTCCTCCACGAGCACGATGTCCTTCCCCTGAAAACCTGTCACTGTGCCCCCTCCCACCTCGGAGAGGAAACGCACCTTATCGCCTACTTTCATACTGTTTTTCCCTTTTCTCCTGCAAATTTAGCTAAAATTCGGGAATTATATCTATATTTGCACCTCAAATTCCAGTTATGAAGACAAAGGAGATACACATCAGCGACTATAACTACCCGCTGCCCGAGGAGCGGATAGCCCGTTTCCCCCTGCCGCAGCGTGACAGCAGCAAACTGCTGGTCTATCGCCACGGCGAGATCAGCGAAGACACCTTCCGCTCCCTGCCCAGCTACCTGCCAGAGGGTGCCTTGATGGTTTTCAATAACACCCGCGTGGTGCAGGCGCGCCTGCACTTCCACAAGTCCACAGGAGCCGCCATCGAGGTGTTCATCCTCGAGCCAGCCCTCCCCGCCGAGTATCAGGAGAACTTCGCCGCCCGCGGCTGCTGCGAGTGGTATTGCCTGGTGGGCAACCTGAAGAAGTGGAAGGAGGGAACCCTCCTGCGCACGCTCACCGTGGAGGGGCGCCAGGTGGAACTGCGTGCCACCCGCTGTGCCCAGTCTCAGGCCACCGCCTCGGGCGACGAGGCCGGGAGAGCAGGTGCTCATGCTACCAGCCAGCTCGTCCGCTTCGAGTGGGACGGCGGCTTCACCTTCTCCGAGCTGTTAGAGGCCGTCGGCGAACTGCCCATCCCGCCCTATCTGAACCGCAAGACCGAGGAGAGCGACAAGGTCACCTATCAGACCGTCTATAGCAAGATAGAGGGCAGCGTGGCTGCGCCCACTGCCGGCCTCCACTTCACGCCTGCCGTCCTCGAGGCGCTGGATGCCCACGGCATCGAACGCGAGGAACTCACGCTCCACGTCGGGGCCGGCACCTTCCGTCCCGTGAAGAGCAGCGAGATAGGCGGCCACGACATGCACACGGAGCACATCGCCGTCCACCGCCACACCCTCGAGGCCCTGCTGCGCCACGAGGGACAGGCCATCGCCGTGGGCACAACCTCGGTGCGCACCCTCGAGAGTCTCTACTACATGGGCCTGCTGGCCAGCCGCGGCAAGGAGGACCTCCACGTCCCCCAGTGGATGCCCTACGAGGACAGCGCCGAGCTCACCGTCTGCCAGGCCCTCCAGGCACTGCTCGACTATCTCGACCGCCACGGCGAGGACGTCCTCCACTCCTCCACCCAGATTATCATCGCGCCGGGCTATCAGTTCCATATCGTTCGCATGATGGTCACCAACTTCCATCAACCGCAGAGCACCCTGCTGCTCCTCGTCAGCGCCTTCCTCAGCGGCGACTGGCGGTGCATCTACGACTACGCCCTCTCCCACGACTTCCGCTTCCTCAGCTACGGCGACAGCTCGCTGCTCATCCCCTGAGAGTGGTCGAAACATTGACGGCCGACGTTTGAAAAAAGACAAAAAACAGCCTCGCGCCTCATTTTCTGCCTCCCCGCCCATCCCGGAGAGGCAGATTTCGTATAACTTTGTCCCACGAAAATCCACATTTTGCCCTATGAGAAGCAATATCACGAATCGGCCAACAGACCGCTATGCACTAAACGAGACTTCTTTTTGTCATTCGCCTCGCCACTCCTCGGCTACGATGGAACCCACCACAGCGAAATGCTGCGGCCGGAGACGCCGGACGGCCCTCCTGCTGCTCATCCTCCTGCTCTCCATGACGGCCACTGCCGCCCAGCATGTCGTGGTGGCCTACGTCACCTCATGGTCCTCCGGCCTGCCCGACCCCACGCGCATGACCCACATCAACTATGCCTTCGGCGGAGTGAACAGCGCCCGCACGGGCGTCTCCATCTCCAATGCCTCGCGCCTGCAACAGATTGTGGCCCTCAAGCGGCGCAACCCCGAGCTCAAGGTGCTCCTCTCCATCGGCGGATGGGGTGCCGGAGGCTTCACGCCGATGACCTCCGATGCCACCAAGCGCATGGCCTTCGCCCGCGACTGCCTGCGTGTCTGCCAGCAGTATGGGCTCGACGGCATCGACCTCGACTGGGAATTCCCCGGCAACAACTCCAGCGGCGAGTCGTCGCCCGCCGGCGAGAAGCAGAACTACAGCCTCCTCTGCCGCGACCTGCGCCAGGTGCTGGGGGACGACTATCTGCTCACGATGGCCTCCAACTACACACCCGGGAACTACGACTTCCGGGGATGCATCCAGTACCTCGACTTCGTCAACGTCATGTGCTACAACATGGCCAGCCCGCCCAACCATCACGCCGCGCTCTACAAGGGAGGCGGACCCGTCAACAACGGATACTACTCGTGCCAGATGGCCATGAACGACCACATCAATGCCGGCATCCCCCGCCAGAAACTCGTCATGGGAATGCCCCTCTACGGCCACGAATCGGGACGCGGAGAGCAGAGCTACCAGCGGGCCCGCGACCTTCTGGCCACCGGTAACTACGTCGAGGACTGGGACGACCGCGGCAAGGTGCCCTGGATAAAGAAGAAGAGCGACGGCTCCTTCTACATGGACTTCGAAAACCAGCGTTCCATCGAATACAAGTGCCGCTACATCCTGGGGCAGAAGTTCCTGGGCGGCATGTACTGGGACTATCATTCCGATGACAATCAGGGCACCCTGCGCAACACCATCTACAAACTCCTGCTCCTGGGCGAGACGGACGATCCCGTGGTGCGCCTCGACGGCGAGCAGATGCTCCCCGACGGCTTCCGCCGCTACAGCTGGGACGGCTCCCTCACGCAGGGCCAGACGCTGCGCATCGAGCTGGAGCAGAGCGACATCACGCTGCAGCCCGACGAAGACTTCTTCGCCACCGAGACCGACGGCAGCCTACGCTTCCTCCCCATCGACGGGCGCTATCGCATCCGGGCCGACCTCGACCTGCGCTTCCTGAGCGTCGAGGCACTCGATGCCGACGGACAGCCCGCCACGTTGCAGACCGACGGCAGCGGCGCCATCTGGCTCATCGGCAGCCAGGGAGTGGGCAAGCCCACGTTCGAGACCGCCGGACGTGCCTGGGATGCCGAGGAGGGCCCCCTCTGCCTGGCACAGCCGCGAGCCGGAACCCACCAGATCACCCTGCGCGTAGGGCGCGAGCTCTCGCCCAGCGACGTCAACTTCAAGTTTTTCCTCCAGCGTGGCTGGGGCAGCGAGTTCACGTCCGCCGGCTCCCATCGCATCTATCTCTCCAGCACGCTCTTTGCCCTGGGCACAGGCTCCAATGGGCACGACGACGGCAACATCTACCTGCGCTCCGGCCAGACGCTGCACGAGGGCGACGCCTATCGCTTCACCATCAGCTGCATCGCCGGCATCGGGCGCGTCATCCTCCGAGCCGAGGACGTCACCACCTCCGTGCTCCTGCCCCAGCCCGAGGCCCATCCGCTCCTCCACCCCTGGTACACGCTCGACGGCATCCCCGTCTCAGCGCCCGTCAGGCCAGGGATATACATTAAGGATGGGAGGAAAGTGGCGAGGAGGCAAAAGCCTTGACCATCGAACACTGCTAAACACTGTGCACCGTCGCTGCCGGATTCTCCGTGGCGGCATGCCAGCATTGGATGAGGACGGTGGTGAGCACCACCAGGCTCACCAGCAAGAGGCTTAGGGGGAAGAGCCACCAGGGGACGGACGTGTGGAGTGCAAAGTTCTGCAACCATGCCTCGCTCATCCCGTATGCCAGCGGCACGGCAGGCACGGACATCAGCAAGAGCATCACGGCATAGCGACGGGCGAGCAGGGACAGCACGCCCGCCACCGAGCTGCCCAGGACACGGCGTATGCCTATCTCGCGGCGGCGGTACTCCGTCTCGAACATCGTCAGGCAGAAGACGCCGATGAGCGTGATGAAGATGCACACGGCCGCAAAGAGCAGCACCTGGCGGATATATCGGAACTCGCTCTCATAGGTCATCTGCAGGCAGTCATCGAGGAAACGGAAGTCCACCTCGTCGCCACCCGGGAACCGGCTCAGCACTTCGTGGGCCTGGCGGCGGGCCTCCAGCTTGTCCGTGCCGGCTGCTATGCGCACGAACATATAGTACAGGCGGTCGCTCCAGTCGGCATACTTGGGCCCCAGGATGGCAAAGGCCATAGGGCGCTGCCTGGCATCCTTGCGCAGGCTGGTGAACTGGATTCTGTCGCACACGCCCACCACCGGCTGCCCGTCGTCGCAGAGCGGTTCGCCCACATGGAGCCACTCGTTCTGTTCCATCAGCGCGCGGTTCACCACGAAGGCCCCTGTCTTCACATCCGCCTCCGTGAAGTCGCGCCCCTCGGTCACCTCGATGCCCATCGTCCGGAGGAACTTCCAGTCCACCACCAGTACGTCCAGGTTGACGCGGTGGTCGCCATTATCGCGCCCCCACTGCATGAACTGATCTACGCTGCCCGGCACATGCTGACCGAAGGAGACGCTCTCGAAGCCCGGCAGTTTCTCCAGTTCAGTTCGGATGGCCTCCCTGCTCGTCTCGATGCCCGAGGCGAAGAAGACCTCGTCCTTCTGGAACCCATAGTCGGCGCTGAAGATATAGTGGCGCTGCAGGTACATCACTCCGACGTAGGCCGTCAGCACCAGGGCGATGCCGAACTGCACGGCCACAAGGACTGTCCTCAGGCGGCGCCCCTGGGGCGAGAGGCCGAAGTTGCCCTTCAGCACCAGAGCGGGCGGGAACGAGGTGGCATACCAGGCCGGATAAAGCGCCGAGAGGATGCCCAGCACCAGGGCCAGGACAAGCGTGACAGCCACCAGCCAGGGATGGGCCGAGAGCTCCACCCGGCCCGAGACGAGGTCGCCGGTGCCCGGCACGCGCAGGAAGAGCACCACCAGCAGCATGGCCAGGGCGAAGGCCACGAGGGAGAGCAGCATGTTCTCCCCCACCTGGACCAGCCGCAGGCGCCATACCGATTCGCCCAGCACGCGCCGCGTATTGACCGAGCGGATGCGCATCGGGGCCAGGGCCAGGGTGAAGTTGACAAAGTTGAGCAGCGCCACGATAAGCACGAAGAGCGAGGCCCAGCGCAGCACGCTCACCAGGTTGCGGTTGCCGCGGTCGGACTCATTCACGCCCGAGAAGTACGTATCGGAGAGCGGCGTCAGACGAAACTGCAGGCCCAGCTGCCCGGCCAGGTCCTGCACCGTATCGGGAATCTCATACAGGTCGGCCAGGGCGCGCATCATGCCGTGCTCCACCTCGGCCCGGTTGGCGGGGTCGTCCAGCCGGATGTACTGGGGGTAGCTCCACTCCTGCCAGCTGTCCTCGTCCCCCTTGCCCAGGCAGCAATAGATGGCATTGGGGAGGAAGCAGTTCTCGGGCAGGTCGCGATAGACACCCAGCACCTGCTGCTCCTCCTGCCGAGCCTCGGGCAGCCGGATGGTGCGCCCGGCTGCATCGTCGGTGCCGAAGAACTTCCGGGCCTGGCTCTGGCTGATGAGCACGCCGGTCGGGGAATCCCCCCAGCGGCAGGTACCGCTGACGGTCTGCCCCCACAGGAAGTCCAGCCCCGCGCGGTCGATTGCGAAATACGGCTCATTGAAACTCTTGTCCCCCACCATCACCGTCATGCGGTTTGCGTGATAGAATGTCGCTTGCAGGTCCTCCACATGCGGAACCTGGCGGAAGACCTTCTCCAGCGGGCGGCACAGGTAGGTGTGCCACTCGCCGTCGCCGCCCGTCTGCTCCACGCGGAAGGTGCGCTGCCACTCCAGGAGACAGTGGTTGTACGTCTGATTATACCTCACCTGCGTCTGGAACAGGTAGAAGGCGGCCAGGGCCACGCTCAGGCCCAGCAGATGAAGCACGGAGGCCAGCCGATAGCGTCGGAAGAGGTACATCATAGCCTGTCCTCCAAGGATTCCACGATCTGGCCGTCGAAGAGGTTCACCGTGCGCTGAGCGTAGGCCGCGTCGCGCTGCGAGTGGGTGACCATCACGATGGTGGTGCCCTCGCGGTTCAGCTCGGAGAGCAGCTCCATCACCTCGATGCCGTTGCGCGAGTCGAGGTTGCCCGTGGGTTCGTCGGCCAGGATGAGCTGCGGCCGTCCGATGACAGCCCGCGCGATGGCCACGCGCTGCTGCTGTCCGCCCGAGAGCTGCTGGGGATAATGTTGGGCACGGTGTGAGATGCCCATGCGGCGCAGCATCTCGGTCACGCGCTGGCGCCGTTCGCGGGCCGGTACGCCCAGATAGCGCAGCGGCAGCTCCACGTTCTCCTCGACGTTCAGCTCGTCGATGAGGTTGAACGACTGGAAGACGAAGCCGATGCGCCCACGGCGGATGCGCGTGCGCTGACGCTCCCTGAGGCTGCCCACCTCCTCGCCGGCCAGGCGGTAGCGTCCGTCGGTGGGGTTGTCCAGCAGGCCCAGGATGTTCAGCAGCGTACTCTTGCCACAGCCGCTCGGCCCCATGACGGCCACAAACTCGCCGTCGGCCACGCTCATGCTCACTCCGTTCAGTGCCACGGTCTCCACCTCCTCGGTGCGAAACACCTTGTACAGATTCTCAATCTCGATCATAACTTCCATTGGTATTTATTATAGTTATTGGTATTTATTATAGTTTATTCTGTCTTTATGCTTTCGACGGGATTCGCCCAGGCGGCCCGCCATATCTGAATGCCCACCGAGAGGACGGCCGTCAGGAGCGAGCACAGGCAGGTGGCGACGAAGATCCAGGGCGAGAGCGCGATGCGATAGCTGAAGTCCTGGAGCCACTGGCTCATTACATAATGACTGAGGGGGACGGCCACCACGAACGACAGCAGCAGGGGCATGCATAAGATGCGGAGCATCAGCCACAGCACCTCGAGCGAGGAGCTGCCCAGAATCTTGCGGATGCCGACCTCCTTCCTGCGCTGCCGGATGAAGAAGAGCGACATGCCCACGAAGCCCATCACCGAGATGACGACGGCCACCAGCGAGAAGAGCGTGACGATGCGCAGTGTGTTCCGGTGCTCTTCGAACGACTGCCGGATGCTGTCCTCCAGGCCGTGGATGTAGTATTCCACGTAGGCCGCGGGGCAGCCCAGGTCCAGCAGCATCTGGGTGAAGGCCTCCTTTGCCTCGCGGCTGCCATTGGTCTTGACGAGGAAGTCCGGCTCATACAGGTCCTCCTCCATCTGTATGGCGAAGGGACGCACGGCCTCCAGGACGTTAATCTTGTGAAAGTCGGCAAGCACTCCGCAGAGCGGCGACTTCCGGTCACTGCTGAACACGATCTCGCGGTCGGAATCTTTCATGTCGAGCTGCCGCAGCGCCTCCTCGTTCAGATACCATCCGTCGCTGGCCGGGCCGTAGTCCGCGAGGATGTTCAGCCCGTAGAGCTGCATGGCCGTGCTGTCAAGCAAGGTCTGGTAGAGGAAGATGCTCTTCTCCTCGCGGTTTATCGTGGTCATGGAATTGTTGTTGTTGATGAAGGTGGTTCCCCGCTGGCATCCTATCTTCTCCACGAAAGGCATCTGCTCCAGCCGGCTGCGCACCGTCTGGCCCTCTATCTCCTCCGGATAGTGGACGAGGTAGAGATTCTCCGTGCGGAAGCCCATCGGGGCATGGATGATATGGCTGAGTTGCAGATAGATGGTGAGGGCTGCCGTGAGCATCACCACGATAATCACATTCTGCACGAAGACAAAGAAGCGGCCGAACCGCATCTTAGAGCGAAAGCGGAAAGAGCCCTTCACGATGTCGATGGGCTGATAGTGGGACAGATGCCAGCTGGGCAGAATACCCGAGACAGCGCCCAATAGCAGGATGAACGTCAGACAGAGGCAGACGGAGCCGACACGGATGTCGCCGGACAGGGCTATTTCGCCCTGGAACAGACGGGCTGCGTCCTGCTCGAAGACAAAGGCCAGTGCCAGCCCGATGGCAAACGAGAGAGCAACCATCAGCACCGACTCGGCAACCAGCTTCAGGGAGATAGCGGCGGACGAACTGCCCAGCAGCCTACGTGTGGCCATCTCCTTGGCCCGGAAGGCGGTGTTGGCGACGGTCAGGTTGATGTAGTTCCCTACGGCAAACAGCAAGATGGCCAGCACAGCCGAGAGCAGGATATGGAGTCGCCCCTTGTCGCCCTTTGTCAGTCCCAGGCCCTCGTTCTGCGGTGCGAAAAGCACCTCGCGCAGCGGTGTGAGGGTGACTTCGCCCAGCCCGGCCCTTTGCCATAGCGGACTGGACTTCTCCATGTGCTGCTGTATCAGGCTCCGGACAGGTTCCGTCTGGCTACGGTCCTTCAGCCTCAGCAGGATCTTGCAGGTGCCCGTGCTGCTGTATGCCATCATGTGGTAGGGCATCTCGTAGCCCATCACCTGCGCATAGCGCGCCATCGAGACGATGACCTGCGTCTCACGGGGGAAAACGGTGCGGTCGAGGTCCTCGACAATGCCCGTGATGTTATACACCAGCGTGCTGTCGTAGGGGTCGGGGCCTCCTTGCTTCACGTTTCGGCTTCCCACGATCTGCAAGCTCTCGCCGATGGGATTCCTGCCGGCAAAGAGCGTCCGGGCCAGATGCTCGGTGATGACGCACCCGTCGGGCGAGGCAAGGGCGGTCGTCGGGTTGCCCTCCTTCAGCCGGAAGGCAAAGAAATCGAAGAACGTGGAGTCGGTGAGCATGATGATGTTGCTTATCTGCTCGTCCAGCACCCGATTGCCGCTCTTCACCTTGCCGCTCTGGCTGAACACGCGACACGTCTTCTCCACCTCGGGGCATAGCTCCTCTATCTCGTGCGCCGTCTGCGGCCATGAGAAGAAGCTGTGGCTGTTGCCCAGCATATAGATGCGGTCGGCATCGGGATGCTGCGAGTCGATAGAGAACTGCCGCCATACATAGTCGCCCAACAGAATCACAAACATCAGCGAGACAGCCAAACCGAATATGCTGATAAAGGTATAGGCCCTGTTACGGGAGAGGAATTTCAGATAAGACTTCATAACGCATTATTTATCTATATTACTGAGTTTGAGAATCTCCTTGTCACGAAACGCCTCGTAGCCGCTGGTGATGACGCGCTCGCCCTCCTCCAGCCCCTCGAGCACTTCGTAGAACTGGGGATTCTGGCGCCCGATGCGGATGGGACGCCGGTGGGCCGTGCGGCCGTCACTGGAGAGGACGAAGATCCAGCCTCCGCCCGTGGTCTGGAAGAAGGTGCCGCGCGGGATGAGCACGGCCTGCTCGGGACGCCCCAGCTCGAGGTTCAGATAATACGTCTGGCCGGAACGCATCTGACGCGGACGCTCGCCACAGAAGACAAAATCGGTGAGGAAACGCCCGTCGCGCACCTCGGGATAGACCTTGCGCAGACGCAGCGGATAGACATGGCCGTCGCGCTCGAAGCTGGCTGGCAGCCCCTGGCGCACGCGGTCGATGTAGTGCTCGTCCACCATGGCCTGCACCTTGAAGTCGCTCAGGTCGTTGATCTGCCCTATCTTCGTGCCCGGCGCCACACTCTGCCCCAGCTCCACATCGAGCAGGCCCAGCTCGCCGTCGATGGCGGAGCGCACTTCCAACTTCTGCTTCCTCTCCCTCACCAGCACCACGTTGCGGCGCATGGCTTCCAGGTTGTCTTCCATCTGTTCCATCTGCACCGAGCGATAGATGCTGTCCTGCCGCAGGCGCTGCGTGACCAGGCTGTGCTTGCGGCGCGAGAGGTCATAGTCCTCACGGCTCTGCTCCCAGGCCTCGCGGCTGATAAGATGTTCGGCATAGAGACGCTCGTTCTGCTCCCAGGCGCGGCGGCGGCGCTGGATGTCCATGTCCAGCTGGACACGCTCGGTCTCGTTCGAGAGGCGGTCTTGCTGCATGGCCACCTGGGTGTTGCGCAGGAGGTTCTGCTTCTCGGCCAGCTCGGCCTCGGCATTGAGTATCTGCAGGTCGAGGGCGCTGTTGGAGAGGCGCACGATGACATCGCCCCGCCGCACGGGACTGCCCTCCTCCACCACCCGCTCGGTGACGATACCGCCTTCCTCGGGCGCCACCTGCACCACCTGGATGGGCATCACCTGACCGCTGAGGCGGACGTAGTCCTTGAACTCGGCCCGACGTGCCGTGGCGACAGTGATCTGGCGCACGTCCACGCACAGCGTCTCGGCATGATTGCCCCAGAACATCCAGCCCACGAGCGAGGCCACCAGGAGGGCTGCTATAATATAAGGTACGTGCGCGCGACGCAGACCGCGCGGCTTCTCGATTACTCGGTCCATAGGGATTCTCCTCTGTAATAACGTGATAGTCTGTCTTTCAGCATGCAGGTCAGCCGGCTGCGGAGCAGCTGGGCACGGCTCTGCCACAGCTGGGAGGCCGAGGCAGAGACATCGAGGGGCGAACACGCACCCAGCTCGTACTGGCGCGAGGCCAGGCTCAGGGCAAGGCTGTCGGCCTCCACGCGGGCCTCGGCCTGAAGGGTCTCCCGACGGCTACCCTCGCGCTCCATGTCGGCCTCGGCCAGGAGGCGACGCATCTCCTGCTCCTTCTGCGTCAGGCGTTCCTGGGCCATGAGCACGGCGTTGCGCTGCCGACGGATCTGAGTGAGTGCATGCAGCCTCCCGAAGAGGGGGACGGAGAGCGAGGCATAGACGTACTCGCCGGCATTGTGGCGCAGCTGGGCCTGGAAGGGCGAGGCACCGGCGGCATGCAGCGTCTTGTAATAGGTGGTGGAGATGCCAGCACCCACGCCCAGCGACGGGAACAGGCGGCTGCGGGCAGCACGATAGGCATGGCGGGCCGACTCTACGGCATAACGGGCCTGCATGAGCTCGGGGAGGCAGACATCGACGGACTGCGAGGCATCGGAGGGCACGGGCGGCAGGGCCTGGCCGAGCGGAGCGAGCCGAAGGGCGACGGAAGCGGTATCGAGGGCCATCTCCTGCCGCAGGCGCAGCATGGCCTGGGAGAGGAGGTTCTGCTGGCGAGTGAGCTCGAGGTCGTCGGCAGCCAGCTGGGCACGCATCTGTGCCATATCAGGCAGTCCCTTGGTGCCCACCTCGAACATCACCTCCGTCTGGCGGAGCATGAGGCGGCTCTGTGCCTGCTTCCGCTCGGTCATCTCCACAGTACCTTGATAATAGAGCACGTCGGCGTATGACTGCATGACGGCCAGCGCCACACGGTCGCGCTCGGCCTGGAGCCCACTGCGCCCCATAAGCACATCGGCACGCGCCATGCGCAGCTCGTGAAGGCGGCGCATCCCGTCGAATACAGGCAGCGAGGCGCTGAGCCCATAGCCGTTATAGAAGGTGGAGACGTCGGTGTAGGTGTTCGTCTCGGGGTCGATGGCACGACCGAAATTATACTGCCCACTCGTGCTGGCCTCGACCTGAGGCAGAAAGGCACCCACGGCCTGAAGGCGGAGAGCGTGGCGGTCGTCGAGCGCGAGTGCCTGCAGGCGTACCTCATGGTTGTGTTCCACGGCATACTGCATGCAGCGCTCCATCGTCCACACCTCCTGACCGCAGGCCGGGAGCACCCCAAACAACAAGGGTATGATTACTGTACGTTCCATTCGACGTTGAATTTTTCTCGATGCAAAGGTACAACCGGCAGCACGTTCCACCAAGGATTTTACCCCGAAGAGAAGCAGAATGCCTAATATTTATACACTCCATTGTCCAAAGAATAGACAGAAAAGCCTTAACTTTGCACGCAGAAACGAGAAAAGACACACACACACGACATGCCGACAACCGACCACGCAACGATACTGGTGGTGGACGACAACCCCACCATCCTGACGGCAGCCCGATTCTGCCTGGAAAACACCTTTGCGCGCATCCTCACCCTGCAGCGCCCCGACGAGATCCTGACCCTGATGCAACAGGAAGCGGTGGACCTGATCCTGCTGGACATGAACTTCTCGCTGGGCGTGAATACCGGGCGCGAGGGGCTGATGTGGCTGCAAGCCATACGCAAACGTCACCCAGACATACCCGTAGTGCTGCTCACAGCATACGCCGACGTGGAACTGGCCGTAAAGGGACTGAAGCAGGGCGCGGCCGACTTTGTGACAAAGCCCTGGGACAACGACGAGCTGCGTCACAAGCTGAAGGACGCGCTGGAGAGAAACGCCGAGGTGGAAAGGCTGGACGAGATGGAGGCAGCCCACATCCGACGCGCCATCGACCGCTGCCACGGCAACATGTCGGAAGCCGCCAAGCTGCTGGGCGTCTCGCGCCAGACACTGTATAACAAGATGAAGAGGTGAAAAAAGCCTCGCCCTCACAAAAAAACAGAACTATGCACTCGGCTATGCCGCTTTGCTTGTCGAAGTAATCGGCTTGCCGCTTGGCTCGTCGAAGTAATCGGCTTGCCGCTTCGCTTGTCGAAGAACTATGAACTATGAATTATGAATTATGAATTATGAATTATGAATTATGAACTATGAATTATGAATTATGAACTATGAACTATGAACTCCTTACCGCTCTGGCCTGCCTACTGCTGCTGATAATACTCTTCCGCCGCCACCAGAGGCGGATGACGCGACGGGCGTGGCTGATGCTGGAGGCCATCAAGAACCGCGACTTCTCCTTCCGCCTGCCCACACGCGGACTGCTCCCAGGCGAACGAGCCATGCAGGAAGCACTGAACGACCTGGGCGGACAGCTGGCACGCCTGCTACGCGAGAACGAAGTGGAGAACTGGCGAAAGATGGCACGCGTGATGACCCATGAGATAATGAACAACATCGCCCCCATTGCCAGCATCAGCCAGTCGCTGACAGAACGCCCCGACATTCAGGGCACTCCGCTCGAACCCGCCGTACAGACCATCTATGACACCAGCCAACACCTGACAGCGCTGGTGGAGGACTTCCGGATGCTGACGATGCGACGCGAGCAGCATCCCACATCGGTGGGCCTGGCACGAATGGCAGACGCCGTGAGCGCGCTGTTCCCCACCCTACAATGGTACATCAGCCTGCCCGAAGACCTCACCGTCAAGACCGACGAGGGGATGCTGCGCCAAACACTGACCAACATGGCCAAGAACGCAAAGGAGGCGGGCGCAAAGACGATAGGCATAAGATGGCAAGGGGGCGCACTAATGATGAGCAACGACGGGAGCCCAATCCCAGCCGAACTGGAACAAGAAATCTTCACACCATTCTTCACCACCAAACGCGGTGGGTCGGGCATCGGACTGGCCCTCTCGCGCCAGCTGATGGTAATGCAGGGCGGCGACCTCTCGCTGGAAACCCCGCCCGAGCGAGGATTCACCGTGACATTCCGCATCGACATGGGGACACAAGACGCCCTCCATCCCTAAGCCACACGCACCCCTCACAGCCCCCTGCCATATCAAAGCACCAAGCTATGACGCTTCGCTCGTCGAAGTAATCGGTTTACCGCTTGGCTCGTCCAAGTAATCGGCTATGCCGCTTGGCTCGTCCAAGAACTATGAACTATGAACTATGAACTATGAACTAAAAAAACTATTCCCACTCAATCGTTGAAGGCGGCTTGGAGGAGATGTCGTAGCAGACGCGGTTCACACCCTTTACCTTATTAATAATGTCGTTGGAGACGCGAGCCATGAAGTCGTAGGGAAGGCGAGCCCAGTCGGCCGTCATGGCATCGGTGGAGGTGACGGCACGCAGAGCCACGGGATTCTCGTAGGTGCGTTCGTCGCCCATCACGCCTACGCTGCGCACATCGCTCAGCAAGGTGGCGCCGGCCTGCCATATCTGGTTGTAGAGGGAAACCTCGATCTCGCCGTCCCGCATGTCGGCCGGCACTCCGGCTGCCAGCACCCGACGGGCTTCCTCTCCCGAGAGACGCACCTTATACTGGCGCAGGGAGCGGATGAAGATATCGTCGGCCTCCTGCAGGACACGCACCTTCTCGCGGGTAATGGCACCCAGAATGCGCACGGCGAGGCCGGGACCGGGGAAGGGGTGGCGCGTGATGAGATGCTCGGGCATCCCGAGGCTGCGTCCCACGCGGCGCACTTCGTCCTTGAACAGCCACTTGAGCGGCTCGCAGAGCTGCAGGTTCATCTCGCGTGGCAGACCGCCCACGTTGTGGTGGCTCTTGATGACCTTGCCAGTGATATTGAGACTCTCGATGCGGTCGGGATAGATGGTGCCCTGAGCCAGCCAGCGGCACTTGCCCGCGGAGGATGAACTTTCGACTATCTTACGGGCCTCGGCATTAAAGACTTCGATGAAGTCGCGGCCGATGATCTTGCGTTTCTGCTCCGGCTCGGTCACCCCGTCGAGGTCGGCCAGGAACTTGTCGCTGGCATCGACGCCGATAACGTTCAGTCCCAGGCACTCGTAGTCGCGCATGACATCCTGGAACTCGTTCTTGCGCAGCATGCCGTGGTCCACGAAGATGCAGGTGAGCTGGCGGCCGACGGCGCGATGGAGCAGCACGGCGGCCACGGAGCTGTCCACGCCGCCGGAGAGACCAAGGATGACGCGGTCGGAGCCTATCTGGCGGCGCAACTCCTCGACGGTCTGCTCCACAAAATTGGCCGGACTCCAGTCCTGTCGCCCACCGCAGATATCCACGACGAAGTTGCGAAGCAGCAGGGTGCCCTGCACGCTGTGGAACACTTCGGGATGGAACTGCACGCCCCAGATGGGCTCAGCGTCGGCCGCGTAGGCAGCATAGCGTACATGGTCGGTGCTGGCAATGGGGTGGAATCCATCGGGCAGGGCCGTGATGGTGTCTCCGTGGCTCATCCACACCTGGCTGTCCGGCTCGAAGCCGCGGAAGAGGAGGTCGCCCAGGTCGATAGACGAGAGATGGGCGCGACCATACTCGCGGCTTCCGGCAGGCTCCACCCGGCCGCCCAGCGTGTGGCTGATATACTGGGCGCCATAACAGATGCCCAGCACGGGGATGCGCCCCCGGAACTGACCGAGATCGACACGGAAAGCCTCGGGGTCATAGACGCTGTAGGGGCTGCCGGAGAGGATGACACCGATGACGTCGGGGTCGTCCACGGGAAACTTGTTATATGGAAGAATCTCACAAAAGGTGTCGAGTTCGCGTAGTCGCCGCGCAATGAGTTGCGTGGTCTGCGACCCGAAGTCGAGGATGATGATTTTCTGCTGCTGCATGATGACTATCCGTTTATGTTTCTGTACTTCTTTCGGCCCACAAAGTTACGAATAAGCAAGCAGAGTGCAAAAGGAAAGACGAAGTTTTTCATTTTGAAAGTTCGAGCGGAAGGATTCATGCTTGCTCGCTTGGCTTGTCCAAGTAATCGGCTTGCCGCTTCGCTTGTCGAAGAACCAAGAGCGAAGGTCAAAAGTAGGAAGAAAAGAGCAGGGGGAGCAAGAAAAGCAGGCGTTTTCTTTGCCATGTCGCTCATTTGCATTACTTTTGCAACGCCCAAGCAGGAGTCGCCGGCCATTGCTGCAGCCCTCAAAAAGGGCGCGATGGATATTATGCATTGGATTATCTTGATTGTGGCAGGGCTGTGCGAAGTGGGCTTCACCTACTGTCTGGGGCGTGCCCGCACGGCAACGGGGGTTGAATGGTGGAGCTGGATGGCTGGCTTCATAGTGTTTACGGTGTTGAGCATGGGCATGCTGGCCAAGGCCACGCACCACATCCCGCTGGGCACGGCCTATCCCGTGTGGACGGGAATCGGCGCCGCGGGCACGGTGCTGGTGGGCATCCTGGTGTTCCACGAACCGGCCACCTTCTGGCGGCTTTTCTTCATCACAACGCTCGTCGCCTCCATCATCGGGCTGAAAGCCATCTCATAATAACGTACATGCAGAGTAATATGAGGCACCTGGCACGCAGGAGGAGATACACACCTTCTGCACCACGAACTATCACACCACCTTCACTCAGTTCCAGAAGCTGGAGGTGAACGGCGAAGGCGAGTCGCCTCTCTTCGCCTACCTCAAGGAGAAGCAGGGCTTCCAGGGCTTCGATTCCGAGCACCCCATCGATAAGCTGCTGGACGACATGCTGAAGAAGCAAGACCCCGACTATGCACAGTCGGCAGACATCAAGTGGAACTTCACCAAATTCCTCGTTTCACGTAAGGGACAGGTAGTTGCACGCTTTGAACCCACCGCACCTATCACCGAGGTGGAGCAGGCAGTGAAGCGGGAGCTGGAGTGAGAATCCGTCTCCCCGCGCCCACGGGTCACCTCTGCCTATAGCCCGAAGGCGTCATGCCAGTCAAGCGCTGGAAGAACTTCGAGAAAAATGCCGCATTGGGAAAGGAGAGCTCGAAGGCGATCTCGGCTACGGTCTTCTCCGTATGAGCAAGGAGCACCTTGGCCTGTGTGGCCAGTGCCTCGTCAATCCACGCCTTGGCCGAGCGATTGCTCACCTGCTTGACGAGCGAACTCATATATCGCGGCGAGAGACAGAGGGCCGAGGCATAGAAGCCAATGTTGTGCTCGCGCGAGGCATGCCTGTTCACCAGCGAGAGGAAGTCGGCAAAGAGCCGCTGCTCGCGCGAGGAAGCCTGCCCGCCCTCCTGCTCACGCTTCTTGCAAAGCGAGTCCACATACCACAAGATGGCTGCCAGAAGGTGATGACAGACGGCCTCGCTCTCCCCCGCCCTGCACATAGTGTATAGCAGGCGATGCATCGCATCAAAGCGCTCCATCTCGGAGCCTGTCAAAGGAAAGTGGAACGAGCGCAGGTGGCCGTCGAACGTGGGCGGGATATGTCCCTGAAGAGCCTGTGAGAAGAGCTCATTGCTCATCGACAGCCCGTAGCCCTGCAGGTCGGGGGAATACTCGCGGAACTGCACCACACTGTCAGCACCCAGAAACACCAGTTCGCCCTCCGAAAAACATTCATTCACGAGATTCACCACGGGCCTGAGCCAGCCCCGCCGGAGCAACATAATGCGACGCTCATGCAGCTGCACCGGTTCATGGGAGAACTGCGATTGCACGACTGAGCTGTCTAAACACCGCGCCACAGCCAGGCGGGACGTCACATAGTTCCCGACGGGCAGCTCGGCATGGCTATCCACAATATGCTGCAGCTGCCCCAGCGTAAAGCTTCTTATCTTTTTCATAGAAGGTGCATGTCTTATTCGGACACAAAGATAAGCATTCGCCACCGAATATTCGTTTACTTTTACGCATTTCGTACAAAAAGAACATTCTTTCCGTACTTTGGATAGCACGCCACTCGCATTTCACACCGAACTTTGCAGCAGAAAACCTAAATCGAAGCATTATGAAACGAACCGTATTGCTATGCCTCGCCACCCTCTCGGCACTGAGCCTCCGGAGCCAAAGCCTGGCCGAATGCCTGCAGGCCGCCGAGCAGAACTACCCGCTCATCCGCCAGTACGACCTGATAAGCCGCACCACGGAACTCAGCGTGTCAAACCTGAAGAAGACGTGGCTGCCACAGCTCTCGGCCACGGCGCAAGCCACGCTGCAGAGCGATGTGACAGCCTGGCCCGACGAGATGGAAGCCATGCTGCGCCAGACGGGGCTCGACATCAAAGGACTAAGCCGGGCACAGTATCGTGCAGGCATCGACCTGAGCCAGACACTCTACGACGGCGGCACGGCACGTCAGCAGATGGAGGTGGCACGGCTGCAAGGGGCCAGCGAGGAGGCACAGACCGGCGTCGGACTCTACGCCCTGCGCTCACGCGTAAATGAGATGTACTTCGCCCTGCTCCTCCTGGACGAACGGATACGCCTGAACCGCGACCTGCAGACACTGCTCGAAGGCAATGAGAAGAAACTGAACGACATGTTCCGACACGGCACAGCTGCCGAGAGCGACTGGCTCTCCGTGCGCGCCGAACGCCTGAACACCGTCCAGGAGCTGTCTTCGCTGGAGTCGCAGCGTGCCACGCTGAGCCGCATGCTCTCGCTCTTCTGCGGCCTCGAAGTGGCCAGGCCGGTGAAACCCGAAACGGCAGCAGACGCCCTCGTCCCCAATGATGGAGACGGCAGCCTGCGACCCGAGGTGCAGTTCCTCGACCGTCAGCTGCAACTGACCGACGCCCGCGAGCGGCTGCTCGACAAGGCGCTGCGCCCACGGCTGACCCTCTTTGCCCAAGGCTTTTACGGCTATCCGGGCTACAATCTCTTCGAGGACATGACCCACCGAAATGGCTCGTGGAACGGAATCGTTGGTGCCCGACTATCATGGAATATCGGTGCACTCTATACGTACCGGAATGACAAGGCACGCCTCGAGGCAGAGCGGAACAGCTCCCGCATGCAGCGTGACGTATTCCTGTTCAACAACCGCCTTGAAAGCACCCAGCACAGCGAGGAGACAGCACGCTTCAGGCGCATGATGGCCGAGGACGACGAAATCGTCTCACTGCGCAGGGCGGTGCGCTTGGCAGCCGAGTCAAAACTGGCTCACGGCATTATCGACGTGAACGACCTGCTACGCGAAATCAATGCTGAAAACAGCGCCATGGTTCGTCGCGCAATACACGAGATAGAAATGCTGCGCGAACTACATTCACTCCGAATCACACTTAACCGATAAAAAGATGAAAAGAACACATCTCCTCATGAGCACCGCCCTGCTGCTGACAGCCTGTACGAAGCAGGCTGCCGAGTACGACGCCACAGGCACGTTTGAGGCCACCGAGGTCACCGTATGTGCCGAATCGGCAGGCATCCTGCTGCGTTTCTCCTCCGTGGAGGGACAGCCACTCACGGCTGGCGACGAAGTGGCGCTGGTGGACACCACACAAATCGTACTGCAGATGGCACAGCTACGGGCCACACAGATGGTCTATGACAGCCAGAAGCCCAACCATCGCAAGCAAGTGGCCGCCCTACGCGAACGCCTCGCAGCAGCCCAGCGAGAACAGAAAAGATACGAAGAACTGGTAGCCGACGGAGCCGCTCCACGCAAGATGCTGGACGACGCCACTACGCAGGCAGACGTGCTGCATCGGGAAATCGACGCACTCGAGTCCTCCCTGGGCACACAGACAGCCACGCTACGCTCACAGCGCGAGGCCGCCGAGGCACAAATCAAGGTCCTGGCCGACCGTCTGGACAAGTGCCACGTCATGGCACCACGCGACGGCATCGTGCTCGAGACGTATGCCGAGCCGGGAGAATACGTAACCACGGGCAAGCCACTGCTCACGATGGCCGACACCGACGAAATGTACCTGCGCGCCTATGTCACGACTGGCCAGCTGGAAAGACTGCATCTGGGACAGAAAGTAACCGTCTATGCCGACTATGGCAACGGCCAGCGAAAGGAATACCCAGGCACCCTCGCATGGATTTCACAGCGCAGCGAGTTCACGCCCAAGACGATACTGACCGATGATGAACGAGCCGACCTGGTCTATGCCACCAAGATACGCGTCCGAAACGACGGCCTGCTGAAGATTGGCATGTACGGCGAAGTAAAATTCGAAAGCAAGGAGCCCTAAAAGACGCGGAAGGCCACCAAACCCTTGATGGCACTCCACCAAATCCTTGATGGCACTCCACCAAATCCGCCATGGTACTCCACCAAATCCGCCATGGTACTCCACCCCAAAAGCCCAAACACATGAACAGCATCGCAGTCGATCATATCAGCAAGCGCTACGGCACGCTCCAAGCGCTGGACGACATCACCTTCACGGTCTCTCCAGGCGAGGTGTTCGGCCTCATCGGCCCCGACGGAGCCGGAAAGACATCGCTCTTCCGCATCCTGGCCACGCTCATACGCCCCTCAAGCGGGACGGCACGGATAGACGGCCTCGACGTGGAGCGGGAGATGACGCAGGTGCGCCGCCGCATCGGATACATGCCCGGCCGCTTCTCGCTCTACCCCGACCTCACGGTGAGGGAGAACCTCGACTTCTTTGCCACCCTGTTCGGCACCAGCGTCGATGAAGGCTACGATAGCATCCGCGCCATATACGGCCAAATAGAGCGTTTTGCCCAGCGGCGTGCCGGAGACCTCTCAGGCGGAATGAAGCAGAAGCTGGCACTCTCCTGCGCGCTGGTTCATCGCCCCAGCATCCTGCTGCTCGACGAGCCCACCACAGGCGTGGATCCCGTGTCGAGAAAGGAACTCTGGGAGCTGCTGGGGACACTGAAGGAGCAGGGCATCACCGTCCTGGCCAGCACTCCATACAGCGACGAGATACGCCGATGCGAGCGCGTAGCATTCCTGCATCACGGCCAGCTGCAGGGCATCGGAACCCCCGACGAGATTCTCTCGCGCTTCGCCGGCATCTTCCTTCCGCCTGCCCCCGAGCGACACATCGCGCCCAACACTCCAGCCCCAATTGCCGAAAACACCCAATCACAACATTCCCAGCAGGATAATATCATTGAGGTAAAGCATTTGGTGAAGTCATTCGGCACATTCCGCGCCGTGGACGACATCACCTTCAGCGTGCGGCGCGGCGAGATATTCGGCTTCCTCGGAGCCAACGGCGCAGGCAAGACCACCGCAATGCACATGCTCACGGGACTGAACCAGCCCACCGAGGGCACAGGCACCGTGGCAGGCTTTGACATCCGCACCGAGCACGAACAAGTCAAGCGACACATCGGCTACATGAGTCAGAAGTTTTCGCTCTACGGCGATCTCACCGTGGCCGAGAACATACGACTCTTTGCCGGCATCTACGGCATGTCAAGCAGCGACATCGGCCGCAAGACAGACGAGCTACTACAGCAGTTGCACTTCGCCGAACACAAACACAGCCGGGTGGACTCCCTGCCGCTGGGATGGAAGCAGAAACTGGCCTTCTCCGTGGCCATATTCCACCGCCCCGACGTGGTATTCCTGGACGAGCCTACGGGAGGCGTGGACCCACAGACACGAAGACAGTTCTGGGAACTCATCTACCAAGCGGCGGAGAGCGGAATAACCATCTTCGTCACCACGCACTACATGGACGAAGCCGAGTATTGCGACCGCCTGTCCATCATGGTGGACGGCAAGATTGAAGCCATCGGCACGCCCGAGGAACTGAAGCAACGCTTCCAGCAGCCCGACATCGACCACGTCTTCACCCTCCTCGCCCGACGAGCCAAGCGCTCCGACATTTGACATATAACAAATCACCCATCTGACACCCCTCCCCCATATGACCGCTTTTCAGAGCTTCATCCTCAAGGAATCACGTCACATCCTGCGCGACAAACGCACGATGCTCATCCTCTTTGGGATGCCTGTCGTGCTGATGCTGCTGTTCGGATTTGCCATCACTACCGACGTGAGAAACGTGCGCACGGTGGTGGTCACAGCAGCCATGAACCCACAGACGCAGCGTGCAGTGGAGGCACTGCGCACATCGGAATACTTCACGCTGACAGCTATCGCTCCCACCGCCGAGGCGGCCAAGGAGATGATACGCCGCCAGAAGGCCGACATCGCCATCATCTTCTCGGCCCAAGGCAAACAGACCGCAGGCATACAGGTTCTCATAGATGGCGCCGACCCGAACATGTCACAGCAATGGGCAAACTATGCCAACGGCGTCATTGCCACCGCGCTGAACAACCAACAGCATAGCCCCTCGCCTGCCGCAGCTGGTTCCTTAGCCTCCCCGACCGTAAGCACCAGACTACTCTATAATCCACAGATGCGTTCGGCTTACAATTTCGTACCAGCCATCATGGGCATGTTACTGATGCTCATCTGTGCCATGATGACCAGCATCTCTATCGTACGCGAGAAGGAACGCGGCACGATGGAGGTGATGCTGGCCTCGCCCGTCCATCCACTGATGTTCATTGTGGGCAAGCTGATGCCTTATTTGGCATTGGCCTTCGCAATCCTGTGCAGTATCCTGCTGCTGGCCCGTTTCGTGCTGGACGTACCAATTGCCGGCTCGTTCGGCATGATACTGGCCGTCTCGACGCTTTACATCGTACTGGCACTCGCCCTGGGCCTGCTCATCTCCAACGTAGCACGTACCCAGCTGGTGGCCCTCCTCATGTCGGCCATGGTGCTGCTAATGCCCATCGTCATGCTCTCTGGCATGCTGTTTCCGGTGGAGTCTATGCCGCATGTGCTGCAGTACGTTTCGGCCGCCATTCCACCGCGCTATTACATACAGGCCATGCGAAAACTGTTAATCATGGGAGTAGGCGTGGAGAGCGTAACACGCGAAATCGCCATCCTGGCCGCAATGGCATCGCTTCTGCTTACGCTTGCCCTGGCCACCTTCCACAAACGACTCGAATAAATAATGGCAACACTAAGTTTTCTCCTACAGAAGGAGTTTCTGCAGATTCGCCGCAACAGTTTCTTGCCGCGGCTCATCGTGGCCTTCCCCATCATGATTATGTGTGTCATGCCCTGGGTGATGAATATGGAGGTGAGGGGCGTGGTGGTGGACATCGTGGACCGCGACCACTCCGTATCCTCACGGCAGTTGGTGCGTCGGATCGAGGCATCACACTATTTCGTCTTCGGCGGAGAGCGCTCCACGTATCGGGCTGCACTGAGCGACATCGAGCACGGACGGGCCGACATCGCCGTAGTGATTCCTCCCTCATTCGGCAGCCAGCTACGTCAGGGGGAGAGTCCCAACGTGCTCATAGCGGCAAATGCCGTAAACGGCACGAAAGGCGGCATCGGCAGCGCCTACCTGGCACAGATTATCAGCACCCACGGAGCTCGGACCGCCACAGCAAGCGGCATGCACAGCATCAACCTGTACAACCGTCACCAGGACTACAAAGTTTTCATGATACCGGCGCTGATGGCCATCCTCATCATGATGCTGTGCGGATTCCTTCCTGCTCTGAACATTGTGGGCGAAAAAGAGAGGGGCACCATCGAGCAAATCAACGTGACACCCGTCAGGAAGCGCGACTTCATCCTCGCCAAGCTGATCCCCTACTGGATCATTGCCCTTTTCGTCATGACCATGTGTTTCCTGCTGGCCTGGGCCATCTATGGCATCACATGCCAGGGAAGCCTGTGGCTTGTATATCTGCTGGCCATGCTCCTGGCCGTGACGTTCTCCTCCATCGGACTGGCCATCTCGAACTACTCGGAAACGATGCAGCAGGCGATGCTCGTGATGTGGTTCTTTGTGGTCATCCTGATGCTCCTGAGCGGCCTCTTCACGCCCGTGCGCTCAATGCCCGACTGGGTCTATGCCACCACCTACGTAAACCCCATGCACTATTTCATCGATGCCATCCGCACCGTTTTCGTGCGCGGCGGAGGCATCGAAAGCATCGCCCATCAAGTGGCGGCACTGGCCGTCATCGCCCTCGGAACCGGCACACTGGCCATCCTGACCTATCGGAAAAACCACTAAACACCCTCCATCCACGGAGGATGGCGAGGGGGGGAGCCGTTTTTATCCTTAATTCGCGTTAAAAAAGCGGCCGAAGATTTGGCCGTGTCACAGGATTGGCTTAACTTTGTTGTGACTAAACGAAGAATGCTATGACAGAAGGAGACAGGAACGACAGCCTGGTCATCATACCGACCTACAACGAGAAGGAGAACATCGAAGCCATCATCCGCGCCGTGACAGGACTGGAGAAAGGCTTCGACGTGCTGGTCATCGACGACGGGAGCCCCGACGGGACAGCCGACATCGTGAAGCGCCTCATGCAGGATGAACTGGCAGGACGCCTGTTCCTCATCCAGCGGGAAGGCAAGCTTGGACTGGGCACAGCCTATATCCGAGGCTTCCAATGGGCCATACAGGAGCGGTATGACTACATCTTCGAGATGGATGCCGACTTCAGCCACAATCCGCAGGACCTGCCGCGACTCTACGCCGCATGCCACGACGAGGGCTACGACGTAGCCATCGGAAGCCGATACGTGACGGGAGTGAACGTGGTGAACTGGCCCATGGGACGCGTCCTGATGTCCTACTTCGCCAGCAAGTACGTGCGCACCGTGCTCGGCATCAACCTGCACGACACCACGGCAGGCTTCGTATGCTACCGCAGAAAGGTGCTGGAGACAATCCGCCTGGACGAGATACGATTCAAGGGCTATGCCTTCCAGATCGAGATGAAGTACAGCGCGCTGTGCCTGGGCTTCAAGGTCAAGGAGGTGCCGGTAATCTTCGTAAACCGAGAACTGGGAACCAGCAAGATGAGTGGCGGCATATTCAGTGAGGCACTCTTCGGCGTCATCCGTCTGAGAATGTCGAAAATCAGGCCACGCAGATGAAGACTGTTATCCGACATGCCACGATCCTGAACGATGGCGAACGCTACGAGGCATCGTTGCTCATCGGCGCTGGAATCATCGAACACATTGAGCGCGAGGGCGACATCAGCCTGCCCGGCGCAGAGGTCATCGACGCGCGAGGCTGCCTGCTGATACCAGGCGTCATCGACGACCATGTCCACATGCGCGAGCCGGGCTTGACACACAAGGCCACGATGGACAGCGAGACATGCGCCGCAGCAGCCGGCGGAGTGACCACGGTGATGGACATGCCCAACACCATACCGCAGACCACCACAATCCAGACATGGCAGGAGAAGATGCAAATCGGTGCACAGCACTGCCATGTAAACTATGCCTTCTATCTCGGTGCCACCAACGACAATCTGGAAGAAATCAGACGAGTGGATGCCACCCGAGTGCCAGGCATCAAGCTCTTCATGGGCAGCAGCACGGGCAACATGCTGGTGGACAACGAGGAAACCCTGCGACAGATATTCCGCCAAAGTCCCACCCTTGTAATGACACATTGCGAGGACACCGGGCGCATCAATCGTCGAATGGCAGAGATGCAAGCCCTCTACGGCGACGACCCCGACGTCGGCCATCATCCCGACATCCGCGACGCAGAGGCCTGCTATGCGAGCACGGCACTGGCCGTACGCTTGGCACGCGAAACAGGGGCACGACTGCACGTAGCCCATATCACCACGGAGCGCGAGTTGGAGCTGTTCTCATCCGACAATGCCCAGATAACGGCCGAGGCATGCGTGGCCCACCTGTTATTCTGCCGCAAAGACTATGCCCGGCTGGGCACACGCATCAAGTGCAACCCAGCCATCAAGGAAACCTCCGACCGCAACGCGCTGCGCCTGGCGCTCAACGACGGACGCATCACAACCGTGGCCACCGACCACGCTCCTCACCAGCTCAGCGAGAAACAAGGCGGATGCCGGCGTGCCGCAAGCGGAATGCCCATGGTGCAGTTCTCACTGCCCGCCATGATGACGCTGGCCGACGAGGGCATACTCCCCCACCAGCGGGTCGTGGAACTGATGTGCCATGCACCTGCTCGCCTCTTCGGCATTGAGGGACGCGGCTTCATCCGCGAAGGCTATCAAGCCGACCTCACACTGCTGCGCCACACGCCATGGGAAGTGACCAGTGACTGCATACAAAGCCTCTGCGGATGGAGCCCCATGGAGGGACAGACACTGGCCTGGCACGTGGAGCGCACCTGGGTGAACGGACAGATGGTATGGGACGGACAGACGGTGAATCGCAACGTCAGGGGACAGGCCGTGACGTTTCATGGCAACTCTTAATGTATTATGCGAGGACTTTCATCCAATATCCCAACGCTTCAAATGAAACAAATAACCTCTCTCCTCTTTCTTGCCTGCTGCACCCTATGCAGCCTCGCACAACAGCACGTAAACGTAAATACGACTACCCAGCTCTACTCGGCCATCGAGCAGGCACGCCAAATGCCGGGCAGCGACACATTATACATCCACATGTCTTCTGGCACCTACGTGCTGGACCACCCCATCTTGCTCACGGAACTGGACGATCGCCCCATCGTCTTCGAGGGTGACAGCATAGACAAGCCACTCATCAGTGCAGGGCGGCACATCGGTGGATGGAGCCAGACACCGCAGGGCTGGTGGCAGTGCCGCATCCCCGAGGCCGCCAGCTACGGATGGAGATTCGAACAGCTGTTCATCAACGGGCAACGAGCCATCAGGGCACGCACTCCGGACACAGGCTTTCACACCGTGACCGACGCCAGCGAAGACGTACACTACCGGGGAACGGGCCGCATCCCGCTCTATGCCACGCAAACCATCCATGTCGCCCCCAGCGAACTGGACGAACTGCGCAACATGTCGCAAGCCGAGACGGAGCAGGTGGTGGCGCGCTTCTATCACAAGTGGGACAACACATCCAAGTACATTCAATATCTCCTTCCCGATTCGGGACGTTTCTATGTCACGGGGCGGGGCATGCAACCATGGAATACCATCCGGGCCGGGTCAAAATACTTCCTGGAAAACTACCGTGCCGCCCTGAACTCACCGGGCGAATGGTTCCTCGACGCCGCCGGCACCCTGCTCTACATTCCCCGCGAAGGTGAAGACATAGCCACCGCCGAGTGCTACGCCTCTGCGCTTCCGCAAATTGTAATCATAAAGGGGACAGCGCAGAAACCCGTTTGCCACAAGACCTTCCGTCATATTCGCTTTGCCCACGCGGCAAGCTACATGCCACGCAATGGACACGAGGCGCTGCAGGTGGCGGCTGAACATGATGCCGCCATAATGATTGACCACGCAAGCGACATCAGCATCGAGGACTGTGAGGTGACCCACACAGGCAATTACGCTATCTGGATGCGACAGAACTGCCACGACAGCAACATCCGGCACACATTCATATATGATATCGGAGGCGGAGGCATAAAGATAGGACAGACGTCACAGCCTGCCGAGGGCGAGGATGTCAGCAGCGGCATACGGGTGGAAAACTGCATCTTGCGTCATCTGGGGCAGACATTCCCCTGTGCGGGTGGCATCATCATCTTCCATGCCGCGCACAATCGCATCCTGCACAATGAAATATGCGACCTTAAATACACGGGTGTCTCCGTAGGTTGGATATGGGGCTATGCTCCGAGTGCCGCAGTGGACAACGAAGTGGGCTTCAATCATATTCACCACATCGGATGGGGCGAACTCTCAGACATGGGAGCAGTCTATACCCTCGGCATATCTCCCGGCACACGCATTCATGACAATGTGGTGCACGACGTATGGTCGTATGACTATGGCGGCTGGGGCCTATACACCGACGAGGGCAGCACCGGCATTGTGATGGAGAACAATCTGGTTTACAACACCAAATGTGGCGGATTCCATCAGCACTACGGACGTGACAACATCATCCGCAACAACATCTTTGCCTGGGGATGGCTTCAGCAGCTGCAATATTCGAAGCCGGAAGAGCATCGCTCCTTTACCTTCGAGCATAACATCGTGCTGATGAACCACGGCGAGATGCTCTCCGGACCCTGGGAGAAGGGAAAGATGGACATGGACATGAACTGCTACTATGATGTGAGCGGACAATCGCCCAAATTCCTCGGACACGACTTTGCCGAATGGCAGAAACAGCATGACACACAAAGCATCGTAACCGACCCTGGCTTCCGCGATGCTGCACACTACGACTTTCGCTTCAAGCATCGGAAGGCAGCCAGGAAGATTGGATTCGAGCCATTCGACTACAGCCGCGCCGGGGTCTATGGAACTGAGGCATGGAAAGCAAAGGCACGCATGGAGCAGGCCGAGCTGGACGCATTCAGCCAACTGTTCCGATAAGAGTGTCCACTCCCGAGGCGAGAGAACGAGCATATACAGAAAAACAATCATAAACAACACGCAACATGAAACGAATACTAACCGCACTGATTCTGGCACAGACATTGTCAATACAGGCCAAGGACATCAACTACAAAAAAGTAAACGCCCAAGCCCGACGTGAATATCGCCAGCCCGTGCGTCCCGGCACGAACGGCATCAACCCGTTCTGGAACGGCTTTGCCCGCAAGTTCATCTTTGCCCCAGCATTCGACTTCCGCGAGCATCCTGACGCGCGCGCGTACCTATATATATTATCCGACGCCGAGGGACACACATGGCAGATGAAGGCACGCAGCCCGAAAGCCGACCTGGCACCCATCTGGGAGGACATCCCCGCCGGCACACAAGTCACGCTCGACGTGTTCCCCATCACAGCACAGGGCACACAGACCTCCGACACGCTGGGGCATCGAACGTTTCTGCGCGACTTCCCCTTCTGCGGTCCCATCAACACCCCAGCGCGCCCCTACCGCGAGGCTGCACTGAAGGGGATGCTCTTCCTGCATCGGATGAAGGTAATGCAACACTGGCTGGACAACGAAACTCCCGACATGACTTACCGCCTAAATACATACGCCTGCAAGATCATGGGCAGTGCCATACAGAACGAGTGTCTCGTGGCACGCTATTTCCCCGCCGAACGCGACCAGGCTCTGCAGATTGCGCGCCACATCGCAGCCTTCCTGCGTAGCGTGAGTCAGAAAGCCAGCGACCCACTGCCCTACTTTCCACCGACATACATCAACGGGGTGCTCGCAAACAGTTCCATCACGAAGCAGGAAGGCGAGGATGCCACGATGTGCATGGAACCGCTCACCGTGGCCACAGGCTTGCTCGACCTCTACAACGAGACACACGAACGCTCATACTATGACTGGGCCATCGGCATCACAGAGACATACCGCCGGCTGCAACGCCCCGACGGAAGCATGCCCATCAAGTTGGTTTACAGCACAGGGAAGGCGGTAAACGACCGCAACGCCATGCTGCATCCGCTGCTGAAGCATCTGCGCCGACTGCATGACGAATATGGCATCGACACCTACGAGGACATGCGGCAGAAGGGCGAGGAGTGGATGCACGATGTAGCCATCCGGTCCTTCGACATGACGGGCCAGTTCGAGGACGTCTCGGTGATAAATATAAAGCCCTATCAGAACCTGACCAACTGTACGGCCGCACCCTATGCCGACTACCTATATGGCAATTCCTCTCCCACAAAGGCAGACCTTCAAGACGCTCGCGACCTCATGCAGCTGAGCGAAGACCAGTTTGTCTTCTGGGACATGCGCCCCGAGGCTGACGGCATCCGCCAGCATGCGACGCCCTGCGTCTTCGAGCAATACAAGTATCAGATGTCTGTGGATGCCAGTGCATGCAATGTGGCAGGCGGCTTCATCTCATGCTACCTGGCCACCGGTGACGAGCTGGCACTGGCCAAGGCCATGGCTCTGACCAACGCCATCACCCAGGTACAGGATGCCCGCTCTGGATATATCCCCACATTGTGGAAGCGCTCGCGCTCTGTATCGACCGACAGCATGTGGCTCAACTGCGCCCTCCACTCCATCCGTCATCTGCTGCGGATGAGCGAAGCACTCGAGAAATAGCACAGTATTTCCCATGACGTACTCCTATGGACTTTATCACACGTGATAAAGCGCGGCGCGGCACGCCATGTAACTCGGACGCCCCCATCCTTCATGGGCTGCCCGGGCAGTGCATCGGCGCGGCAATAGCGGCAGCGGATTCTATGTGAGGCTCAAAGTGCAGGCATAACCTACACACCCTGGTCCTTCCCACACCCGAACCTACACATCAGCTACGTGCAGACAACCAGTCTGTTTCCGAGCTTCCGTGTAGGTTTTGCAGTTTTTCGGGTCGAAATTGAAAACCGAGGAAGGGAGCATTGGCTTTTCTTATGCGCCATCAGGCTTCCTTCCGGTCATCAGCTTTAGTGTCTGCTCGCTGTCATTGCCCGAAAAGGGGGCGGAAGAACCGCCTTGCCCGAACCGGATACTACCACGGAATCCAGATTCCCGAAAATTCAGTATATAAAGCCAGTCTCTACACGTCCAGCTGCTGATATACAGAGTGCTGACTCTTGTACTCCGGCACGATCTGCTTCATCTTGCGCACGGTCTCCATGTTGTCATACTGGCGACTGATTGCGAGCAGTTCGTCCAGCCAGCCGTTCACCTCGTCATAATCATACTCGCGCACCTGGGCGATCTTAATCTTCTTGTTGAACGTGGGCTTGGTAATCTCAGCATCGTTGAGCACCTCCTCGTAGAGTTTCTCTCCGTCGCGCAGTCCGGTGAACTTGACCTCTACATTCTTGGCCCCGCTGAGTGTAATCATACGGCGAGCCAAGTCGGCAATCTTCACCGGTTTACCCATGTCGAAGACGAATATCTCACCGCCGTGGCCCATCGTTCCGGCCTCGAGCACCAACTTGCACGCCTCGGGGATGAGCATGAAGAAGCGGATGATGTCCGGATGGGTCACAGTGACGGGACCTCCCTTCTTTATCTGCTCCTTGAAGAGAGGTATGACACTGCCGTTCGAACCCAGGACATTGCCGAAGCGAGTGGTCACGAACTGGGTTTCGCCAGCGACATGTCCGTCCTTGATAGCCTTGTCTAACGACTGCACGTATATCTCGCAGATGCGCTTCGAGCATCCCATCACGTTCGTGGGATTCACGGCCTTGTCGGTGCTGATCATCACAAACTTCTTCACACCATATTTCACGGCCAAGTCGGCCAGGACGCGAGTGCCCTCGATGTTATTCTGCACTGCCTCGCTCGGATTGTCCTCCATCATAGGCACATGCTTATAGGCTGCAGCATGGAAGACATACTCGGGCCGGTATTGCGCAAAGATACTCTCCATGCGACTCTTATGGGCTATGTCACATACGATGGTAGCACACTTGATACCACCAAAATCACGAGCCATCATCAGACGGACATCGTGCTGCGGAGTCTCTGCCTGGTCGATGAGGATGAGTTGCGAGGGTTCCCAATGAGCTATCTGGCGCACCATCTCGGAACCGATACTGCCAGCCGAACCGGTAATCAGGATACGACGACCGCGCAGGAGGTTGGCCACTGCGTCCAAGTCCACTTGGATTTCCTCACGCGGAAGCAGGTCTTCGATTTCCACCTCGCGCAACTGCGACATGCTGATGTCACTCTTCCCGTCCCACTGCTGAGCCAGGTTGGGCGTATAGATGCGTATGCCGGCCTCCATCAGACGGTCGGCCATCTTCTCGTTAGCCATGAAGCGCTCGGTCTTCAGCGGCGAAATCAATATGGCCGTAGCGCGGCGGGCGCGCATGTTGGCCACGAGGTTCTCGTCATTGGGATATACCTTGACGCCCTGCAGCATGTGCCCGGGCATGTCATTGGAATCGCTGACGAAGCCCTGCAACTGGAATCCCGAGGTGGTTTCCATACGGATGCTCTTTGCCAGGGCCATACCTCCGGCCTTCGTGCCATAGATGAACACACGCCGACGCGAACCGGCACCGCGCACCTGTTCGAAAAGGTACTTCATCAAGATACGGACAGCGAAAAGCAGCATCGTGGTCAGCAGCCAGCCGAAGAGCAGCTCGCGAGTGCGCACGACCATAAATATTCCATGCGCCGGCAGAAGGTGAATCAGTATATCGAATGCAAAACCAACCACGGTGGCCATACCCACACGATAGAGATCGACGAACGACGAGTAGCGCATCACTCCCGAATAGGTATGAAAAAGGCGGAAGCCGACAACGTATGGTATGAGGTAGATTATCAACGTGACCAGCACCGCCCCGAGACTTGCCCATGTGGCGCGGATGCCATGATCCATCGTATATAAAAGGAAGTGAGAACACAGCACGACGCCACAGTCAAAGAGCAGCACCGCCCAGTATGGCATCGCATTACGCGAAAAATAGCTATCTACTATTCTATTAAGTAACGACTTCTGTTTCATGTCTCAAGAATCAATGTTCAATAAGCAGCTATACTACAGCCCCCCCGCGAAAGTCTGGTTCAACGCAAGCGGAAGCATTTATTCTGATTTACTTGGCAAAGGTACGCATAAAATCTGAATTGATGTAATAATTTACAGTTTTTTTTCGTTCGAGGCCCCACTAAGAGTTGCGAACCAGTCTGGGCAGGGAATCAGTGAACCTGGCGGGCATCCTATTTTTTCCTCTCAAAAAGTGGAATGATGCCGTTTATATATTCGGCCAGACGTCGTACATCGTCTTGGTGGGCTGAGAGCCATGCCGCGTTCTGCTCGTTTTCCGACGCCACCACGGCATGGTGCATGAAGACCTCCAGGAGTCCCCGACAGCGCATGTCGGCATAGAGCAGGCGGAAGGTCTCTTCCCGCACATCGCCTGCCTCGAAGAAGTTTCGCGGCGCATATCCCTCATCGCGCACAGGCAGATTGCGCAACAGCACATTCATCGAATGGCTGAGCACGGCGTATGGCATGCCATAGGTGACGCGGTTTTGGTGTATGTCGCGCATAGCCTCCAAGATAAGGAAGTCTTCGTCGCCCGCCGTATTCTCGGGCAGTGTCTCGCGTGATGGCCACCACGCGAACTGCTTCATGATATATCCGGAGGCATTGCTGGTCGGGTTTACCATGAGATCATGCAGGTAGAAGAACGTCGCGTTAGCCAGGCGTCCCATGCCATCCCAGCGCATGCCGAGCAGGAACGGAGGCCCCTCGGCAAGCGGGTCCATGCGGAAGACACGTTCATAGCAGGCGTATGCCTCGGCATATTCCCGCAGTTCCATCAGCACATGACCGAGGCTGTAGTTCAGGTCAAAGTTCTCCGGAAAGAGCCGAAGGCCCTCGTCCAAGATATCACGGGCTGCGGTGGGGTTGTTCATATTCATGTAGATAGCACACCATCGGGTGTACAACTCCACGGGTTTCTCGCCGGGACAGGCCTTCAGACGGATGCATGCGTCGAGTGCCTCCTCCAGTTTCTTCATGGCAGAGCAGACCTCAATCTTGAGCAGCAGTGCACGGGTATCCGCCGAATCGAGATCGAGGGCATAGCCCACAAACTCGTAAGCTAAGTCCATCTGCCCCATGCGGTAGCAGCTGCCGGCCTTCTCCACATAACCTTCCAGCCGCCCGGCATCATCCGTCTGTGCCACACATGGCACGGCACAGAGGGTCAGCAGGCAGCCGAGAAACAAGTACAGCGCAGCCCGTCTCATCAGGAAAGTGCCTCCTTCTCGCGAGGTTTCACCCATCGGTACAGGTTGCACCCCACGAAGTTACCCAACACCTCGGCCACATAGAGCACAAGCACGGGCCACTGGAGCACCTGTTCCCACGGTGCTGTGAGGAAATAGAAGGCATCGGCAATGGAATGGGTGAAGCCACAGAGGATGAAGACGGGTACTCCGAGTAAGAGCGGAAGCATCTTGCCCTGACGAGCGAAGAAGACAGCGGTGGTCATAATGAAACCGCAACCGATGGCCAACAGGAAGCAGGCCAGCGGCCCCTTTGCCATCCGGGCCGAGAGGATGGCCGAGGCAGAATCCACCAGGTCGGGGTGGGCATAGCGCAGGGCGAGCGACGTCAAAAGGCAACCCACAATGTTGCCCACAAGCACGATGAGCAGCATACCCCAGTCGCCCTGACGGCGTATGAAGCCGGCCGTTCCAGTGTAAAGTTTTAGCCCATAATACACTACGGTGGTGAGACCGAAGGCAAAAAGCACGGCTCCGGCCACGCCGCCTACCTTCATGTTTACCGTGCACCCGATGGAGATGCACAGACCCGCCAGAATGGCCAGCGGGAAGTGGATTCGAAAGGTTTCCTTCATCGTTCAATAGATTTAGGTATTCTACGAGGACAAAGTTACAGCATTATCCCGATATACACAACTATCCCCCGATTTTTTTGCGCCAAATCTGATCGACGGTCAACACGTCGCAGAACAAAAAAGGCACATTTCCTTTGCACTCCCCCTCGCTTATTCTTCAATACCACTTCGTGGCAGAAGCGTCCCAGAGGGCCGAGCGCGTACCTCTGGCTACACCGAAAGTACTTCCGCTCGAGAGTGCAAAGCTGAAAATCTTGGATTTTCCCTTTGCACTCTCCTCGCTTATTCGTACCTTTGCAGCCGCAATGGAAAAGGACAAAGAAAATACCGGCAAAGTCTTCCTCATCGCAGGGAGCGAGCCACTGGGAAGCGCTGGCATTCAGGCCGACATCAAGGCTATCACACGCTGTGGCGGCTGGGCTGCAGCAGCACTCACATGTGTCGTGGACGAAGACACGTCACGCATCAAGGGCATCCACACGCTGCCTCCCGAACTGATTGCCTCACAGGCCGAATCGTTCCTCGGCAGCGTGGGGGCCGACTGCATCAAGACGGGCGTACTGCCCAGCGTGGAGATTATCCAAGCCGTGGCCGACGTGCTGCGACGCTACGCCTACGTGCCGAAACTCATCGACCCCGTCATCGTGAATTTCGCAGGCGAGCAATTAGTAAGCGACGAGGCCATCAAGGCCTACAAGCAGTTGCTGTTTCCCTTGGCCACCCTCATCACGCCCAACCGTCGCGAGGCCGAGGTATTGCTGGGCCACCCGCTGGGAGATGTGGCCGAATCACTGCGCGAGCTGGCTCAATGGGGATGCTCGGTGCTGGTAAAGTCGGTGGACGAGGGACGCTACCTGGTGGACTATCTATATGAAAAGGAATCAGACACGCTGACTCCCTTTCCCAAAAAGAAACTCGTGCTCACCGACCGCAACGGGACCGGCGATACGCTGGCCTCGGCCATTGCCACCCATCTGGCTTTAGGAAGCGACATGCAGACAGCCCTCGCACGTGCCGAGGCTTATATGCAGTACTTCCTCTCCGGACCGCGATATGTCATCAGTGCCCATGTGAAGTGAGGGGAAGAAAAAATTCAAGGTTCAAAGTTCGAGATGCAACGCTCCGGCAGGAACGGCCATGAACTCTGAACCTTGAACCTAATATACGATACTCAGAACTCCAGATCGGCCCAGATGGGGTTATGGTCGCTGAGCGGGAGGTCTGGGATGTCTGGCTCGAAGTGAGTCTGCAGCACACTGATCTGCCGGCTGACGAATATGAAGTCGCCGCGCGGCCCACGCGATGGCGGCACCGTAGAGAAGGCTTGGTAAGTGTAGCGCACACCCGTATGTTGCGGACTCATATAATAGGCATCGCGCAAGACATACTTTCCCCCGACAAGGGCCGCGTAACCCTCACTCGTGTCCGACATGTTAAAGTCGCCTGCCAGCATGGCTGCGTTCTTGCCCGCAATGCTCAGCATCTTCGACTGCAAGAGTTTACCGCTTTCGATGCGTGCCTGGCGCCCCTTATGGTCGAAGTGGGTGCTCAGCGCCACGAACACCTTGCCCGTGGCCAGGTCGCGCAACTTCACCCATGTGGCAATGCGCGGAAACACAGCGTCCCACCCCCTGCTTCCCGCAGAATCGGGGGTCTCGCTAAGCCAGAACGTGCCGTGATCCAATTCCTCATACTTGTCCTTGCGCCAAAAGACGGGAACCATCTCGTCGCCTTTCTCGCGATTCCAGCGTCCCTGAGCCACGTAGGCATATTCGGGCAGGCGTTCCACGACATCAGGGAGCATGCTGGTGGTCACTTCCTGCATACCGACAATGTCAATGGCATTGTCCTGAATCCACTGGCATACACGGTCGCGACGCGACTCCCACGACGCGCCGATCAGTGCATCCTCCCGGGCATTGACCCGGAGATTGAAGCTGCACCAGCGTACGTGTGCAGTCTTATCTTTCCTGGCATAGCTGCACAAGGGAAGTACAGCCAGCAGCAGAAGCAGAATGCGTTTCATATAGTTCGTCTGCATTATGCGTTAGAACTGGAGGTCGGCCCAGTGAGGACTGTGGTCACTAAGGGGAGCATCAGGGTTGTCCTTGGGAATGCCGGTGCGCAGTACCTCGATTTGCGGTGTGACGAAGATAAAGTCAATCTTGTGGGCCTGCGAGGGGGGAATCGTGGAATAAGCGTGGAACGAATAACGCACACCCTCGTGCTGCGGGCTCATGTAGTAGGCATCGCGCATCACAAACTTGCTTCCCACCATCGTGGCGTAGGCAGGGTTCGTGTCGGTGATATTAAAGTCGCCGGTCACAGCGGCAGGCTTGTCACCCACGATTTCCTGTATCTTCTGCATGATGAGCTTGGCCGACTCTATGCGCGCCACCTTGCCGACATGGTCAAAGTGGGTGTTCACAGCCATGAACACCTTGCCCGTAGCCAGATCCTTCAGCTTCACCCAGCTGGCCACACGCGGCAGCGCAGCATCCCAGCCCTTGCTGCCGGCCGAGTCGGGTGTCTCGCTCAGCCAGAAATTGCCTCGGGAGAGTGCCTTGTACTTATCCTTGCGGAAGAGCACGGGCGTATATTCGCCACCTTCCTTACCGTCGGTTCTACCCACACCGACATAGTCAAACTGGGGCAGACGCTCCAGGATGTCCAGCAGCTGCTGGTGTGTGACCTCCTGCATGCCGACGACATCGATGTCGTTGTCCAGCACCCACTGGCAGGCACGATCCTTGCGGGAATCCCATCCCACACCCTTCTCCGTGTCTCCCTTGTTGATGCAGCGCATGTTGTAGGTACACCAGCGCACGTTTGTCACTTTCTCCTTCTTCGCCATTCCCAGCATAGGAATTGCCATGGCGAGGGCAATCATAAACAGCTTTCTCATATTACGTTCTTTTATATTTAATATTTCACATTTGACATTGATACCCGGCCATCAGAACTCCAGGTCGGCCCAGTGGGGATTGTGGTCGCTCAGCGGAGCCAGCGAATCGTTGGGCTCCACGCCCGTACGCAGCACCTTGATGTTGGGGGTGATGAAGATGAAATCTATCTTCGGTGCCTTGTCTGCCGGAACGCGCGAATAGTCGTGGAAGGTGTAGGTAACACCCTCGTGCTCGGGCGTAACCTTATAGGCATCCAGCATCTTGAACTCGCTACCCACCATCGTGGCATAGGCAGGGTTGTCCTCTGTGATGTTGAAGTCGCCGGTGACACCTGCAGGCTGCTCGCCCACGATTTCCTGAATCTTCTGCATGATCAGCTTGGCACTCTCTACACGGGCGGTCTGTCCGATATGGTCGAAGTGGGTGTTCACAGCCATGAACACTTTGCCAGTGGCCTTATCCTGCAGTTTCACCCAGCTGGCCACGCGCGGCAGCGCAGCATCCCAGCCCTTGCTGCCGGCCGAGTCGGGTGTCTCGCTCAGCCAGAAATTGCCTCGGTCGAGGGCTTCATACTTGTCCTTACGGAAGAGGACGGGCGTATATTCGCCGCCTTCCTTGCCGTCCGTACGGCCCACTCCCACGTAGTCAAACTCGGGCAGGCGCTCCAGGACATCCATCAATTGCTGATGGGTGACCTCCTGCATGCCTACGACATCGATGTTCTTGTCCTTCACCCACTGACATACGCGGTCCTTTCGCGAGTCCCAGCCCACACCCTGCTCGTTGTCGATACCTGCGATACAACGGATGTTAAAGGTACACCAGCGCACGTTCGTCACTTCAGCTTTCTTGTTACCCGTGCACGAGGCTAATGCAATTGCAGCAAGGGCCATGATAAGAAACTTTTTCATAATGCTTCGTTTTAACATTGTATTTGTTGGTTAACTACTTTACTTTCCGATTGACAGTGTGCTGACTACTCACCGACGGACAGCACGTGGCGACCGCCCGTCAGCAGGCGAGGCGAAGAGTAGCGGGTGGCAAAGAAGCGGCCCGTAGTTCCCTCGGGAACATCGATGGTGTAGATGGTCTTACCGCCCCGCTTCACAAACGAGAGGCCTACGGTTCCCTTCACCGTGGGCACCGTGATGCGTGCCTTCCGGAACGTGGCTGTCTGCGGCCGGATATCAAACTCACTCCAGCCGGCCGACGCAGGACTGAGACCCATGAGATACTGGGCTATCACGGTGATGGCACCGCCGCTCCATGCATGATTCGTGGTGCCGCCTCCGAAGCCATTATTGCCGATGCCCCATCCCTCGTAGAGTGTCGTGTGGAAGTCATCGCTGACCATCTCGTTGAAACGCTGGCGGCAGCGCTCCATCGCATATTCTCCCTCGCCCATCTGGAAGAGGGCTTCCATCACGTATTTCTCCATGTAGGGACTGGCATGCATCTGTGTGTGGAACAGTTTCGTGATGGCCTCGTATTTCTCGGGGCCAGCGATGCCGCTGATGACAGCCAGTGCCTGCACACGGTCGTCCGTGTCGCCCTTGAACTTGGGGTATCGGTAGGCAGTGCCCGTCCAGCAAGCTTCGAACCCGCGCTTCAACGATTCCATCTGCTTTCTGTATGCCGCGGCCTCGACGGGAAGATTCAGGAGATCGGCCATGTGGGCTGCCGAATTCAGGGCGATATAGTGCCAGCCGGCATAGATAAGGCGAATGTCGCGATGGTCGCCCCAGTCGCCCCAGTCCCATCCGCCATGACGCTCGGCCGTGAGACCAGTCTCGTCTATCTGCCACACGTTCAGATAACGGCGCACATGCGGATAAGCCGTCTCGATGGTCTGGCGATCTCCCGTGTTCATATAGTAATTCCAAAAGCCGTACATGCTGATACTGGCCAGCATCTGGGCAGGCAGCTCCTTGTTGTACGTACCGGGTATGGGACTGTGGAGACAGTCATCATTCTCACGCTGGAAGTTGCACAGCTCCAGGATGCCCTTGCGGATAAGCTGGTGAACGCGTGTGTCGTAGGTATAGAAGCACTCGCCCAGCAGCGTAGTGACATCGCCCCACCACTGTGCCCGCTCGCGCTCGGGACAGTCAAAGAAGGTGTCGCGCATGTTCACATAGAGCGTGCGAAGTCCCTTCAGCCAGAATCGGTTGAAGTATTCGTCGTCGCACCAGAAGGTTCCCGAGGCCATCCCGTCGTAGCCTGTCTGCCGGTATTGCAGCCTCTTCAGCTTCATACCATGGGGAACGATGACATACAGCTCGTCACCGTTCATCCAGCCCAGCGACTCGTAGCTCTGCATGCCCGGACGTGTGATATATTCACCGCGCACGCTGGGAACGTCGCTCACGAAGAGATGGTCCGTCTGGAGACGGATGAGGTGGCCCCCCTCGTCGTCCTGAAGAGTGATGGTCGGCGTGATGTGCATGTTATAGGGAAGGCGTGCCACAAGGGTGTCTTCCTCCGCGCCCGCGCGCGTACTATATTTAATATCCTTCAGCCCATAGTCGCGCCATAGGGGGATGGGACGCTTGACGAGACGGTTCCAGGGAGCATCACCCGCCCGTCCCAGCTCGGTCGAACGACCGAAGGTGTTCAGCTCTGTGTCCGTCTGCCACTGAGGCATGTCCTGTGCGGCATCAAAGCGAATGCTGGATTCGGAGAGACGATAGTTGGGTTTGGGGTCGCCACATGTGCCGTAGGCAGGATGAATGCAACTCATCCACGAGGCATCCGAGTGCAGGCCGATGGCGGGTGCAGAGAATATCAGGCCACTCTTACCGCTGTCCGTGTGGCTGAAGCCACTCTTACCGAAATACCAGAGTAACAGTGCTATCTGGTTAGTTCCACTGCGAAGATAGGGGGTGAGGTCCACAACGTCGAAGTAAGAGTCTCGCGGCGTAGGACCACGTTTCACACTGCCTTCGAAGACAATCATACGTCCGTTCACCCACAGCCAGTACTTGCTGTCGGCAGCAATACTGGCCTGCACCTCGCTGGGCACGGCATCGAGTGTCACGTCACGGCGGAAGGCTATCCAGGTGTTCGGAGCATTCACTTCGCCCTGCGAAGCGGTGATCCAGCGGGCACCTTCTGAGAAATCGACTGCCGATGAAGTCAGGGAACAAAGGCAAAAGAGCAAAAGGAACAAAAACTTTCTCGTCATGCGGATGTGTATCATATTTTCTGGCGTTGTCAGTCGTTAGTAGTGCAAAGTTACGCAAAATTTCATTATTACGTGCCTTTCGCTTCGGAATTTCGGGGAAACATCGTAATTTTGTGCCCAAATACGTTGCTATGAAAGTTATCCGAAAGGCGATGCTGGCCATCGCGACACTCGCATTAGTGATTGACATCGCGGGGGGACTCTATCTGCAACATGTAGCACTGGACAATCCCGCGCACCACGTTGACCCCAAGGGCATCTTCCGCCATCTCGCCCACCGCGGGCCGTTCCTGGCTCCCTGGCTCGACAGCATTGCCGACAACGCCTTGCTGCGCGATACGTTCATCACCGGGCATGACGGTGCACGCCTCCACGCATACTACCTCCACGCCCCACATCCCACGCCGCGCACAGCCCTGCTCGTACACGGATACAAGACACAGGCGCTCGACATGCTGCACATCGGCTATCTCTACCACCACGAACTGGGCTTCAACATTCTGCTGCCCGACCTCCACGCCCACGGTCAGAGCGAAGGCACACACATCCGAATGGGATGGAGAGACAGACTGGACGTCGGGCTATGGACAGAGGTTGCCAACAATGTGTTTGGCGGCGACACCTGGATGGTGGTGCACGGCATCAGCATGGGGGCAGCCACCACGATGATGCTCGCAGGCGACGAGACACCCTGCTGCGTGAAAGCATTCGTAGAGGACTGTGGCTACACCAGCGTCTGGGACGAGTTCCGAAGCGAGTTGCGCAACCGATACGGTCTACCACCCTTCCCGCTACTGCACACGAGCAGCCTGCTCACGCGGCTGCGCTTCGGCTGGGACTTCATGGAGGCCAGTGCGCTGCACCAGGTGGAACGATGCACCAAACCGATGCTCTTCATCCACGGCGACAGCGACGACTTCGTGCCCACATGGATGGCAAGTCCGCTCTACGAGGCGCACAGCGGGACAAAAGGAATCTGGCTGGCACCCGGCGTGGCACATGCCGATGCCTTCTGGACCTACCCCGAGGAATACACCCGACGGGTGAGGGACTTCATCAATGCGTGCAGCAGCGAAATGTAAGAAAAATACATGGCGGAATTTTGCACATTGGCAAATTAAGCGTAACTTTGCGTCCGACAAATAGGAAAAGAACAGATAACAACTCCTTTAGCAAACAGAAAAGAAATGAAATTCCCCCACACACTGCTGTCCGCTCTCTGCCTGGCCATGCTGCCCTGCCTCACCATGCCCGCCATGAGCGAGGATAACCTGGTATCGGGCATCTACGTAGGCGGACATATCCGTCGCGAACGCCCAGGCACAATCACCAAGCTGAGAGAATCGGGCTTCACCTATGCCCTGCTTTTCAACGTGCACGTAGATAGCGACGGCACACTGATGACCGACGGCGAGACTATATGCAAGAACGGCCAGTATGTCTTTGACAAGACGCAACCCCATTACGTCGATGACATACGCCTGCTGAAGACACCGCCCACCAGCATCAGCCGCATCGAGATAGTCATCGGAGGATGGGGAAACGATTCGTACAACCATATCCAGACGCTCATCAACAAAAGTGGCACGGGACGCACCACGATGCTATACCGCAACTTCAAGGCCCTCCTCGAAGCGGTGCCGGGCATCGACGCCGTGAACAATGACGACGAGCAGTGCTACGACGTATCAACGGCAACAAAGTTCCACGTAATGATGTACGACCTGGGATGCAAGACCACACTGGCTCCCTACACGTACCAGAGCTTCTGGAACAGCCTGGCCACGAACATCAACAAGGAACGCCCCGGGGCTGTGGATCGCGTAATGGTGCAGTGCTACGACGGAGGAGCATACAACAATCCCAGCACATGGAACTTCCCTGGCATCACACGACACGCTGGACGTCTCTATTATCAAGACGACTGGAACTTCACGAAATACACCGACAAACTGGAAGAATGGAAACAGTCGGGCGGAGCCACCGGAGCCTTCATGTGGGTATATAACGACGAGACATGGGACCTGAACAAATATGCCACAGCCATGAACCGCATATATGGGGCACGCACGGTGGCCGACAACGAGGCCGTCGCATGGGTGTACACCGAACAGAAGTATGGCGGCATGCGTTTCCCGCTGCCGGTAGGCACCCACACAAAGGCCGACCTGGCCGTATATGGAATTGCCGACAAGAGCATCGCCTCGGTGGAGGTGGCAGAGGGCTATCGGGTAAAGATGTACAAGTCGAACGACTGCACGAGTTCCTACTTCCGCACAGACAAGTCGCGTCCGGCACTCACCGGCTCGTTCAGCGGCAATATATCGTCAGTCTCCATCGAGCTCCTCGACGATGCGGTGGACGCAATAGATGACGCAAAAGTCGGCATAAGCATGAGGGAAGGCGTGCTCCATATCACGAACGCTTTAGGGCATAATGTCTCCATATATAATGCCTCGGGCCGCCTCGTCTTCGAAACTCCGATCTCCGGCAATCAGGAAACGCTTTCCCTGTCGCCTCTCCCCAGCGGCATCTATGTGGTTCGTGTGGGCAAGAAGACGCTCACAATAAGCATCTGAGGACATCATTTAAAGGAGCACCTGCTCAACAAAACAGCAGCGACATGACATACAACCTGATTAAGAACGTTAAGACGCACCGATGGATTATCGTGGCAACCATCTTCGTCGCCATCGTCTGCAACTACCTCGACCGCCAGTTGCTCTCCATCCTGAAGCCGGAGATACTGGCGCACTACGACATCACAAATCTCGAGTACGCCTGGATTGTGAACATCTTCCTCATCTGCTATGCGGTAATGTATCCGATGGCGGGCATGCTTGTGGATCGTTTCGGCCCGAAGCGCGTGATGTTCTGTGGTATAGCCATCTGGTCGCTGGCTTGTGTCGGAGGCGGCCTTGCGCCCAACGCCGTGGTGTTTGCCCTCTGTCGTGGCATTTTGGGATTGGCCGAGCCCACTATCTTTGCGGGCCAGTTAGTGGCCGTCACGCTTTGGTTTGAGAAACGGCAGCGGGCTACAGCAAACAGCCTTTGCACCATCGGAGGCTCACTCGGTGCTGTCATTGCGCCCGTCGCCATTGCCTGGCTGATGCGTCTGCTGTCCTACTGGCAGTATGTCTTTATCCTCTCGGGCGTAATCGGGCTTGTTGTTGCACTTCTGTGGCAGTTCATCTACAAGACGCCCTCCGACGAGGTGATGCGCGACACCTTGTCCGACGACTTGCCGGCCGAAGGGGCACAAGCCTTTTCGTTTCGCACGCTATTCAAGACGAAAACGTTGTGGGGCGGGCTGCTCATCCGATTGATTAGCGACCCTGTATGGTACTTCTGCTGCTTCTGGCTGCCAGGCTTCCTGCGGAGCATGGGTGCAAAGGAAAATCTCACCACCCAGCAGACGCTCGACCTTATCCAATGGATAGGAGGAATACCCTTCCTCATTGGCGCAATCGGCGGCGTGCTCACCTCGATGTGGTCCGACCACATGGTGCGAAGCGGCAGGCTCACTCCCCTATCCGCCCGCAAGGTGACGCTCATCAGCACAGTCGTGATTGCACCGCTTTGCATCTTCGTCCCCTTCATCGCCGCAGCTGACACCCTTGCGTTCGGCACCAAGATTGGGCTTGTAATCGCCATCTTCAGCCTGATTGCCGTGATGTGCCTAAGCTGGCTCTACACGTTTCCCGTCATCCTTGCCGAGACGTTCCCCATCAAGAATGTGGCCACCGTAATGGGCATCTGTTGCGGAGCCGGCGCATTGGGTTCGACCATATTCAACCAGTTCGTAGGTGTCATTCCCGAGCAAGGATGGACCGTACTGTTCATCGTCATGGGCACGCTCCATCTCCTTGCAGCCGTCATTCTCAGCAAAATGGTGCGCAAAGAACAATATTAACGACCTTACATATGCATACGATTACAGAACCATCAAGACAGTTGCCCATTAGGGCCGAAGTGGACATACTTGTCGTCGGAGGCGGGCCTTCGGGAATCATTGCCGCCGAAGCCGCAGCCGGAAAAGGACTCCGCGTGATGCTGTTGGAAAGCAGAGGCTACCTGGGCGGCAACCTGACCATCGGACTCCCCATCCTGTCCTTCCTGAACTGCAACGGCAAGCAGAACATCCGCGGGCTGGCACAGGACTTCATCGACCGCCTACGCCGAGACGGCAATGCCAGCGAGCACAAGCCCTGCAAGCTTCACATGAGCTTGACCATCATCAACCCCGAGGCCGCGAAGGACGTGGCCTTTGAAATCATGGAGGAGAAAGGGGTCGAAGTCCTGATGTACACCTTTGTTGCCGATGTCATCACCGAAGGACGTCGCGTGAAGGGCGTCATCATCGAGAGCAAGGCGGGACGCGAAGCCATCCTGGCCAAGACCGTCATCGACTGCACGGGCGACGGCGACGTGGCCCAGCGGGCCGGAGTGGCTATGGGCAAGGGCGACGCCTCGGGCGGCATGCAACCCCCGACGCTGATGTACAACATGCGGGGCGTGGATATCGATAAGCTGCGCGACGCAATCGTCAATCATCACGACGAGTTCGACATGGACCGGATGCCTGCCGGACAATTCGCTACAGGCAAGTTCATTACGGTAGGCCTGCGCAATCAGATAAAGAAAGCCCAGGAGGCCGGCATCAGGATTCCTGTCGCCCGCACCATCCTCATCACGGGCCTGAACCCGGACGAGATTTGGGTGAATATGACACGCGTGAACGGCGTTGATTCTACGCTTCCCGAAAGCTACACACGCGGCGAGATTGAAGCCCGAAAACAAATCAGTGAAATCAACAAATACCTCAAACAGTTTGTCCCGGGCTTCGAGAATGCCTGGCTCGACAGGATTGCGCCCTTCATGGGCATCCGCGAGAGTCGCGTCATGCAGGGACGCTACGTCCTCACCGCCGAGGACATCCTCGCAAACCGCCGTTTTGCTCGCGTAGTGGCTGTGGGCAGCTATCCCGTGGATATCCATCATGCCAACGGCGGCGACTGCACCATGCTCTTCACCAGCGACGACTACGACATCCCGTTCGAGTGCCTGCTGCCCAAGGAATACGACAACCTGCTCGTGGCCGGACGCTGCGCCTCAATGAACCACGAGGCAATGGCGTCCACCCGCGTGATGTCCACCTGTATGGCGCTGGGCGAGGCTGCAGGTCGCGCGGCCCGAATCGCGCAGGAGACAGGCGTAGAGCCCGCCGATGTTTCGATTGAGGCACTTCAGAGAGAACTGCGGGAAACGGGTGCATATTTAGGAGAACAAGCACTATGAGACAGCTGTTTTTCTTCCTCCTGCTCCTTGCGTTGCCCGCCGCACATGCCCGCCGCGCCGCCAACGAATACCGCATCATGTCGTGCAACATCCGCATCACCGGCCTGCCCGACGATGCCCCCTATCCCGAACGAATCTGGGAGAACCGCCGCGACTTCTGCGTAGCCACTATCCTAAAGCGACAGCCCGACATCTTCTGCCTCCAAGAAGTCATTTACGACTCCTACGACTATTTCCGGCAGAAAGCCGCGAAATACACCTCCTTCGGTTTCGTCGGCCCCGAGATGGACCCATACTCCGAGGGCTATCACCTCATTGGGAAGAACGTCATCTTCTTCCGCAAAGACCGCTTCGAGCTGGTCGGGAGCGGCTGCTACTGGCTGAGCGACGAGCCCCTCATCGGCGGCAGCATGTCATGGGGCACAAACCGAGCCCGCCACTGCAACTGGGTGCGCCTCCGCGACCGCAAGACGGGCCGCGACCTGCGCATCCTCGACACCCACCTCGATCACAAGAGCGATTCGGCACGCCGCGAGCAGATGAAGATTATCGTCCGCGAATGTGCCCAGTACGACAACGCCTTCCCGCAAATCCTGTGCGGAGATTTCAATGCCGACGCCAGCAGCGCCCCAATCATCTACATCCACGCGCAGGACGGATGGGCCGAGATGTACGAAGACATGCACAACGGGGATGCATCTGAGCCCACCTTCCACAATTTTCGCGGCCCAGAACATCGCGGACGCCACATCGACTTCATTTTTCATCGCGGAAATGTCCATACGCTCACGTGCGACATCGTAAAAGACCACGAAGGGAAGATGTATCCGAGCGACCACTACTTCCTCGACGCTACATACGCTATCGAGTAACAGCACTTTTTGCGCAAGTAACCGCTCTTGCTTGCTGTAGTATGAACCCCAGTACACAACGATAACATGAAGATTCACGTAAGCGACAGGAACGTCATCATAGAGCATGCCGCAGGACAGCGCATGACCATCTGTAACATGGCAGGAAGCGTGGTAGCAGAGGCCTTCGTAGGCAGCAATGCCGAGACGTTCCCGATCGCTCCCCTGCCCCAGGGGCTGTATGTAGTGCGGGTGGGAGACGAGTCGGCGACCATAAGTTTCTGAGATATTCTACACCGACATTACGAACACGACATACCTCATGTCGCTGTGCGGCGTGCCGCATCGGGCTGCGCGGCGTGCCGCATCGGACGATGAGGTAATAGGACGTTTTCTAATCCGAGACGTCGGACTGCCGCTCCTTGGCTCCGGCAAGCATGGGAGCAAGATAGCGTGCCGTCTGGCCCACCCCCTGACGCACCATCTCCTCGGGCGTTCCGGCAAAGAGCAGCCGACCGCCACGCTGACCTCCCTCGGGCCCCATCTCGAGCAACCAATCGGCCGACTTGACGACATCCAAGTTGTGCTCAATGATGACAACTGTGTTTCCCTTATCCACAAGACGGTTGAGGACGCCCAGCAACACCTTGATGTCTTCGAAGTGAAGACCCGTAGTGGGTTCGTCCAGAATGTAAAGCGTACGTCCCGTATCCTTCTTGGACAGCTCGGTGGCCAGCTTCACACGCTGGCTCTCACCGCCCGAGAGCGTAGTGCTCGACTGTCCCAGCTTGATATATCCCAGCCCCACTTCCTGCAGGACCTTAATCTTATTCAGGATGTTGGGCTGGTTCTCGAAGAACTCCACAGCCTGATTGATGGTCATGTCCAGCACGTCGGCGATACTGCGGCCACGGAAACGCACTTCCATCGTCTCGCGATTATATCGTTTTCCGCGGCACACCTCACACGGCACGGTGACATCGGGCAGGAAGTTCATCTCGATGGTCTTGTAGCCGTTTCCGCCGCAGGCTTCGCAACGCCCGCCCTTGACATTGAATGAGAAACGCCCTGGCTTGTAACCTCGGATCTTGGCCTCAGGCAGTTCGACAAAGAGATTGCGAATGTCGTTGAAGACGCCTGTATAGGTGGCCGGATTGGAGCGTGGCGTACGGCCCAGCGGGCTCTGATCCACGTCCACGACTTTGTCGATGAACTCCAGCCCCTCCACACAGTCATAGGGCAACGGCTCGCGCAGCGAACGATAGAAATGCCGGCTCAAGATGGGCTGCAGGGTGTCATTGACCAAGGTGCTCTTTCCGCTACCACTGACGCCGGTGACGCAGATGAGTTGCCCCAAGGGGAAATCGACATCGACGCCCTTCAGATTGTTACCCGTGGCGCCACGCAGGCTCAGCAGATGGCCGTTGCCTGGGCGCCGGCGAGCAGGCACCGGGATGCACTGCCTGCCACACAGATAATCGGCTGTGAGCGTGGAATGACGCAGCATGTCAAGGTAAGTGCCCTGAAAGACGACCTCGCCTCCGCGCCGCCCTGCCCGCGGGCCGATGTCCACAATATAGTCGGCATTTTCCATCATCTCCTGATCGTGCTCGACCACAATAATGGTGTTGCCCATGTCGCGAAGGTTCTTCAGCGAACGGATGAGGCGGATGTTGTCTCGCTGATGCAGGCCGATGCTGGGCTCGTCCAGAATATAGAGGACATTCACCAGCTGGCTGCCTATCTGGGTGGCAAGTCGTATGCGCTGGCTCTCGCCGCCCGAAAGGCTGACGGAGGGACGCGCCAGCGAGAGATATTCAAGCCCGACGTCGAGCAGGAACCCCAGTCGCGTGCGTATCTCCTTCAGAATCTCGGGAGCAATCTTGCGCTGATGCTCGGTGAGATGTGCATCGAGTGTGTCAATCCACTCAGACAGGGCACCGAGATCCATCGAAGCCAGCTCCATGATGTGCTTGCCAGCGATGCGAAAGTGGAGCGCCTGCCGATTGAGACGCAGTCCGTGACAGGCAGGGCACTCGGCCGTGCGGCTGAACTGCTCTACCCACTTCTGAGCCGCCACGCCCATCTCGGCATCCTGCATCTGCTGGATGTACTTTACCAATCCGTCGAAATTGGTGAAATAGTCGTTCGTGGTTTGCGTAACCGAAGCAGGCACGCGGAGACGTTCGGTGGAGCCGTTGAGGATTTCATCGACTGCCTCGTCCGGCACCTCGGAGAGCGGGGTGTCGAGCGTGCAGCCATACTTATCCAGCACGGCTTGAATCTGCCAGAAAATCATCGTCTGTCGCATCTTGCCCAAAGGCGCAATGCCCCCTTCGCGCACACACAAGGAGCGGTCGGGGATCACCTTATCGACATCAATGAGGTTGACATAGCCCAACCCCTTGCAACGCGGACAGGCTCCCTGAGGACTGTTGAACGAGAAATCGTGCGGAGCTGGGTCCTTGTAGGAAATACCGCTCGTGGGGCACATCAGGCGCTTGCTGTAATACCTGGTCTGGCCCGAGTCCATATCGAGTACCATAATCAATCCATCGCCCTGGCGCATGGCATTGGCCACCGTCTGAGCGAGGCGCTTCTCGTCCTTCTCCTGAACCTCCAACCGATCCACGACCACGTCAATGTCGTGGTTCTTATAGCGATCCAGCTTCATGCCCGGGACAATCTCCTGCAGTTCACCATCTACGCGGACATAGAGGTAACCCTTGCGCCGGATGGTTTCGAAGAGCTCGCGATAGTGACCCTTACGGTTCTTGACCATCGGGGCAAGGACGCACACCCGGCGTCCGGCATAATCCGAGAGCACCAGGCGGACAATCTGCTCCTCGGTATATTTCACCATGCGTTCGCCCGTCACATAGGAATAAGCTTCGCCTGCACGAGCATAGAGCAAGCGGAGGAAGTCGTAAATCTCCGTCGTCGTGCCCACCGTGCTTCGAGGATTGCGATTAGTGGTCTTCTGGTCGATGCTGATTACGGGACTCAGGCCCGTGATGAGATCCACGTCGGGACGTTCCATGTTACCCAGAAAATTACGGGCATAGGCGTTAAACGTCTCCATATAGCGACGCTGGCCTTCGGCAAAGATGGTGTCGAAAGCGAGCGACGACTTTCCGCTGCCGCTGAGACCTGTGATTACGGTCAGGCTTTTATGGGGAATCGTCACGTCCACATTCTTCAGATTGTGTACGCGCGCCCCCTCTATGACAATGTTTCCTTCGGATTCTGGAACTGAGGAATTCACAAGATGCTATCTTAAAGTTTTCCGTGTAGTCGGCCTACACGCTATATAGTTCGTTACTCGTCTCCACGTGCGTCGGAGCGCAGACATGTTTCAGAGCGAAGACATGCGTCCCCGCAGACTCCTATTCGTCGCCGCCCGTGTCTCCACGTGCACTGTTGTAGCCAGAGATGACCGTGATAGTCTTCCGTATATTATATTTTCGACCGTCGGCGCCCTTGGCTGTGACCACGAGGAAATAGACGCCATCCTTGACCGTACGGCCGTTCCAGGTGCCGTCCCATTCACCGTCCACATCGTCCCATGAATATATCTTCGTGCCCCAACGGTTGAACACGGCAGCGTGGAACGAGACAATACTCTGATAGCCATCCTTGGCACGCAGCTTGTCATTGTTTCCGTCGTCGTTCGGCGAAATAGCATTGGGGAACTCGAGTTTGCTGGTGCTGATGCCCACCATGATAGGGTTCTCCTCGCCCTCAGCGGGATAGCTGATGGTGTCGTTACCCAGGACGAAGGTAGCATAGAGCTGCACTCGGAACGAACCACTCTCGGTGAACGTGTAGTCGATCTCTTCGTCGAAACGATGCAACAAGAGGTTCCCGGCGTCGCCCTCCTTCCAGATTTTCCACTCGAAACGCGCCGAATAGTCGCCCACATTGCTCGGATTGGCAGCAAAGTGAGCCACAAGAGGAGCACTCTGGCTGGCGCTGGCATCCCCAATCTCTTCGCCCTCTACCGTAATGTACGTACCCTGCGGGTCCACCGAAGGCTGCGTCTGCGCCCATGCCATAAGGGGGAGCAGACATATAAAAAAGACTGCAAAACGGTTCATCATACACTTTATTTTTGCAAAAGTAGCAAATTTCCGCGAATCTAGCGACATTTTCTCTGGCAAAATATAGAGCGGAGAACGAAAAAATGTGTAACTTTGCCCCTGATGAAAAGAATTCTACTCCTTATATGTTGCCTTATTCCCCTCATCGGGAAGGCACAAACTACGTTAGGCACGCTGAACAACCTGCATCAGGTGGTCAAAGGCGAGACCCTCTGGGGTATCGCACATCAATATGGCGTGACGGAAGAAGCGTTGCGAAAAGCAAACCCCGAGATCAAGAAGGACAAGGTCAAGAAAGGCATGTTGCTCGTCATCCCGAAAGTCGTCGAGGAACGCCCCATCGAGATGGCTCCCATAATGGAGGAGCCGGCCCCGGCAGCCGAGGAGGTACGCCACACATTGCGTGTGGGCATCCTGCTCCCGCTGGAGGAGAAGACTGAGCGTGCCACCAAGCTCATCGAGTTCTACCAGGGCTTTCTGATGGCAGTGGACAGCGTGAAGAGCGAAGGGGCCGATGTGACGGTACACACATTCCACTGCGGCTCGACGGACGAAGCGATGCAGAATGTCCTGCGCAACGAGGTGCTTGCCAATATGGACGTAATCTTCGGACCGGCCGATGCAGCACAGATCAATACGCTGGCCGAGTTCTGCAACAAGATGGGAGTGAGGCTCGTACTGCCCTTTGCCAACAACTACAGCCTTGCAGGCAAACCCTTGCTGTATTCGGCCACGACATCCAATACTGCCATACAGCAGGACGCTGCAAAGCTGATTGTGGAGAAATACCCCGACCGCAACTACGTCATCCTGAACACGAATAGTGCCGACGCACGCGGCAAGCAGTTCGTCGAAGCCATCCGAAACGAACTTAGCCACCAAGGCATTGCCATGCGGGCATGGAACATTGAGGGCGACGCATTGGCCATCGAAAGCGCACTCAACCAGTTCCGCCTCAACTGCATCATCCCCGACAATACCAGCATCAAGACACTGAACGTACTCTTTGCCCGGCTGAACAATTTCTGCGCAGAACACCCCGACTACAAGATTTCCATACTGGGCTACCCCGAATGGCAGACATATACATCGACCCAGCTGCTCGACTTTTACAAGTACGACACCTATATCTATAGTCCATACTATCGCAATCCATTGTTGCCAGCCACCGAAAACTTTGAGCAGAGTTTCAGTACCAACTTCCATCGTCCGCAGGGAGTCACCTTCCCGCGATACGGCATGATGGGCTTCGATATGGGGTACTATTTCCTACACGGGATTTGGACCCTGGGCAATCGGTTCGAAACAGAACAGCAGACATTACAGTATTCGCCCGTGCAGCACGCATTCCGTTTTATACAGGACGAGGCCGGCAGCGGATATGCCAATCATGGCCTACAGCTGATTCACTACATGCCCGAACAATCCATCGAACAAATACGCACCCGCTGAAATGAAACATGCGCCCCTATTAATGCTACTGGCTATGCTGCCCCTATGTGCGAAGGCTCAGGTGGGCGAACCCCGCCATGACCTGGCCGTGGGATTCAGCGGCGGATATGCATTGAACAAGGTGTCGTTCAACCCGACCATCAAGCAGGATTATCATGGCGGAATCACCTTTGGAGCCACGGTGAGATACACATGCGAGAAATACTTCTCAGCCATCTGTGCCCTGCAGGCCGAAGTCAATTATATCCAATTGGGCTGGAAGGAGCACATCGAGACGAGCACAAATACCTACGAACGCAACATCAGTTACGTGCTGGTGCCGCTGCTGGCCAACCTGGGGTTCGGACGCGAAAGAGGTGGTGCCAAGGGTTTCCTCGTGCTGGGACCACAGGTGGGCTACGCACTATCGGAAAGCGAAAAGCGTGGAGGAGGTGTATGGGATAACATACGTCCCAACAACGTCATCGCGCAATACGATTTGGAGGTCGAACAGAAGTTCGAGTACGGATTGACAGGAGGCCTGGGACTCGACCTCAGTACGCGCAACGGTCACCATTTCATGATTGAAGGGCGATACTACTATGCACTCAGCGATATCTTCCACAACAGCAAGAAGGACGTCTTCGGACGAAGTGCCAACGGTACCATTATTGCCAAAGTATCCTATCTCTTTGATGTCTTAAAGTAACCCGCTCTGTTACCTCCAAGGCAAACGCCTTGAGTTTCTAAGGCAGTCGAAGACACAAGACCTCCCCCCCTTCAGAGACAATGCTGTATGCCCGGCTGCCCATGAAGGATTCGGGGTCGAGTTACATAACGTGCCGCGCAGCGCTTTATCACGCGTGATAAAAGAGTTTATCACACGTGATAAAGTCCACAGGAACACGCCATGGGAAATATACTCGAGGGTGCCGGTGGCACATCTGTGAATTATATCAATGTAAAATGACGAGTTAAGAGCTCCCGGAACTTAAGTTATAATAATAAGGTACGCGCGCGAGGGGGATACGAAAAAAGGGGGAAACCAGCATCGGCTTCCCCCATTATCCCTAATAACATTATGTCTTTAACGCTTTAACGCAAGCGGTCAAGCGAACGCACTAACATCTCGTCTCTCATCACGCCCCGAAAAGCCAAATACAGCAGCACAAGAGCCGCAAAAGGCAGAGCCCCCTCCCAGTCGGGACGGAAATGAGCCTCGAGTCCGTGGCCCAGGATGTAAATGAAGTAGGCATACAACACATACCATCCTCCGAGCAGGATCATGCAGAAGGAGCACAAGCGCATCTGCAACGCACGACGCTTGAACATGAAGATGTTCATGACAGTCAGCGTGGAGACAATGACAAGCAGTGCAAACAACGCCCATGGACGTAGTGTACGCCCCGTCATTCCCTCGACAATCAGTTCGGGCGAATAGGCGAACCAGAGATTGTTCAGCGTGGCCACACGTACCCCCGTATCCGTCACATAATAGCCCAAAGGCAAGCACAGGCATGCCACGCACAGCACGACAGCCAGCAGCATATAGAGGGTCTGGATACGCTGAATCATCCTTCGATATCCATTGTTTCCTTGGCAGGATTGCGGTAATAGATCTTGCCCTCCACAAATTCCTCAGTAGCCATCAAAGTAGCCTTGGGCAGTCGTTCATAGAAGCGACTGATCTCAATCTGCTCGCGATTTTCGAAGATTTCGTCGAGATTGTCGGTCGAGCTGGCAAACTCCTGGAGCTTCTTGCTCAACTCGTTCTTGATATCTGAGGATATCTGATTGGCGCGCTTGGCAATGATAACCACGCTCTCATAAATGTTTCCCGTCTCATCACAGAGATCCATGACGTCACGCGTCACGGTGTTGGTGGGTGCCGTTGATTTCTTGTAATCCATATTTTCGTTTGCTTATTCTATTATATCCTAACTTATACTTCTTCCGATCGTATCTGCCATTTCCTTATGAGCGGCAGCAAGTCTGAAGGCGTCTGCTCCCTCTACTCTTTCTCCGAGATGTCCAGTTTCTTCTTCTTTACGATACTCTCTGCATCGGCGAGAATCCCACGAGCCTCTTTCTCATATTTGCTCTCGGGAAAATCGTTCATAAACGCATAGTACTCGTCAATTGCATCACGGAAACGTGCCTCACGTTTGTCTTCCACACTCTGCTTCGCCAGCTGATACTTGCTGCGGAGGATGAGGATGGAGAGTTCCTCGCGGCGTTCAGCACTGGCAAAGGGATAATCCTTGAGCGCATTTTGAGCTGTAACCACACAGGCGTCGTAGTTGCTTCCACCGGCACGGCTGTTCACGTAGGAGCCCATGTCATAGTACAGTTTGGCCGAAAGGTATTCCTTTTCCACCAGACGGTCTTGCAGGAGGAATATCATCTCTTGGCTCTGTTCTTTCAGACGCGTACCAGGATAGAGATCCAGGAAAGACTGGAACTCAGCGATGGCTTCCTCCGTACTGTGCTGGTCAAGGCGTGCGTCAGGCGACTGCTTGTATAGCATGTATCCGCAGTAGTAACGTGCCTGTTCCACATAATCCCCTTTGGGATAAGACTGATAATACTTTTTGAAGTAATTGCCGGCACTTTCGTAATCTCGGTGCTTATAGTTGGCCATTGCCAGCAGATACAGCGACTCCTCGCCATACACGGTACCCTTGAGCGGAGCCAGCACATTCTTCAGCAACTCGCATGCACGTCCATAACGCCCTTCAGCATAATATGCTTTAGCAGCATCATATTTGTATTCGACGTCCGACGACTTTTGCAAGTAGGTGTACTCACCGCAAGCCGACATGGACATCAGTGTAAGAAATACGAATATAAGCCGTTTTGTCATACCTATCCACATAACAGGGCACAAAGATACAACTTTTCCTGCACTTTTCCCCTCATGTCGAACAATTATTTTATCGACTGAAAGTTTTTTTAACGAATCAGGAAGCCTATTCCGACGCAGCCACGTTAATCTTGCGCGTCAAACCCTCTTGATAACCGAAGGTGGACGACGATGCACGCGGACGAATGTATCCTGCCATGCCACTCATCGAATAGTCGGAGCCATCATAACCGCTCCCCCCGATACCACTATAGGTGAAGTCGGCACGGAACGATGCTTGGATGATACCTCCGACACCTGCCGGAATGAAGAATTTAACGGAGGGATTCTCGTTTTCCAGGTCGTAAACAACGCTTTGCTTCTTCGTATATGTCACTGTGTCGGCATTTCCCTCATCATTGCGGGTAGCATAGGTGAGTTTCCATTGATAGTCGGCATGATAGATGAGATGACCTTTCTTTTGCTGAACGGCCGTAAAGACAATCGTGTCGCCGGCAACAGGAGCAGCAGGTTCGACAGAGAATCCCTCGTAAACAGGCATGTAGGATTCGGTATCGGTATCGTCGCAGGAAATGGCTGCGAAGCAAAAAGCGAATCCGAAAATTGCGGAAGAGAATTTGAAGGAGAATTTCATATAACGTTTAATTTCTTTAGTTCTGTGTAGAGTCGCTGCACGGGCAGCCCCATGACATTGAAATACGAACCACGAAGGCCCGTCACACCCACGTAGCCGATCCACTCCTGAATACCATAGGCACCTGCCTTATCCAGCGGGTGATAGTGGGTCACATAATGTGCTATCTCGTTGTCCGTCAGCGGGCCAAAGGTAACGTCGCTCGCACACGAAAACGAATGCTGTATTCCTATGGAACTCAGCGTCACACCTGTTATCACCTGATGTGTCCGTTCACGTAGTTTTCGCAGCATGGAACAGGCATCTTCCTCGTCGTGTGGCTTGCCCATCACCTGTCCGTCGAGCCAAACGATGGTGTCAGCCGTAATGAGTAATTCGTCAGGAGCCAGCGTATATGCCGATGCCTTCTTACGACTGATGAAAATGGGTATTTCCTCTGGTGCCAGCCCCTCGGGGTACGTCTCGTCAATACCTCGCATGAGGCGCACCTCATACGGCAAGCCGAGTCCGTCCATCAGTTCCCGACGACGAGGAGAGTTAGAAGCAAGTATGATTTTCCAGTTCATTCTTAAATTTAGTATGTAGCGTAATTACCAGCCAAAAGCATCTTGGTCGCTCAACCATTTACCCTGAGCCCGCATGACTTGCTCGATGACGTCACGGCCACAACCATAACCACCGCGCAAGTGGCTCACGTAACGGCTGACCTCGCGCACTTCAGTCGCAGCATCCGCCGGACAACAAGGACATCCACAGTGCTGCATCACCTCCAGGTCCGGAATATCGTCGCCCATGTAGAGTATCTCCGTGTGATAGAGGCCATACTTGGCTCGGAATTCCTCATAGACGGGCAGCTTTCGTCCGCAACCGATGTAAATATCCCGAATGCCCAGTGCCTCATATCGATGACGGATGGATTCCACACGAGCACCGGTCATGATTGCCAGACGCAGTCCCATCTTGACAGCCAGTTGCATAGCATAGCCATCCTTAATGTTCGCCGTGCGGACCGGGTTGCCGTCTTCGCCCATAGGGATGGTTTCGGCACTAAGCACTCCGTCCACGTCGAAGCACAGAGCCTTAATCTTCGTTAGGTCGTAGTTTATCATAGATGCTGTCACTCATTAGGGTATATATTTCCTTGACCATCGGGTCGGAGAGCATGTCCACATGTTTTCCGATAACATTCATGTCGTGCCGCACGGCTGGGCCCGTCTGCGCTTCTCGGGGCGACATTTCATGCACCTTGCGAGCCGTCTCATCGATGAGCGGGAGCAACACGCTGAAGGGAATACCGCGTTCGGCAAGCAGGCGTGCCGACAAGTCATACATGTGGTTCGTGAAGTTGCATGCGAAGACAGCAGCCAGATGCAAATAACGGCGGTTTTCCTCATCAAGCACCCACACGCGATTGCTAATCAGTTCGGCCATCATCATCAGGCGCTCCTCGTCCGTACGGCTTTCCACAAAGATGGGAATCTCGGCGAAGTCCACTTGACGCTTCCGGCTGAATGTCTGCATGGGATACATCACGCCACGTCGTGGTGCAGGCAGGACGTCCTGCGACATACTGCCTGCCGTATGCACAAAGAGTGCCAGCCTTCCCGTCTCTCCGTCCCCGCCTTCGGTTCCGAGTGCTTCGAGTACAGAATATACCTGATGTGCCAGTGACTCCAGCACGGCGTCACCTACACAAAAGAGATACATCTCACCTTCTGGTGTCAGCTGTTCGATGTCCGTCGTCCAAGGACAGCCCAGGCGGTCGGCCAGTGTCTCGGCCGACGTGCGAGTACGGCTCCAGACCTGCAATATCTCGTTGCCGGCCTTCTGCAGCGCCTCGCCCAAATGGGTGGCCACGTTCCCTGCTCCTATCAGTACGGTTTTCACGCCTACGACTGGTTAAACGATTAGAAACACGGCAGCATGGGACTATATACGTGCACCTTCTCCCATAAAAGGCGGTCCTCATTGAATGGCTTGCGCTCCATGCCCTTATGGCCGAAAGCCACGATGGCCAGCACACGCAGGTGCTCGGGTACCCCCAACTGGCGGCGCACGTTCTCCTCGGCACTTCCGCCCTCGGCATCGTGTCGGTCGCGTATCTGAATCCAGCATGCGCCCAAGCCCAGATCTTCGGCTTGCAGCAGCATCTGCGTTGCAGCCACGGACGCATCTTCAATCCATACGTCGCTCACCTGCGGGTCGCCCAATACCACGACAGCCATCGGTGCGCCAGACAGGAAGTCGGCTCCCTGTGCCTTACATTGGCTCAGAGCCTCCAGTGCAGGCTTGTCCTCCACCACCACGAACTCCCAGCTGTGGAGCCCCTTGCTTGACGGCGACATCAGCGCCGCACGCAGCAGAAGCTTTGCCTCGTCGGCCGTAAGCAGTTCGTCAGTAAACTTGCGCATAGAGCGCCGCATTTGTATCAATTCGCTGAAACTATTCATATCACTTCATCGTATTTTATTCTTCGCAGTTTGCCACATTATGTGACTTAGCGATTGCAAAGTTAGCACAAAATAGTCAAAAGCGAAAGAGGAAAGGGGAAAAGTTGTCCCGAAATTTGGAGGACAGAGTACAAATCACTAATTTTGTACGAGGCAAAGGGCTATAGTGTCCACCGCTCTCTGCGACATGACAAACATAGACGAACATGATGAAGATTATGAGTTACAGGCTGTCCATCACCTTGCTGTGCTTCACGGCAACCATTTCGCTGCTCAACGCGGCTACCGGCAAGTATATCACCTACGAGCAGTTCGGTGCCGTGGGCGACGGTATCCACGATGACCAAGCGGCCATCATTGCGGCCCACCAGGCGGCCAACGAGCAAGGCCTTCCCGTACGCGCCGCTGACGGCAAGACATACTACATCGGCCGCGGAGACAAGGTGGCAGTCATAAAGACAGATGTGGATTTCGGCGAGGCACGTTTCATCATCGACGACATAGAAACGGACAATTACAAGGCTCCCATCTTCCGGGTAGAGTCGATGCAACGACCGATTGACATCACCGGCGTCAGTCGTCTGAGCAAAGGGCAAAGGCAACTGGGCGTAAGGCTGCCGGCACGCAGCCTCGTTTTCGTGGAGAACAACAAGAAGAAAGTGTACATCCGCTACGGGCTCAACCAGAACAACGGCACGCCGCAGAAGGAGGTATTCATCGCCAACAGAAACGGACGTGTGGAGAAGGACTCCCCCATCACGTGGGATTACGATGAAGTGACCCTCATGCGGGCGTATCCCATTGACCGGAAGACACTAACCATCCGTGGCGGTCACTTTACCACGGTGGCCAACCAGGCGGAATCACGTTACGACTATCGAGGCCGCGGCTTCGTCGTCAACCGCTCCAACGTGCGTATCGAAAACCTGACGCACCATGTGGAGGGCGAGATGGACCATGGCGCTCCGTATAGCGGTTTCATTAGCCTGGATTTCTGTGCCGACGTGGTGGTAACCGGTTGCCTGCTTACGCCGCATAAGACCTACTCGACCATCGGCAGCGCAGGGAAACCCGTCTCAATGGGGTCCTATGACATGAATGCCGCCTACTGTGTGAACGTCCTGATCGAACACGGCCGGCAGACCATCGACATCGACGACCACGCCTACTGGGGACTCTTTGCCTCGAACTTCTGCAAAAATCTGCACATGGACGACATGGTAATCTCGCGCTTCGACGCTCACATGGGCGTAGCCAACGTAACACTCACCCGCTGTACCTTCGGCTACATGGGCGTACAGGCTGTGGGCTTCGGCACGATGCTCATCAAGAACTGCGAGGTACACCGCAACACTTTCGTATGGCTCCGCGACGACTATGGCAGCACCTGGGAGGGCGACATCGTCATCCGCGACTGTACCTTGCGCCCCATCAGAGACGAGAAGAATCTGACACTCATCTCGGGCATTAACACCGGAACCCACGACTTCGGCTACCCCTGCCATCTGCCACGCCACGTACTGGTGGAGAATCTCACCGTGGATGATTCGGCCGTCAGGAACGGCAGCTACTCAGGGCCTACGGTCTTTGGCCACTTCAAGCGCGAGGCATCCGCCTCCACGCTCCTGCCATACACCCCGCCCGAAACAGTGACGCTCAAGAACGTGAAAACCGTCAGCGGCAAGCCCTTCATGCTTTCCTCTAACACCATGCTATTCAAGGACACACAGATGAAGACAAAGGGGAAAGGCGCAGGCAGGACATCGGCCCGGTGACAGGCTGAAGCAGAAAAAAAAGTCCTTCAGCATACCAAAAAAGGCCTCCGCTCCGTTATTCTATATATATGAAACGTTTGTGCGCGATACTGATGATGACGTTCTGCAGCCTGTGCCTCATGGCGCAGGAGGCCGGGAAAGTACACTTAAAAGGCCGCATTGTGGACGAAAACGAGGAACCTGTGAGCCTATGCATGGTGCGTGTGGAGGGCACGGCCATCGCCACCGCTGCCAATCTCGAAGGCAACTATCAGCTGGATTTCCCTACGGCCGACAGCGTGGTCATCCTATACTCGATGATTGGATACGATCAGCGCCGCCGCGTGCTGAAACGTCCCAAGGGCAACCTGACGCTGCATATCGTGATGCACACGAGCAGCAAGGAGATGGAGGAACTGACGGTATCCGACACCCGGCGCCAGATGGGCAGCACACAGGAACTGAACACCAAGGACATGAAGCGACTGCCCTCCACATCGGGCAACGCAGTGGAGGAGCTGGTGGCCACACAGGCCGGCGTGAGCAGCCATAACGAGCTGAGCAGCCAGTACAACGTGAGAGGCGGTTCGTTCGACGAGAACTGTGTCTATATCAACGGCGTCGAGGTGTACCGCCCCCTGCTTATCAGCAGCGGGCAGCAGGAGGGACTCTCCGTCATCAACAGCGACATGGTCGAGCGTGTGGACTTCAGTGCCGGCGGTTTTGAGGCAAAGTACGGGGACAAGATGAGCAGCGTGCTGGACATCACCTATGCCCGTCCCAAGAAAGCCGAAGGCAGCGTGCAGGCAAGCCTCCTGGGCACAAACGTCTATGCAGGATACGGCAACCGCAAGTTCTCCTTCAGCAACGGACTTCGGTATAAGACAAACCAGTACATGCTGGGCTCCCTGCAGACAAAGGGCGAATATCGCCCTCGCTTTCTGGACTATCAGGCCTACCTGAGCTGGACACCGTCGCGGGCATGGACCATCGACATGATCGGCTACGTGAGTCGCAACATCTACAACTTCCGTCCCAAGGATCGCGAGACACGCTTCGGCACGCTGGAGGACGTAAAGAGTTTCCGAGTCTATTTCGACGGACAGGAGAAGGACCGCTTCCAGACGCTCTTCGGCACACTGAAGATCGGACGCCGGATGGGCGAACACGGCATGCTGAGCCTCTCGGCGTCGGCCTTCTCGACCCACGAGCGGGAGACCTACGACATACAGGGGCAGTACTGGCTCGACGAGACACACAGCATCGAGCAACTGGGCGTGGGAACCTACATGGAACATGCGCGCAACCGGCTGAACAGCACCTCGAACACTCTGAAGCTGGCCTACGAGCACCGCACCGCCACCCACCATCTGCAGACGGGACTCAGCTGGCGCCACGAACACATCGACGAGAACGCACGCGAATGGGAATACCGCGACAGTTCGGGCTACAGCGTCCCGCACACCGGCAACGACCTGCAGTTCATCTATCACATGAAGAGCCGCAACGAGATATCGTCCGACCACATGGAGCTCTATGCCCAGGACACATGGCGCCGCGACAGCCGTGTGGGCATCCTGAGCGTGAACTACGGCGCTCGCCTCTCCTATTGGGACTGGAATGGCGAATGGCTCTTCTCGCCTCGCATGAGCGTCGGCTTCGTGCCCCACGACAATGAGAACTTCACCTTCCGCCTGGCCACGGGCCTCTACTATCAGCGCCCCTTCTACAAGGAACTGCGCGACACCACGGCCACCCACGGCACCACCGTCGTCCAGCTGAATGAGCACATCAAGTCACAGCGCTCCTTCCAACTCGTAGCCGGCATGGAATACAAGTTCCGCATCGCCCAACGTCCCTTCAAGTTCACCACCGAACTATATTATAAAGGACAGAGCAACCTGAACCCCTACAATGTGGACAATGTGAAGATTGTCTATTACGGTAACAACTGCGCCTCGGGCTACGTCGTGGGCGGCGACGTGAAGCTCTACGGCGAATTTGTCCCCGGCACCGACTCGTGGATCAGCCTAGGACTGATGAAGGCACAGATGACGCTGAACGGCCGTCACATCCCGCAGCCCACCGACCAGCGATACAATGTGAACCTCTTCTTCAGCGACTTCTTCCCCGGCACCACCCGATGGAAGATGACCATGAAGGCGTCGTTTGCCGACGGACTGCCCTTCGGACCTCCTCACACGGGACTGGAGCGCAACGTCTTCCGTGCACCTGCCTACCGACGCTTCGACCTGGGCATGAACTATCGCCTGCTGGACAACGAGGAACGCCGACTGCGCCCCCGCGCCATCCGCAACATCTGGCTGGGCCTCGACTGCTTCAACATCTTCGGCCTCAGCAACGTGAGCAGCTACTATTGGGTGACGGACGTGGCCAACCATCAATATGCCGTGCCGAATTACCTCACCGGCCGCATGCTCAACGCCCGGCTGCTCATCGAGTTCTAAACCGAGACTAGGCCGCAGACACGATATAACACACCACGACACAACGCATCAGATTATGACAATAAGGACACTATTCGTCATTACATTGTGGCTCACAACGCCCTACATCGCATCGGCACAATCGACGCCAGACAGCACGTCTGCCCAAGCGCCCCTCGGGAAGGCCGGCAGGCCGCGGGTGGGCCTCGTGCTCAGCGGCGGAGGAGCCAAGGGCACGGCTCACGTCGGAGTGCTGAAGGTGCTGGAAAAGGCCGGCATCCCCGTGGACTTCATCGCCGGCACGTCGATGGGCAGCATCGTGGGCGGCCTGTATGCTTCGGGCTACTCTGCATCACAATTGGACTCCATCGTCAAGACGCAGGACTGGAAGCTGCTGCTGAGCGACAAGACCGAACTGTCCAGCCAAAGCCTGGCCGAACGCGAGAGGGAATATACCTACCTCTTCATCAAGCCGTTTCATTTAGGAAAAAAGGAGATGGGCGACATGGGATTCATCCGCGGACGCAACATCACCCGCCTCTTCGAGCAGCTGGTGGGCACGGACTCCATCAGCTTCCGCTCGCTGGCGATACCCTTTGCCTGCGCATCCACCGACATCGTGGACAATACGGAGTACGACTTCTTCAGCGGCCGGCTGGCCCAAGCCATGCGTGCCTCGATGGCCATCCCCGGCGTATTCTCGCCCGTGAGAATAGGCAACCACGTGCTGGTGGACGGCGGGCTGCGCAACAACTATCCGGCCGACCTGGCACGCCAGATGGGTGCCGACATCATCATCGGCGTTAGCGTACAGAGCGAGGAGCGAACGGCCGATGACCTGAAGTCCACTACCGACGTCCTGCGACAGATAGTGGACGTGAACTGCAAGAACAAGTATGAGGAGAACTGGGAGATGTCCGACGTGAAGATACGTGTGAATACAAAAGGCTACAACACAGCCAGCTTCACCTCCGCAGCCATCGACACCCTGGTTCGTCGTGGCGAGGAGGAAGCCATGCGCCACTGGGAAGAACTGATGGATATAAGACGGCAGACAGGCCTCAGCGAGCGCCGCATGACAGGACGCGACGTGCCCGCCCCACGCCCCGCCACGGCGGAAGAAGACGCCCGACGCGAAGCCTCAGTAGCGGCCGGAGTACGCTTCGACAACGAGGAACGCGTGGCGCTGCAGGCCAATCTCAACGTACCCTTCCGCACCAAGAAACCCACGAACATCGACCTCACCCTGCGTTTTGGGAAACGCATCATGGCACGCGCCGAACTGATTGCCCACAGGCCCGCAGGCAGAGAACGGGGGAAACCAAAGGTCATGAGCCATCTGGCCTACACCTTCCGACACGACGAGATAAACATATACGACGAGGGCGACAAGGCATTCAACTTCACATATAACCGCCATCAGGCCGAACTCTCCCTGGTGAACTTCTACATACGCAACTTCAATTTCGACCTGGGCACCCAGTTCGACTTCTACGACTTCCACAACCTGCTCATTGACCAGCAGACCTCCTATGCCGGGCTTACGCTGGACGACGAGCACTTCATCAACTACCATGCACGGCTCTCCTACAGTTCCGAGAACGACTGGTACTTCCCCACCCGCGGCTCGCGTCTGCAGGCCCAGTATGTCTATCATACGGACAACTTCACCCGTCTGGACCATCGGCGCGGACTGAGCGACGCGAGTGCCTCGTGGCGCACATCGATCGGCCTGAGCCGCCGCTGCACGCTCCAGCCCATGGTGTACGGACGCCTGCTCTTCGGACCCGTGCGTCCCGTCTATCTGCGCAATATGATAGGAGGCGAATGGTTCGGACACTATGCCGACCAGCAGATGCCATTCGCCGGTATCGGACACATGGAACTGACCGACCCTCACTTCCTCGCCCTGCAAATGCAGGGACAGGAGCGCATCGGCACATCAGGCTACGCCCTGGTACGCCTCGCTGCAGCCCAGCACGGCGAGCGCCTCAACAAGATATTCAGCCACCGAACCATGTGGGGCATACAGGCAGGATATTACCATCAAACGCTGCTGGGACCCGTGGGAGCCACATTGGGCTACAGCAACCGGACACAGGAGATGAGCTTCTACCTCAACCTGGGCTACGTCTTCTGACACAGCACGCAACCGACACAAACAATCCCCACAGAAATAGCAAGAAGATTACAGCACATACCAAACATCAACAGCGAGACATCGCAAGAAAAGAACCAGAAAGCATGAGACGAATCACCCTGACAACCCTCGCCGCCGCACTGCTCTTTGCGGCACCCACGACGGCCTCCGAGGCCACAGTGACCATCCACGCCGACCAGGGCAAGTACAAGATCAACAAGGAAATCTACGGCCAATTTGCCGAGCACCTGGGCTCCTGCATCTACGGCGGACTGTGGGTGGGGCCGGACTCGCCCATACCGAACACCGACGGCTACCGAAGCGACGTCGTGGAGGCGCTGCGCCGACTGCAAGTGCCCGTACTGCGATGGCCCGGCGGATGCTTTGCCGACGACTATCACTGGATGGACGGCATCGGACCGCGCAGCCAGCGACCCACCCTCAGGAACAACAACTGGGGCGGAACCATCGAAGACAACTCCTTCGGCACCCACGAGTTTCTGAATCTCTGCGAACTGCTGGGCTGCGAACCTTACGTGAGCGGAAATGTGGGCAGCGGCACGGTAAAGGAAATGGCACAGTGGGTAGAATACATGACCAGCGACGGCGACACGCCGATGGCACGCCTGCGACGCCAGAACGGGCGCGAGAAACCCTGGCACGTGAAGTATTTCGGCATCGGAAACGAGGCATGGGGATGCGGTGGCAACATGACACCCGAGTATTACTCCAACGAGTTCCGGCGCTACAACACCTACCTGCGCGACCAGCCCGGCAACCGCCTCTACCGCATCGCCTCGGGAGCCTCCGACTACGACTATAACTGGACGCGCGTGCTCATGCGCAATATTGGCCGACGCATGAACGCCCTCTCGGTTCACTACTACACCGTGCGCAACTGGGGCAACAAGGGGAAGGCCACCGCCTTCAGTCCCGAAGAATACCTGCTCACCGTGGAGAAATGCCTGGACGTGGAAAACGTCGTACGCCGCCACTGCCAGATAATGGACGAGACCGATCCCGAGAAACACATTGCACTCATGGTGGACGAATGGGGCACGTGGTGGGACGAGGAACCGGGCACCATCCCCGGCCACCTGTACCAGCAGAACAGCATGCGCGACGCCATCGTGGCCGCACTGATGCTCAACGTCTATCACAAATATGTGGATCGCGTGCGCATGGCCAACATCGCCCAGATGGTGAACGTCCTGCAGGCCATGATACTGACCGACCAGGAGGGCACGGGACACATGGTGCTCACGCCCACCTACCACGTCTTCGAGATGTACAAAGGCTTCCAGGAAGCCACCCATCTGCCACTTGACATCGCGTGCGACTCGCTCTCGACGGTAGAGGGAAAGCGTGTGCCATCAGTCTCCGCCTCCGCCGCCCGCCAAGCCGATGGCAGCATGACCGTCTCACTTGTGAACGTCAGCCTCGAGGAGAGCAGTGAACTCACCGTCCAGCTGGGTGCCGAGGCACGCGAGGTAGAGGGCCGCATCCTGACAAGCAAGCAGATTGCCGACTTCAACGACTTCTCCCACCCCGACGTGGTGACACCGGCGCCCTTCAACAAGACGCGGCTAAAGAAGGACCGCCTCACACTGAAGATGCCGCCGCGCAGCATCGTGGTGCTTCAAGTGAAATAACGCCCGAGATGTAAGTATTTCGTACCAAACTCCATCGAAATCCATCATACCCACCCGCCCGGAAGGGGGCAAAGTGTCCCTTTTCGGGCGTATTTTACCGCATGAACAGAGACTTTACCTCCACAAGATACAAAAACGTTCAATTTCAGGTTTTACTCAAAAGATTCCGAAATAATGAGTGGTGATTTCACATTTTATGCTTACCTTTGTACTGTCTTAAACAACTAATAGCACAAAAACGAAGTACAACATTTTAAAAACTCTGCAAGGATATGGCAAAAAATAGTTATCCGAAGGGAAGCGTGGGGAACTCATACACAAGTAAAGAATACGAGTCCATGATGGAAAATGGCACGTGGAAAGGTGGTTTTGTGAAAACCGAAGAAGGCAAGTATGAATACTACAGGAACCATCTGTATGAAGGTCCCTCGGGTTGCGGATGCGGTTCGGACGATGAATTGGGAGGAAGCGGTTCTGATGCAGGCTCCGGAAGTAATGTAAAACCCTTGAATGGATCCGGCTCTGTAGGCAGTTGTTGTTGGTCTAGTGAAATCAGTTCGGTGAATGATTTGGGAAACGATTGTGTGTATAAATGTCTTGAATTTTTCTCTACCAAATACAAGATGAATATAACCTCTGAGGCCTTCCGTTACGATTATTTGACCGCAAACATGGGACGAGAAGGATGGTGTGGAACCAATGACGTTAACCAGTACTTATCGGGACCAAACACATACGATTCGCAATCAAGTCTATTGAATAAAACGTACAATCTACAACTCCTGAAATATCTAAAATGTTACTTCCAGGTGGAAGGTGATTCCTGGTCCACGAATTTAGATGATGTCAGATCCTATCTTAACCAACATGAATCATCCTCAACGAGAGGTTGCTATCTGGCACTTCTTGATACGGGAAAAGATGATGGTAGTGCACATGCTGTGATTATTACGGGAAAAGTTGGAAAAAATTTATGGATTTATGACCCCGCGATTGAAGGAGAAGAGAAAGAGAAATTACAAGGAGACCCAGGTAGTGGAAAATATAAGGACAGTAAGATTTTATGTACTATATTAATTACTGGGAAGAAATGATGCAATTTGTAAGACAAATAGGATTTCTCATTGTGTTTGCTTGCATAAGCCTGCAAGTATCTGCACAGTATATTGTTAGTTTTCCATACAATCCGAACGAAGAAAGTCCGCGTGATAAATACCCGCTGGAATATAAAACTGACATATCATTAAAGGAATCTCTCGGAGGTGAAATAGTAGATGACATTTTCGTAGGGCCCGTGAGGATAGGGGTAGATGAGCGAAAAATAAATCATGCATGGGATGAATTATATAAAACACCCCTTCTCTTGCGCGGTATCGGCCCGGACAATGATTCTCTGTTGATAACGTCGCACGATGAAATAAAAGACCCAGTCCCAGCAATCAAAGGGCACCCCTTTCCGTATGTACATTTCACGCCCTATCGTTCAACCGAACCGATTAGATGGACTACTTTTGACGAACTACGCAAGGAGTATTTTCCTGACGTACAAGAACCAGTCGTATATACGATAAACAAGTACATAGTTCCTGATCCGACATTCTTCAAATTGGATCACGATTTTATAGGTCGTATTGAGCGACTTGATTCACGCGATATTGAGGCACTGAAGGCATTCCCTCCGTTTACCTTTATTCGTATATTTACAAAGACAAGACATAATTGGTATTGGAACTTGAATTCTTATGGATTGGAGGAATGAGAAAAACAGAATCATCCAGACCTTTTGGTCAAGCCACGGCTCCGCCTTGCTGAGTTCGTATGGATGGCCGCACGCCGAATATAACTTGATGTCATGGGCACTGAGTTGTCTGAGCCTACGGGAACATTATGACGATGTGGAACTATACACGGATACTGAGGGCTATCGTATTCTGATAGAACAGATGCGCCTGCCTTATTCGCATGTGCACGTTGTACTGGATGATTTTGCATGCCTTCCCTTTCACTGGGCATTGGCTAAGATAAAAACCTATTCGATGCAGGATGTGCCCTTTGTACACGTGGATGGTGATATCTACCTGCCCAATCCGTTGAAAGAAGAAATCTTCGACGCAGAACTGGTGGCACAAAACCGAGAAATCGGGACAATATATTATTGGCGCATGATGGAGCGAATACTGGCTCAAAAGAATATCATCTTACCTCCAATCGCTCAAAAGGCCATTAATGAACATAGCATTGCTTCCTACAACATGGGGTTCTTTGGTGGAAAGGATTTGGATTTTATACATGATTATTGCGATGTGGCGTTTCAGTTTGTGGAACAGAACCACCTGAACGATGTCAGATACAATCATGTAAGTCTGAATTGCAATGTGTTCTTCGAGCAAATACTGTTTGCCTTGATTGCGGATGATGCCCACCGTAAAGTCGAAAGCGTACTGGGTTGGGATATGGAGGACCGAGGGTATACGGGACGCGAGTTTTGCGACTTCCTACGATATGGACAAAAATCCTTTCTCCATCTGTTGGGAGGCCATAAGCAGAACCGATACTATTGTGAGATGTTGGAGAAGACTTTATTGCGCCTATATCCCGAATACCACAAGCGGGTAGTGGAATTATTTCCCGAAAGACATATACGATTCGACAAAAGTTTTCATGAGCCGATGCATATAACGGATGATATGCCATCGGAAGATTATGCCGTTTATTTGTCCGGATTACAAAAAGACTGGGCAGATATGACAGTAAATCAACTATACGAATGGGAAGAGAAATGTTCGAGATACCCTGACTTCATCACCGCTTCCACAGCAAAACGCCTTGGTACGGTTCTTGAGGCAAATCCTCACGTCGTATTCTATGAAATACCTAACGAAAGTGATGAGGAAGTTATTGGGAGATTTCGAAAGAGGTTGAAATGCGAACCCTATTTCCCTGTCAAATGGATTACTTTCAGGCCTACATTACGTGGTTCTGGGATTAAGGAATTTGCAGTTTTGGATGATGAATATCAGGTTCTGCGAAGGTTAAAAGAAGGGCCGACTTCCGTGGGAGAGTTGCAGAGGGATTTGTATTCAGAGAATGAGGAAACTAGTATCTCAATACGCCCACATCTGTATGAAGGACTAAAGACATTATTGCATCATGGTTTGCTGGCTATTGTTGAAAGATAAACAAATCTTAGAACCTGTAAGACTAAATTGAACTGCGCTTCACGCATGAACGCCCTCAATTAGGGCAGGAGAAATGCCGGAGAGACACTTTTCGGGTGTAAGATTTGGGCGGATACAAAATTCTTCGTAACTTTGTACCACCGAACGCGAACAACATTCACACATAACCAATAACAAAAACAAACAGACAAGATGAAGATTTCACGTATTGAGCATCTGGGCATCGCCGTGCAGAGCATTGACGCCGTGCTGCCCTATTTCCAGGACGTACTGGGCCTGGAAGTGTACAAGACAGAAGTAGTAGAAGACCAGAAGGTGAAGACCGCCTTCCTGAAAGTGGGCGAGGTGAAGCTGGAGCTGCTGGAGCCCACGTGCCCCGAGAGCACCGTGCAGAAGTTCCTGGACAACGGCGGACGTGGCGTACACCATGTGGCCTTCAAGGTTGAGGACGGCGTAAGCGAAGCCCTGGCCATGTGCGACGAGAAGGGCATCCGCCTCATCGACAAGGCTCCGCGCAAGGGCGCCGACGGCCTCCACATCGCCTTCCTGCACCCGAAGAGCACCGTGGGCATCCTCACCGAGCTGTGCGAGGAATAATCCGCAGACATACGCCCCCCTCTCCACACTTCCATGCGAAGCCGGGAGGGGGCTTTTTTTTCACTTGATAAAAACCGATTACTATGAGACGAGTAATTCTTTCAATGGCCGTCATCATCGCCGCTCTCGCATGGACAAGCCAGGCAATGGCCTACCCCGTGACGCCCGAGAATACATACCTAAGCCTGCGCAAGCAGATGGCCAGCGCCACGACACCCAAACAGCAGAAGGCCATCCTCGCGCAGATAGGCGAGACAGGGACATTCCAGGGACTGATGTACGCAGCCCAGTTCCTGCAGGACGAACGCCTGCGCAAGACGGCAGCCCAGGCAGTGGTACGCATCGCACTGACCCACCCCGAATATAACGGCGCCAACACGCGCCAGCTGCTCCAGGACGTACTGCCCTGCCTAAAGAAGGCCGAACAGCTTGCCGTCACCGAATATCTGAGCAAGGCACCGAACCGCGAGCCTGGCTACGTCTCCATCTTCAACGGTCGCGACCTGACGGGATGGAAAGGACTGGTGGAAAACCCCATCTCGCGCAGGAAGATGGACGGAGAAAAACTGGTGGAGGCACAGAAGAAGGCCGACGAAGTGATGCGAGCCGACTGGACAGTGCAGGACGGATGCCTGACCTACGTGGGCAAGGGCTTTGACAACATCTGCACGGTGCGCGACTACAAGGACTTCGAGATGTACGTCGACTGGCGGCTCGACCCCAACGGCAAGGAACCCGACGCAGGCGTCTATCTGCGCGGTACGCCACAGGTGCAGATATGGGACATCTCACGCACGAACGTGGGGGCCCAGGTGGGCTCCGGCGGACTGTACAACAACAAGAAGAACGTGAGCACACCCTCGGAGGTGGCCGACAACAAGCTGGGCGAGTGGAACACCTTCTACATCCGGCTGGTGGGAGACAAGGTGACCGTGCGCCTCAACGGCGTAACCGTCGTGGACAACGTGACGATGGAGAACTACTGGGACCGCTCACAGCCGCTGCCCGCCTGCGACCAAATAGAGATGCAGGCCCACGGCTCGCTCGTGAACTTCCGCGACATTTACGTACACGAGCTACAGTGAGCAGACTGTACGTGGCTATACACATTGCGAGGGCGGAGAGACTCATGAATGTCTCTCCGCCCTCGGCATTATAGGGGATGGCCCACGGGTCACACGCACTCGCGGCTACCGGCCAGGCAGCCGGTTGTTCTCGGGGAACACCACACGCGGGGTAAACGTCTTGGCCTCCTCGAAATCCATCAAGGCATACGAGATGATGATGATGGTGTCGCCCACGAGCACCTTGCGCGCCGCTGCACCATTCAGGCAGATGCAGCCGCTGCCGCGCTCGCCCTTGATAATATAGGTTTCGAAGCGTTCGCCGTTGTTGTTGTCCACGATCTGGACCTTCTCGCCGGCAATCATTCCGGCTGCGTCCATCAGGTCTTCGTCAATGGTAATGCTTCCCATGTAGTGAAGGTTGGCATCGGTCACCTTCACACAATGTAACTTCGATTTCAGAACTTCGATCATCATAGTGTAAAACGAGACTTTGCTGCTTATTTGTATCGAATATGGTCGATGAGGCGGATGGGCGTTGCACCGCAATAGACAGTAATACATCCGACAATGCTCGGAGCGTCCCATGTGGTGACGTCGGCCAGTGTGTCACCATCTACAATATTATAGTACTGTACCTCGAGACCCGGGATTGCGTTCAGCGTGGTCACCACATAATCGTGTGTCTGCTGCACGGTGCCATGCAAGGCAATGCTCTCCCGGAGCACCCGGTAGATGTTGGCTGCCAACGTGCGCTCCTCGGGAGTGAGCAGGCTGTTGCGGCTGCTCAGAGCGAGTCCGCTCTCCTCGCGCACCACGGGACAGGGCACAATCTGGAGGCGGAAACCGAGGTCGGCTACCATACGGCGTATGACGGCTATCTGCTGATAGTCTTTCTCGCCAAAATAGGCGCGGTCTGGCTCCACATACATGAACAACTTGCTCACGATCTGGCACACACCGTTGAAATGACCGGGACGAAAGGCGCCCTCCATCACGGAATCCGTGGGCGGATAGCTGAATTGACGCGTATCGGGTTCAGGGTACACCTCGCTCACGCTGGGAGCAAAGGCTACCACGTTGCCGCCGCACGTCTCCAACAGCCGGCAGTCGGCTTCGAGCGTGCGCGGATAACGCTCCAGATCCTTCTTGTCATTAAATTGTGTGGGGTTCAGGAAAATGCTGACGACGGTGACGTCGTTCTCAGCCACACTGCGCCTTACCAGCGAGGCATGTCCCTCGTGCAGGGCACCCATCGTGGGCACGAGCCCCACCGTGCGTCCTGCGGCACGGCAGTCGCCCAGATAGCGGCGCAAATCTGCGATAGTATTAAACGTCTGCATGATATATTTCTGCTATTGACGTGCAAAGTAACGCAGAATTCCGCAAACAAGGAAACTTTTCGCAAAAATATTCACGAAATTCGGTTAAAAGTTGCACTTTTGGCCGTTCCGACTCGCCAAACTCAGTATTTTTTCGTAACTTTGTACCGGACAAACTATACTCAAATGGCAAAGGCAAAGAAAATATTGTTCATCGTACAGGAGATGGTACCCTACGTCCCCGACACCCAAATCTCGAAATTCGGAAGGGAAGTCGCAGAAGTAACCCAGGCAAAGAAACGCGAGATACGCTCTTTCATGCCGAAATGGGGAATTATAAACGAACGCAGAAACCAGCTGCACGAGGTCATCCGCCTGAGCGGAATGAACATCATCATTGACGAGACAGACCACCCGCTCATCATCAAGGTGGCCAGCATCCCGTCGGCACACATGCAGGTCTATTTCATCGACAACGACGACTACTACAGCAAGCGCCGGATGACGCTGAATGAAAAAGAGGTGGAATACGCCGACAACGCCGAGCGCGCAGTATTCTATGCCCGAGGCGTACTCGAAACGGTGAAGAAACTTAAGTGGACGCCCGACGTCATCCACTGTCAGGGCTGGATAAGCAGTATCATCCCGCTGTACATCAAGACGGCTTATGCCGAAGAGCCCTCGTTCCGCGACTGCCGCGTGGTCTTCACGCCCTCGGACACGCCGCTGACCGCTCCCCTGCCAGCCAACTTCCCCGGCGTGCTGCAATTCCGCAAGGCAGGCATCGACGCGATGGAGGGAGTACCATCGGGAGGCACCATGCAAGCACTCAACTTCCTGGGCATCAAATATGCCGACGGAGTGAACCTGCTGCATGCCAATGCCACATACCGCAACTATATCAAGAAACTCGAAAAGCCGTACCTGGGCGCACAGAAGCCAGAGAACTACGGCACCGCCTTCCCCGCATTCTACGATAAGGTGTGGAGCATCGGGAAAGAGGAGGAGGAAGACGAGGACGAAGAATAACACTTTCGAAACATGAGACCAAACAAGTATTTCGGGCTTTTGATGCTGTCCGCCCTTTTGGGAATGCAGAGCTGCAACGAAGATACGGGTTCGCTCGGCATCCCCTCCGAGACCGACATCATCATACCCGACGATTCGATATTCAACGTATTTACCAACTCGCTGGTGCTCGACTCCATTCTCTCCACCAGCTACACCTCATACCTGGGCGATATCCGCGACCCAGAAACCGGGACACGAATCAAAGCAGACTTCGCCGCACAGTTTCACACGTTCGAGAACTACATGTTCCCCCGTCGCGAGCTTCTATTCCCCCAGGACGGGCGTAGCCACAGCGGCGAGCCCATCAGCTGCGACTCATGCGAGATACGACTCTACTTCAGTTCCCACTTCGGCAGGGAAGACAACCCGATGAAACTGGAAGTCTATCCCCTCAGCAAGGAGCGGATTATCGAAGAAGGCAAGGACTATTACACCAACACCGACCTGGCACAGTTCGTAGAACCAGGCGCAAAACCCATTGCCACCAAAGTCTTCACTCCGGCCGACTATATCCTGTCGGACGCAGAACGCACGAGCACTTCGCACAACAACAATGTGCGCATCATTCTCGACAAGCAGATAGGCACCCAACTCATGGAGGCATACTACGCCCACCCGGAATACTACAAGGACTCCTACACATTTATCCGAAACGTATGTCCCGGCTTCTACTTCAAATTAAAGAGCGGCACAGGAACCATGCTCAATGTGGATGTAGGCACGCTGAACGTCTATTTTACATTTTACGATGAAGAGGACCCAGACAGCGTCTATGACGGTATCACACGCTTTGCAGCTACGCCCGAGGTTATTCAGGCTACCCAATTTGAGAACGACGACCTCCAGCAGCTAATCGACACATCGGACTGTACATTCCTAAAGACACCGGCAGGCATCTGCACCGAAGTCACCCTGCCCATCCGTGAAATATATGCCGAGCACCAGAACGACAGCGTGAACAAAGCACAGCTCATCCTGACACGCTACAACAACAAGCCCGACTCAGAATATTCGCTGGGAATCCCCGGCACGTTGCTGCTCGTGCGCAAGCAGAACATGTACTCTTTCTTCACAAACCGCGAAGTGGCCGACTCACAGACATCCTACACCACCACGTTCGACGCGACGTACAATACGTACACCTTCCAGAACCTATGCCGCCTCATCTCCTACTGCCAGCATGAGAAACTGAACGGCATGCGCGAGACCGGACTCTCCGAGACCGCGTGGGAAGCGGCCAATCCCGACTGGAACCATGTGGTGCTGATTCCCGTCAAAGTGAGCTCCACGACGAACAGCCAGGGTGTGAGCCAGCAGGTGAGCGTTGCACACGACATGGACATGAACAGCGTGCGCCTCGTAGGTGGTCCCGGCCAGCCCATCCAAATGCAAGTCATCTATAGCAAATATCAATGAAACGAATCCTCCTTGCTCTCTGCCTCTTCGTGTTCGCTGGCCTGCCGCTCTGTGCTGCCGACGCCGTAAAGCAATCTCAGAAGATGCCCCGCCATCCGCGCCTGTTAATGATGCGCGGCGAGGAGAAAGGCATCATGAAGGACGTGAACAAGGATTCCATCTGGCTCTCCATACACCGGAGCATCGTCAGGCGTGCCGACGACCTGGTGACCACCCACACTCAGCCTGTCGAATATAAACTCACAGGCCGACGTCTGCTGGGCATCAGCCGTGAGGCACTACGCCGCATCTTCTACCTCAGCTATGCCTACCGTACGGAGCGCGACAATAAATATATAGTACGCGCGCGCGAAGAACTGGCCGCCATCGCAGCCTTCCCCGACTGGCATCCCGACCACTTCCTGGATACAGGCGAGATGACACTGGCTGCCGCCATTGGCTACGACTGGCTCTACGACCACCTTACGAAGGCCGAACGTGCCACACTGGAGCAATCCATCATAGACAAGGGGCTGACTCCCTCGCTGGACACCAAGAAATGCTGGTTCATCACGTCCGACAACAACTGGAGCCAGGTGTGCCATGCCGGCCTCAGCTACGGAGCTGTAGCCGTATGGGAGCATAACCCCGAACTGGCCTCGCACATCGTGAACCGGGCCATAGAGAACCTGCCCCGCTCCATGGCCGCCTATGCCCCCGACGGAGCTTATCCCGAGGGATGCGGCTACTGGGACTACGGCACCTCGTTCAACGTGCTGATGCTCGACCTGCTGCGCCAGGTCTTCGGATCCGACTTCGGGCTGGCCAGTCTGCCCGGCTTCAAGCAGACCGGTGCATACATCACCCACATGTGCACTCCGTCCATCAAGTGGTTTGCATACAGCGACAACGGCACCATAGCCTCCGCCTGCGAGACGCCCTTCTGGTTCTATCGCGAGACGGGCGACACCAGCATTCTCTTCAATCAGATGCGCATCATCCACCGCAAGGAAGCCGAGAACGCCATCACAGGCCGTCTGGCGCCAGCCGCCATCATATGGGGCCATCAGGTGAGGCTCAGCACTCCCCCACAGCCCACGTCGCTCGCCTGGCACGGTGAAGGCAACAACCCTGTCTTTGTGACTCGCAGCGGCTGGGGCTACGACGACTCCTTCATGGGCGTAAAGGCTGGCTCGCCCAGCGTCAATCACTCCCATATGGACGAAGGGTCGTTCTACTTTGAATCACACGGTGTGGTATGGGCTGCCGACCTCGGCACGGAGGACTACAACTCGCTCGAACAGGCCGGGCTGAAGATCTGGGACATGAAGCAGGGCTCGCAGCGATGGAGCGTCTATCGCTACCATAACCTGCAGCACAACACGCTCACCTTCGACGACGAGGAGCAGAAAGTCTCCGGCAAAGCACGCTTTACCGAGGTCGTCACCGACTTCCCGGGCAGCGCCACCATCGACCTGACACCCGTATATGCCGACAAGGTCAAGTCGGCCATCCGCCAGTGCAGCCTGCGCGGCATGGACGACCTCTACGTGGAAGACCGCATCGAGACAGGGGCAAATGACACACAACTCACCTGGACGATGGTCACCGAGGCCGACGTGGTACAAGCCGACGGACGCACGCTCTATCTAAGCAAGAAGGGCCAGTCGATGCGCCTCTACGTGTGGGGAATAGAACCTCCGCAGTGGAGCATCGCGCCAGCAAAACCATCGCGCGACTTCGAGCACCCCAACCGCGGCTATACCATCATCCATTTCACCACATCGCTCAAGGCCTCCTCGCGTAACACCATCCGTGTCAGCCTGAAACGTCCTTGAGGTGGGACCGGCAAAAAGCCATCGTCACTTCTTAATATCGTAGGTGAACACTTCGTGAATCTCGTGGTCATAGCCAGGATAGAATCCCGATGGCATGCCGAGGATGATTCTGGCCCCACGATTGTAGAGCACATGCATCTGCCGGCGCTCGCGGTCGAACGTAAGTCCCTCTATCTCTCCCTGTAGCACTACATCGTCGAGCGACTTCTCCTCAGTGACGAGAAACGTGGTGCTGTCCTCGCTCCATACCGCCTTATATACATGGTCGGGCTCATTACGATCGGCATCCCCATCGTCGGCCGTGAGATAGCAGGCCCCTTCGTGGCATGCCACTCCCTGTATCCATTTCACAGGCTTGGAAAGTCTCACGCGCCCCAGATAGGCACCGCTCTGCAGGTCGTATCGGTAGAGGTAGCGTCCCGTTTCCTCATCGGGCCAGGCACACATCCATATCGTGCCCGTCGCGGAATCCACGGCTATGCCCGAGCACTCCGTCTGTCCGCTCTCCGGGGCGAAGTCGAAGGTGCGTTTCAGCTTCAGCGTCTCGCAGTCGTACACCGCCATCTGGATATTCGAGGCCACGCCGTCGAGGAAGAGTTCCACGCCACAGTACAACTCGCCGCGACAGACATCAATGTCGCCGATGTGATTCACCTCATGCACATAGCCTTCGGCAAAGGGTGATGTATTCTCGGCCACGACATTCCACTTGCGGTCATACTTCGTGAGCGTCGTCGAGCCACTCACGTAATAAAAGTCATTCTCATAGGCCACTCCCTGGCGCCCCGCCACCTCATGTCGTCCGACGAGCGTGTAGGCTTTCTCCTCCGTGTCCCCGTCATTGGCGTGTCGCGTCTGGCTGCAAGCCGTCATTGTGAGCAGCAGTGCAAGCATGATTGTACGTCCCGTTGTCATACCTTTCTCTTTTTTTTTGCAAAGATACACAAAAACGCGGGATTATGGGACCCACGGAGAGAGAAAACCATATCCCTATTGTAAAATAGAGATTAGGGATGACAGTTTGGTCGGAGTACTCGGAATAATCGGAGTACTCGGAATAATCGGAGTATTCAGAGCAGTCGGTCATCCAGATAGCGAAGGGGTATTCGGACATGGACAAGAAAAAATGGATTTCTCTTGTCCATGTCGCTCATTTGATGTACCTTTGAGCAAGCCCGAAAGTACTCCCGCTCGGACGAGCAAAGCAAAAAACTTTGCCTTACATTATGTACTATGCCCACTAATACGTAACTTTGTATCGCGAAAGAAGACTAACCATTCATTAAAGTATTACGGACGACACCCGCGGCACCATCCGTCTCACGGGACTGCGTGGAGAACTCCCCCCCTCGACAACAATAACGATTGGAAAAAAGATAAGGAAGTATGAAAAGAATTAGTATTACGCTTTTGCGTTTTGCTCTTTGCATTCTGTGCGTGGCCGCATGTGCGCCAGATAAGGGCAATGAGCTGTCGCTCACGATTAAGAAGTCGGGCTGTCGCATCACGATGGACCGGACTACGGGCTCGGTCGTCTATCTGGGCAGGGAGGAGAACCTGCTCGCAAACGATGCCGAGACGCTGTTCCGCATCCGCTTCCGCAACCCGGACGGCACGCCCCAGGATTATTCGGCCGCGGATGCCGCGACATGCAAAGCCAGCAAACGTGGAAAGCGCCTGACCTTTACCTACACAGGCTTCCCGAACAGCGACCTGCGGGTGACATTATCGGTGAAAGCGGACAAGAAGGACGGCCTGTTCCGCTTCTCGATGAAGGTGAAGACGGACGAGCAGATAGAATGGATGGAGTATCCATGCATCACGGTAAGAGAGACCTCCTCGGAGGACGAAGGAATCCTGTGGCCATATAACGAAGGAGCATTCATCAGCGATGCATCCAAGCATGGGTATATCGAGCCGGAATACCCAAGCCAGGGCAACTACGGCATGTACCCCGGCATGGTGCTGACACCATTCATTGCACAGGTGACCCATCGCGGCGGTGTGTATCTCGGTGCGCACGACCCCGCACACAACACACGACAGGTGGACTTCCGCAAGACGGAAGCAGGGATTCACCTTCAGTTCCGCCTGTATCCCGGGGCAGAAAGGGGCACGTATGCCTCGGGCGAAGAAACCGTCCTCGGCATGTTTGAAGGCGGCTGGCGCAATGCCGCAGACATCTATCGCCGCTACTTCGACAAGCACCACAAAGGCTTTGTGCGCATCGAGAAGAACAAGAAGTTGCCCGAATGGTACTTCGAGCCATACATCGTACTGACCTACTGCGTTCGCGGCCACCACGACATGGACGAGATGTCGCCCAACAAGCTGTTCCCCTACGGGAACGCAATGCCGATAATCGAGGACATTTCCCGACAGACGGGAGCCCCCGTGCTGGCACTGCTGATGCATTGGGAGGGTACTGCCCCCTGGGCGCCGCCCTACGTGTGGCCGCCCTACGGAGGAGAAGATGCGCTCAAGGAATTCGTCGATCGCATGCACGAGATTGGAGGAGAAGTGGGAGTCTACTGCAGCGGCATGGGATGGACACAAAAGAGCAATCTGGTGGAATATGACAAGACGCAGGACTTCACAGACAGACATCTGGAGCAGTACATGTGCCTGGCGCCCGACGGGAGCCTGCCGCCCTCCAGGATTTGCACAGGACAACGGAGCGGCTATGACCTCTGCCCATCGACCGACTTCACGAGAAACACCCTTGCAGAGGAAATGAGGAAGATCCGGGCAGCTGGAGTGGCCTACGTACAGATGATGGACCAGAACCACGGAGGGACGCCCTACATGTGCTACTCCCGCAGTCACGGCCATCCCGCAGTGCCCGGAAAATGGGAGAGCGAGGCTGCAAACGAGCTGTATGCGCAGGTTCTCAGAGAAAATCCCGGGCTGGTTCTCGGATGCGAAAGCGCTGCGGCAGAACCCTTCATCCCGCAGCTTATGTTCTCGGACAACCGCTGCGGCCTCAATTTCAACGGAGGACAGCCTGTACCGCTCTACGCGTACATCTATCATGAATATGTCACAAACTTCATGGGAAACAACGTGTGTGGCGACTATATCGTCAATTGCCGTCAGACTCCGGACATATTCCAGTATCGCCTCGCCTATTCGTTCCTCGCAGGAGATTTCCTGACGGTCGTCATCAACGACGAAGGAGAAATCCTGTGGGCATGGGGACAGCGTGATTTCTCGCCCGACTACCGACCCGACCGTGAGGCGGCGCTTTCCCTGATAAAGACACTCACCGAATGGCGGAAAGCATGTCCCGAATACCTGCAGCTTGGACGCGCTCAGCATCCACTCCCCTTTGAATGCGCGACATCGCAGATATTCACCAATGCCGGCGCAGTCAAAGTGCCCGACGTGCTGAGCTCATCCTATTCACACGAGGGAAGAACCATTCACTTACTGGTAAACTGGAAAAACAGCGAGGCAACAGTTCGCTCATCGGAATTCGCAGGCCGCGAGTACGCATTCCATCCCGACGGCGAGCGGAACCGCTGCACGGATGGGAGCATCGTCCTCCCTCCCCTGTCGGTCGTTGCGGTTTATTGAGCGAATTGCCGCTTTCGGCGGCGAAGAACGAAAAAAAGAGGAATTCCCTTGCCCATGTCGCTCATTTGCCGTACCTTTGCATGCGTAAATAGCAAATCAAAAACAAATTCTATAACCATTAAATCCTATTATGACAATCAATGAGTACAACTTTGCCGGTAAGAAGGCAATTGTCCGGGTCGATTTCAATGTGCCCCTGGACGAGAACGGTAAGATTACGGACGACACCCGCATCCGCGGTGCGCTGCCCACACTGAAGAAGATCCTGGCCGACGGCGGTGCCGTCATCATCATGAGCCATATGGGCAAGCCCAAGGGTAAGGTAAACCCGAAGCTCTCGCTGAGCCAGATTAAGGATGCAGTGGCCGAGGCACTGGGTGTGCCCGTGACATTCGCTCCCGACTGTGCTAAGGCTCAGGATGCTGCCAAAGCATTGAAGATGGGCGAGGCCCTGCTGCTGGAGAACCTGCGTTACTATCCCGAGGAGGAAGGCAAGCCCGTAGGCATTGACAAGGAAGACCCCGCCTACGAGGAGGCCAAGAAGGCCATGAAGCAGAGCCAGAAGGAGTTTGCCAAGACGCTGGCTTCGTATGCCGACTGCTACGTAATGGATGCCTTCGGCACGGCTCATCGCAAGCATGCCTCGACGGCCGTCATTGCCGACTATTTCGATGCCGACTCGAAGATGCTGGGTCTGCTCATGGAGAAGGAGGTACAGGCTGTGGACAACGTGCTCTCGAACATCAAGCGCCCCTTCGTGGCCATTATGGGTGGTTCGAAGGTGTCGTCGAAGATCGGTATCATCGAGAACCTCCTGGGCAAGGTGGACAAGCTGATTCTCTGCGGTGGCATGACCTACACCTTTGCCAAGGCTCACGGTGGCGAGATCGGCAACAGCATCGTGGAACTGGACAAACTGGACGTAGCCCTCGGCGTAGAGGAGATGGCCAAGAAGAACGGCGTCGAGCTGGTGCTCGGTACGGATTCGGTATGCTGCACGGGATATGACTTCTCGACCTTCTCCGTGAAGCCCGGTGCTCAGATCAAGGTATTCCCCTCGAACGCTATCGAGGAAGGCTGGGACGGTCTTGATGCAGGACCCGAGAGCCGCGAGAAGTTTGCCAAGGCCATCGAGGGTGCCAAGACCATCCTCTGGAACGGCCCTGCAGGCTGCTTCGAGTGTGACGACTTCACGGCCGGAAGCCGCGCCGTGGGCGAAGCCATCGCAAAGGCAACGGCCGAGGGCGCTTTCTCGCTCATCGGTGGCGGCGACTCAGTAGCTTGCGTAAACAAGTTCGGTCTGGCCGACAAGGTATCCTACATCTCCACTGGCGGTGGCGCTCTGCTCGAGGCCATCGAGGGCAAGGTGCTCCCCGGCATCGCTGCCATCAAGGGATGATTTTGGATTTGAGATTAGAGAGTAAGGATTAGGGACTGATAGGGATTAAGGAATAGGAACCAATAAAAACGAGGCACAATGAAAGCACTGCGTTATATCCTATTCCCTATTCCCTGCTCCCTAATCCTTCTTTTATTTCTATACGCCTGCACGAAGCAGGAAGTCACCCTCTCGCCCGAGGAGGAGGCGCGCGCCGACAGTCTGGCGCTCCGCGTGGGGGTGATGCCGGTGCTCAACTGCCTTCCGGCCTACTATGCCGACAGTCTTGGTCTCTTTGACGACGAAGGCGTAATCGTCAAACTGCTGCCATACACGGCCCAGATGGATATCGACACGGCGCTCACAGCCCGACGCGCCCATGTGGCCTATTCCGACCTCATCCGCGCCCTGCGGCTGAGCGGAGGGCAGACACCCGTACGCGCCTTCCTGACCACCGACGAGCCACTGAGCCTCATCACCGTCAAGGGCCGCCGGGTGAACAAGATCCACCAGCTCCGCGAGCGTATGATAGCCATCAGCCGCCTGTGCATCACCGACTACTGGTGCGAGCAATTCATCGACAGCAACGACGTAGCACGCCCCGACTTCTACCGCCCGCAGGTGCACGATGTACGCCTGCGCACCGACATGTTGCGCACGGGGCTCATGGACGCAGCCATCCTGCCCGAGCCCTACACATCGTGGATGCTTGCCACTGGCAACATTCAGCTGGCCGAGACGCCTGCCCAGGGCGCATCGCTTGCCGCATGGGTCTTCATCGACTCACTGCAGGCCGATACGTTCCGAATGAACCAGGTAGGCCGCTTCGTCCGAGCCTGCCGCAGGGCCACCGAGATGATCAACCAAGGGGAGAGAGCCGACGTCGTGAGAGCCATCCTCTCGCGCGAATGCCGGGTGACGCCCGAAGCGCTCGACTCCATCCGCCTCCCCCAGATTGCGCCAGCGCGCAAGCCCTCACCAAAGGACGTGGATGTCGCCGCCCAGTGGCTCAGGACCAAGAAACGACTGCCCAAGCAGGCACGACCAGACAGCCTCATCTACGAACTCCACACCGACCGACAGAGCCATGATTGACGAATCGACACTGAAAGCCATCCACAAGCAAGCCAGCGAGGCGCTGATGGATTACCACATCGCCGAGGGCCTGCACGGCATGTCTGTCCTCATGCAGGAATGTGCCGACCAGCAGCTAGCACGCACGCTGGAGTCCATCCGCCTGGACTATGACGGCATGATGGACTTCCTCTCCGAGGGAGGCACAGACGAGGCACACACCCGCATCCAGGAAAGTCTGGTGCAGCAAGCTCTGCACGTGCTGGACAGCATCTCACGCGCCATACGCCTTCAACAAGGCGAAGACCTCTACGCACAGGCATACTCGCGCCTATTCGCCACCTACGGTCCCGACATCACACAGGCCCTGCGCCTGCAATGGAAAGCCCAGCAGGGAATGACCGAGCGCTACGAGACACAAGACCTGCTCTTCGACCTGCTCTGGACCATGCCCCAGTGGGACTCACGGCAGACCGCCGAATGGTTCGAATTCCTCTCCCGCATGGATACCCTTACCCAGCAACATCTCCTGGGCGGCATCCTGCTCTCTACATGGGAATACTTCGACAAGGAGAAAGCCATCCTCCTGCAACTCATGTGCGAGTCCGAGCACGACGAAGTGCGCGCACTGGCCGTCACGGCATGCGTGCTCCTCACCCTGCGCTATACCAAGAGGATAAAGCTCTACCCCACCCTGCGCCTCAATCTGAAGCAGGAAGACACGACGCGCGCCATACGCTATCTGCAGCGCGAACTAATCCTGATGAAGGAGAGTCCGAAGGTAAATAAAACCATCAACCAGGAACTGAACAGGTTGAACTTCCAAAAGATGGGACCCCAGCTCTTCCATCAGGAACTCGAGCGCATCATGCGCCGCTACGGGAACATGTTCGCCATGGGCATTGACATGGACCTGAACAAGGTCACCCTGCTCCACAGCTCACGCTTCCTGCGCAGCATCTCCCACTGGTGGGCACCCTTCGACGAGAGCCGCCCCATCGTGCAGGAGTTCTTTATCCGTAAGGATGGTGAGATTGCCAACGGAGTGCGCACCATGTTCGAGCGAAGCACTGACTGCAGCGTCAATCGCTATGCCCTCTGCGAGGCAATGATGAACCATGTCAACCTGGACAATCTCGACCAGCAGCTCATGCAGTTCGAACAAGCACAGCGAGAACAGGATGAGGATGAGGACGACGGCGAGTCCTTCACTGAGGAGGATAAGGAAAAGGCCCTGAGAGCATTGCGCTTCCGATTATGCCTGCGCAACATCGTGCATAACATTTACCGTTTCTTCCACCACTCTCCCCTGGCCGGGAAGGTGGAGAACGTCTTCGAGATGTCGCTCCTCTTGCCGGACAACGAGTTCCTTCGCCCGGCATTCCGCCGTAAGCATATGCTCGACCTCTGCCATCTGCTCCTGCAGTTCCAATATAACGACGACGCCTTCCGCTATCTGCAGGAAATCGTTGAGCAGCAGGGAGCCACGGCCGAGCTGCTGCGCATGATGGGCCAGTGCCGCCAGAACACTCACAACCTGGAACAGGCAGTCCAGTATTTCTCACAGGCAGACATTCTCGAGGAAAACGACCCGTGGACACTCAGCCAGATGGAGATGTGCTACGTGAAGATGAAGCGCTTCGACAAGCTTTGGGAGATACTCACACGCTTCGACGTCCTCTACCCCGACAATCCCAGCGTTACGCGCCGCATGGCCGGATGTCTGGTGATGCAGGGCAAGCACGCCGAGGCACTGAACTATCTCTACAAACTGGAACTGACCGACCAGAACGACCCGACCACCTTGAGTCAGATAGCTGTATCCTCGGCCCACATCGGGCGCTTCGACACAGCCCGCAAATACATCCTGAAACGACAGCAGGCCAAAAAGCCTCTCACGAAGGAAGAGCGCCTCATGGCAGGATCTGTGTACTTTGCCGAAGGCGATTGGGCCCAGGCACTGTCCATGCTCGAGCAAGCAGACCTGGCCGCCTATGACAGCTATGAACCGGCCCTTGCCTCACTGGGCATATCCATCGGCGACATCCGTCTGATGCGCGACATGATTGAAAGAGGGAGAAAGGATTAGGACAACCCACAACAGCCATGAAAGACGAGGGGGCGACCTGAGGAAATCGGGTATTATGAGGTCAGTACCCCAGTTCCCGCACGATTTCGCTAATCTGCTGCATTGTGGTCAGACGCGTGGGAACGAGCGGCAGACGCAGGTAGTTACCGATCATCCCCATCTCGGAGAGCATAGCCTTCACGCCTGCGGGGTTTCCGTCAACGAAGAGCAATTTGAAGAGTTCCGTAAACTTGTGGTGAATGTTGCGTGCCGAGTCATACTCGCCCCTGAGTGCCAGGCGCACCATGCGGCTCATCTCGGCCGGCAGCGCATTGCCGATCACGCTGATCACTCCTACGGCGCCCAGTGTGATGAGGGGGAAGGTGATGCCGTCGTCGCCACTGATGACATCGAAGTGTGCCGGTTTGTTCTTGATGATATCGTCCATCTGGGTAATATTCCCGCTGGCCTCCTTTACAGCCACGACGTTCTCAAAGTCGGTCGCCAGGCGCAGTGTGGTCTCGGCCGTCATGTTGACTCCCGTGCGGCCCGGCACATTGTATAGTACCACAGAGAGCGGGCTGGCTTCGGCAATGGCTTTGTAGTGCTGATAGAGTCCCTCCTGCGACGGCTTGTTGTAATACGGGCATACACTCAGGATGCCATCGATTCCGCGCCAGTCGGCATGCTCTATCTCGTCCACCACTGCCGCCGTGCAGTTGCCACCACATCCCATGAGCAGCGGCACACGTCCGGCCACTCGCTCCACGAGATGCTCCTTCAGCTGTTGCTTCTCCTGCTTCGTCAGCGTGGGCGTCTCGGCCGTCGTACCCATAATGCAGAGGAAGTCGGCCCCTCCCCTTATCTGATATTCGACCAAGCGGTTCAGTGCATCAAAGTCAATGCTCCCATCATGCCGGAAAGGGGTTACCAGCGCTATGCCAAGTCCTCGGAAACGATTCTGTATCATATCTTATGCGACGAATCTGAAAACGCCTGCAAATTTACATCTTTTCTGCGGGATATGCAAGATGTCTCAGGAATTATCTGTAATTTTGCATGAAGAATAAGACAATGATGAACATGACTGAACAGGAACGCATACTGGAGCTCAGGACAATGCTCCACACACACAATCACAATTACTACGTGCTGAACCAGCCCACCATCAGCGACCAGGAGTTCGACATGCTGATGCACGAGCTTATCGACCTCGAGGCACGCCATCCCGAAATGGCCGACCCGAACAGCCCCACACAGCGAGTGGGCAGCGACCTGGCCAATGAGTTCGAGACCGTGCGCCACAGCCGTCCGATGCTCTCGCTGGCCAATACATACAACCGACAGGAAGTGAGCGAGTTCTATCAGCGCGTGCTGAGCGGACTGCACGGCGAGCCGTTTCAGATATGCTGTGAACTGAAGTTCGACGGCCTCAGCATCAGCCTGCACTACGAGCAGGGACGGCTGGTGCGGGCCCTGACGCGCGGCGACGGTGTGCAGGGCGACGACGTGACGCAGAACGTGCGCACCATACGAAGCATCCCCCTGCAGCTCCCCACAGGAATGGACTACCCCGACGAGTTTGAGATTCGCGGCGAAGTGCTGATGCCGTGGACATCCTTCGACCGCCTCAACCGACAGCGCGAGGAGGAGGGCGAACAGCTCTTTGCCAATCCGCGCAACGCAGCCAGCGGCACGCTCAAGAGCAAGAACAGCGCCACGGTGGCACAGCGCGGTCTGGACGCCTACCTATATTATCTCCTGGGCGACAACATTCCGGGCGACGGCCATTACGAGAATCTGCAGGCCGCCCGGCGATGGGGCTTCCAGGTGAGCCGGCACATGCGGCTGGCCAGCACGCTCGACGAGGTGTACGAATACATCGACTATTGGGACCAGCACCGCAGCGAGCTGCCGGTGGCCACGGACGGAATCGTGCTGAAGGTGAACTCGCTCTCTCAGCAGCGCAGCCTGGGCATGACGGCCAAGTCGCCCCGCTGGGCCATCGCCTACAAATTCCAGGCTGAGCAAGCCGAGACGATACTGCGACAGATTGTCTATCAAGTGGGACGCACCGGTGCCGTCACGCCTGTGGCCAACATGGACCCGGTACAGCTGGCTGGCACCACCGTGCGCCGTGCCACGCTACACAATGCCGACTTCATGCAGTCGCTCGGTCTTCATGTAGGAGACCACGTGCTTGTAGAAAAGGGCGGAGAGATTATACCCAAGATTGTGGGGAAGAAAGAGACATCCGCTCCCGTGGGAGACGCTGCGGAGGAGGGTGCCTTCATCACCCGCTGTCCCGTATGCCAGACCCCGCTTGTACGCTACGAAGGCGAGGCAGCCCACTACTGCCCCAACGAGAACGGCTGCCCACCGCTCATCCTGGGACGCATCGAGCACTTCATCAGCCGCAAGGCGATGAACATCAATTCGCTGGGTCCCGAGACGGTGGACGAATACTTCCGTCAGGGTCTCATCCGCGACGCGGCCGACCTCTATGAACTAACCGAAGCTCAACTGATGAAGCCCACGGCAGGTGACCAGAAAGGCGTGCGCAAGATATTACAGAGCATCGAGGAGAGCAAGCACGTGCCCTTCGAGCGGGTGCTCTTTGCCATCGGCATCCGCTTCGTGGGCGAGATTGCAGCCAAGACATTGGCCCGCAGCTACGGCAGCATGGACGCCGTGGCATCGGCCTCGATGGACAGCCTGCTGCAGATTAACGGCATCGGGACGGTCATTGCCCAGAGCGTCATCAGCTACTTCGCCGAGCCACGAAATCAGGAATTCATCGAACGCCTGCGCCGACACGGCCTCCAGATGTCGCTCAGCGAGGAACAGCTCAGCGCACAGAGCGACCGACTCACCGGACAGGCAATCGTCATCAGCGGCGTCTTCCACCATCACAGCCGCGACGAATACAAGACACTCATCGAACAGCACGGGGGACGCAACGTGGGCAGCATCAGCCAGAAGACCTCCTTCGTACTGGCGGGCGACAACATGGGGCCCGCCAAGTTGGAAAAGGCCGGCAAGCTGGGAGTCCGCATCGTAACGGAAGAAGAATTCCTGGCAATGATTGGGGACTGAGAGAGCCGCGAGGAGTTACGCATTTTCCCACACGTGGGAAAAGCTGATGCAACAGGCCACGTCGCGTTTTCCCACGTGTGGGAAAAGCTACTCCACCACCTTGATGGCCACGGCAAAGACAGCCTGGCTGGACGCTGCATCGGTGAGGCGAACCATGAAATGATAGTCGCCGGTCTCGGCATCCGACGGAATGGGAATGTCGGTCGTGGCCACGTATTCGCGCAACCCGGCGGGAATCTTGAAATCCTGATTATACACCCATGCCTTGCTGCCCGCTTTCTTTGCAGGCTCCAGCGGACACTCGATGGCCGAACCTGAGTGGGTGTGATGATTGAAGTTATTGTGTATCTCGATATTATAGTATCCCAGCTCCACGTTATCCGTGAAGAGATACTGGAAGGGAATCGATTCGCCACGATGATACACCTGGCACTCTATCGGATTGGCCACAATACCGTCGGAGGAGATTACAGGCTTCTCCATATCCTTGCTGTCAGCATCCGAGCCGCTGCATGCACACAGGGCACACAGGAGCGGGACCAGCAGATAATAAATCCTCTTCATCGTCTTGGGCTTTTCAGTTATTTTCATGTCCGTCTTCATCCTCTTCCTGCGTGATGGACTTCTGAGTCAACGTGGCCTGACCGAGTGCATCGGTGACCGCCAGATTCAGCTGGTCACCTACGACCACGTCGCATCCTGCGATTTGCACATGTACGTGGAAGTCATCGATGTTACGCACTCCGATATACTTCTTATCAGTCACGCTCATGGAAGCCTTCACGCGGCTGTTGCGCTTGTCCGTGATTTCAATAACGATGGATTTCGTGAGGCCCGGAGCCGTAATGTCTGCCTCGACACAGAGTTCGTCACCCTCGATATTGGCATCGTCAATCTCAATCTTCGGTGCACCCGGAGTTTCTTCCTCGTCACTGCCGCAAGCGGCGAAAGTCAGGGATGCCACACATGTGAGAGCCAGATACAGGCTCGAAAGAATATTTCTTTTCATTTTCTTAAAGTTTAATGTTTGTTACTCTTGGACATTATGTTATTCCGTTAAAAGTCAAGCCCCAGCATCAGCGAGAAATTACGCCCGGGCTCGGGCACATCGATGAGCCGGTAATAGCTGGTGTGATCATAGTAGCGCCTGTTGAGCAGGTTGTCTGCATGGAAGGCGACGCTGAACGTAGTGGATCTCAGAGGAAAATGCTTTCCTGCTGAGAAGTTCAGGGTCCAATACCCGTCAGTGGGCATCTCGGGAGGGACGATTTCATCCTGCCGGCCTACCACATGAGCGTTGAGAGCGGCATAACCTTCTCCGTGGAAAACGAAACTATACCTGACCTCTGCCTCAGACGACCACGGTGTGGAGAAAGGCAACGTATAGCCCTTCTTCTCCCCCGAACGCTGACGGGCATAGAGATAGTCGCCCTGAAGGCGTGCCTGCCAGTGAGGGAGGAAATGCCAGGTGAACTCGGCCTCCGCACCATAACGCAGGACGCGGGCCTGCGTGTAATGGTAGTACTGCAGACCCTCGACGTAGCGCGGAGTGGGACTGAGGTAGATGTAGTTCGGGAAGTAGTTCACAAAGGGTTCGACGGTAAATTCCACTCTGCCGCAGCTATATCCGATGCTGGCATCCAGTTGGTAGGACTGCTCGGGATCCAGCTCGGCATTGCCACGCTCGTAGCGGAAGATGTGATAGTTGATACCATCCACACCCAGCTCCTTGGCAATGGGCACGCGGAAACTCTTGCCCGCATTGGCCTTCAGCATCCAGGGTCCCTGGGCATAGTTGATGCCGGCCGACCACGTGACGCTGTTGAAGCGACGGTGCATGTCGGACGAGCGCTGCACATAGACCGAGTCGGCCCCTACGGGTGTCGCATACCAGTCACGATAACTGCGGATGTGGGTGCGTGCATGGTCGTAGCGAAGTCCCGCATTCAGCGTGAGATTCTCACGCAGGGTATAGCGGTCCATGGCATATATGCCTGCATCATACGACTCAAAGGCCGGCAGGATGAAGCCCCAGCCGCGACGTCGGTTGTGCTGAAACTCACCGCTGAAGCCTGCCTGCATCGCATGGCGTCCCGTCTCATAGCGCAGGACGAACCGCGCCGTCGCCGTACTCTTGTCGAAACGCCGTTCCAGCGTCCCCGAAGGATCGGGCATATAGCCGTGTCCCACGGGCTCCGAGTGTTCCTCGCGCCGGTTGTGCTGATAGGCCAGATTAGCCTCGAGAACGACCTCGCCCAGACTCAACGACGAGTGGCTGATGGCCTTCAGATGGTTCACCCACTGATAGGGCAGGTCGATGTCGCGCCGCGATGAGTCGTAGTCTATGTCGGAGAGACGCACCTCGAGTCCGTGGGCATTGGCGAAGAAGCCACTCCTAGAATAGCTGTCGGTGATGCGAAGGTCGGTATGGAAGCGATAGCCCGCATAGCCGAGCATCAGGCTCCCGTCGCGCTCGCGTCCGGCCGTATTGCGAAGCCGCTGGTTCTTCAGCCGGATCCAGTAGGAATAGTACTGGATGCTGTCCGTCGGGACCCGATAGTCTGAATAGTCGATGAACGTGCCGTGCAGGCGATAGAAGAAGTGTCCGTGACGTCCGCCCAACTTGGCCGACAGCCCCAGCTGCTCGTTATTCGAGCGGCCGAAAAGGCGCACAGAACCCTTCAGCGGCTCCATCGGCACCTGATTGGCATAGAGATTCAGCACGCCGCCTATAGCGTCGCTGCCATAGAGCAGCGCTGCCGGTCCCTTGAGAATCTCGGCCCGGTCGATACTGAACTGGTCTATCTCCAGCCCATGATCATCGCCCCATTGCTGTCCTTCGTGCTTGACGCCGTCTTCGCTCACCACCATACGATTGAAGCCCAACCCGCGAATGACAGGCTTCGACTGTCCGGAACCGATGGTCATGGCCTTCACGCCGGGGATGCCTTCGAGCGTCTGCATCAGGCTGCCGGAGAAGTGCTGCTGCAGATAGTCGCGGTCAACAAGTACAGCCGACTGGGACGTACGCAGCTGAAAGTTGCGGCGGGCATTGCCGCTGACAGTAATATCGTGCAGCGTCACCGTGGTATCACTGACCGCGCACATCATCACTGCTGCAGCCATAATACTTCCTATCATCTCTTATACATATTAAAGATGAAATGTGGAACTGACGCCTCCTCACCTCACGCAATGCCGCACAAGATATGCACCGCATAGCGAAAAGCCGACGAGGAAAGAACGTCATGTAATTAATCCCTAAGATTGATATACAACCCCTCTCATAATATATAAGACAGAAGGGCTGAAAAAGGCATCAGAGAACGACGTACGGCGGGGCGCGCAATGAGACTCCTCCCAGGTGAGCCAGCGATGTCCGGCATGGCCAGACGAAATGTACCATCTTGCATGGTAAGGAATACACAATCAGCACAGCAATGGCTGCGCACAACATCGGCAGAGTGAGAAACTGGCAGAGAACACATACGTGGCGACCAATGGAAAGCGGACTCAGATGGCCACTACAATGATGACGCACACACTCCTCGCATGTCGCTCCCTCATCCAAATCCCAGTGGTGTAGGTGGAGCGACGAGAGAAGCAGCATCGGCACATACACGGCCAGGAGCAACCAAGAGGCAAGGGTGCGTTTTCTCTTCACTTTCACAGGGGCAAAGTTAAGCAAAAAAACTTATCTGTCAAAACATAGATAAGATTATTTTTCACTTAACAGATGATTCTAAGTGAAATATGTACAATACATAGTAAAAGGTCGCGCCCCACAAGGCAAGAAGTGCGGGCGGGACGCGAATCCGGATATACTGTCATAGATGGCACAGGGATAATAAATGCGTACGCGTGTGCAAGGGTGTTGTCCTCGCGCACGCGTACATTAATATATATAGGCCATCCTCGCCTCTCAGGGCTGGGTAACGCTACGCATTGAAATAATAGATGAAGGTAGCCGTGCCTTCGAGCGCCTTCTTGCCCGTCTCCTGAATCTCGATGGTGAAGCGGATGCTGGTACGGATGGCACCGCGCAGGTTGGCCACCTCCTCCAGTTTCGTTACCATACGAATATGCTGTCCGCTCAACACGGGTTGGCTGAATTTCATGCGGTCCATACCATAGTTCATCATGCGGGCCAGATTATGCACCTCGATAATTTGATCCCAGAGATAGGGCAACATGCTCAGCGTCAGATAGCCGTGGGCAATGGTGCAGCCGAAAGGGCTCTCGCGCTGAGCGCGCTCCACATCCACATGAATCCACTGATGGTCGAGCGTGGCATCGGCAAACATTGCGATACGCTCCTGGCTGAGTTCCACATAGTCGCTGGCTCCCAGCACTTGTCCTACGTAGGGCAGAAAGTCCTCGTAGCAGTTAATTACAACCTTGCTCATTTTTTCTCTTAACGTCAGTTATATTCTACTTTTTCTAATGCAAAGGTAGTATTTTTAACCGATATAAGACATGCTTTCGGCAAAAAAATGTCGCTCGACGCTTACGTTACCTGCTTTTTGCAAGAGCTCCGGCTTTGCCTAAAATATTTCCGTTCGAGAATGCAAAGCCGAAAAACTTCGTCATTCATTTTGCATTCTCCACGCTTATTCGTAACTTTGCAAACCAATACAACACACAACAGAGAGAAATGGCAAAGCCCATCTTCATCGCAGGCCCCTGCGTGATTGAACAGTACGAGATTATGCGCTGCGTGGCCGAGGAACTGGTGAGACTCCGCGAAAAGTATGATCTCACGCTCTATTACAAGGCCTCCTTCGACAAGGCCAACCGCACGAGCATCCACTCCTACCGAGGGCCCGGCCTGGAGCGCGGATTGCAGATCTTGGGCGACATCAAGCGAGAGTTCGAGTTGCCCATCCTGACCGACATACACGAGAGTTATCAGGCTGAAGCCGCAGGAGAGGTGGCCGACGTCCTGCAGATACCCGCCTTCCTGTGCCGGCAGACGGATCTATTGGTGGCCGCCTCCCGCACTGGATGCATCGTGAACATCAAGAAGGCACAGTTCCTGAGCGCTGCCGACATGCGCTTCCCCTACGAAAAATGTATCGAGAGCGGTGCTCGCGAGGTATGGCTCACCGAACGGGGGAATGCCTTCGGCTACAATACACTCGTAGTGGACTTCCGCAACATACCGAAGATGAAGGAAATATGTCCGCGCGTCATCATGGACTGCACCCACGCAGTGCAGCAGCCTGGAAGCGCAGGCGGCAAGACGGGCGGTGAGCGCCAGTATGTACCCGCCATGGCACGGGCTGCCAAAGCCTTCGGAGCCACAGGCTACTTCTTCGAGGTGCACCCAGACCCAGACAGCGCTCTGAGCGACGGACCGAACATGCTGCGCCTCGACGACCTCGAACAAGTAATCAACACCCTATTATGACTATAAGAGAGATTGCAGAAAAGTGTCTCCGCGACGAGGCACAAGCCATCCTCGACCTCATCCCCCAGCTGGACGAGAATCTGGACAAAACCGTGGACATCATCATGGCATGTCGCGGCAAAGTGATACTGACAGGAGTGGGCAAGAGCGGCCACATCGCCGCAAAAATAGCAGCCACGCTGAGCAGTACGGGAACGCCATCGTTCTATATCAATCCCCTCGATGTCTTTCACGGCGACCTGGGCGTCATTACGCCTGACGACGTCGTAATGGCCATCAGCAACAGCGGACAGACAGACGAGCTACTGCGCTTCGTGCCCTATCTGCTCGAACGCAAGATTCCACTCATCGGACTTTCAAGCAATCCCACCTCGCTCCTGGCTCGCTATGCCACATGCCACATCACGGTACGCGTGGAAATGGAGGCCTGCCCGCTGAATCTGGCACCGACCAGCTCCACCACTGCCGCGCTGGCCATCGGCGATGCACTGGCATGCGCACTGATGGAGGCACGCCACTTCGGCAAAGAGGATTTCGCACGTTTCCACCCGGGCGGTGCACTGGGCCACAGACTGCTTATCACTGCCCAGGACGTCATGCGTTCAGACGACCTGCCCGTCATCACGCCGAAAATGAAGCTGGGCGAAGCCATCATAAGCATCAGCAACGGAATGCTCGGACTGGGCATTGTGATTGAGGACGAGCATATCGTGGGCATCATCACCGACGGTGACATACGCCGTGCCGTGAACCGCCTGCAGGAACGATTCTTCAACCTGCCTGTGGAGCAGGCAATGACACCAAAGCCCATCTGCGTTTCGCCGCAGACGAAGGTGAACGAGATATTGGATATCCTGAACGAGCGGAAGATACACGCCGTGCTGGTGGTCGATGAGGAACAGCGGCTCATGGGCGTCGTGGACAACTTTCGCTGTATGATCTAAGATGCGACTTCGCTTTCTCCTTCCGGCGCTGTTCCTGCTACTCCCCGCCCATGCACAGCATGCAAGCGAGGCCACACGCCAGGCGCTATCGCGCCTTGGCGCACAGTTCTATGACCAGAGCCGCGTGGAGTTGCTGCCGACAGCCGAGAAGAAGTTTCAGGTACTCTTCGACGACATCAGGCAAGCACGGGAGTATATCCACCTAGACTATTTCAAGTTCCAGGACGACAGCATCTGCCATCAGCTGTTCGACCTCCTCTCCCGAAAGGCTGCCGAGGGAGTACAGGTGCGAGTAATCTTCGATGCCGTAGGAAATAAGTACAGCGACCTCCCCCTCAGCAAGCAATATATAAAAGATGTACGCGCGCGAGGAATCAAGATTTACGCCTTCGACCCCGTGCGTTTCCCTTGGGTAAACCATTTTGTCCACCGCAATCACCACAAGATCGCCGTTATCGATGGCCGTCTGGCCTATACGGGTGGCATGAACGTGGCCGACTACTACCTGCACGGCAAACCCCACATCGGCCAATGGCGCGACATGCACGTACGCCTGACGGGGCCAGTGGTAGATGGTTATGAGCATGTCTTCGAGGTGATGTGGTATGATGTGAGCGGGGAAATACTAAACCTCTCCCCTACGACGCAGGAGCAGAAAGACGGGGATATGGCCCTGGTCTCCCGCATGCCACGCCATCACAGCGACAATATGCGACGAGCGATTGCAGACGCAATTGACAATGCCAAGAATGTGGTGCAGATAGTCAATCCATATACCACACTGACCCACACCGTGCGGAAAGCGCTCTATCGCGCACTGAAACGCGGCGTGCGATTACAGATTATGGTGTCGTACATAGGCGATGCCGCCATCACGCAGAACGTGCAAGCCATCGAGATGTACAAACTGATGAAGCGCGGGGCTGAAGTGTACTATTACGAAGGAGGGTTCCACCACAGCAAGGTGATGACCATAGACAACGAGTTCTGCTGTGTGGGCACTACCAACATGGACGGCCGTTCGCTGAGGAACGACTATGAGGTGAGCCTCTTTGTCTTTGACAGACATACGACCCACCAGCTTCAGGAAATATTCTATCGCGACATAAAGGAGCATTGCTTCATGCTCACCCCCACGCTTTGGCATCAGCGTTTCAGCACCAGTCAACGCTTCTGCGGACGTTTCTTCACGCCCATCCGCAGTAATCTGTAGAGCCCATACCTCCCCATCCCCTACTACACGCCGAGAAAGGCGAGCACCTCGCTCTCGGTGGTCATTACGTATCGATACGTCTGCGCCCGACTGCGATTGTATGTCTGCTGAATGTAGTCGATGACAGGATTCGAGCGACCCTGCCTGATGTCTTCCAGCGTGCGATCGCTGACAAGGAGCACGTCGGTGGTCTCGTCTATATAGGAGTTGGCATAAATACCTCGTTCACCCAGGAGACGATAGAGCGTGTTCTGTGGGGTTTGAGTGTCGGGCGAGAGGTACAGCTCGCGTGTATAAAGCGGATTCATCCCCACGGAATAGTCCACGTGTGACTGCTCGTAATGGCGCAGGGTGAGCCGCAGATTCTTACGAAATTCGGCAGGCACCTGATATCCTGCATAATGCCCTGCCAGGATGTCGTCCAACTCTTGCTGATGGAGCACACGCGGCACGAAGCCATGATAAGCCAGCGTGTCGAGATAGTCCATCTGATCCTGCGGCGGATTCTCGCCCACCAGACAATAATGTACGTTGCGGCTCGGACGCGTCGAGGGCTTGAAGTCGGCTCCCATATCGCGCAGTTTCTGCTGCAAGGCACGCGGACTCTGCGTGAAGGTACCCAGCGCACAAACCACACGGTCGGTGAACGGCGTCTCGGGACGATAGTCTTCGAAGAGGTCGAGCATGAAGTGAGAGCGTTAGGAGTTGGGAACGGGTTCGATATCGTCGTCGGACTTCCCCAGTTGGCAGACGATGATTTCGGTGTTGATATCGCTGCTACTGAGGACGAACGTGGCCTTGCGCTCCTCTGCCGACGTGTTCTCCGTCATGTTCAGCGTCACGAGATGGTGACCGGCAGCGCCACTTGTCTGTTCGGCCGTTATCCACTCGCTGTCCGCCTGGTTCTTAAGCGTGAGCGTCCATGCCTTCTGCGTTGTGAAGCTCAACGAATCCACAAGCCACGTTGCACTGTCCGTCAAGCAGAACTCCACGGTCCGAGGCACCGAGTTGTATTCGCTCATGTAGGTTTTCGCGGTGTACTCCGGGCGTGTGACGTTCAGAAAACCGTATTGGATAAACGAGGCATAGCCTTCGTACTTGTAGGACGTAACCCGCACATAACCGCGACGTGTGACGTTGGAGAGATTAGGCTGCATATTCACGCCCACCGTCACGAGCAGACGTGTATAGTAGTCGTACTTCACATCACCAGAACTTTGTCCGACAGTGGAAATCCACTCTGTCTCGTCGGTCGAGGCGCGCCAGCTGTCATAGGTAAGGAATTGTAGGCTATCCGATGTCTCGTCGGCATAATGGTATGCGGTCGTGGGATAGAGCATCTGCAACTCGTGACGTTCTGGGTCTTTGGCACATGAGGCAAACATCACTGCCATCATAAGAATAGCATAGAGGAATGATTTCTTTTTCATCGTTTATTAGTTTATTAGTTATTGAAATTAAATGTTCATGAGTCTATTAAGTTTGTCCGTCTGGCATCAGTACCATTCGATATTGTTCGAGTAAGAACTCTGCTTTTTCCATCGCAGCGCGTCGGCCAGCGTACCGGCCTTGCACTGGAAGGTGAAGTTGTAGCTCGTATAGGGCTGGAGCACCACTTGGCAGGACATGGTGAAGCAGTGCAGGTCGCGCGAGAGGGAGGCTGTGGTCATACTCAGGCGATGGAAGTTGAAGTCGTAGCCCGAGTTGAAGTTGATGTTCCATCCTTGCGATATCTGCACGTTTCCGGAGAAGTTCAGCGTGTGTGTGAGCTTATAGGGATAGCGCATGCGCTTCTCGCGGATACGGGCCGACGTGTTCTCACGCATCGAGACGCTGTAGCTGGCGGTAAAGTTCCACGGCAGGCGGAATGCCAGATAGCCATCCTCGGTTGTATTGCTTTTGCCGCCGCCACTTACGTTGTCGCGTCCCTTCTTGCGATCGGGGTCCACGTTCTGCATCTCGGGATCGGCCTCCTCATCGTCCTCTTCTTCGTCCGTATCGGAGCTCAGCGACGAGTTCTTTTTCTTATCACGGTTGAAGAGTTTCTTCAATGTCTCATTGTTCAGGGTGAACGACTTGCTCTGTGTCATGCCCTGGAAACGGCCGAACCGGCCGCGCGACCACTCCGTGTGGTTGCCCACGAAGACACGTCCGTTCTGGTCGAACTCGTAGGCATAGGTGGCAAAGACGGCATTCATCGAGAAGGTCGAGCTCTTGGAGAATTTGATGCGCAGACGCATCGTCAGGTCGCTCCACTGCTTCTCCTTTGCCGCCATGTTATAGCTGAGCGAGGCACCCAGTTCGTCGAGCAGGCTGATCTTTCGCGTGCCGGTCGAGTCGCGGTCGCTGCGCACCTTCATCTCCACGTTGTTCGACACGTCCATCGTCACACTCCCGACCAGTCCTGAGCCGGCGGTGCCGTAGCTGCCGTGGCTGAAGGGCGAATAGGTAACGGTGGAGACGTTGCCGTTGGGATCCGTGCGGACGTACGAGTCGTAGAATCCGTAGCGCGACTTGCTGAAATCGGGCGCATAGCTGAAGCTGACATTCGGCGTGAAGACATGACGTATGGCCATAATCTTCTTCCCTCCCGCCCACGGGAGGGGCGTGTAGGTACCATAGAGTTTCGTGCTTGCCCCGACGCTCAGGTTGTAGTTATACACATTATAGAATCCATACAGCGTGTCGCGCTCGACGGCATTCGTAGCTTCGTTCCACGACTGCATGATCTTGTTCGTGTACATGCGGTCGGTGAAGTTGAACGAGGGGGTGATATTGATATAGTTCAGGGCCGAGAACGTGGCGCTGATGGGAATCTGATGGCGCATGCCGTTCTTCCAGTCTCGGACCAGCGAGCTGTGTAGCAGCTTATCCTCCCGGGTGTTGATGCTGTTAGTGAGCGTTCCCGTATAGCTGGCCGATATCTTCTCGTACCAGCGCTCCTTGCCCACCATACGCTTCCGCTTCAGGGGATAGAAGCGATTCAGGCTGATGTTCAGCGTGGGCATCGTCAGTGCAATGCTGCTGGCGCGCATGTTCTGCGAGAGGTTAAGTCCGCCAGAGAGTGTCAGCCCAATGTCGCTGAACGACTTGCTGTACGAGATGCTGCTCGTGCGGGTGCTCTGCGTGAGGCTCTCGGGATTATACATGCTCGTCAGGTTGTTACGCTCGTAGCTACTCGTAGCGAAGTTCACGCTGGCCGAGAACGTCTGAGAGGGCGTGGCCTTCGGGTCCTGGCGGTGGCTCCAGGTCACCTTGAAGCTCTTGGCCACCGAATAGTCGGGCATGTTCTTCTCTCCCTCCTTCGTGTTCTGGTAACTTACGAAGACATTGCCACTATAGCGGTAACGACGCTTGTAGGTACTCTGTCCGGAGAGTCCCCACGAGCCTTTCGTGTACAACTCGCCCAGCACCTTCAGGTCCACATGGTCGTTGATGGCAAAGTAATATCCGCCGTCGCGCAGGTAGAAGCCGCGCGTGGTCTCGTCGCCATACGTGGGCATGATGAAACCGCTCGAATACGAGCTGCTGAAGGGGAAGAAGCCATAGGGAATGGCCAGCGGCAACGGAACATCCTCGACCACCAGATAGGCCGGACCGAAGACGACATCCTCGCCGGGACGCACCTTGGCCCGTGTCAGTGCCATATAGAAGTGAGGGTGCTTGGCATTGCAGGTCGTGTACTTGGCCTTCTGCACATACATCGTGCCCACCGAGTCTCGCTTGCCGTCCTGAGAGATCATGAATCCCTCGCCCTGCTCCGTATATACGTTGGTGATAAAGGCCTTGCGCGTCTTGAAATTGTAGCTGATCTTGTCCGGCTCATACTGGTCGTCGCCCTGCTTGAAGACGGGCTTTCCCACGACCAGTCCCGTCGAGTCGGGCGTCCCCATCGCATGCACCACACTGCTGTCCAGGGCGATGGCAATCTCGTCGGCCGTCAGCTCGAGATTCTGATAGTTCACCTTACTCTCGCCATACAGATGGGCACGGTTCTGGCCGTAATCAAAGGTGATGGAGTCCTTGGCCGTATAGGTCACCGGCTCGTCCAGCGCACTCTTGCTGCGCATGGAGTCGGTTGCCAGCGTGTCGGTCTCCTCGGCCGTCGTGTCAGGCAGGATGGTGTAGGGTTTCAGGGGGACAGAGTCGGACTTGAGGCTGTCAGGCGGCAGGAGGAGCGGGCCGTCGGCTGTACGTTTGCCGTCGGGCAAGGAACCGGCCTCTCGGACAACAGTATCGGTATCAGATACGGCTGCATCTGCTCCCGCAGGGGAAACGACGGTTACTCCCACTCCGAAGGAAAACAGCCAGGAGGGAACCAGCATCGCCGCAATGAACAATAGTACCTTTGTCTTCAAGTCCGATATGCACTTTAAACCAAGGTGCAAAAATACAAAGAAAAATTGAGAGTACGCGGCCCGACGGCACAGAGTTTTCCCCGCGTCGGCCGTTTTTAATCTTTTTTAGGAAACTACGTGGTTGGATACAGGCTGTGCCTATATGTTTGCAGGGGGGACATACGGAGTCAGAAGCGCACTTTCCTTACCGTACCGTCCGCACTGCGCACTATGTTCACCCGACCATGCTGAGGGCTCTGTCGGCGTACCCCATCAACGGACCACAGGGCATCCGATGCGGCGGGTCGCGGCATGGATATGCCGTCAGTCTTCTCTTCCATGTATCGGAAATTATGTTCGATGAGCGTGCGCACAGTCTCTCGGCCGCGTACGGCATAGCCTGCACTTTCGTCCACGCCCACATAATCCATCAGTACCACTCCGACAGGACCGGGCGCATGGCTCTCGAGATACTGCAGCAGGGCAGCATGCGTGTGAGTGGCATTGTCGCGATAACCATCGCTGAGCGAGATATTGTAGCCCAGCAGGGACATTCGCTTGGAGAAGGCCGACATGAAGTTGAACACCCAGACAATCTGTGAAGGCACCAGGGTGCGATGAGTGGTGCTGAAGTCGAGCAAGCGGCACAGAGCGTCGATCTTCGTCTGCTGAGCGCCCTCGGCCCAGGTCTCTGCATAGTCCTGCATGTAGAGTGTGCCGGTTGCCCCGTTCGGTCCCACGATGCGCCCTTGCGTCTGCTGGCTCCATTCGGCACTTCCCGTCCAGTTTTGGAAAAAACCGCCGACAGGCGATGTGGCATACGTGTTACGGCTCAGGATAAGAATCTTGCCCCGCATGTCGCTGACGCGAAGATAGGACTTGAAGCCCACGAGGAAATCCTTCAGGTCGCTACGCCGCAGGACATCCAGCAGCTGCGACTCATAGACATCCTTCACCTGGTCGCCATCCGTTGCATGCAGGAGATGAATGACTACGAACTCGGAAGGATTGGCCAGCAACGAGTCACGCAACTGGCAGAGTACCTCGTCGAAGTGCAGCACAGTGGGCATCATCCCATGGTTCAGGTTGAGATGATCGCTATAAGAGCATGGGCGCAGGTCAAAGGCACGTATGCCCAGGGTCCATTGCTCGGCGATAGTGAGATCCTGCGTGCGTGCATACTGGTCAGCCAGTTCGGCATAGCCGGTGGCCCAACCGGAACCCGTGGCGGCATCGTGTGCGCCGGGGATGGTGAGGGTGGACACATAGGCCCTGTCCGGCAGGCGTGCCATCCAATTCTCACAGTAAGCCTGCAGGCACAGCAGCCCGAAGCACACGACTGCCCAACATCTCTTTATCATAGTCATATCACATTGCAATACAATAGGTTTATATCATTTGCGGACATCGTACCTTCTCAACCGAAGCGCTCCTGCCAGCGACGGAACGTCTCCACGCTCTCCTCACCGAACTTGGCCAGGCTGCGCAGGACCTGCTCCGGTGTCTTCTCCTGATCAAGACGGCTCTTGGAGTAGAATTTGTCGGCATAGCAGATGACCTGTTCCTCCAGCGTCTCGGGCACCAGGTCAAGTTCGGGCAGCGGCAGGTGCTGGCGGCGGATGGCCTCGGCCGTGAGCCCTGTACCCGTATGTCGCTCAGCCACCCGGGCATGGCGCGACAGGCCCTCGGCACGCAGTATCTCGCCGCCCAGAAGGCCGTGGCAGATATAGGGTTCCGTGCCGTGACACTCGATGCCGGGCGCATCGCAGCGCAGGATACCGATGTCATGCAGCATGGCAGCCTCGGAGAGAAACGCCGTGTCAAGCTCCAGCTCTGGATGGCGTCGTGCCACCTCCAGCGCGCGGTCTCTCACCGCCTCGCTGTGGACCAGCAGGATGTGCTCCAAGGGCGCATTGTCGGCATAGTATCGATGTATGAGTATTTCGGGTTTCATGATTGCAAATATACAAAGAAGTGGGCAAAGGGCAAAGAAAAAGGCAATCTTTTTCCTCTATGACAAATCTCTGAACCAATTAATCCCATACTTGCCGCGAGAGAAGATTTCGAGCTTAGACGCCTCGGGCCGTCTGGTTGGACGCCTCGGGCCGTCCGAATAGACGCCTCGGGCCGTCCAACCGTCCGCCCCGAGCCTTTCTCCTTTCAGACCCGACTCCATCTCCCTCCACAGTCGGCTCCATCTCCCTCCGCAGTCGGTTCCCCATCCGTTTCCACACAGCTTCGTCTCCACTGTCCATAGAGCACAATCCGAATCGGTCAACGACGTTATGATGAAAGTAACGTTTGTTGGGGAACTGATGACTTGCCCCCCTATAACCCGAATCGGCCAATAGCATTATGTTGAACAATATGTTCCTTTCGTAAAAAAAGGACTACATGCTAAAAAAAGAAAGGAGAGGGGCCGGGGCCCTTCTCCTTTCTTAGTGCTTGCTAACCGCCAAAGCTGCCTTCAGCGACTTTGGCTACGCTCGGCATAGTTCAAGCAAGCTTGACTCTGCTCTCACTAACCGCCAAAGTTGCCTTCAGCGACTTTGGCTACGCTCGGCATAGTTCAAGCAAGCTTGACTCTGCTCTCACTAACCGCCAAAGTTGTCGAAGCGGATCATGTCGTCCTCGACACCGAGGCTATGCAGCAGGTCGAGCACGGTCTTTGCCATCATTGGAGGTCCGCAGAGGTAGTACTCGCAATCCTCGGGTGCCTCGTGAGCCTTGAGGTAGGTGTCGCCCATGACGGGAGCCACGAAGCCCGGCGTATATTTGACACCGGCGGCATCTGCCTTGGGATCCGGACGGTCCAGCGCCAAGTGGAAGTGGAAGTTGGGATAGTCCTTCTCAAGCTGCAGGAAGTCGTCGAGGAAAGGAATCTCCTCCAGCGCACGGGCACCATAGAAATAGTGCATGGGGCGCTTACGGTCTTCGTCCTTCACGCCGTGACCCTTGAGCATGTGCATAATCTGAGCACGCAGGGGAGCCATACCGGCACCGCCACCTACCCATATCATCTCGCGTCCTGTGCCGTATTGCGGGCGGAACTCTCCGTAGGGGCCACTCATGATAACCTTGTCGCCGGGCTTCAGCGAGAAGATGTACGACGAGGCAATACCCGGGTTGACGTCCATGAAGCCGGGACCCTGGTCCTTCGGCTTGAAGGGAGGCGTGGCGATGCGGACGTTGAGGGTGATGATGTCGCCCTCGTCGGGATAGTTGGCCATAGAGTAGGCACGGATGGTGTCCTGCGGGTTCGTACACTTGAGGGAGAACATGCCGAACTTCTCCCAAGCCGGCAGATAGGTGTCGCCGATAAGGCTCTTGTCGAAGTCCTTGTCGTAGTCGATACAGTCGAACTTGGGGATGCGGATCTGTGCATACGAACCGGGCTCGAAGTCCATGTGCTCGCCGGCAGGCAGAGCCACCTTGTACTCCTTGATGAAGGTAGCCACGTTCTTGTTGCCAATCACTTCGCATTCCCATTCCTTGACGCCCATCACGGAATCGGGCACCTGAATCTTGAGGTCACCCTTCACCTTGCACTGGCAGCCGAGACGCCAGTGGTCCTTAATCTGCTTGCGGGTGAAATGTCCCTTCTCTGAGTCGAGAATCTCGCCACCGCCCTCGACCACCTGGACCTTGCACTGGCCGCAGGAGCCTTTTCCGCCACAGGCGCTGGGCAGGAAGACGCCTTCCTGAGCAAGCGTGCTGAGCAGGCTGGCACCCTGACCCACGGAGAGGGTGTCCTTGCCGTTGATGGTGATGTTCACATTGCCGCTGGGTGACAAATACTTCTTAGCTACGAGCAGGACGATGACCAGTGCAATGATGATTGCCAGGAATACGCCAATGCTCGTTAAAATCAAATTCATATCCATTGTCTTTATTCCTCCTACTCTTTAGATGTTAAGTCCACTGAAACACATAAAGGCCATCGCCATGAGGCCTACGGTGATGAACGTGATGCCGAGTCCCTGCAGGGGCTTGGGCACGTCGGTATAGGCCATCTTCTCGCGAATGGCAGCCAGGCCCACGATGGCCAGCAGCCATCCGATGCCGGAGCCGAGTGCGTATGCGATAGCATCACCGAATCCGCCGATAGCCTGTGTGCTCACGGCAGGATCCATCTGCACACGCTGCTGCATGAACAGCGAGGCACCCATGATGGCACAGTTTACGGCAATCAGCGGCAGGAAGATGCCGAGTGCAGCGTACAGCGAGGGGCTGAAACGCTCGACCACCATCTCCACCAGCTGTACGATGCCGGCAATCACGGCGATAAACAGGATGAAAGCCAGGAAGGTGAGGTCCACACCCTCGACCAAGGCATTGGGACCCAGCACATAGGTCTGCAGGGCGTAATCAACGGGAACCGTGACGAGCAGTACAAAGGTCACTGCCACGCCGAGGCCCAGAGCCGTCTTCACTGTCTTGGAGACAGCAAGGTATGAACACATACCCAGGAAGAAGGCGAATATCATGTTGTCCACGAAGATGCTGCGGACAAATAAGCTTATCATGTGTTCCATACTTTACTTCTCCTCTTTGTTTATTGAGCGATGAGCCCAGATTACACATCCAACGATGATGAGCGACATGGCGGGCATGGTCATCATACCATTGTTTTGATAGCCGTGGTCGTAGAGCCACTGCGGTACCACCGAGAAGCCCAGCAGGGTGCCGAAGCCCAGCAGTTCGCGTACGAAGCCCACGATGACCAGAATCAGCGCATAGCCCAGTCCGTTGCCAATACCGTCGAGGAACGACTCCCAAGGACCGTTCTGCATGGCAAAGGCCTCGAGGCGACCCATCAGGATACAGTTCGTGATGATAAGTCCCACATAGACGCTCAGCTGGACGCTGACGTCATAAGAGTAGGCCTTCAGCACTTGGCTGACGATGGTTACCAGAGCGGCCACCACCACGAGCTGCACGATGATACGGATGCGGTTGGGGATGGTGTTGCGCAACAGGGAGATAATCACATTGGAAAAGGCCGTGATGACAGTCACGCTGAGTCCCATCACGATGGCAGGCTCAAGCTGCGAGGTAACGGCCAACGCTGAACAGATACCCAAGACCTGAACGGCAATGGGGTTATTCTTGTTCAGGGGATTAAGGAAAACTTCCTTATTCTCGCTTGAAAATAGTTTGCTCATATTTCTGTTCTCCTCTTTGCTTTACTTGTTCAGAAAATCAATGTACGCCTGGAGACCGTCAGTAACCATGCCGGCCACTCCGTTGCTGGTAAGCGTGGCGCCCGTGACACCGTCAATCTCTGTCTCGGCCTTGGAGGCACCCTTCTTCACGACGGTGAGAGCCACCTGCTGTGTGTTGTCGGTGAAGATGGGCTTGCCGTTGAACTGCTCCTGGAACCAGCGTTCCTTGATGCGTGCGCCAAGGCCGGCCGTCTCGCTCTCATGGTCAAAATATGTGCCGAAGACATGCTGTTTGTCCTCGTCGATGGAGATGTATCCCCAGAGACCGCCCCAGAGGCCGCGTCCCTTGACAGGGAGCACATACTTCGTCTGGCCGTCCACCTGAGCCACATATACCTGACCGCCAGCCTCCGTCTGCACGTCGGTGATGGTCTGAGCATACTGTTGGTCGATGGCTTCGCCCTTCAGGCCGACAATGTTCAGCGAGGTGAGGATCTGATTCTTCTTGTCCCGCTCTACGTTGGCATCCTGCGTCGGCTTAAGCACCGAGGAAATGAATGCCAGGAGGAACGCCACGATGATTACCATCACAGAAGCGTAGATGATAATATAGGTATTGGTTTCTTTAATCTTTGAAATGTTCATAGCTCGTATCCTCCCTTACTTTATATTGGTTGCACGTTTTGCGCGACGGCTGATGTTGCGCTGTACGAAGCAGTAGTCAATCAGCGGAGCAAAGAGGTTCATTAACAGGATGGCCAGCATCATACCCTCGGGATAGCCGGGGTTAAGCACACGTACCATCACGGCTACAAGGCCGATGAGCAGACCGTAGATGTACTTGCCTCCTTCGGTGCGGGCACTGGTGACGGGGTCGGTGGCCATGAAGACAGCACCGAAGGCGAAACCGCCCAGCACGAGATGCTCATACCACTGGATGGACGTGAGTCCCGCGGCCTGCATCAGCCAGCCGGTGGCTGCGCCGCCCACGAAGACGGAGAGCATAATCTTCCAGCTGGCCACGCCTGTCCAGAGCAGGAGCAGGGCACCCAGGGCAATGGCGATGACACTCGTCTCGCCCACGGAGCCGGGAATCAGACCGTAGATGGCGTTCATGATGGTCGAGGAGTCGAAGCCTGCAAATCCTTCCTGAGCTGCCTGGCCAAGCGGCGTGGCACCCGAGAGGGCATCGGCACCCGTGACATCATATCCTGCGCCCAGCAGACTCTTGCCGGCCACCCATACGGTGTTGTCGCCGGTCATGGCCGAGGGGTAAGAGAAGAAGAGGAACGCGCGCGTAACGAGTGCGGGGTTGAAGATGTTCATACCCGTACCGCCAAAGATTTCCTTGGCCAGAATCACACTGAAGGCCACGGCGAGGGCCAGCATCCACAGCGGAGTGGTCACGGGGACAATCATGGGAATGAGGATACCCGTGGCGAGGAATCCTTCCTGTATCTCCTCGTGCTTCCACTGTGCCACTGTGAACTCGATGCCGAGTCCCACAGCGTAGCTCACCACAATCTTGGGCAGCACGGCCAGGAAGCCAAACCACCACATGCCGAGCACGGTGGCCTCGCCCAGCTTGCCGGCGGCCAGAGCGTTCTGATATCCGATGTTATACATGCCGAAGAGCAGAGCCGGAATCAGGGCGATGATGACAAAGCTGATGATTCGCTTGCTGTCAATGGCATCGTGGATGTTCACGCTGCCGGCGCGTCCCGTCGTACGAGGCACGAAGGCAAACGTCTCCAAACCGTCGAAGAGGCTCTGGAAGGCATGAAGCTTGCCGCCCTCCTCAAAGTTCGGCTTTATCTTATCCAGATAATTTCTTAATGCTTTCATATTATTTTTTCTGTTTACTTATATTCATTAGGGGACCGTTAGGACATTTATGCATTCTCACGTCGCAGGATGTCCAGTCCTTCACGCACGATACGCTGCAACTCGAGCTTCGAGCTGTCCACGAACTCGGCGATGGCAAAGTCCTCTGGAGCCACTTCGTAGATACCCAGCTGTTCCTGTCGGTCGATGTCGCCGGCGATGATGGCCTTGATGAGGTATCCGGCATAGATGTCCATCGGGAACACCCGGTCATATTCGCCGCTCATGATCATGTGGCGTTCGCCGCCCTTCACGCGGGCGTCCAGCACATACTCTTTCTTGCTTCCCTGCAGCCAGCTGAAATAGCTGCGGCTGGTGGAGAACTCCTTCAGGCGCGGCATGATCCAGCCGAGCATCTCGGCGTTGTCGTCACCCTCGGGGATTACGTTCACCTCCGTAGCATGGGCTGCCAGGAAACCGTCGGCCGTGGTCTTCACGCCTGTCATCACGTTACCGTTGATGATACGCAGGTGCTTGCCGGCGTCCAGCTGTCCTTCGAGCATCGTGTCCAGCTTCTGCCCCACGAGCATCTTGACGTAGCAGGGTTTCTTCACCTCACTGCCGGCAAGGGCTACGGTGCGGGTAAGGTCCACTCGACCCGTACGCATCAGGCGTCCGACGAAGATAACCTCCTCGGGGCCCATCGTCCACACCACTTCGCCCTTGTTGATGGGCGAGATGTGATTAATCTGCACACCCACGTTACCGGCCGGTGCGGGACCGTCGAATACGGTCACCTCGCAGTCCTTGGCCACCGTCAGTGCCGTGCTTGTCTGCCGTGCGCTGATGCCCAGGTGGACGGGAGCCAGCTTCGAGAGCGTGGTGATGCCCGTCTGGAAATCGGTCTCCTGGCCCTTGAGTACCACCTCAAAGTCCTGAGCCAGGGGCATGCTGTTAAACGCACTCACGAAGATAGCCTTTGGCTTGTCCTCGGGATTGGCCACCACATCGTAGGGGCGGCTACGGAAGAAGGCGAAGAGACCGCTCTCCATGAGCAGCGTCTTCACGTCGCCCTTGGTGTTAAACTCGCGCGGAGCGATGGAAGCATCGGGCTTCACACGCACGCTCAGCAGCTTGCGACGGTCGCCGCGTTCCACCAGCGAGACAGTGCCGCCCACCGGCGACACGAACTTTACCTCGGGATGCAACTTGTCTGTCAGCAGCGCATCCCCAGCCTTGACAACATCACCTTCCTTGACCACCACTTTGGGTTTCATCCCGACGAAGTCGTCCGGCACGAGCGCATACTCGTCCGAGCCCTTCACAGATGTAATCTCCGCCGTGGCCCGTCCCTTAAGGCGGACGTCCAGGCCTTTACGTAATTTGATTACTTTTGCCATATACTGGATTTAATAAACTATAGTGCATACGAAAAGCGCTGCAAAGTTACTACTTTATTTTGAATAATCGTCCTCATGGCTATAAAAAGTTAAAGAGACAGCACGAATTACGAAACAGGAGTCCCGCATGGCTATAGTTCATGGAGTGCCCCCTATCGGGGCAGGGATTCTTCTAATCTGGACACGAGTGACAACGGCCTATGTTCATTAGGAGTTCGTAAGTAGGCTTAAGTGTCGTGATATCAGTGAGGACAGTTGAATGGCCGCTTTCGACAGACGTGGTAAAGGATTGTATCTCGCCATAATAACCTTGGGAATAGATTTGGTTGTCGGGGAGTATGGGATTAAAGCTGTTGCGGGAATAGAGGTATTCGATGTGCCTGTTATGCTTGTGAATCTTCTCAATGGGGATGCCGAGGATGGTGGAAGGCACGGATTCGAAAGTCAATTCTTCCATCTGCGAGAGACGGTAGATACCCTTTGACGTGCAGACTTTAAGAGATTCCCGGGCAGCAGACCACGTGTAAGCAGTGGAGAGTTCCAGGGTGCCGACGAGGTGCGGATGCCGGAGCATGAGGAGGTAAGAGTCCCTGGCCACCTGACGGCAGGCGAGGATTTCAGGCTGTCCGAAAAGATGACAGACGAGGTCGAGGGGATGGATGTAGAGGTCGAGCAGTGCATTGCCTTCGGGATATGCGCCTGTCAAGTAATGTAGGGCGTAACTGACAAGATGCTCTTTGCCGAGACGCTCCTTCAGGAGTCGTATGGCAGGAGCATAGCGTTTCTGCAGGCCGACCACAGCAACAGGCGAAAGGCTACGGGTAGGCGAGCGATGCTCGGGAATGCCGTGGAGCCGTCGTAAGTCAATGAGCGTGTCAAGCTCTTCCAATGTCTGGCAGGGAGGTTTCTCGATGAAAAGTGACTTGCCGCTACGGAGGACTTGCGAGGCAAGGGAGAAATGGGCAGATGGGGAGGCTGAGACGAATACGCCTTTGACAGCCTCATCCTTCAGAATCTCGTCGAGCGAGGTCGTGGCTTTCACATAAGGGAACTTCTGTTCTATCAGTCGTGCCTTTCGTTCTGATGTGACGCAGATATATTTCAGCGGTACGCCGAGATGGTGAAGCACGGGATAGAGATTGGTCAGCGAGTGCTGCCCCATGCCCACGAAGGCATATTGCGATTGGTACGTTTGGCGCAGGAAACGCTCTGTACGCATCCGCTTGTATCGGTTGATAAGTTCTTGTATCATTGTATTGCTTTTAGATATTTGCGATAAGTCTGCTTAGGGTCTGCCGTCCACTGATACGGACCGTAGAACTTCTCAATGAGCCACTTGGGCAGCAACCGCTCGAAGTTGCGCACGAGGATGATGTCGTACTTACGGTGGAAGTTGATCCAGCAGTCGTTGCAGTCCCTGGAATACTGGCATTGCGTCTGACAGGCTGCTGTTCCGTTGAAAATCTCGTCGAGCGACTGGCTATGTATATTCCCCAACACCACATCAAGGTTCTGGCAGAGCGGCACGTCGCCGTTGCTGTGAACGACGAGACAACTCATGATGCTCTGGCAGCGCAGGCGAAGATGCCCGTTTCGCCACTGGTCATAGAGCGCCACGAAGTCGTAGTTCTCCTGCGTCTGGTGGATGCTTTGGGGAATCTGCTTCACAAAATCCGATGCCGAGAGCAGTTCGCCCGTTGTGTCGAAGAAAGCCATCGTTCCGTAGATGCCGATGCGAATGTCTATGCCGTAATGCATGGCAACGTCAATGACATAGGCCATGTCATCGAACGTATTCCACGGCGAGAGACAGAACATCAGCGACAGGGGCACTTCGTCCTTGAGGGCCTCCACCACCTCGATCACCCGGTCGTAGCCGTCGCGGCCCCGCATCCGCCGGTAAGTCTCGCGCCCGCCGTCGAGAGAGACGTACAGATGTCGGGGCTGATAGCGGCGGACGGCATCTATCACCCGACGGGACGCGAGACAGTTGGAGAGCAGCGTGTAGTTAGGATGATGCTCGTGGAACCACGCCATGATCTCCTCTGCCTGTGGATGCAGGATGAACTCGCCGCCCTCCAGTCCTACGGTAGTCCGTTTGGTCACACAACGGCTCTGCATGATGCTTTGGATGTCGTCAAGCGAAAGATGCTCCACCTTCTTCTGCCAGATGTTGCAGTGCTTGCAGCGCGACTGACAGGCGGTGGTAGAGTAAATCATCAGTTGCGACAGCCGCTTGTGCCGCGGCCGCATCATGTTGTTCAGATAAAGTAGCCCGTTGTAGGCGTAATCATAGATACTATACATACTGGTTCGTTGCAGTTTTGGACGATTGGTACTCACCATCGTCTTCTACTTATAAAGTCCAAAACTGCAACGAATGACTGCACCATGAGGAGTAAACTTTGCCCGTTATTGTAAGCGAAATGTTAAATAACAGCTTTATATGCAAAATATTTATGGAATAATTTGGTTTATATTATAAACTTCTCTACCTTTGCAGCGTGAACCGGACACAATTGGCCAAAGACGTGCTTTCTGCAGGAGTACGGACGAGGCCAGAGAGTATTGAAAACAAAAGTAGAACATCTATTAAAAAATGAAAAAACAATGGAAGAAAAGAATAACATGACTGCCGAGCGCAGTCTGGAGATTATCAGAGAGTCAATAGAGCGCAGCCAGCGCACCATCAACAAGAATTCGGCCATACCACTCATATGGTGGGGACTTTGTGTGATCATATTCTCGTTGCTCATAGCTTACCTATGGAAGAATCATGGCGGACCGGTATGGAATATGCTGTGGGCCGCATTATGGCTGGTGGGCTACGTGGGCAACTGGTTTATCGACAAACGGCGAGGAAACGTTCCGACTACTTTTGTCGGGAAGGTCATCGGCCATGTGTGGGCTACGTTTGGCGTATTCTGCTGTGGCATGGGCATGATACTCGGTTTTATCGGCAGCGGAATGTTACCAATGGAACTGATTATGCCTAAGGTGTATATATTTGGATGCATCACCAGCATCATCTCGCTCTGTTTCGGAATGGGAACAACGATTACTGGCCTAGTCATCCGCAACCGTACCATTCAGGTGTGTGGACTTTTAGCAGGTCTCGGAGGATTCTTTGGCGCATTACATTTCCCCGATCATACACAGCTCTATGTGATGGCAGTCGTGGCCTTGATTGGCCTAATTGTGCCAGGTGTGGTCATTTTCATTCAAAATCAGAAATAAGGAGGACCTGCCCATGTTCAAGCCATTAGACCCCCTGCTACACGCGGAGTTGCGACTGGCCGTGATGTCGTTGCTCATCAGTGCCGAGGAAGCCGAGTTCCCCTACATCAAGGAGCAGACGGGAGCTACGGCGGGCAACCTGAGTGTGCAGATAGACAAGCTCTCGGCAGCGGGTTACATTGAGGTGGAGAAGACCTTCAAGGGCAAAAAGCCCTGTACCGTCTGCCGCATCACGCCTGTAGGGCTGAAAGCCTTTGAGGATTATGTGAAAGCGCTGAAAAGCTATCTGAATGTAAAAAAGACGTGATAAACGGACTGTCTTAATCGTATTGTTATATCAGTTCGGGTATAATTTAGAATGTTTTCCTAAACTTTATACCCGAACTGATATACTTTCCTGCATGGCAAGAACTCATCATCCGGCCAATTCTTCCTACCTTCTTAGCTTACCCCTGCTGTCCAGGTACTTCAGGAACGCTTCCCATTGTGGGGCGCGGCGTTGGCGGTTGGCCTTTACGCCCTCGTCATCAATGAACTGCAGCGGATAGCAGTCGTAGAGATAATAGCGATTGTTGTCGATAACTTCGCCATCCTCAATCTTGCCACAGCAGAGTACCAAGTCATTGAATACTTGGCTACAGATGAGTCCGACGAAGGTGCTGCCGGAAAAGAGCGTCTGATCGCCGAGACGGAATTCTACGCCGGAGAGCAGGCGCAGTTTCTCGTAAAGGGGCTCCTCCATGTCGCGGAAGCGTAGTTCGCGGGTGACGGGGTCGAACCATTCGATGTCATTATCGGTGAAAAGAACTCTTTCTGCCTCAGCATCGGAGCGCGTTCCCGGCTCACCGATTCCAAAGGCAAAGAGTGCAGTTTTTTCAACAGGGTCAGTCGTAAAAGGCTTCTCGGGTTCGTAGCCGTCAAGGCTGCAGGCAGTCATTGCTGTGCCGACAATGGCTATCGCCATCATCCAGGCAAGGGGTTTGTAATGCTTCATGTTCATTTACGAATTAAGGGTTGTCTCTATCTATATAGTCCCCGACTCGATGAAAAGACTGCACCGTTTACCACGTAAATCTGATGCCTACGGGCAGGGAGAACGTAAACGGATGCTCCGTGCGGTAGGTCTCAATGTCGCTCTTCATCGGGATAAAGTACTGCAGGCTTGGCTCTGCGAACAGACCGATGTTGGGGGTGAAATTGTATTGCAGGCCAAGACCGTAGGTGGCAGAGAACTGCCACGGCGCGCGGAGGATGGTCTTGTCGCCGGCCTCATACAGGCCGTTCACATAGAAGTCTGAGTGGAGCGTAGAACGGACAGGGATTTCGGTTGTCACTCCGAGACTGCCGTAGAGGCTCCATCGCCGTCCGCCATACATATTATATATGCCCTTCACGGGGATGCCGAGGTAGTGGATGGTCTGCTGTTCGTTGATAGTATTGCCGTTCGAACCCATCTCAAATTCCGACTTCAACCTGCTGTAGCTGAGCCCAGACTCCAGCCCGAAGCGATGATTCAGTCTGTACTTCAATGCCAGCGACCATGTGACGGGCATCTGGTGGTGGCTCCTGCGCAGAATCTTGTCCCCGCCTGGGCGGCTGGCATTGTTCAGGGCGATGCGCATGATGATGCTACGGGTCTTGTCGCTCACGGCATAGGGATTATTTTCCAGATAGACGGCATAGTCCGTCCAGTTGTCGATGCTGCTCGGGATGGTCGGGGCTTGCCCGGAGGGTAGCGACTGTACATCTGACGGTGCAGGCTTAAAGCTGAACGGCTGGTTATAGCGGTTCTGTTCGTCAAACTTCCCTGCGTATGCCAGTTGCAACGACCATTTTCTATCGTTGCCCATGCTGATGCCGGGCTTCTCGGGGAGCAAGTCGGCAATGTCATATTGCGGCAACTCTGCTTTGTGTATAGTCTTTGTCGTATCGACTGATACGGTGTCAGTTATTGCCTGCTCCTGAGCAACGAGGTTTGCCAAGGTGTCAACCGCAATGGTATCCACCGTTTGAGCGGCTACCCGCAGCTTTTGGGCAATCACAGGTCTCTGAGGCCGTTCCGTCCGGGAATCATCCTGAGGTTCTTTCGGCGTATCCTTCTGCTTCGCCATAACCGGCTTTTCATCCTTGACCGCAGTGTCTCCCTTCCGGGATAGGTAGAACGTAACGGGAACCAGCAGCAACAACAACAGAAGCCCGGCCGCCCAATACTGCTGCATCATCTTTCGGAGCATCTTCTTCGCCCGTGCCAGTTGTGATGAGGACGAATGCGGCTCTATGCCCAGCATGCCGGCAATCTCCTTGTGCGTCATGCCCTCGAACACCGACAGCCGGAACACCTTCCCATAGCCCTCCGGCAGACGGTCAATGAGCTGCAGTACATCCTCCAATGGCACGCCCCTCACGTCGCTCTCGCCTTCGGGCATCTGCAATTGCTCTGCCTCCTCCAGTGGCACAAGAGGCATCTTCGCCAGATGATCTTTATATTTCAATGCGACATTTCTCGTTATCGACATCATCCATGCCTCTGCCTTCCCGTTGTCGCGAAGCTTGTCAAAGGAGGTAAAGATAATCACGAACGAGTCATGCAATACGTCGCCGATGGCCTGTTCATCGCTGACATACCGACGGCATACGCCCCTCATCTTCTGGGCGTATGCCTTATACAGAGCTCCGAGGGCATCCGCATCCCCCTGTCTGCACCGTTCTATCAGCCGTGTAACTTCCATCGAAAACATGACGTCTCTATCTATTATGTCCGACAATCATATAAAAGACTGCACGGGAACAACAACTTTTTTTATACCGAAGTTTCGGAAGTGGCATCGCCGGAAGGCCCGACGGGCCGTCCCCGCACTGGAGAAAGCTCGACGGTACGTGCTCCGCCGTCGGGAGGAGCGTGCTCCATCGGCAGGAGGAGCGTGCTCCGTCGAGGGGTGAGGTGCTTGAGGTGTCAAGCGCCGCAAAAGGCATCGAGCGGGAGGCTCTGAGAATCAGGTTACGCTCCATCATCGATGAATTTGAACACAAAGGTACGAATAAGCGAGCACAAAGCAAGGAAAAAATAAAACTTTTCATTGCCTTTGTCGAGCGGGAGCACCTAAGACCGTAGGTCAAAGGTACGCGCTCGGCCCTGCCGCTTTGCCTTCAGTGCAAAGAATAAGCGAGCACAAAGCAAGGAAAAGATAAAACTTTTCATTGCCTTTGTCGAGCGGGAGCGCTCGACTGAAAGTCACAAAGAAATCCCGTTTAGCGCATAACAGTCTATTGACCGATTCGGGTTTAAGTTTTGAAAGAATCGACGAAGGTGATTGGCAAGATAAAGCACTGCGACGAGATGTCGCAGTGCTTATTGCATAGCGTTTACAGAAGCCTCCCCATCGCATGCGGTTGCAGGCAGATGGGGAGGCACACTATTCGGGATTGTTATCACTCGTAATCGTCCCAGTCCACTTCTTCGCGGCCGCGGACACGGGCCGATCCCCTGTTGCCGCCACCATAGCCGATGCCGGCATTGCCGTTAACTCCTCTTACATCGCTGGTGCAGATAATGCCCTGATGCTGCAGCATGACCACTACGAAAGTGGGCTTCAAATATGTTTTCTTCATAGCGTTGTCCTCCTTGTTACTTAATGATTGTCTTGAACTTTGTTCGAGCTCGCTCACGCTCGATAAAGCATGAGCGAGCTCTGCTTTATTCTCACTTAATCGCGACCTTGAACTTCCGTCGAGCTCGCTCACGCTCGATAAAGCATGAGCGAGCTCTGCTTTATTCTCACTTAATCGCGACCTTTTTACCATTGTTGATATAGATACCACGCTGCGTCGGCTTGCCGTCGAGACGGCGACCGTCGAGGGTGTACCACGCATCAGAACCATTAACCATGAACCTTGAATCGTGAACCGAAATAGTTCCCGTTGCCTCGTCGCCAAAGTTGAGGACGAAGGCGCGGATGAGGCTGGTGGCGTCTCCTGCGGTCAGTCTGTCGGCCAGCTGGAAGTAGGCGCGGTGGGTGCCGATGGTCATGGCACCGTTGGGATAATAGAGCGTGTTGCCGCTGCCGAGGTAGAGCTTTGTCTTGTCGCCCTCGCTGCCGATGCTGACGGGGGCATAAGTGCCGGTGAAGGTGAGCACGTCCGTGACGGTGGCGTCATGCGTGGCGTTGCTGACGGTGACGCCCTCGAACACGGGGCTGACGAGGTCGCTGCACGTGGCGGCGTTCTGGCCGTCGTAGGCCACGTAGTCGGCGGGCTTGTCCCACTTGATGATGAAGGGCGTGCCGGCCGGGATGGTCTGGCCTTTAGCGTCGGTGAAGTTCAGCGTCAGCGTGCCGCCGGTCAGGTTGCTCATCGTGGTGTTCAGCGTCATGGCCTGCACGCCGTCGCCGCTGAGCGTGCCGCTCTCCGTGCTGACGCTGAAGGGCAGGCACAGCGTGTTCCACGAGCCGTCCTTGTAGAGGGTGCGGCCCTGGAGCTGGACGGTGAGGCCCGTCGTTCCGTTGTTGGCGGCTATGATGTCGGCGTTCTTGCTTCCCTCGGGTTGAGCACTGTCATCATCGAGCAGAATCAGCGCATCCCTCCAGTAGGCCGTTACAGTGATGGTCTGCACGTCGGACTCGTTCCAGATGTAGGGCGCGGTGAAATAGTCGCCGGGCTGCTTCTCTGCGTCAGGCTCGCAACTGGCCACCCAGTGGTCGAACACCTTGCCGAGGGGGGCGGTGAAGCCGCAGGCGGGCAGGGTGTAGTGCCCTGCATAGCCGCCGTCGTTAGCCACGACATCGCTGGCCATCGTGCCCGTGCCGCCGTTGGCATCGAACACGACAGTGTGGTGCAGCACTACGAAGGTGAACGTGAAAGTCTTCTTGCCGCCCCAGTCGCCTGTGCCTTTGATAGTGGCCTGATATTGCTCTCCAACAACATAGTCGTAGATGCCAACGTTGGGGTCAAGTTCAATGGTATAGTCCGCGTCGAGCGTCAGCCGCGTCTCGCCGTTCCACACCTCCACGTTGTTGCTGAGTGGATAGTAGGGTCCGTAGCCGTCGTCGTAGGCTTCCAGCGTGCCCTTGATGTCGCAGGTGGCGATGTCCCAGCCCCACTGTGCATAGAGCATGACGTTGCCGTTTACCTCGTCGGTCAGGTTGTATACCTCTTCCTCGTCATAGTAGTTTGTGCCGCTGCCGTCGGGTTCGGTGTTCCATTCTTTGAAACCATAGCCCGAGCGGGTGAACGTGTTGGCGGTCAGCGCAGTCCCTTCGCCGTCATAGGTCAACAGCATTGGCTCCATCGTGCCTTCGCCGCCATTGGCATCGAAGCTGACGGTGTAGGTACGGGGTGTGATGGTTACGCTAACCGTCTGCGCATCTACCGCATTCCAGTTGTCGCTCCCCTCCACCTTATAATATACGGTATAGGTTCCGCCTTTTGTTGCCGTGGGAATGACGGCGGAATAGTTCGTGCCGTCGAGGCTGTAGGTCATTGTGCCGAAGTCGGTTGTGCCTGCTGATACGAGTGCCTGTGCCGAACCGTTATAGATGAGATCGGTTACGGCTACCGGGGCTGTGATGGTCGGCGTGGCTTTGATGATGGTGAATGTCATTATCATCGTGCCGAAATAGAAGCCCTTGCCCGCGATGGTCGCGGTGGCAGTTCCTGCATTTGTATTGTCGGAATAGCTTACTGTATAGTCCGTATCTGCCGTCATATTGCTGACTGTGACTGTCGGCTCGATGGCATTGCCCGTATAGGTTTGTGCGTCGATGGCGGCAATCTCTGGCGTAACATCTTCAAGGCTAACCGTCACGTCATTTGCGGGCATGGTCAGCGTCACAGTTCCTGCTGCCGAAGTTTCTGCAAGAGTTCCTGCCGTCGTGGTGAACTTCTTGATTCCCGTGGTAGGAGCCTCTGAAGTGAATGTGATGTTATCGCCCTGCCTGCCGAAGTGGTAGGTGTTAGCCGCCGTGCGGCCGACGGTGTGGATGTTGCCCGTCATGATGATGCCGTCGGCGAGGGTGATGTTATAGACGGTGACCTTCGTGCCGTTGGTGTAATACTTGTTTGCTGGCTCGATGGTATAGTAGCAATTCGTGATATTGCCACTGCCTCCAGCAATTGGACCCATATATGCACTATCTCCAACCTTGCTGACAGTGGCCGTCGTAAAACAATCTTGTATCGTACCTGAATAGAAATGTCCCGCAATTCCGCCAGCTTGTCCACCGTAACCGCACGTGACCGTACCGCCAATAACAGCGCAGTTAATAATACTACCACTTGACATACTACCTGCAATACCGCCTGCTCTTGTTCCAGTGAAGCTACAATCCTTCAGATTGACATTTTTTATCGTACCTTCCAGATTTCCGAATAAGCCAGACTCACCGAAGCCCGTAGTTGAATAGCTGAGATTTAAGATTACATATCCATCGCCGTCGAACGTGCCGTTAAATGAATTGCTGCTGCCGATTGCCGTATAGTTCACACCGCTCATATCGATGTCAGCGGTCTGTTTGAAAAGCATATCCTCAGTTCTGCCCCCGCCGTTGACGTAAGAAGCAAGGGCGTTGAGAGCATTGGCTCCGTCAATAGCATAATAGCCTGGATTGTCTCCATCTAGGGGAACATAAGTCAGACCGCTGATATTGAGGCCTCCGTCGGCATTGGCTTGTTCCACCACGGGCGTTACGGTCACATTGGCATAAGGCATCGTGAACGAGAAACTTCCCGTCCACCAGCCGCCACTGACGCTGATGTTCTTGTCCGTATCGTAGGTCACGGCAACGCTTTTTATCAAGTATCCGCTATTAGGAGCAGCGGTCAGAGTTACCACCTCTCCAGCCTTAGCACTCGTTTTGGATGGATTCACCGTGCCATTTGGCGTGCCCGCGATTGTCACGGAAAACTCCTGATTGGCGTCAACAAGCGACACTGTGAGGTCAACGCCTTCGCGTGTGGTCAGCGTTTGATTGTCTCCGATAAACTCAAACGTCAATTGGCGGCCTGTAATCATTGTTGGTGGAATGGTCACGTCTGGGCCCTCGTATCCTGTAGAATATACATTACTCAAAACACTCCCGTTTTCATCAGAGACATTGAGTATTCCACAATGATACCATGTCTTCACCGTTCCTTCGATTACAAAAGCATATCCCGATGGGGCTGTCAGTGTGATTTTTCCATTGCAGTTGTTGGAATAGTTGCCGTTGGCACCGCCATTGTCATAAAGCTTGAATGACTTTACGCCGCCTGGTATTGTTCCTGTCTCCGTCCCCGTTGCTGGTATGTTGACAGAAAACTCGTTGTTGGTATTCGCAATTGCGGTAAAGGTCGGCGTGACGGTAACGTCGGCATTGGGCATGGTAAATGTGGCTGTATTCACTTGCTTGTACCATGGCTGATAACTGATGCTGACGGGATTGGTCCCGTCGGATGCCGTTACTCCGTTCAGCAAGTAACCGCTGGCAGGCGATGCTGTTAGGGTAATCTCTTGGTAAGCTGTCGCGCTTGGCGGATTGGCCGACATAGTGCCGCCGGAGACACTTGCAATGTTGATGCTCCGAGTAGGCAACGACTCCTTTGTCTGCACCTTTATGTCCTCGGCAGTGACGGTATATGTATAAGAGCCGCCCGCTCCCCTGCTGACAGCTGTTCCGTTGCAAAATATCGGGTCGGCGGTTTTTCCTGACTCAACTGCCACGGCGAAGGTAACCTCCGTTCCTGCGGTATAGTATTTATTGCCGCTGAAGGTTCCGATTGCTTCGGTGGAAGGCGTAATGGATGTCACTCCGCCGTTTTCTACCGCCACAAACTTGTAGATTCGAGTGCCCTGCTCCCAGCCTTGGCTGTCGGAAGTGGTATAAACATTGGTGATGGCGCCGTTACCAACGCTTGTTATCATGCCACCAGTAGGGTTGTTAATGTTCACAACGCAGTTGCGAATAGCTCCGGCATTATTATAAACCACACCGCCGGTGTTGTTGTAATTTCCACTCATCCTATTTACTCTTCCCGAAATGGTGCAGTCTTCGATAGTACCCTCGTTTTCTTTTGCTACGATGGCAGTATAACTACCTTGGCCGTTAACGGTGATATTCTCGAAATGGGTGTTCTTGATTGTACCCTCGTTAATCCAGAAGATGGCACCGAGACAGTTGAAGCTATATATCATCTTAATGTCTGTGATGGTAGCGTTTTTGATGGTGTGTCCGCAGCCATCGAAAGTGCCTTTGAAAGGTTTTGAATCCTGTCCCCAACCACTTTCTAAATTGAAGCCAACCGAGTAGTCTCCATTGAAGGTTGTACTTGTAAAGTCGAGGTCGGCACCCAGCGCTACGGTCATACCGCTGTAGTCTGTGCCGCTGGCAACAGCGCGTGCAAAAGTTTTCCAACCATCAATTGTGGTGATGGTCAGGTCTGCTGCCCATGCCGTCTGCGCGGTGAGCAGGGCGAGGAGCAGCACGGTGGCCGCCCTCGCGGTGTGTCGGATGATGTGAATGATGTAGTTCATGTTCATTTATGTTTTATTAATTTGTTTATACATTATTCAATATATTGGGCTGGCACACCATAAACGGAAGCCGCCGAGCGCATCTTTCGGGATGTCTCAGCGGATATTATCTTTGGGAAAGGGGAAGGGGCTTAGTCGATGATGGCTTGCGCACAGAGGGGGATGTCGCCGAACCGCTCCTGTGCCACCTGGTCGGGATTGATGTAGAGGGCATCCTCGAGCCACTCGTGGCGCAGTATCTTAGAGGTGATGGTGGTGTCGAGGAATACCTTCATGGCTGTGACCGTTTAGAGATTGTACTTCTCTGTGAGATATTCCTCAACGAGTTCCGCTTCGGTAGCATCGCTCTTGAACATGCCGCAGAGGGCCTCGTGGCGCAGTATCTTAGAGGTGATGGTGGTCTTGCCCGAGCCGTTGGGGCCGGCGATGACGATGAGAACCGGTCGATGCTTCGCTACTGCCATGCCGTCGAAATCTTTTGGGATTCATGCTTCAACTGGCTGAAGAACCGTGCTGTCGCCTCGGCACTTTTCTGCTTGGCATCCTCTGCGGCCTCCCGCATCAGTTGGCTGAGCACCTCGTCGGTAGGCTCTTCCATACTCGTCAGTTTGTAGGTGTCAATGCTCATGTTGCATCCTTACGTTTATGGGTTACGGGGGCAAAGATAGTGCAAAATTTCGATTAAACGAAGAGAATGCAAATATATTTGTGTTCTTGAGTGGGAGAAATTTATTCAAATCGAGCGAAATACCAAAGGAAAACTTGTTTTTCTTTGTATTTTTCCCCTGAAGAAATTTCCGTTGTGGTGTGTCAGTAAGTCAAAGAACGATATGGTGCCCTTCGGGTGTAACCTCAAAGAGCGCGTTGAGCGAGTAAAGGTCGTCAGACCAACAGATGGGTGGCGAGCAGCAGGATGAGTGCCGTCCGCGAGGTGCTGAGGAAATGAATGGTTCTGTTCATATTTGATAAGTTTTTATGTTTATATTAATTTTACTTCGGTTGATTTTGGCGCGATGCCCTATTTGCTTCCTCCTTTCGTCGGCGCAGGTAGTTTTCGATGCGGGCGTTGCGCCCCCAGTAGTAGGCGGCGAAGCCGAATCCGATGGCACTGGCCACGATGACGACGAGGGGGAAGCACCACGCCAGGATGTCGGCAAACGAGAGTGCGGCAGTGGCCGCGAGAATGTTGATGTTCATATTGCTTACGATTTTTGACTGGCAAGGCTGCGGTTAAGCGAGAGCCATGATGCTTGCATCTTTGGCCGAGCGTGAGCAGGCTCGCAGTCTTTTTGACTGGCAAGGCTGCGGTTAAGCGAGAGCCATGATGCTTGAATCTTTGGCCGAGCGTGAGCAGGCTCGCAGTCTTATTGACTGCAAAACTACGGCTTTTCGGGCTTTGGTTTGTGTCCAATCGTAAATTTTTTGTGGCCAAAAGTAAATTTCTGCGTCCATGAGACATATCGAAACGTGTTTTTTTGTAATTTTGCCACGAGAAGCTAAAATATAATAGGATTATGACAGCAATACAGTTGAATGCGGAGTTATACCGTGCCATGGGTGAGATTGCCGACGACGAGACACTGATGGCAAAGGTACTGAAGTATGTGAAGAAGTTGTCTGCCAAGAAGCAGGCTATGGACGAGACGGAGTACCTGATGTCATCGCCCGCCATGGCAGAGATTATCCGCCAGGGGCAGGAGGACATCAAGAACGGACGGGGCGAGGTGGTAAAAGTGGAAGACCTATGGAAGTGATCTTTACTCCACGTGCGCTGGAAGACCGCGAGTATTGGAAACGGACGGGCAACAAGCGCGTTATGACGCGCATCACCGACCTGCTGGAGGACATCAAGAAACATCCGTTCACGGGCATCGGCAAGCCAGAGCCGCTGAAAGGTGAGCAGCACGGACTTTGGAGCCGCCGGATTACTGACGAGCATCGCTTGGTGTACTCTATCACCAGCGGCATGATTTACGTTTACGTTATCTCGCTGAGGTATCATTACTCTAAATAGCTCTATGTCGCCTACAGACATCGTCCCCCGCCCGGCACGGAGCCGTGCGGGGGATGGTTGTGGTCTGTGGGGTTATCTCACGGGGCCTTCGTAGTCCTCGTCGCTGCCTTCATAGTCGAAGGGGCCGCTGCTGCCGAGGGAACGTACTTCGCCGCTGGCTTGCACCAGTAGCACGAAGAACCATATCCACATCGCAGCAAAGACTGCGAGGAAGATGATGGTGAGCCAGAGAGGTGTCTCGGCAATGAAATGGGTCAGTTCGTTCATGAGCTGTTTTTTCTGTGAATGAATTATTGGCGCAAAGATACATCATCAGTCAGGAAAAAGGTGTGTCAATTTTGCATGAGGTGTGTCAATTTCGAAGGTTTTGGGGCATTTAGGTGTGTCGATTTTCAAAATTGACACACCTTTTTCGCCGATATTTGCTAAATAATATGTAAATTTGCCGTCGTTATGGTTACACTCCAGATGATGCAATTCACAGCCGTGGTGCTGATGCTGCTGCTCACGGCGAAGCTGCTCTTCCTGCGTCAGTGGCGCATCATGAGCCGCTACACACGGCAGGCCCGCTGGCTGATGTCGGGCGGCACGATGCTGCTGGCCCTGCACTTTGTCCTGCAACTGGCGATGGGGCTGAGGCTGATGGGCGTCACGCAGTCGGTGATGCTCAATCTGGCGATGCTCATCCCCGCCTCCTATTTCTTCGCACGTGCCGTATTGCTGTTGCAGCAGCGTGGCGAACTGAGTCTGTCCGACCGATGGACGGGACCGGCGGTGTGGACGGTAACGATGGCGATGCTCGCCGTGGCGGCAGCGACCGACGGCCAGCCCCTGCTGAGCGACACGCCGGAGTTGCGGATGGCCGAGAAAGCGGGAGCCGTGCTCTACATGCTGATGCAGGGCTACTATACGTGGCGGCACATGGCGAGCCTTGTGGCCATGCGCCATGCACTGGACAACTACTACGACCGCGACACCGACGGCATGTTGCGATGGATGCAACTGAGCATCGTCGGGCTGATGCTGCTGGCACTGATGGTGCCCGTGGCCATCTTCGGCACGGGAGCGTGGATGCTCATCGTCGCTTTTGCCATCTATTTCTTCCTGTTCTATCTGGTTGACAGTTTCTGCTTCTACCTCGTCAGTCCTGCCCCTGAGCGCATGGAGGCTGCCGGGCAGAACGCCACCGAGGTGAAAGAGGAAGCCTGCCTCGAGCAGGCCGCCATGTCGAAGCACAAGGGATCGGAAGAGGGCGCAGACGCTGCCCTACTCTCGCCCGAGGTAACCCACGAGGTGGAGCAGGCCGTGGAGGCATGGATAGCCCGTGGCGGCTACCGCCAGGCAGGACTGCTGCAGCCCCAGGCCGCGCAGGACATCGGCATCAGCCGCTACCGCCTGACCGCCTGGCTACACCAGCGCGGACTGAAATACACCGAGTGGATGGCACTGTTGCGCATCGAGGAGGCCAAGCGCATCATCCGCGAGCATCGCGACTGGACCAACGAGGCCATCGCCGATGCCTGCGGCTTCAACGACCGAAGCGTCTTCCAGAAGAAATTCAAGCAGAAGACGGGCCTGACTCCAGCAGAGTGGGCAGAACAGGGGAAGTGAGAATGTCATAGGTCTTCGACAAGCGAAGCGGCAGAGCCGATTACTTCGACAAGCGAAGCGGCAGAGCCGATTACTTCGCACTAAAGCGCCAAGCGGAAAGTAGAGTGCAGAAATAGTACTCCCAAGGAGTTGCCTCGGTACATGTCTGATTGAAGTGCGAACGATATTCGATTGTTACACGTTCGTTGTTCGTTTAGAACGGACAACGAACGGACAACGAACGGACAACGAACGAACAACGAACGGACAACAAGCGAGGGAAGAGCTTGGGAAGAGCGAAGGAAGAGCGAAGGAAGAGCGTGGGAAGGCAGATACTCGCTTCTGCCCGGTCATAGACGTTGAAGAAGTACTTCCGCTCGGAAAAGCTCAAAAACTTTTGGCTTTTCCCTCGCTTATTCGTATCTTTGCCGCGTCAATGATGATTTATGCTTGCACTGATATGCAGCACTAAGACGTCAGAAAACGCTCAGAAAATGAAACTGCTCTCTTTTGCTATTGTCTTGGGAATGTTGCTCACCTCCTGCACTCCCGTAAATAAGAAGCCTAAACCGCGCCGGTTCTCAGACGTCACCCTCGTGGGCTACTGGCACCGGGAACCGCATATATGGGACGCTGCCCGCTTTGCCCCGCACGTGAGCTGTAAGGCTCCGGACGGGAAGGAGCAGTGGCTATTCGAGGGATTCCTCTTTCTGGAAGGCTCTGACTGGACTCATGACCGCACCTTTGTGCTGGGCCCCGGGAAATCCGCAACCCGAGCGGAGTGGCAGTACCAGCTGGACCTGTGGCTGGGTCCGGAAGGCTGCGTTTCAGAGCTTGAAAAGGCCTGTGCCTCAGTGGCCTCAAGGATAGGCAACCCGCCCACGAGGCGTGGGGTGATCATAGGCATCCCGGATGCCATCATGTTCGAGACTTTCTCAGACAAGCAGTCTCCCACGAATTACTGGGGAGACGGACTTGATTTTGCCCGGGTGGAAGACAGGCTCACAGCGCTCTACTGGTATATAGACAGCGCCCGGAAGATGTTTGCAGAACTTGCCCCTCAGTATCTGGATCTCTCCGGTTTCTACATCACTTCGGAGGAGATCTACCTCCCCTGGGACATCGACGTAAACTGCCAGTACAAGAACTGGGACGTCATCGCACCGGCGCTTTCAGAGTACTGTCACGCTGGAGGCCAAGGGCTTTACTGGATACCTTACCACATGGGGCCCGGTTACAAGTACTGGAAGGAGCTGGGCATCGACCAGGCATGGATGCAGCCCAACTGGTACTGGGACCACAAGGTTCCCGGAGAACCCCACCCCTTTGCCAAGACCATTGCAGCCATCAAGGAATACGACATGGGCATGGAGCTGGAATTCGAATATTCAGGCGTTGCGGGGCAGATGGGTCCCGATGTCATGGGACCGGACAGCTACGGGAAGCTCACCTTCACGGCTGCCGATGTGCCTGCCCTTCAGGAACGCGTAAGGCATTACATGAAAGAATACAAGGATGCAGGGCTTTACGGTATCGGCTCCATAGCGCTCTATTCCGGTTCCAACGCTCTCACTCAGCTGGCCACGTCTCCCGATGCCGCAGACCGCGCCCTCTATGACGAGCTCTGTGAGTTCATCATAGGGAACCGACTTTCACGGACAAATGAGTAGCGTTATCTTAATTCATAATTCATAATTCATAATTCATCGCGGTCGAAGATACTCCCGCTCGAAAGAAGCATTGAAAAGTTTCCACTTTTCCTTGCTTCTTTTCTCGCTTATTCGTACCTTTGTACCCCGTGAAGACAAAGAGATACAGAACGAGACGTCGGATGCAGGCTGCGCTGCGCTGGACGGCAATGGTGCTGGCAGGCATGTATTGCACGGCTTTGCTGCTGGGACGACTGCCCTGGCTGCAACGCACGGGTGCCGACGCCATGGAGCGGCTGATAGAGGAGCGGCTTGGCACGCAGGTGGACATCGGGCGTGCCAAGATTGCCGTGCCCGCACGTTTGGTGCTGGACGATGTGGATATCCGGGACGAGAACGACTCGCTGGCTCTCCATGCCTCGCGAGCCAGCGTGAGCATAGAACTGCTGCCCCTGCTGGCCGGGAAGGGTGTCAGGCTGGGCGGCGTACAGCTTTTCGGTCTGGAAGCCCACCTCTACCGTCCCACACAAGACGAACCGCTGAACATCGCTCCGCTCATCGAAGCGCTGTCGAGCAAAGACTCGGACGGAAAGCCCACACAGCTCTACGTGGGGCGACTGCTCATCCGACGCGGCAGCCTGACCTACGACTGCATGGACATGCCGCTACCCGCGCCTGGCGAAACACTGAATCCCCACCACCTGCACCTGCACGACATCAGCCTCAACGCCCGCCTGCTCTATACCGAAGGCGATACGCTGGCGGTGACGCTGCGCAAGCTGAGCATGAACGAGCAACAAGGGCTGCAGCTGGAACGCCTGAAGGGCATGCTGACGGCAGGCGCCGACGGTGTCAGACTAAATGACTTTGAGCTGCTGACACCAGGGGCAAGCATACTCGTCCCTGTCCTCCACGCAGAGGGACCCGCCCATCCGCTACAAGCAAAGCAGAGAGCCGAATGGCTGAAAGCCACCACCTACGAAGGCCGGATGGAGGCCACGCTGACACCCGGCAAGCTGGACTTCCTGTTGCCCCGGCTGAAGACGATGGACGATGCCTGCCTGCAGATAACCACAGACATCCGTGGGCTGGGCGAAGACCTGACACTCCCCCACCTTCGACTCATCGACGGCACCACAGGGCAGCGTCTGATGGACGCTTCCGTCGCGGCCGAAGCACTGGGCAATCGCCCCAAGCTACGTGCCGACATCGACGGATTATGGCTCAACGATGAATGGGCAAGGCGACTCACAAGCCTCCTGCCCACCGATGCCACAGAGACACTACGCCTGACCGACGCACTGTGCCCCGCTGAAATGCAGGGGTGGATAGCCCACTCGACTGCCGACGGCACCACACAGGCTGACCTGCACCTGCAGTCGGCTTCCGGCACCGCGACCGTGGCCGGACAGATGACCAAGGGAGGCGAGATAGACCTGCAAGCGACTGCCGAACGAGCAGCACTGGGCACCCTGCTCCCCGCCAAATGGCAAGAGCCGTGGGGCGAGCTCTCAATGCGAGCCCGCGTCCGAGGCATGATGCCAAAGAAAGACTCGATACCCGACCTGCACTGCGAGGGAACCATCGAGACGCTCGAATACAAAGGGCACGCCTATCGGGACGTACCCTTCGAGGCCTCCTGCCACGACGGCGACTACCGAGCCACAGCCAGCCTGACAGACGACTATGGTGACGCCGAGATACAGATAGACACACGGCAGACTGCCGGCGGCAGCCGCAGCCTGGCCTGCTATGCTGCCGTACAGCACTTCAACCCCCATGCACTGGGGTTCACAAAGGCATTCGACGGAGAGAGCTTCACGCTCAACCTGGACGCCCATCTGCAAGGCACATCGGCCGACGATGTGGCCGGGAGAATCAGGGTGGAGAACCTATGCATCCACTCTTCCGAACAAGGCGACCTGCTGGCCGACTCCATCGTCATTCACAGCCAGCCGCAGGAGGGACAGCAACAGGTTACGCTGCGGAGTCCCTTCCTGAACGCACAGGCCAGCGGTCACTTCCACTGGAACCAGCTGCCCGACATGGTCTGGCAGACCCTGCTCTCCCGCCTGCCCGGCATCACCGGCGACGACAGGAAACCATCCCCGCTGCCCAAGGCAGACGACATCACGCTCACCGCTCACATCCAGGACACCCTCTTCCTCTCCCGCCTCACCGGGAAACCCATCGCCATACCCGAGCCTTCCACCCTGAGCGGTAGCATAGACGGCAGCAGCGGACTCTTCGACTTCCATACCCAGATACCCGTCCTGAGATACGGCAACGAACAGCTGCGACACATCGACTGCCACGCACAGAGCCATGAGAGCCACACCCAGCTGAGCCTGCTCATGGAGCGGCAGATGAAGGGAGCGCCCATCGAACTGGGAGCCGACGTACGCTCCGACAGCGAGCAGCTGCGCGGACGAATGCACTGGCGCAGCCAGTCGGAACGCATACAGATGGGCGAGGTGGACATCTCCAGCACATTCTATCAGGATGACGCAGGGCATACGGCGGTGAAGGGTAACGTGAACCAGTCGAACCTGATTATCAACGACACGGTGTGGACCGTACACCCCTCACGATTCAACCTGCACGACGGAGTGCTCGACCTCGATAGCCTGATCGTCTCCAAGGGCGATAAATACCTCTGCATCCAAGGACGCGTATCGGAGGATGACAGCGACTCGCTCGTGGCCGACCTGCACCAGATCAACCTGGCCTACATCTTCGACCTGATAAACTTCCACAGCGTGGACTTCGACGGCGAGGCCACGGGCCGTGTCTATGCCTCTCAGCTACGTTCGAATCCGCGTGCCGACGCCTTCCTCCAAGTGAAGCACTTTACCTTCAACGAAGGTTCGATGGGCGACATGGACGTTCACGGGAGCTGGGATCCCGAACAGCGCAGCGTCTTCCTGGACGCCGTGATGAACGACGCCGCAGCCAACCACCAGACATCCGTACAGGGGCGCATCACGCCGGGACGTAACAAGCCCGGCAGCGGCATCGACCTGCGCATAAGGACACGCCGCTGCAACCTGCACTTCCTGAACAAGTACACGTCGGGCATCTTCTCCACCTTCGAGGGGCGTGCCAGCGGCGAGGCTCACATCTTCGGTCCCTTCAAGGGCATCAACCTCGAGGGCGACCTGCGTGTGGACGAAGCCGGAGTACGCGTCACATCGCTCGGAGTGGACTATCACATCGAGGGGGACAGCGTCCACCTGCGGCCCGACAACATCTGGATTCGCGGCGCACACATCTACGACCGTCTGGGACGCACAGGCATGGACGAGCACTGCGCCATCATGGACATTCACCTGATGCACCAGAACCTGAAGAATCTGCGCTACGACGTCCAGGCCGAGGCACGCAACGTCCTGGGCTATGACTTCCACGACTTCGGCGACATGTCTTTCTACGGCACCATCTTTGCCACAGGCAACGTAAAGATCAGCGGGCAGCCAGGCGAAATGACGGCCGACATCAACGGCACGCCCATGCCGGGCAGCATCCTGGTGTACAACTCCACCAGCCCCGAGACGCTCACCGAAGCCGGATTCATCACCTATGCCAGCCCGCAGCCCGACACACAGCGCCCAGCCGAGACACTCTCCGCCAAGACCGACACCGATCAAGAAGAAGAGGAGGAGACATCGACCGACATGAGGCTCAACTTCAACCTCAACGTAACGCCCGATGCCACCCTGCGCGTACTCATGGACGCCCGCTCGGGTGACTACATCAACCTGCACGGACAGGGACATATCCTGGCCAACTACTACAACAAGGGGCGCTTCAGCATGTACGGCACCTACCACGTCGAGGACGGTATCTACAAGCTGTCGCTGCAGGATGTCATACGCAAAGACTTCCAGTTCCAGAGCGGAAGCACCATCACCTTTGGCGGCAACGCACAGCAGGCCTCCCTAAACCTCAAGGCCACCTATACCGTGCCCAACGTCTCGATGGACGACCTCTCGGCCACGACCCTCGGCCTATCCAACACCCGAGTGGACTGTGTGATGAACATCGGCGGACGTCCGCTGGCTCCGGTGGTCACCTTCGACTTCGACCTCCCGCAGGCCAACGAGGACGAGAAGAACATGGTGCGGCAGATGATAAACACTGAAGAGGAGCGCAACATGCAGGTCATCTACCTGCTGGGCATCGGACGATTCTACAATCAGAGCATGCAATACGTGAGCGCTGCCGACCAGAGCAAGACAGCCATGAACTCGCTGCTGAGCAGCACGCTAAGCAACCAGTTCAACCAAATCATGTCCAACATGCTGGGCACGAACAACTGGAGTTTCGGCGCCAACCTGCGCACGGGCGAGACCGGATGGGACCAGACCGACGTAGAAGGCATCCTCTCCGGACGCCTGCTCAACAACCGCCTGCTCATCAACGGCAACTTCGGCTACCGCGAGAGCTACTACACGACGAACAACTTCATCGGCGACTTCGACGTGCGCTACCTGCTCACCCCCTCGGGGAGTGTCGCCCTGAAAGCATACAACCAGACCAACGACCGTTACTTCATCCAGTCGTCACTCACCACACAGGGCATCGGACTGCAGTTCAAGAAAGACTTCAACCGGTGGCGCGAGCTGCTGCCCAAGAAGAAACGCAAGAAACACGCCGCCACTCCCCTGCCCTGACACTTCACGCGCGGGTACATTATAATTATAATACGACAGATTATGAAGAACAGAATGCTACTTTCAGTCATGCTCCTCGCCACACTCGCCTGGGCCACATCCTGCCAACAGGCAACGCGGGAGCGCAAGGAAATCTCTCGCAACGAACTGCTCGACAAGATTCGCGGCGGATGGGCCGGACAACTCATCGGATGCACCTATGGCGGCCCCACCGAGTTCCGCTACCGAGGCGAACGCATCCCCGACAGTGTGGCCATCAGCTGGAATCCCGGCTGCGTCAAGTGGTACTATGACAACGCCCCCGGCCTCTATGACGACCTGTATATGGACCTCACATTCCTCGAGGTCATGTCCCGCCTGGGTCTCGATGCACCGGCCGACTCGATGGCTATGGCCTTCGCCCACGCCGGCTACCCGCTGTGGCATGCCAACCAGGCAGCCCGCTACAACATCCTCCACGGCATCATGCCGCCGCAGTCGGGCCACTGGACCAACAACCCGCATGCCGACGACATCGACTATCAGATAGAGGCCGACTTTGCAGGGCTCGTCTCGCCCGGCATGCCTAATGCCGCCTCCGAGATATCCGACCGTGCAGGCCACATCATGAACTACGGCGACGGATGGTATGGCGGGGTCTTCGTGGGAGCCATGTACTCGCTGGCCTTCGTCCGCGACGACATCCATAGCATCGTCAGCGAAGCACTGCAGACGATTCCCACGGGCAGCCGGTTCCGCAGCTGCATGGAGGACGTCATCCGATGGCACCAGCAGCATCCCGATGACTGGAAGGCCACATGGGACCTCTGCCAGGCCAACTATGCCGACGAGCAAGGCTGCCCCGAGGGTGCCTGTGCTACGCTGGACATCGACGCACTGCTCAACAGCGCTTACATCGTCATCGGTCTGCTCTATGGCGACGGAGACTTTGCCCGCACGCTCGAGATTTCCACTCGCTGCGGACAGGACAGCGACTGCAATCCGGCCTCGGCAGGCGGCATACTGGGATGCATGCTGGGCTACAGCAATATTCCCGAGCAGTGGATGGACAACCTGCGCGAGGTAGAGGACCGCAACTTTGCCTACACCGACATCTCCATGAACCGCGCCTATGACATGACGCTCCGCCTGGCCCTGCAGCAGATTGAGGCACAGGGCGGACGGGTGAACGACGAGACGGTGGTAATCCCCGTGCAGCAGCCCGAAGCAGTACGGCTCGAGCAGTCGTTCCCGGGCCTACGCGTCACGCAGATTGTCGAGGGACGCCAGATTCAGGATTTCGGCACACTCTCCTTCGAGGGCAAGGGCTATGTGGTGCGTTGCAACGTAAAGAGTCCTCGCCCCGACTATGTGGCCGAGGTGGAGATTATCGTGGACGGCAAGTCGTGCGGAACGATGCTGGCACCCGCAGCTTTCCACGACCGCACGCAAGAACTCTGCTGGAAGTATGATCTGACGCAAGGCTCCCACACACTCACCCTCCGTTGGCTCAATCCCGAACCAGACGCCGAGGTGAACTGCTACCGCACACTTATCTACGGAGAGGAAGAGTGAAAGTTTCGATTAAGCGAGAGCAATGGAAAGCGTGCTTTCCGATTGCCGAGCGTGAGAAACTTCGCGCAATAGGGCAAAAGTGCAAAAGTGAATAATTAAGGCGCAAGGTGCAGTGACAAATGCTGCAAGCCTTGCGCCCTAACTCGTTCATACGGTTACAGCAACGCGTTCATGCGGGACAAAAGGATTCGCCATCGCATAACCGGATTATCTGCCAGCGGTTGCCGAAGGTCGTTGCAAAGACCTCGGGATTATCCGTATGAATGGGGATAACGGCCTTAGGGTTCAATAATTCAAATACTTTCCCGAGGCGGTCCATATCGCAATGTCCGCTGGTGTGCATGAAGAGATAATCCTCGCCCAGTGCCTCTGCAAGCGCTTCGCTGTATGCCTCACTTCCCTTTTTGATATAGCCCTCCCACATCGACAGATACTTCGTCTTCTCTCTCGGAATTCGCACTATAAATTCATTGAAATTCGGATTGGCACGCGCAATGAGTACATACCCAAGCCTCTCCATTGCTGCACTGAACTTGGGAGAGATACTTTGATTCCAGGAAAGCACCAGAGGTTTATGCTTGCCACTAAAGTTATAGAATTCGGATCTGCCCCAAACTGGGTCTTGGCTCGCCAAGTCCATAATGTTTTTCTGGTAATAGTCAACGATAAACAGGCGATTTGTCTTATCCGCAGCATGATACAGAGAGAAAAGCCTGTCGATATTCGTCGATGACGGATACACGACATTGTATTTGTGCTCACGGAAACATTTTATAAACTGGCATTGCAAATCCCGCTCTGTGACAGACGTCGCAGCAGGGCGAGAGACATTTGTCCCCTCGCTTACCACATAATCCGCCTCGCCAATGTAAAGCGTCAGCAGCTTCTCCATTTTACCACTCCTGAAGCCATGAGCACGGAAGTCTCCCGTGTGGAACACCTTGGTGCCTCCTGCCTCAATCTTAAATGCATAGGCATCAAACGCCGAGTGGTCCATCGAAATCGGCATGATTCTGAATGGCCCGAAAGAGAATGGTTCGCCCGGGGTGAAGAGCTTCATCTTTTCCAATTTCTCCACCTCCAGTCTCTTCTCGGGAACGGCATATTCAACATGCTTGGAGGCAGTCAGTTGTATTTCTCGTGCCGTCTTGCCCATGTAAATGGGAACCGCATCGGACACCTCCGAGATGCAACCGATATGGTCTCCATGATAGTGGGTAATGAGCAGGGCACTCTTCGACAAGTCACCCTTTGTCAGCCCTTCTACCTCCAGAGGCCCCGACTTCTTCGCGCCAGGCAGCTGCTCGCCATAATCCACGAACAGCCGCCATCCGTCCTGCGCATATTCGGTCACGCATCCGCCAATCTGATCCGTGCCGCGATGAATGGTGATGGTCAATCTGCTTTACTTTTTTACTTTATTCAGATATGTACTTTCTTCCGTAAATACAATTTCACCTTTCCCCTTGTCAAACTTCACATCATCAAAATATAATGTATGGCAGTGAAGGGTTGTGTTGAGTTCTGAAACATCTAAATCTTCGTTACAGAACTCATCCGTATTCCCTTTGGGCATTACTGTTACGACATCAATATGGAGTTTTTCGGGCACATCCCCTTGTGGGTACACCTTGCCAAAATCCCTTCCCATAAAGAAATTATACCATGCTTGGCCAGATTGGCTCCGAAGAAGTTTCGCGATAAATACAGCGTATGCCACAGCCTGTCCCATTGCATCTGCCTGACTCTCAGCATTTACATTTTGATCCTTTACCTCCATAACGCAGAGACGTGAAACACCAACTGCAATCCCAACACGAGCCAAGATATCAATGCCACCACCATACTGTTTTGCATAAGTAGGTAATTGTTTATGATCACTTGCTTTAAGCGGAGTGGGCATTTGGAAAAAACAGCAATCATGAATCACAACTGGACAGATGCCATATCTAAAATCCCGTCTTTTGCTTTTGTCCTTGAAGTACTTCAACATCCGATTCTCGACTCGGTGCTCAGGACTATGCAATTTTATTCCATTAGGATTTTTGTCTTTCCTTTTAAAGAAACTTTTAAATTGTCCTCCGACATTCTCTTTACACTCGAGTGATTTCCCAAACTTTACATTAAAATCTCGTAGAATAGTATTTACATATGGCTCAATAAATATAGAATCATTCTTGAATACAATATTCCCAACCCTTTGACCATAAAAACGCAAATTGATTTTATTGGCGTTCGCACTTATAGAACTATACAACGAAAGGGCTTGGGGCATTCTTATATTACTTCTATTCTTTTTCACTTTATTTGTAATTTTTTGAATTCTGTCTATATAACCAGCATACCGTCCCTCCCACTCTTCTCTAAAAATTTCAAGTAGTTTAAGAACTTCATCTCTAATTTCTTCAATTTTTTCCTTTTTACACTTTGCCATAATGCTTTGTTTTTAATGGGTTCATTATACGGTTATAATACTTCTCGCCCACAAAGTTACAACTTATTTTGATATAGTCCCGCCCTCCGCCACTTATTTTCAAGAAATCGAGTAAATTAGTTCATTCTTCGTCTATTATTTTACCTGCATTCCATTGGTTCAATCTTAAGCACAGCCACTTCCACATTCTCGCCATATCTCCGCCAGTCGCCGTTTTCTCTTTGTTTAATCAATGCCAATGCTTCCGATTCACTGCCGCTGTGCATCTGAATAAGCGCAGCACTTGAAAACACTTTGGCTCCTAAATTTCCGATGAAGCAATACTCCACACGATACAATCTCATTGCCATAATTCTTTCTTTTAATTGTTAATATTTTAAATTTGTAATAGTTGCTCTTTGTCGCGAACTGGGAGTGGTTAGCCCCTTAGGACTGAACCACTCTTCGAAATACTACTGCGCAGTTTTTCAGTCTGACGGCGGGCTGCCCCAGTCTTGAGGTCATGTTTTCCCCTCTGTCTTTCAGCAAATCGACCACCTGATTGCGCACTTCATTGTCGTAGAAGAAGTCTATCTGCATGGGGAGTCTGATTTGTTCTGCGTCCGAGAGGCAACCGTCAATCCATTTGTTTTCAATAGGGTTCTGATTCGTGATTCCCAGCAGATAGGCGACAACCGAGCCGCGCAGCGAGCACCTTTCGGCGATATGCTCTGCGCCCATTTCCGTGCGGACTCCCTCCAGCATTTCCTTAATTTTCAGCATGTCTTGTCCAAGTCCTTTCTTGCATATTACATCCAGTTCTCTGTCAATGATTTCAGCGTCGTAGGTTTCGTCGGTCGCTTTTTGCTTCAGGGCGTACATCACTTGGAACTTGAAGGACTCGTTCAAGGCCTTGCTGGCCAACTGCGCTTTGCGTCTTTTGTCTTTTTGCTTGCTCATAACTCGTATTTTTAGTTGTTTTTTGAGACTGTTCTCTATATATTATACGATATGATTGTCGAGCAGTTGTTCAAAAAAGCATCTTTTTTGCACACACTAACAATTGAGTGTGCAGAAAATTAAGAAAGTTTAACTTTTTACCGCTTTTTAGTTTCCGAATTTGTATCTTCATTTTCCTCCCTTTTCTGCGACAAAGAGCAATTTTCGGACGGTTCGTTCGCAGATTTGCCGCACTCGCCCCTCGCTGATGGCATACTGCTTGCCTATTTCCTCGAGAGGCACTCTCGGACGGTTGATACCGAAGCACATTTCTACGATGCTCCTCTCGCGTTCGCTGAGGAGACTCCGGGTGTCATCCTTGCGATGAAGTGCATCAGCAAGTGCCTGCAGGATGGCTTGGCGAATCCACCATATTGCAAAACTGGAAAACTTATAGTCTTCCGTCCCCTTGTACCTGTGCGCCGCATTCATCAGGCCTTCGGTGCCAGCTTTGATAAGCTCGGGCATTGCGAGACCTTGGTTCTGATACTGCTTGGCTACAGCGACCACATACTTCATGTTTGTCTCGATTAAGTTTTCTATTTCTATCGTCATATCAAATGATTTATTGTAAATAATCTTATGATTTAATGCAAAACAAACTCATTCTTTTCCGCTTCGTCTGACATGGCCAGCAGGCAGGCTGTCATCACTCGGCAAAGGCAGTGTGCTTTTATGGGTACTTCCCGAGGGACAGTGACAAGCTTTTCCCAAATCTGCATGGCTTCCTCATTGCTGAAGCCTCTGCGGTAACTATCTTCGAAAAGTTGTGGCCGAATCTCGGCAAGTGCATCCATCTGGCGGCGCTGGATTTGTATCCGCAGCTGGTTGCTTTCCTGATTTCCGACTCCGAAGACCTCGTGCAGCAAGCCCATTATCTGTTCTTGAAAGAGTATTTCGCCGAAGGTCGGGTTCAATAGCCGATGCAATGAATAGCTCTCTTTCGGCACATTGCCATGCATCCTTTCGCTCACAATGGGCATCAAGTCCATGAAACAAGGACGATAGAGGGCCTCGAAATTCAGCAAATCCTGAAAATGGCGGGGACGAAACTGCTTCAGCGCATCCCTTCCTGTCTTTCCGTACCACCAACAATATCCAGCTTCGTCATTGCAAAGTTTCTGCAGGATACGCTTAATACCAAGCCCCGAGAACCCTCTGAGCGGCATCTTTACATTCTTCAACTTTGCCGGGTATTCCATTGGAAACACTTTCAGCAGGTCGCAATGGAAATATGGCTTTTTCTCTTCATGGGCTGCCTTGAACAAGCTCTCTGCTATCTCGCGAAACTCCTCCACCCGTTCCTTCTCAACCTCGAACGTGAATGTGGGCACTCGTTCGTTGACAAAGCGAGCTGAACACAAGTTGTATCTCCAAGGGTCTACATCTGTAATTTGCAGGCAGTAACATACGGTGGATGATGCCATTGCACCATAGCCGAGGCCGATGCCAATTCCTTTCATCTTGGCCCATCTCAAAATGGAGGACATCGTAATGTATAGGTGGGCAAGTCCCGACTCCCTGATAATGCTCAACTCATAGTTTATTCGCTTTTCGATGAAGGAACGGGCAATGAGCAGCGAGACATCGCTATAACGTTCCTTTTTTCCCCGCGCGACAATCCGTGCCAACATCTCATCATCACTCTTTTGCTTCTCGCTGACAAGCTGAATTGGTTTCATTTCCTTCTTCATCTTTATTTCAAAGTTTGTTCTCGTTTATGGCGCTTTTTGGGAGCACTCCCTATATTATACGATAAAGCATTCGAGGGCTAAATGTTAAAATGCCCATTTTAGGCCATTTTCTGCACATTTATGACCCGTCTATGCAATTTTACGCAGCCTCTTTAAGATTATTTAACTAAAAGCGTGACAAATAACGTCATTTTCATTTTACGCTTTGAGGGAAATATTTCTCTTAAAGCATTCTTCTCTTTTCAGCCAAATATTACCTTAAGATTTTATAATTCAAGTTTCGGGTGCTCTCAACGTTTTGTAGTTAAGTAGTTAAAGTAGTTCTTGGACGAGCCAAGCGGCAAAGCCGAGCGAAGTAGTTAAAGTAGTTCTTGGACGAGCCAAGCGGCAAAGCCGAGCGATCACTACGCTCGTCCTTCGGACAGTAGTTAGGCCAATACTTCTTTTCGTCTGTCCACCGTTTTCAAAG
>CADAJS010000003.1:0-124580 GCA_902788315.1 uncultured Bacteroidales bacterium
AGCTGCGGTGCAAGCCTTCTGTCACCTCCCCGAAGGTTCACGATGCAAAGGTACGTCACGCCGATTGCGGTTCTCGAATGTTTTGCAACTTTTTTCGGTTGGGAGCGAAAAAAATCGTCAGGCAGGCAGGACTTTGTTACAATGTTACGGTGTTACAGTTCCAAAAATAGTTGCCAGGGGGGGGTAAAATACCTCTATATCTATATATATATTTATATATATATAGATATAGAATTATTTTTGAGGTGTGGTAAAGCCTAATTCGAACTGTAACACCGTAACACTGTAACGCTTCCCGTTCTGTTACTAATTTAAGTTTCGGGAGTTTCACTCCCTTTGTAGTTAAGTAGTTAAAGTAGTTCTTGGACGAGCCAAGCGGCAAAGCCGAGCGATCGCTTCGCTCGTCCTTCGGACAGTAGTAATGCCAACGCAAGAAGCAAGACATTTGGCTTAACTACTTAACTACTGACTACATAACTACTTCCGAAACTTCAGTTACTAATCCTTAAAATAAACGCGCTTGACACGAGGGCTTACGCCGGTGAGCACTTCATAGGGGATGGTACCGATAATATCGGCCAAGACCGAGGGGGAAAGTCCCTCGCCGAAGATGATGGCGGTGTCGCCCTCACGGCAGGGGATACCAGTGACATCCACCATGCACACATCCATGCAGATATTACCCACGTAAGGAGCACGCTGTCCACCGACGAGGCAGTAGCCGGCACGATTGCCCAAACGGCGGTTCAGGCCGTCGGCATACCCGATGGGGAGCGTGGCAATGCGGCTGGGGCGGTCCAGGAACGTGCGACGGCTGTAGCCGATGCTGTCGCCCGCCGGCACGTCGCGCAGTTGCAGGATGGTGGTGCTGAGGGTAGAGACATTGTTCAGCACGCTGTTGTCGCGGCTGTTGATGCCGTAGAGCCCCAATCCCAAGCGCACCATGTCCATCTGACGCTCCGGGAAGTGTTCGATGCCGGCACTGTTGCAAATGTGACGCAGGATATGATGGCCGAAAGCTTGTTGCAGCGCATCGGCTCCCTGCTGATAAAGCGAGAACTGACGGGCCGAGAAATCGTCGAACTCGTCTGAATCGCTACCCACGAAATGTGAGAATACGGACCGGGGAATAACAGCCGTCTGATGCTGCAGGCGTTCCACCAGGCGCGGCATGTCGTCCACGGGATGGAATCCCAGACGATGCATGCCTGTGTCCAGCTTGATATGCACCGGAAAGCTGGTCACGCCCTCGGATTCTGCGGCGTGGATAAGCGCGTCAAGAAGTCGGAAGTTGTACACCTCGGGTTCGAGATGATAGCGGAACAGCGTGCGGAAGCTACTCATCTCGGGGTTCATCACCATGATGTTCGAGGTGATTCCCGAGCGTCGCAGTGTGGCGCCCTCATCGGCCACCGCCACGGCCAGATAGTCCACACGACTGTCCTGCAGCGTGCGTGAAACCTCGACGGCTCCTGCGCCGTAAGCATCAGCCTTGACCATGCAGACCATCTTCGTATCTCGCTGCAAGAAGGCACGATAACGATTCAGATTGTCCACCACGGCATTCAGGTTAATCTCGAGGATTGTCTCGTGGACCTTCTGTTCCAGGCGGTCGGCCACCTGTTCGAAGTGGAACGAGCGAGCCCCCTTGAGCAGCACCACTGTGTCGTGAAGACTCTCAAGGATACCGCTCGCCAGCAAGGCCTCTGTATCGGGGAAGAAGAAGGCATCGAGAGCAGCCTCCTCAAAGCACCTGCGTTGTCCGTTTATTTCATGCCCCACGCCAATCATCCGCGTCACCCCGCGACTCTGTGCCAGACGTGCCACCTTGCCGTATAGCACAGCGGCGTCCAGGCCGCTCTGCTCGATATCGCTCAGGATAAGCGTGCATGGCATACCCTCCACCCCCGCAGCGCCGATGCCGGAGGCCTGAGCACGACGATGCATAAAGTCGAGGGCGATGTCCAGGCTGCTGAGGTCGCTGTTGTAGGCATCGTTGATCAGCGTACAGCCACGTTCGGCCTGGCGGACCTCGAGACGCATAGCCACGGGTTCAAGTCCTTCGAGGCGTTGCTGCAACGTGTCCTCGTCCATCCCCAGGAGGCGACATACCGCAGCACAGACATTGCGGTTGTCCTGCATGGCATCGCCCGAGGAATGCCAGGCAATGAGCTTCCCGCTATAATCCGATTCGGCGAGGATGCGACTTACCAGGGGGTCGCCGTCGGGATAGATGATTACCTGAACGTCGCGGAAGAGAAGCATCTTCTCGCGGCACTTTTCCTCCATAGACTGGAAGTTCTCCTGATGTGCAGCCCCCAGACAGGTGAACACGCCGATGGTGGGCTGTATGATGCGCTGCAGAGCAGCCATTTCGCCAGGTTGAGAGATGCCAGCCTCGAAGATGGCAAGCTGGCTCTGTTCGTTCAGGCTCCACACAGAGAGCGGGACGCCGATCTGGGAGTTGTAGCTGCGAGGGCTGCGCGTCACCACACGTTCGGGCGAGAGCAACTGGTAGAGCCACTCTTTGACGGTCGTCTTGCCGTTGCTTCCGGTAATGCCGATGACGGGAATGTCAAACGAGTCGCGATGTCGCTCGGCCAGTCGCTGCAAGGCTTGCAGCGTATTGGGCACCACGAGGAAAGAAGCCTCGGGATAGTCGCCAGACGGTATCGACGTCACGACAAAGGAGCGAACGCCACGACGGTACAACTCGGGGATATAGTGACGTCCGTCGCCACGCGAGGTCTGCAGAGCAAAGAAAAGGGTCGTTTCGGGAAAACAGAGACTGCGACTGTCTGTGAGCAGCCAGTCCACCTGCTGCTGTCCGTCCCCCACACAATGGGCGCCCATGAGGGCTGCTATGGTTTTCAGTGTATATGTCATAGTGATCAGTTGTTACATTCATATTTCTCCATCAGCTTCTCGCGCTCGCGCATCGTCGTGCGCAGGAATTCATGGTAGGCTTCACTTTCGGGATCAGTCGGCCGGTGATTCAAGGCGCGCCGAATGGGTTCGTAGTCGCGCAGATAGTGCTGGAGGCGCTCCGACATGCAATGCTCCACGATGCGCCGCCACACGATGTCCACTGCCACCTCGCTGGGATGCAGCATATCAGGGGCATAGAAGCGATAGTCGCGCAACTCGTCCATGAACATTTCATAGACGGGCAGATAAGTGCACGATGCGGGAAAGCGGCGGCACACCTCGTCCACAGCCAGCAAGAGCGTGGCCTTAGACAGCTGACTTCCATGAAAGCCGTACTTGCGATAGCGGTAGGGGCTCACGGTGAAGACCACATGCAACGCCGGATTCAGCCGCTGCGCCATGTCCACCACGTCGGCAAGCGCCGTCGCGCACTCCGACGTCGAAAGCCGGTATTCCTCGAACATCGCACCGGGCATCTTGTGACAATTGGTCACCGTCAGCCCCGTCTCGCGGAGACGATAACATACGTTGGTACCCAAGGTCACAAAGAGGAAGCGCGACTCGGAGAGGAAGGTGTACAGCTGCCCGAGCATAGCGTTTATCCGCTCCACGCACTCTTTGCTCGTAGGCGACGCAAAAGACGTATCGCCCAACCAGCAACGCCATTCGCCCCCAGACGACTGAAACAGCGGCAGGTCTCTCTCTCCCCTCTCGCCGCCAGGGCTGCAGGCAGATAACACCACTGCACGCACGCTCTCAGGATTATAGAGCACGCCCAAAGGATTGCTCAGCGTGGCCAGACCGTACGACTCGAAACGCCGCCCGATGTACTCGGCAAAGCATGAGCCCAGGAACACAAGCCTGTCTCCCACTGCGATAAGCCGCTCCATCCGAGGCATCTCCACACGTGTAGTAAGTTCCATTTCTCTGTTCTGCACTGCCATTTATCCCAATTCCACTGCAAATTTAGATAAATTCCTTGGAATTATAAGCCAGTCGGACTAAGAAAACTACATTTTCCGCCAAGGAAAGATTCGACATCCGCTCTTCGTTGCCGAATGTTTTACCAGCTTTTTCACGCTGCTTACTCCTATTTACTCTGCAGCGAAGGGGAGCAAGCCCGTATTCTTTCACTCGGCATAAAAAAAGAATACGATTCTTTTTGTACCGCACTCGTTTTTTCGTAACTCTGCCATCCAGTGGATGGCGAAGTTACTCCGTCTCGGCAATAAAAATAAATGGTTTTTATTTTGCATTGCTCTCGACTTTTCGTAACTTTGCAGGGATAAACGCTGAAAAGAGTATGAGAGAGAGGACGTTCATCGTGCTTCTGTTGCTGGCCTTGATGGTGCTGGCAGCCTGCAACATGCTGTGGGGCTCGCTGAGCATCCCCGCCGGGAGCGTGCTGCAGATACTGCTGGGCAACAGCGAGGGCGACAACCCCGCATGGAAGTTCATTCTCATAGAAAGCCGACTGCCGCAAATGCTCACAGCGCTGCTCAGCGGAGCTGCGTTGAGCACCAGCGGACTGATGCTGCAGACGCTCTTCCGCAACCCGCTGGCCGGCCCCAGCATCCTGGGCATCGACGCGGGAGCCAACCTGGGCGTGGCGCTGGTGATGCTCCTGCTGGGAGGCACTGTCACCCTGGGCAGCCTCTCCCTGAGCGGATATCTGCTGGTCATCGCGGCTGCCATGATAGGAGCATTGGCCATCATGCTGCTGCTTCTGCTGCTTTCCCACAGTCTGCAGAGCAAGACGATGCTTCTCATCACCGGCGTGGTCATCAGCTACGTCACGGGGTCCATCATCTCGCTGCTCAACTTCAGCGCCACCGAAGAGGGCGTGCACAACTACATCATCTGGGGCATGGGCACCTTCGGCAACGTATCGCTGAACCATCTGCCTCTCTACGCGTTCCTCATCGCCGCAGGGCTAATGGGAGCCATGTTACTGGTGAAGCCGCTGGACGCACTGCTGCTGGGCGAGCGCTATGCGGTCAACTTGGGTGTGAACACACATCACACACGCAACGGGTTGCTCCTCTGCACCGGCCTGCTCACGGCCACCACCACAGCCTTCTGCGGCCCAGTCTCGTTTCTGGGACTGGCAGTGCCGCACATGGCTCGCATGTATCTGCGTACGAGCCGCCACCTTGTCCTGCTGCCCGGCACCATGCTCATGGGGGCATGTCTCACATTGGTATGCAACCTGCTGTCCACACAGCTGCGCCCCGGAAGCCTGCTCCCCATCAACGTGATTACGCCACTCATCGGGGCGCCCGTCATACTCTACGTCATCCTGAGACATGAACGGGAGGGACAGCTATGAAGCCATCGCACCGAGGTCTGAGCAGCAGATAGTTGAGAATCGAAAAATAACGCAAACAAACCAAAAATAAAAAGAATGAAAAAGATCATTGCCTCACTCACCGTAGCACTCGTCAGCACGTGTGCTATGGCCGAAGTAAATTTCCAAGTGATTCCCCTGCCACAATCCGTCGTGCTGGACGCCAGCGGCAAGACCACACTGATGATCAAGGGGCAGGCAGTCTCCTACCCCGCCGACAATGCACGGATGAAGCGCAACGCCGAGTTTGCCGAGGAGTTCCTGGGCCTCAAGCCTCAAGCTGAACTGGCCACCAAGGGCCGGAAGAAAGCAAAGGACACCACGCCCGTGCGCCTTACGCTGGGCCTCACGAGTGACAATCCCGATGCCTACCAGATTACGGTGGACAAGAAGGGCGTCCTCATCCAGGGAGCCAGCGAGAGCGGCGTATTCTATGGCATACAGACGCTGCGCAAGAGCATCGCCCAGGAGCAGGGCGACACCATCGCACTGCCGTGGGCGGTAATCAAGGACGAGCCCCGCTTCCAGTATCGCGGAACGATGCTCGACTGCGCCCGCCACTTCTTCCCGGCCGAGTACATCAAGACATTCATCGACATCCTGGCACTCCACGGAGTGAACAAGATGCACTGGCACCTGACCGACGACCAGGGATGGCGCTTCGAGGTGAAGTCTCTGCCCGACCTGGCCAAGAAGGGCAGCTACAGGCCTCACACCATCCTGGGCAGCAACGTGGGCCTGCACGACCCCGACAACGTCCTCTATGACGACACGCCCGAGGAGGGCTTCTACACCCAGGAGCAACTGCGCGAGATCGTGGCATACGCTGCCGAGCGATACATCACCATCATCCCGGAGATTGACCTGCCCGGACACATGGTGGCTGCACTGAGCGTCTATCCCGAACTGGGATGCACGGGCGGCCCCTACTTCGTGCGGCCCTACTGGGGCATCGACCCCGACGTGCTCTGCGCCGGCAATCCCAAGACACTGGAGTTCATCAAGACGGTACTCGGCGAGATCTGCGATGTCTTCCCCAGCAAATACATCCACATTGGCGGCGACGAGAGCCCACGCAAGCGCTGGGAGACTTGTCCCAAGTGTCAGGCAAAGATGAAGGAGCTGGGCTTGCAGAAGGAGGCACAGCTGCAGACATATATTAATAAAGAGGTAGAGAAGTTCCTCGCCACCAAGGGGCGCGAGCTCATCGGATGGGACGAGACGCTCGAGGGCGGACTCTCCGAGAACGCCACCGTAATGAGCTGGCGCGGCTTCAAGGGCGGCATCGAGGCCGCACGACTGCACCACCGCGTAATCATGACCCCCACGAGCCACTGCTACATCGACTACTATCAGCTCAAGGACCATCGTGCACAGCCCCACGCCATCGGCGGCTATCTACCCCTGAGCAAGGTCTATAGCCTCGAGCCTGTCCCCGAGGAACTCACGCCCGAGGAAGCCAAATACATTCTGGGCGCACAGTGCAATCTGTGGACCGAGTATGTCCTGAGCCCCGACCACGTGGAATACATGCTGCTGCCGCGACTGGCTGCCATGTGCGAGGTACAGTGGCGCCCGGCGGGAGAGAAGAGCTTCGAGGAGTTCACGGGCCGGCTCTCCGACATGGAGAAGATGTACCGCCGACTGGGATATAAGTACTGCACCAGCTATGAATAACCTCCAATTCATTACACGAACTACAATGAGAAAGCACTTCCTTACCCTTGCTGCCGCCATGCTTAGCATGTATGCCGCAGCCGACGTGAACTACCAAGTGATTCCCCTGCCGCAGTCCGTTACGCTGGACGCCAGCGGCAAGACCACCCTGCTGATGAAAGGGCAGGCCGTCTCCTACCCTGCCGACAATGCGCGGATGAAACGCAACGCCGAGTTTGCCGAGGAGTTCCTGGGCCTCAAGCCTCAAGCTGAACTGGCCACCAAGGGCCGGAAGAAAGCAAAGGACATCACGCCCGTGCGCCTTACGCTGGGCCTCGCGAGCGACAATCCCGATGCTTACCAGATTACGGTGGACAAGAAAGGCGTTCTCATCCAGGGGGCCAGCGAGAGCGGCGTATTCTACGCCATACAGACGCTGCGCAAGAGCATCGCCCAGGAGCAGGGCGACACCATCACCCTGCCTTGGGCCGTGATTGCCGATGCGCCACGCTTCCAGTATCGCGGCGCGATGCTCGACTGTGCCCGCCACTTCTTCCCGGCCGAGTACATCAAGCAGTTTATCGACGTGCTCTCGCTCCACGGAGTGAATAAGTTCCACTGGCATCTGACGGACGACCAGGGATGGCGCCTCGAAGTGAAGTCGCTGCCGGAGCTGGCCGAGAAGAGCAGCCACCGCCCCTATACCATCGTGGGACCCAACGTGGGAGCCAAGGATGCCGACAATGCCATCTATGACGGCAAGCCCGAAGGCGGATTCTACTCCCAGCAGCAGGTGCGTGACATCGTGGCATACGCTGCCGAACGTTACATCACCATCATCCCCGAGATTGACCTGCCCGGTCACATGGTGGCCGCACTGAGCGCCTATCCCGAACTGGGCTGCACGGGAGGCCCGTACTTCGTGCGACCTTACTGGGGCGTCGATCCCGACGTACTCTGTGCCGGCAACCCCAAGACGCTGGAGTTCATCAAGAAGGTACTCGGCGAGGTGTGCGAACTCTTCCCCAGCACCTATATCCATATCGGCGGCGACGAGTGTCCCCGCAAGCGCTGGGAGGCATGCCCCAAGTGTCAGGCAAAGATGAAAGAGCTGGGCCTGCAGAAGGAGGCCGAGCTGCAGACATATATTAATCAGGAGGTGGAGAAGTTCCTCTCCACGAAAGGACGCGAGCTTATCGGATGGGACGAGATAGTCCACGGAGGACTCTCGGACAACGCCACCGTGATGTACTGGCGCGGAGGCAAGGAGAACGTCGAGGCGGCCAAGCTGCACCACAAGGTCATCGTCACCAACAAGTGGTTCTGCTACTTCGACTATTACCAGCTGGCCAATCGTGCCGCACAGCCGTTGGCCTTCAACCGCGACCTGCCCCTGAGCAAGGTCTATAGCCACGAGCCCATCCCCGAGGAACTCACACCCGAGGAGGCCAAGTACATCCTGGGAGTGCAGTGCAACCTGTGGAGCGAATATGTGGCAAGCCCCGACCACGCCATGTACATGCTGCTGCCACGACTGGCTGCCATAAGCGAGGTGCAGTGGCTGCAACCAGAGAAGAAAGACTTCGAGCAGTTCAAGGGACGACTGGCCGAGCTGGAGAAAATGTACCGGCAGCTGGGTTACAAGTTCTGCATGAGCTACGAGTAATGTATATAGTCCAAGGTTCAAGACAGACCCGAGCACATCCTCCAGTCTGCCTCGGACCCCGGACCACAAGCCATGATTTCCGTATGATTACACTACAGAATCTCTCCACGGGCTACGGCAGCCACGTGGTGATGCAAGGCATCAATGCCGAGCTGAGACAGGGCGAGCTGGTGAGCCTGCTGGGACCTAACGGCGTAGGCAAGAGCACGCTCCTGCGCACGCTGTCGGCCTTCCAGCCGGCACTGGCTGGCGACATACGCATCGACGGGCGTCCGCTCAGCCAGCTCTCCATCCGCGAGCGGAGCCGGCTCATCGGCGTTGTGCTCACCGAGCGGACCACGGTGCAGCACATGACGGTGCGCAGCATGGTGGGCATGGGACGCACACCATACACGGGCTTCTGGGGAGGACTGGACGAAGAGGACCGCCGCGTGGTGGACGACGCCATGCAGAAGACGGGCATCGCCCACCTGCAACACCGCCACATCAACACGCTGAGCGACGGCGAACGACAGAAGGTGATGATTGCCAAAGCCGTGGCACAGGAGACGCCCATCATCCTACTCGACGAGCCCACGGCCTTCCTGGACTATCCGAGCAAGGTGGACATGATGCGAATGCTGCTCTCCCTGGCCCACGGCATGCAGAAGGTGATCTTCCTGAGCACCCATGACGTGGAGATGGCCCTCCAGCTGAGCGACCGCGTGTGGCTTATGGAGGACGGACATCTGACCACCGGCACTCCCCGCCAGCTGGCACAGGACGGGAGCATCACACGCTTCGTATGCCGCGAAGGCGTCAGCTTCGACACACAGTCGCTCACCATACAGCTTCAAGTGAATGCATAATTCATAATGCACGATGCATAATTCCACGCCCCCCGTCCCCGCTCCAAAGGAAACCGGGATGCATCATCCAGCATCCGCGCCATCCCCCCAGGAAGGAACCGGGTTACGTCATCCCGCGCCTCTGCCACTCCCCCGAAAGGAGGCCCGCAGGGCTATGGAATACGGAGCGTGGCTGCAAGAGGAACTGGGATGCAAGGTGCAGAAACTCTCGGTCAATGCAGGCCTCTCGTGCCCGAACCGCGACGGACGGCTGGGCACGGGAGGCTGCACTTTCTGTAACAACGAGACGTTCAACCCCGCCTACTGTAAACCCACGCTCAGCATCACCGCCCAGATAGAGGAGGGCAAGCGGTTCTTCTCCCGCAAATACCCGGCGATGAAGTACCTGGCCTACTTTCAGGCCTACACGAACACCTACGCCCCGCTCCCCCATCTCAAAGCCCTCTACGAGGAGGCCCTCGCCGTGCCCGATGTGGTGGGACTCGTCATCGGGACACGCCCCGACTGCATGCCCGACGCACTCCTCGACTATCTCACGGAACTGAACCGACGCACGTTTCTCATCGTCGAATACGGCGTGGAGAGCACCAGCGAGGAGACGCTGCGACGCGTCCACCGGGGGCACACCTATGCCGAAGCCGCCGACACCATCCGTCGCACGGCCAGCCGAGGCATACGCATCGGGGCCCACTTCATCCTGGGCTTTCCCTGGGAGACGGACGAAGAGCTGATGCGGCAGGCCGACGAGGTGGCCCGTCTGCCCCTCACCACGCTGAAGCTCCACCAGTTGCAGATTATCCGCGGCACCGCCTTGGCCCGCGAATACCAGCGCCACCCGTGGCCCATGCCCACGGCCGAGCAATACGCCCGCCTCGTCCTGCGCTACATTGCCCGTCTCCCAAAGTCGCTCGTCCTCGAACGCTTCGTCAGCCAGAGTCCCCCCGACCTCGTCATCGCCCCACACTGGGGCCTGAAGAACCACGAGTTTGCCGATATGCTGAGGAAGATAGAGGCATCCGCCCAGGCCGGCGACATGTAGCCCATCCGTGCGCTTCAGCATCGCATCGGGGAACACATCCCTCGGCGAAAAGAAATATTTCCGGCGTTTTCGCATCTTTTAACTCTCTGCCCGCAAATATTTCGCGAATAATCACTACCTTTGTCGCTGTTAGTAGAAAACAGACCGAAATGAAGACGGAGACTATGCTACGCAGAGGAAAGAGAATCATAACGGCCCTGCTCATTATTACGGGCATGCAGGCCGGAGAAGCGAAAGCCGAGAACCTGGAGTTGAACGACATCGTGAACGGCACATACCGCGCGAAGGACATCAGCGGGATGACACCCATGCTGGACGGCGAGACATACAGCCGCCTGTCCGATGACAAGCAACGGATAGTGACATACAGTTTCAAGACGGGCGAGGAGACGGGCGTGCTCTTCGACGTAAACAACGTGAAGGGAAAGATCCGTATAGACACCATCGACGGATATATCATGAGCCCCACCGAGAGCCATATCCTGATATGCACGGAGACAAAGCGCATCTACCGGCACAGTTTCACGGCGGTATATTACATATACAACGTCAAGAACCGCACGCTGGAACGTCTGAGCGACGGCGGACCGCAGGAGGTGCCGACATGGAGCCCCGACGGCAACATGGTGGCCTTCGTGCGGGAGGGCAACCTGTTCCTCGTCAAGCTGCTGTTCAACAACAGCGAGAGCCAGATCACGAAGGACGGAGAGTTCAACAAGGTGCTGAACGGAAAGCCCGACTGGGTCAACGAGGAGGAGTTCTCGCTGAGTCGCGCCTACGACTTCACGGCCGACGCCTCGATGCTCGTATGGGTGCGGTATGACGAGAGCGAGGTGCCGCTATACTCGTTCCCCTGGTTCAAGGGACTGGCACCCGAGAAGGAAGAATATGCCGAATACCCCGGAGCCTACGAATACAAGTACCCCATCGCCGGTGCACGCAACAGCACGGTCACGGTGCAGTCGTTCGACATCAAGAGCCGCGTCATACGCCAGCTGCAGCTGCCCCTCGAGCCGGACGGCTACGTGCCCCGCATCTATGCCACCGCCGAGCCGGAGAAGGTGCTCGTCCTGACACAGAACCGCCACCAGAACCGGCTGGACATCTATCTGGCTAATCCGCGCAGCACAGAGTGTCGCTGCATTGTGCGCGAGGAGACGGAGCGCTATATCCCCGACAAGGTTTACGAGCAGTTCCGGCTCGTCGAGGGAGGCTTCGTGCTGATGAGCGAGCGCAGCGGCTTCGCCCACCTCTATCTCTACGACCTGAACGGCACGCAGAAACGCCAGCTGACAAGCGGTGAATGGCCCGTCACCGCCTTCTACGGCTACGATGCCAAGACATCGACCACCTACTATGCCAGCGCTCAGGAGAGCCCTCTGCGCCGCGCCGTATATAAGAGCGACCAGAAGGGACGTGTGACGAAACTCTCCACGCAGGAGGGAACCAACAGTGCCCTCTTCAGCAAGAACTTAAAGTATTTCCTCAACGTGTACAGCAGCCTGAACACACCGCCCGTCTATACCCTGTGCGACGCCACGGGAAAGACACTCAAGACACTGGAGGACAACCAGGAACTGCGCACAAAGCTCTCGACGAAGAATCTCGGCGAACGCCGCTTCTTCACCTTCAAGACCCAGGACGGCATCGAGCTGAACGGATTCATGGTGCTGCCGGCAGACTTCAGCGAGGCGAAGAAGTATCCCGTGGTGATGCACCAATACAGCGGCCCCGGCAGCCAGCAGGTGCTCGACTCGTGGAGTGCGGGCAACATGGGAGGCTGCCTCTACGAGCAATACCTCTGCCAGCAGGGATTCATCTGCGTCTGTGTGGACGGACGCGGCACGGGCGGACGCGGACGCGACTTCGAGCAGCAGACATATCTCCATCTGGGCAACCTGGAGGCACACGACCAGGCCGAGACGGCCATCTATCTGGCCTCGCTGCCCTACGTGGACGGACGCCGCATAGGCATCTGGGGATGGAGCTACGGCGGATTCAACACGCTGATGAGCATGAGCGAGGGTCGCGGCGTCTTTGCAGCAGGCGTGGCCGTGGCGCCGCCCACATCCTGGCGATACTATGACAGCATCTACACCGAGCGCTTCATGCGCACCCCGAAGGAGAACAAGGAAGGCTATGACGACTCGCCCATCGGACGCGCCGCACAGCTGAAGGGACGCCTGCTCATCTGTCACGGCACGGCCGACGACAACGTGCACTACCGCAACACGATGGAGTATGCCGAGGCGCTGGTACAGGCCGACAAGGACTTCAGCACCCTGGCCTATACCAACCGCAACCATAGCATCTACGGCGGCAACACACGCCGCCATCTGTTCCGCCAGATTACACAGTGGTTCGTCCAGAACCTCCAAAACTGAAACGAGGGGGAGACACCGCTCTCCCCATCAAACCCATCAAACCAATTTAACTCATTTAACCCATCAAAACTATGAAGAAGTACGTATGCGACATGTGCGGCTGGGAATATGATCCCGCCGTCGGAGTACCCGAAGCCGGCATCGAGCCCGGCACACCGTTCGAGCAGCTGCCCGACGATTTTGAATGCCCCCTTTGCGGTGTAGGCAAGGATCAGTTCTCGGAGGCTTAAACGTCGTTACAGATTCCGGGGTTCAGAGTGCTTGGCTGCGTCAAGGACTCTGAACCACACTCTTCGTACACACAAAAAACATCAACATGGATACAGCACTTATCAAACAATGCGAGGCAAAGGCCCAGGAGTGGCTGGCTTCGCCCTATTACGACGAGGAGACAAAGGCCGAGATACGTGCCATGCTGGACAGCGAGGACAAGAACCCGCTGGTGGACGCCTTCTACCAGAACCTCGAGTTCGGCACCGGAGGCCTACGCGGCATCATGGGCGCCGGCACAAACCGCATGAACCGCTACATCGTGGGCATGGCCACACAGGGTTTTGCAAACTATATCCTCAAGGCCTTCCCCGGACAGACGGGGCTCAGCGTGGTCGTCTGCCACGATTGCCGCAACAACGGACGTATGTTTGCCGAGACCGTGGCAGCCATCTTCAGCGCCAACGGCATCAAGGTGTATCTCTTTGAGAGCCTGCGCCCCACCCCCGAGGTGAGCTTTGCCATTCGCCGACTCGGCGCCAAGGCCGGCGTGAACGTGACAGCCAGCCACAACCCGAAAGAGTACAACGGCTACAAAGCCTATTGGGAAGACGGCGCACAGGTGATTGCCCCGCACGACACGGGAATCATCGACGAGGTGAACCGCGTGCGCATCGAGGACGTCAAGTTCGAGCCGAACAAGGAACTCATCGAGATTATCGGAGGCGAGATGGACTATGACTACATGACCGCCGTACACGAGGTCATGATCGACCAGGACGTCATCCTGCGCCAGAAGGACCTCAACATCGTCTATAGCGCCATGCACGGCACCGGCCGCGTCATCGTGCCGCTGTGCCTGCGCAGCTGGGGCTTCCAGAACATCCACGTAGTGCCGGAGCAGATGGTGGTCGATGGCAACTTCCCCACCGTCGTCAGCCCCAACCCCGAGAACCCCGAGGCCATGACGCTGGGCATGAAGCTGGGCACACGGCTCGGAGCCGACCTCGTGGTGGCCACCGACCCGGATGCCGACCGCCTGGCCATCGTATGCCGCGACCCCAAGGGCGAGTGGATGATCATCAACGGCAACCAGACGGTGATGATGTTCTGCTACTATATCATCAAGAACAAGCAGGCCCTCGGGCAGCTCAATCCCACAGACTTCCTCGTGAAGACCATCGTAACCACCGAGGTGGTGGCCCGGATGGCCGAGAAGAACGGCGTAGAGCTGCGCGACTGCTACACCGGATTCAAATGGATTGCCCGCGAGATAGCCATCAGCGAAGGCAAGCAGAAGTACATCGGCGGCGGCGAGGAGAGCTTCGGTTTCCTGCCCTTCGACAAGGTGCGCGACAAGGACGCTCCGGCCAGCATCTGCCTCATCTGCGAGATTGCCGCATGGGCCAAGGACCAGGGCATGACACTCTACGACCTGCTGATGAAGATCTACCTCGAGTACGGCTTCAGCTTCGAGCACACCATCAACGTGGTACGCCCGGGCAAGAGCGGAGCCGACGAGATCAAGGCCATGATGGAGAACTTCCGTCGAAACCCCATCAAGGAAATTGCCGGAAGCCGTGTGGCGCTGACCAAGGACTTCCAGTCGCTCACCGCCACCGACAGCGAAGGCCGCACGACCAAGCTCGACATGCCGGCCACAAGCAATGTGATGCAGTGGTTCTGCGAGGACGGCACCAAGGTGAGCGTTCGACCCAGCGGAACGGAGCCCAAGATTAAGTTCTACCTCGAGGTGAAGGACACGATGGGATGCCCCGACTGCTATGCCGGATGTGTCACCCGCGCCAAAGCCAAGGTCGAGGAGATCAAGAAGTCGCTGGGCATCTGATGACACGCTACTTTGCATTCTGCCAAGGGGATGTGCTCCTCACTGCTGAGGGTAACATCCCCTTTGGCATCCAACCACCCGTGCCGCTCAAGTCTTGGAACCACGTCACCACCCTTCACCAGGAGGGCGACGAGGTGCAGGTGATACGCCTGGACCAGCCCGTCACCGGGCGCGACGACCTCCAGATGATGGGACTCCGGAAGACGTTTCAGGTACTCTCTGCCGAGGACTACAGGCTGGCAGGCAAGTGTGCCGAGCTTCTGTATTGGGACCAGCAGACACGCTACTGCGGTGTGTGCGGCTCGCCTCTCAAGTGGCAGACGGACATCAGCAAGCAGTGTCCCGAGTGTGGCAAGGAGTGGTGGCCCTCGCTGGCCGTAGCCATCATCGTGCGTATCACTCGTGGCGATGAGATTCTCCTGGTACATGCCCGCAACTTCCGCGGCAACTTCTACGGCCTTGTGGCCGGATTTGTGGAGACGGGCGAGACGCTGGAACAGGCCGTCTGCCGTGAGGTGTGGGAAGAGACTCACCTGCACATCCGCAACCTTCGCTATTTCGGCAGCCAGCCCTGGCCATTCCCTTGCGGGCTGATGGTGGGATTCACCGCCGACTATGCCGAAGGGGAAATCCAGCTTCAGAAAGAGGAGTTGGGAGGAGGAGGATGGTTCCGGCGAGACAACATGCCACAGATTCCCGACAAGGCCTCCATCGCCCGACGGCTGATTGACGACTGGCAAGAGAAGGGATAAACAAGAGCGGGGGTGCAACCATCTGGTTGCGCCCCCGCTCTTGTTATACTTGTTATAGATGTGGGGTTATTCCTTTACCAGCCGGACGGGCCCCATCAGACCGGATTCCTGAAGTCCGCTTCCGGCATTGAAGGGATTCACTGTGGCGTATGTGCGGCGCTCCTCTTCGGGCAACTGCTGGTCGCCCACCAGGCGGTTCTGCCAGTTATTGACCACTTCGACGCGCACCGTGTTCTCGCCCTCAGCGACGAGGTCGGTGACGTTCACACGATACGGACGTGTCCACACGCCGCCGGCATACTGGTCGTTCACATATACGCGGGCCATCACCATCACCTTGCCCAGGTCGAGGTAGAGACGACCCTCGGGCTTAGCATCCAGCGTGAACGTGTTGGCATAGTCCACCTGGCCGGAGAAGAACTTGACAGCGGGGTCCTCGATGGTCGAGAGCGAGCGCAGCGTATCCATCTTCAAGGGTTCGGCCGGACCACGCATTCCCTCCTGGAAAGTCAGCGTCCAGGGCGTGTCGATACTGCATATCCGCTCCGGCTTCGGGAAGTTCTTGGCGCCGTTAAGCGCAGCTACCTGCTTGGCGTCGGCCTTGCGGAAGACGACGAAGAGGCTCTGGAAACCATCCAGACGCATGGGCACGGTGGTGAGGCCCTCCGTCTCGGCAAACTCGGACAGCAGGCGGCACTCGCCCGTCACGGGATTCCACACCTCGGGCATCATACCGCTGACACGGAAGGCGGCATCGAAGGCGACAGGCTTTCCGTCCTGATTGGAGACGAAGTAGATCTCGCGGTCCTTCAAAGTGCGATGGATGAAGACCACTGGCTTGTCATCCGCCGTATAACAGTCGGGCTGGATGCCCAGTTCTTCGAGCACCGGTTTCAGCTCGGTACCCGCAGGATAGACGCGCCCGTTGCCATAGGTGGGGCCGGCATAGAGCTGTTCGGCCAGCTCGCGAACCTGCTTGTCACAGTCGGGGTAGCCTTCCATGCTGGGCGAGGCTGTGGGCTTGGGGCCAAGGATGGTGAGCCCCTGCTTCACCAGAGCGGCTATGCAGGAGAGCACCTCGGGGCGCATGGTGGTCTGGTTGGGGAGCACCAGCACGCGATACTTCATGCCACCCTTCAGCACCAGCTGCCCGTCCTTCACACTGGCCGTCTTGAGCACCTCGGCATTGACATAGTCGAAGCAGTAGCCGCGAGGCATGGCGGGCGTGCACTCGCCAGTCATCTTCGGGGCATCCTCGCCGATGAAATATGCCACGTCGGCCACATAGCGGCCCTGCTGCAACATATAGTTACAGCGGCGGAGATAGTCGGTGAAGAGATCCATCTGACTGAACCAAACGTTCTTGCGATTAAACTCATTGCCAAACCAGGCGCTGATACCGGGGAATGTGGTATCGTCCGGCTGCTGGATGAACACATGGAGCAGCGTGGCGTTGATGCCTTCACAGAAGAAACGGTCAGTGCGCTGCTTCATCACCGCCGGATAGCGGGTGAAGGCGGGACCGCCAGCGGTGCAGGACTCGGCCCACACCTTACGTTTGCCATAAATATGTGCACAGCTGCTGGCAGCACGGTTCTCGATGTCGCCCAGCGAGCCTTCGCTCCAGAACTCGCCGGCCACCTCGTCGCTCTGTCCGCCATACATCAGGAACTCGCTGGGGAAGCCCCAGTGGCCGTAGCACTCGAGCCAGGTGGTGAGCCCATGCTTGTTGCTCACCTCGCGCAGTCCGCCCACATAGTCGTAGGCCACGCGGTCGGCTATCAGGCGGCGCAGGTCCCAGAGGAAGCGCTCGCTCTGGTCCTGTGAGCCTATCACCTGTCCGTACAGCGCAGGCAGATAGGGCACGGGGTCGTAATGGTAGCGTGCACGGAAGACGTCGATCATGTCGTCCGTCCAGTTCTGGCCTCCGGTCTCGTAGCTATCCTCTACCACAATCTTGAAACTCTTACGGTCGGCAGCGGGGATGCGACGCAGGATCTCGCCCAAGAAAGCGTCGAAGTGGGTGGCCACATGCTGTCGGCTCATCTTGTCCACCTCGAGTCCCGTAGCCTCGGGCGATGCCGGAGCGTTCGTAGTGAGCGTGGGAGCAAGGCCGGTGCGCAGGATGGTCCATGTGCCGTCGGGGACCTCCCACGTCAGTGTGCCGTCCTCGGCCAGCTTGTCCGTAATATCCATCACCTCCACGGGCTGAACCATGAGGTCGTCCTCGGAGGGTTCTGCAGCCGTAGGCCACATATACTCGCCCCACATGGGCAGGGGTGTCTGGAACATCTTGGCCAGCGATTTCTCAGCAAAACGCTCCACACGCGGCTCGGTGGAAACGGTGACACGTACGTCAAAATCATTCGGCCCGCCCGTGAACACCAGGCGGATGTCCTTCGTCTCCGTGTCAGGCAGCGCCACCACGATGGGCGACTGAGGCACGAATCCCACGTTGAGGGCAGCGTTGGTACGGTCAAGGTGGACGGTCTTCAGCGTAACGTATTCGTCATTCACGAGGGCCTGGATAATCACATTGGCCAGCATATAGCCAGGTGTCTCAAAGGTGATGCTGCGCACGCTGACCGGCTCGTCAAACGTGACATCCTGCTGCTGGTCTGCGCCTGCCGTCCGGTGAACGTCCACGGTCTGAGACACATAGCGGTCCGACATATTAGGATAGGCCAGCACGCGCTCGTCACGGGCGTCCTTGGGCAAGGGCGGCAACTGGAGCGTCTGCATGCCACCGTTGCCGGTGGCAGTGGTCTGCACTCCTGCCAGATAGCGCATGGACTCCTGGGGTGTCACCCACGGGCCGCCGCTCTGGCTCCAGCCAGGACAGTTGAAGATACCTATCTCGATGTCCAGCTCGGTAGCCTTCTTCAGGGCGGCATGCATGACCTCCCACCATCCGTCACTCAGCACCTTGTGCGGACCGGCGGGAATGCTTCCCTCCCAGATGTTACCGATGAAGGCACGTCCGATGCCCGCCTTCTTCATCGCCTCCAGGTCGTGTTCGACGCCCTCGACCGAGATATTGTCACTCATCCAGTACCAATAGACAGCCACACGATGGCTCTCTGGCACACGCTGGAAGTTCTCCTGCAGTTTTTCGCCGCTGGACTCAAACATGGAGGAGCAGGCTGCGAGTGACACGCACATCGCAGCAAATACGTAACGGAATTTTCGTTTCATAAGTGTGTTATAGGTTTAAACTTATATCGTCATTTGTCGGAGGCAAAGCACATACTCACCCCGCCTCATCAAGACATCTGACACGTCCGAAAAGAGCGGGAGAAGCACGCGCACGCGCTCAATTCCTTGACAAAGGTACGAATAAGTGAGAGAAGTGCAAAGGGAAAGACGAAGTTTTTCACATTGCACGTCCGAACGGGAGTACCTTCGACCGAAGGTCAGAGGTACGAATAAGTGAGAGAAGTGCAAAGGGAAAGACGAAGTTTTTCACATTGCACGTCCGAACGGAAGTACATTCGACCGAAGGTCAGAGGTACGCGCTCGGCTCTGCCGCTTCGCCTTTAGTGCGAAGAATAAGTGAGAGAAGTGCAAAGGGAAAGACGAAGTTTTTCACATTGCACGTCTTCAACACCGCTTCGCGGCAGAAGCGACCAAAGGTCGAGCGCCGAACGGGAGCACCTTCTTCAACACCCGCAAGCGGGCAGAAGCGACGCAAAGCGTCGAGCGCGACATAGCTTCGACTCCCGCTACACGTTGCATTCTGCATAGCTAAGTGTAGCTGGAGACAAAACTACACGTGGCAGAAGCCTTCACATACACTCAGAACGACCAGCCGAAGGAGAGGTGAGGAGTCAACGGAAAGCGATCGATGCCGTGGCGGTCGCCGAAGTTGAACGAGGGGGTAATGCCCACACGGAAGATGAAACCACTGGGCTTCTGGTAGCGATAGCCGATGTCCCCAAAGAGGAAATAGCCGAAGCCGCAGTCGTGAGCCGGTTCGGTCCAGGCCACAAAAGTGCCGCCATTGGCCGGGTCGAAGGTCGAATGGTAACGCTCATACTTCACAAAATAGCAACCCAGGCTGGTGCCGAAACCCAGTTCCAGTTTGCTGCGCTTCTTTCCCACGAGATAATTCAGTTCGAGGGGCACGGCGACGCCATGCAGACAAGTGGTGTTATGCAGGAAGTTATAGTCTTCGCTATAGGCATAGCCGAGTCCGACGCGGTAGCCCAGCGAGGTGGATGAACGGAAACGCGCATCATAGTTGACGCCCACGGCATTGTGGACACCAAAAAGTTCAAGCGAGACACTGCGAGTGCCCTGGGCATGGGAGGGCATAGCGAAGCACGCGTTAAGGAGAAGCATGCAGCATAGGGAGCGAAGTGGTGATTTCATACTTTGTACCTTATTATATATAGTAGCCGGATGAACAACAGTGCAAAGGTAGTTCTTTTTAAGGACATGGATTCATGGGGGGCGTTAAAAAACCATAATTGCGGCCAATAACACGGCGAGGGAACCAGCCGTGCAGCCAGTTCCCCCGCATATCATGTCCCTGCCTCCCCCAGCAGTGGATGGGCATCAGTGAATGTAGCCGTCGTCCTTGATATTCCACAGCACGGCCACCGTGAGGCCGCCGATGACGGAGACGACGCTCATGAGGATGAACAGATGGTCCCAGCCAAAGTGGTCGGAGAACCAACCAAGGCCGGCGCCGGTGAAGATCACCGAGACGTAGCTCATCAGGCCGATGAGTCCCACAGCACTGGAGGCTGCCTTCTTGGTCACCTGATTCGAGGCCACCACGCCCAGCAAGGCCTGCGGGCCATAAAGGAAGAAGCCGGCCAGCGCAAGGAGCACCAGCACCAGCATACTGCTGGCATCGGCAGGCAGGAGGTGCAGGGCCAACAGGCACAGAGCCACGATGCCCATCTCGATGGCACACACACGCTGGGCCTTTCCGCCAAAGAAGCGGTCGGACACCCATCCGGCACACATCATACCGGCACAGCCTGCTATCTCAAAGATTGCGATTGTCCAACCCGCAAGCTGCGGCGAGAGGGGCACGGCGCGGTTCTGCAGGAAGGTGGGTCCCCAGTCGAGCACGGCAAAGCGGACGATATAGACGAAGAGGTCGGTGACGGCCAATGTCCACACGATGGGGTTCTGGAACACTTTCTTACGAATGAAGGCCTTGAACGCCTCGGGCGAGTCGTCCTCGTCGAGCTCGGTCTTCGTATCAGGCAGTTCGGGCAGGCCCACCGAGGTCGGGGTGTCGCGCAGCGTAATCAGGATAAAGAAGACACCCAACGTGGCTATCACAGCAGGAATCCAGAAGCACCACTGCCAGGCCATCGTGCCCGTACCGCCGCCCATGCCGCTACCTATAATATAGCCACACAGGACAGAGACCAGACCGGCACCCACCGAGTGCGAGGTGTTCCAGAAGCTCATCTTCGTGGCCAGTTCCTTAGGCGGCACCCAGTGGACCATCAGGCGGTTGCACGGCGAGAAGCCGCATCCCTGGAATACATTGTTCAGCACCAAGAGCACAGCCATTATGACCACCATCGTCTGCACGAAGTCGGGTCCGTCGGCCTGTCCCGTAATCCAATGGCTCAGGTCGGCGCTGAAGCCGAAGATATAGTTCAGCAAGGCGCAGATGCTGAGGCCTACCACCAGATGCCAGCGGGCATTGGTGCGGTCGGCGATAAAGCCGTTGATGAACTTCGAGACGCCATAGATGATGCCCACCAGCGACAGGATGATACCAAAGCTGGTGTTCGTGATGCCATAGGCGTCGCCCAATGCCGGCATGGCGAAAGAGAAGTTCTTACGGACGAAATAGAACATCGAGTAGCCTATCATCGAACAGATGATGACACGCCACTGCCAGTGTTGGAATGAATGCTTTGTCTTCATGATGATAGCATTTCTATGTCGGGAGCCGGCATGTCTGCCGTTCCATCAGGACAGCCCCGCGACCACAAACTATGAACTGTGAACTCTGAACTACTTCAAGTGTTCGAACGTAAAGGCCTCCCAAGGCAGGTCGGCATCGGCAGCACCCTTGTCGAGGATGTCCACGATGTGCATCAGCAGAGGGAAGTCCTTCAGGTCCACCAGTCCCAGCTCGGCTTTGCGGCGGATGGCGTTGCCCATCACGCGAGTGATGACGAGGCTCTCCAGCGTGATGCCGGCCAGTGCTTCAGTGACCTCGTCATAGTTGAGTCCCTGTCCCATCAGCACGCCGCAGCGACGTGTGCGACCGCTGAAGATGGTCACATAAAGGTCTCCCAGACCGATGCACTCCGATTCGAAGGTGCCGCCCTGGAGCTGCATCAGCGCGTGAGTCTCGCGCACGGCCTGCGTGAAGGTGCCGGCCTGCGAATTGTAGTGCTGCGGCTCCTGCTCGCCGTGCCAGCGGGTGTTCAGGCCCACGGCCAGCGTCACGGCCATAGCATAGGCGTTCTTCAGCGCCACGGCGCTCTCGAGGCCGATGACATCGTTGGTCAGCGAGATATGGTAATAGGGGCGCTGCATGGCGTCCTTCATCATGCGCAGGGCGTCGTTGTCCTTGCCGCAGAAACCCACCTCGGACGGGTCCATGAACACCAGCTCGTAGCTGGTGCAGGGACCGCCGATGGCACAGATGGTGCGGTGAATGCCTCGCTTGGCCAGCTCGCTCTCCCAGAATCCGGGATAGGAGAGCAACGTGCCGTCCTCCGTGGCACGGAGTCCCTTCGTGACGCTCAGTACGGGCATCTTCGGGTCGAGTTGCGTCAGGATCTCCTCCAAGAACCAGTCCACGCCAAACGACGAGACACCGCCGATGACGAAATCACATCCTTCGACAGCCTTCTTCCAGTCCTTGAAATAGTGATAAGTGACGTTGTCGGGGAAGGGGCGGCAGAATTTCTCGTGCTTGTGCGTCTTGATGTAGCCGTCTATAATCTCGTCATCCAGGCAGGTGCCTATGATGCGTACGTCGTTTCCGTTCTCTGCTGCAGGGAAAGCAAGGGCCGAACCCATCATGCCGGCACCCAGAATTGCAATCTTACGTTTCATTCTGAAATTGTTTTTAGGTGAAATTATACTGCAAAGTTAGCTATTTTCGATGAAATAGCAAAAAACCTCTGCCAATTTAAACTGCCATCGACAAAAAAGCAGTATTTTTGCAAGAGCAATGTAATAAAATACAGTCCCCTATGAAAGCAAGACACATCATTACAACCATGTTCCTCTACCCCGCACTGGCGTTGTCGCAGAGTACCACAGCCGTGCGAAGCATCATGAGCATCGACCTGCTCGACACCACGTCGCGCGGTTTTCAGATGCAAGACATACAATGCATGCGCACTTCACGCGTACAGGTGGGGGCCAACAGGCACTGGATGCTCCACGTGGAGACGAACAATACCGAGGCACCGACAACCGACGTGCCCACCGACAGCATACACCAGATACGCGTCAGCCGCATTGAGGTGCCGGAGAACCCGACCGTCGATCTGCGTATCATGCAGTTCAACATCCGCGAGGACAAACAGACGGAGCCGGACTATAATACTTTTACGGGGGTGCGCGCGGCAGCCATCACCGAGATGCTGCGCGACGTAAAACCGGACATCGTATGCCTCCAGGAATGCCGGAAGACGCAGGCACAGTATCTGGCAACGGCTGTGCCGGAATATACCCAGATACTGTTCCCGAAGGACGGCATCGAGAAGAATGGCGGACAGCGCGACGTAATTCTCTACGACAACAAGAAGCTGAGGCTGCTCTCGTGGAACAAGTTTTGGTTCAGCGAGACGCCCACCGTGTCCAGCAAGAGCTGGGATGCCAGCACGCCGAAGCTGACCATCTACGCTCGCTTCCGCAGCCGCGAGGACAGCAACAAAGACATCTACGTCTATTGCACCCACTTCCCTCCCTCGGCTCCGGAGGCCATGGGACACGCCGCCACGATGATAAAGGAGAGCATAGAAAAAAAGGTGGGCGACGAAAAAACGGTCTTTGTCTGCGGCGACCTGAACCTCGAATACGACAATGCCATACTGGGCCCGCTCAAGGAATACATGCATCATGCCGCCAGCACAGCACTCACATCGGACGGCGTGAAGGCCATCACCTACAATGGCTACCGCGACACGAACCAGAAGACACTCGACCATATCTTCTACCGAAACGCCATTGTGGACACCTATCACGTGAAGAACAAGCACTATCAGTACGGCACCGACTGCAAATGGATATCCGACCACTACCCCATCTATTCGGATATCCACTTCTGAACGTCTGCCTACCCTATATAACACAGCGCGTGCCCATCCGACAAGGACGGGCACGCGCTATGTTTTATGCAGAAAGGCATTCGCTTACTCTTCGTTCTTCGGCAGGTTGAGCGCCAGGCAGAGTTCGTCGAGCTGACTCTGGTCGAGTGCGCTAGGTGCATCGAGCATCACATCGCGCCCGCTGTTGTTCTTCGGGAAGGCGATGCAGTCGCGGATGCTGTCAAGGCCTGCAAAGAGGCTCACCCAGCGGTCCAGTCCATAAGCCAGACCTCCATGAGGGGGTGCGCCGTACTTGAAGGCATTCATCAGGAAGCCGAACTGCTGCTGTGCCTTCTCGGGGGTGAAGCCGAGGATCTCAAACATCTTGGCCTGCAGTTCCTGGTCATGGATACGGATGGAGCCTCCGCCTACCTCGACACCATTACATACCATGTCGTATGCATCGGCACGCACAGCGGCGGGATCCGTGTCGAGCAAGGGGATGTCCTCCGTCTTGGGATGTGTGAAGGGGTGATGCATGGCCATGAGGCGACCTTCCTCTTCGCTCCACTCGAACATGGGGAAGTCCACCACCCAGAGGAGCGAGAACTTGTTCTTGTCGCGCAGTCCCATGCGGGCACCCATCTCGAGGCGAAGCTCACAGAGCTGCTTGCGCACCTTCATGGCGTCGTCGCCGGAGAGGATGAGGATGAGGTCGCCGGGCTTTGCCTGCATCTTCTTCCCGAGCTGCTCCAGCACCTCGGGGGCGTAGAACTTATCTACGCTGCTCTTGACGGTACCGTCGTCCTGCACACGTGCATAGACGAGGCCCTTGGCACCAATCTGCGGACGGCGCACGAAGTCGGTCAGCTGGTCGAGCTGCTTGCGCGTATAGACGGCCTGACCCTCGGCACAGATGCCTCCGATATATGCAGCGTCATTGAATACGCCAAACTCGCCGGTGCCCTTGAGCACGTCCATCAGTTCCACAAACTGCATTCCGAAGCGTGTATCGGGCTTGTCGCTTCCGTAGAGGCGCATGGCATCGTCCCACGTCATGCGGGGGAAGGGCTCCGTGAGCTCCACGCCGCGCAGTTCGCGGAAGAGGTGCTTGGCCATTCCCTCGAACAGCTGCAGGATGTCCTCCTGCTGCACGAACGACATCTCGCAGTCGATCTGCGTGAACTCCGGCTGGCGGTCGGCACGCAGGTCCTCATCGCGGAAGCACTTCACGATCTGGAAGTATCGGTCCATACCGGCCACCATGAGCAGTTGCTTCAGTGTCTGCGGGCTCTGGGGCAAAGCATAGAACTGGCCAGGATTCATGCGGCTGGGCACCACGAAGTCGCGTGCGCCTTCGGGGGTCGAGCCGATGAGCATGGGCGTCTCAATCTCGAGGAAACCCTTCGAGTCCAGATACCGGCGCACCTCCATCGTCATACGGTGGCGCAGTTCGAGGTTGCGACGCACGTTGGGCCGACGCAGGTCGAGGTAACGGTACTTCATGCGCAGGTCGTCGCCGCCGTCGGTCTCCTCTTCAATGGTGAAGGGGGGTAGCTTGCTCTCATTGAGCACAGCAAACGTCTCCACGATTATCTCCACCTCGCCCGTGGGCAGGTTGGGATTCTTGTTCTCGCGTTCGCTGACGAGGCCGGTGGCCTGTATCACATACTCGCGTCCGAGCCTGTTGGCACGCTCACACAGCGCAGCGTCGCGCTCTTCGTTGAACACCAGCTGCGTGATGCCATAGCGGTCGCGCAGGTCAATGAATGTCATTCCGCCAAACTTACGTGAGCGTTGCACCCACCCGGCCAGCGTCACCTGCTGTCCGGCATTGGAGAGACGGAGTTCTCCGCACGTATTCGTCCTATACATTATACTATATATATGTTTTTGTCGCCGTCATGCGCGGCCGTTGTTTCACGTACCGCTTAAAAGCAAGAAAGGATGAACCCGCAAGTCCATCCTCACTCTCTTTTGTACGCCCTCAGGGGCTCGAACCCTGGACCCATTGATTAAGAGTCAATTGCTCTACCAACTGAGCTAAGGACGCATCACAAAACTATTTTATCAACCTCTTGTACGCCCTCAGGGGCTCGAACCCTGGACCCATTGATTAAGAGTCAATTGCTCTACCAACTGAGCTAAGGACGCATCGCTTTCTTCGTTTTGCGAGTGCAAATGTAGGGACTTTTGCCGACATGGCCAAATCTTTGGCCTGTTTTTTTCAATTTATGGTCAATTCATATACTTCCGAGGGCTGTTTGCGCTTCAGTATGTCGAGTTTGAAATCGACACCGGCCACGATACCATACTCCTTGAGCACGGTCTCCACCGTCTTGCGTGCCAGTTCGGGATGGTTATTCTCCTCGCTGAGGTGGCACAGCCACACGTGGCGCAGCCTCGGCGTCGCATGTTCGGCAATGAGGCGGGCTGCCTCCTTGTTCGACATGTGTCCCCGTCCGCTGCGTATGCGTGCCTTCAGATAATTGGGATACGAGCCCATCATCAGCATGTCCTCGTCGTGGTTGGCTTCCAATACCAGGTAGTTGGCCCGTGCCACTTCCTCTTCTATCTCGGCGGTGCTCTGCCCCACGTCGGTCGCCAGGCAGAAGGTGATGCCCTCGGCTTCGATGCGATAGCCTACGCAGTCGCTGCTGTCATGGGGCACTGAGAAGGGGGTGATACGCAGGTCGCCCACCTCGATAGGCACTCCCTTCTCTATATATCGGGTGTGTGCAAAGGTCAGCTTGCTGCTCACGCAGTAGTTGCGGTTGATGCCCATGTGCACCGGTTCCGTGGCATAGACCATGCGGTTGTAGTCATTAGCCAGATAACCCACCGACTTGATATGGTCGGCGTGGTCATGCGTGATAAAGACAGCGTCTATCTGCCTTATATCGATGTGGTATTCCTTGAGATTACGTACCATCGTCCGTATAGCCACACCGGCATCAATAAGGATACTCGTACTGCCCGTCGAGAGGTAATACGCGTTCCCGCTGCTGCCTGACCCAAGAGAGATGAACTTCATCATGGATTTCAAAATTTCATGCAAAGTTACGAATAAATGAGCGCAATGCAAAGGAAAAGGGGAAATCTTTTTTTGCATTGTCGGATGACAGGAAAGGTTCGGCGAGCCAGAGTAACACGCTTCTCGTCGGAGAGCCAACTTATTACGCATTTCTCTGTGCGAGATAACGGAGAGCGGCATATTGGGCAACGTGTCTCGCGAACTTCTGCAATGCATGTTCCCCATCACACGTCATACGCAGCTCCGCGTATAGTTCCGAATCGTCCAATATATTATTGTACGCGCGCACGCGCACAGGCCACACCGAGGGGCGAGAGCTCCCCCCCCTTCGGCAGAGGAGCGTGTGGCATGGACGGCGGGAATGGGCAGTCTTCCTCAGAAGGGCAGGCCTACGGCAAAGTGCAGGCTGCAGTCGCGCGTCAGGTTGGGATGGATGATGGGATAATGGTGGCGTGCGTCAGAGTAGGCGGGGTGGATGGCCTTCATGCCTGCATCGAGGCGCAGGATGAAATAGTCGAAGTTGAGGCGCAAGCCGAGTCCGTAGGCCACGGCAATCTGGCGGTAGAACTTGTCAATACGGAACTGGCCGCCGGGCTGGTCGGCATATTCGCGCAGGGTCCATATATTACCTGCATCGACGAAGGCTGCCCCGTCCAGTTTCCAGAAGAGGTGGCTTCTGTACTCGACATTCATGTCCAGTTTCATGTCACCCGTCTGGTTGATGAAGTCGATGCGCCCGTCGGTGCCCTGAAACGAGCCGGGTCCCAGGCCTCTCACGCTCCATCCGCGTACGCTGTTCGCACCACCGCTGAAGTAGCGTTTCTCGTAGGGCAGGATGGTGGTGTTGCCATAGGGATAGGCAATGCCCAGGCCGAAGTGCAATGCCAGCGAGTTCCGCTCGTCGAAGCGGAAGCTTTTCGAGAAGTCGAAGTCGCCCTTGACATACTGGGCGTAGGCGATGTTGATGAGCGTGTACTGGCCTTCGCGGTTCTTGGCCGTGCCGAAGAGGTTCGAGATGCCATAGAGCAGGTTGCCCGATGTCTCCACGCCGCCGCGCACGGTGTAGGCGTTGGTGCCATAGTTCAGCGAGGCGGCATTGAGCAGCTGCGAGCTGTAGGTGAAGCTGTAGCCCCACTTCATGATGAAGAGGTCTTCATAGATGTAGCGCAAGATGGCATTGCGGCTGGTGGGGTTGTCGAGGTAGAGTTCGCGGAACTTGGGGCTGATCCAGGGCATGAAGACGTAGTCCAGGTCGAGCAGGTCCACACGGTTCTGGCGTCGTCGGCCGCTTCCTGTCCAGCGATAGCGCCACGCGCCGGTGAGCACACGGCGGTGAAACTCGGGACGGTCCTGCAGGTCGAACATCAAGCTCACCTCGCTCGTGGCCTGGGCAGCATGCCGGAACTGTTCGGAGAGAAACGGGAACTTGAAGTCCGGAAACGCGAGCCCTATCTCGGCACCATATTCGATATAGTCCTGATCCACGTATCCGCTCAGGCCCTTGATTGCCTCGAAGGCTCCGCGCAGCTTCACGCTGAAAGCCTCCGAACCGCGGAACATGTTACGGTTCAGGTATGAGAGGCTCAGTGCGGCGCCAAAGTCTCCGGCCGAGTTGGTGCCCTGCGGCTCCACGTTGAAGCTGTTCCTCTTGCTCGGAAACAGCGTAATCTGGGGCCGCAGGATGGTGCTGTCCTGCTCCGACTCTGCAAAGCGGATGTTCACACTCCGCACGGCGCCGAGCCTCATCAGGCGGGCATACGTTTCCTGCACGTCGCTCTCACGGTAGAAATTTCCCGTGCGCAGGTCTGTGGCACGCCGGATGACACGCGGCCGCACGAAGGGGCTTCCGTCTTCCGTTTCGAACCGGTAGTCCACCGTCCCTATCCGGTATTGCTGGTGGGGACGCATGTCGTGCTGCGTGCCGCTGTGAAAGGGTCTCACCTGCATCTGCACGTCCACACGTCGGTGACCGATGGCGGTGTCGGCCACGAAGTGTACGAAATCCTTATGGAAACGGTAATAGCCGTGATTGAGAAGGTAGCTGCTCAGCCGTCCTCGCTCGGCATCGAGACGGTTCAGGTCAAAGTCCATGCCCGACTCGAGCGTCATCTGGTAGCCATCGCCCTCGCGATGCATCACCGAATCGATGCCGCGGTCCTGAACCTCGAGCTGCATCAGGCGCACTGTGTAGCGTTCGCGTGGATGGATCTGATAGAGGAGCGACATCTTGTGACGGTGCACCCGCTCGTGCAGCTCCACGTCGGCATCCAGATAGCCCAGGTTCTGCACGGCCGATTCGATATTCTGCCGGGTTCTCAGTGCCAGCTTATTGTCATATACCACCGGTGCCTCGCCCAGCCGTCGCACGAAACGGTTGATGCGCTTCGTGCTGTCGCGTCCCGAGAGGGAGTAGATCCCCATCGGCACCTTGAAGAGCGAGAACCACTTGCTGTTCGGATGTTGCCGGATATAGCCCTGCAGCGGAGCGGGCGAGAGCGAGGCCGAGTCGGAGCGGATGACCACCTTGTCCAGCAGATAGCCGTCCTCGGGTAGCAACCGGCTCACGCTGCATGCCTGAAACAGGCATGCCAGCACCAACGTCCAGAATATACTATATGCGACTCGCATCATCCTTTTTTGTTTTTTTATAGTACCCTATAGTTACTATAGTTCCCTATAGTCCCCTATAGCTCCCTATAGTCCCCTATAGTCCCCTATAACTCCTATTATTTCCCTTAATCATTCTCTCTCTTGACCATAATCTATTCCGTGCTGGGCCAGCAGCTGGCGCAGACGGGTTATCTCAGACCTCAGTGCCGGCACTTCCTGCCGCAGGCGGGCCAGCTCCTCGTCCTCGGACCGGCGATAGCCCGTCCGGGCCGCGTACATGCGCTCCTTGATGCCGCCTCGTTCGACAAAGTCCTGCTCGATGTATTGCAGGGCGTGGTGGAGCATCGAATCCGTCATGTAACACAGCGTCAGGGCGGTGTTTGCCATCTCCTCGTCCGACCACTGCTGCATGTAGGGCTGATAGTCCTCCACCCTGTTATGCCGACCGCAGAACTCCTTCATGCGCCGAAATCGTTCATGGCCTTCGGTCCATATCGGCAGGCCACGGGCAAGGAGATAGTCGCGATAGTCCTCGCGCAGTTCCTGCAGGGAGCCTCGTGCCACGTTCAGCAGCTTGATGTGCATCTCGGTGGACGTCGCGCCGTCCTCGGTACCCTCCACGATGTTCTGCTTACCCGAACGCGCAGCCTGTATCATCTGATCCACAGTACGGTCGCCATGGGCCGGCAGGAAGCGTTGACAGAAGACGCGTGTCAGCTGGTAGATGACTTCAGACTTCTGGTAGTAAAACGCATCGCGCCAGGGCTTCTGCCGCCTGATGACCTGATACCGTTTCTCTATCATCGTAGTTTCTCTTTTTTTATTATTATAGTGCCCTATAGTTACTATAGTCCCATATAGTCCCCTATAGTTCCCTATAGTCCCCTATATACTTTTTTGACAGCAAAGTTAGCGGTTTTTCGGCAAAAAGCAGTAACTTTGCTGCGAATTTTCATAGGAAACACCGCAAAACATCACACCCTAAGACGAACGCCTATGATCAGCAAGGCCAAACTGAAGCTCATCCATTCCCTCGAGCGGCGCCGTCGCCGGCAGGAGGAATCACTCTTCGTAGCCGAGGGTCCCCGGCTGCTGGACGAACTGCTGCCCCTCATGCAACCTGTCTTTGTGGCAGCGCTACCCGCCTGGCTCGAATCCAACAGCCACCGTCTGTCACCCGATGTCGAGACATGCATCGTCACGCCCGACGAGCTGCACCGCGCCAGCCTCATGCAGGCACCGCAGCAGGTGGTGGCGCTCTTCCCGCTCCCCCACCCCACGTGGAACGACACCATGGCGCACGCCAACCTCTGTCTGGCACTCGACGGTGTGCAGGACCCCGGCAATATGGGCACCATCTGCCGCGTGGCCGACTGGTTCGGCATCACGGACATCCTGTGCTCGACAGACACGGTGGACGTCTTCAACCCGAAGGCCGTACAGGCCACCATGGGGGCGCTGGCACGTGTCCGCGTCCACTATCTCGACCTGCCGTCGCTGCTTTCCCGCCTCGACGTGCCCGTCTATGGCACTTTCCTCGACGGACAAGACATCTACGCGCAGCCGCTCAGCAGCCACGGAATCATCGTCATGGGAAATGAGGGGAACGGCATCTCAGCCGAGGTGGGACGCCGGGTCACGCAACGGCTCTACGTCCCCAACTATCCGCGCGACCGCGTGACCACCGAGAGCCTAAACGTGGCTGTGGCCACGAGCATCGTCTGTGCCGAGTTTCGCCGAAGAGAGCAGCAATAGGAGGAAGGTGAGCAGGCCGTTGCACATCAGCAATTCGTAACCGAACTTATAGCCCGTCAGGCGGAAGACCAGCGTGTCGGCCACATAGCATATCAGGGGCGAGCAGACACAGATGACCGGCACCCAGCGCTCGCGAGGCATCCGCTTCGTAAGCAGGCCGAAGGAGAAGAGGCCCAGCAGCGGACCATACGTATAGCTGCACACCGTATAGACAGCGTCGATGACGCTCGTGTTGTTCAGTGCCTTGACCAGCATAATAAAGAGGAAGAAGCAGAGGCCGATGCCGGGATGCACCCATCGGCGCAGGCGTACGTCGTCGGGCCGCCGCATGAGATCCACACAGAAACAGGTGGTCAGGCTGGTCATGGCCGAGTCGGCACTGCTGAAGGCCGCAGCCACAATGCCGATGGTAAAGAGCACCAGCGCCGTCTGTCCCAGCATGCCGCTGCTGCACAGCGAGGGCAGCAGCGCATCGCCCGCGGCTGGAGGCGTCACCTGCATCACGTCACAAAAGTGGTAGAGCAGCACACCCAGCGCCATGAACAGGAGGTTCACGGGCAGATAGAGCGTCCCGTTCACGCACATATTCAGCTGGCTCTGGCGCAGTGTCTTGCACGTCAGGTTCTTCTGCATCATGTCCTGGTCCAGGCCCGTCATCACGACCACGATGAATATGCCGCTCACGAACTGCTTCCAGAAGTATTGCTTGCTGCCCGCATCGTCAAAGACAAACACGCGGCTCATGGGGCTTTCGCGCACCGTTGCCACGGCTTCTGCCGGCGACAGTCCCAGCTGTCGGCACACCTGCACGATGATGAGCGTCAGTGCCGAGAGCAGCACCACGGTCTGCAGGCAGTCGCTCCACACGATGGTGCTGATGCCGCTGTTGCGCGTATAGAGCCATATCAGCAGCAGCACGATGAACACCGTGAGGCCGAAGCTCACGCCATAAGAGCCGAAGATCATCTCCTGCAGGATGAAGCACACGAGGTAGAGGCGGATGCTGGCACCGATGAGCTTGCTCACGAAGAAGAACGAAGCACCCGTTCGGTAGCTGGTCAGCCCGAAGCGACGGTCCAGATAGGTATAGATGCTGGTCAGGTTGAGCCGATAGTACACCGGCAGCAGGACAAAGGCCACTGTGGCATAGCCCAGCACGAAGCCCATGCACGTCTGCAGGTAGGTCATCTGCGAGACGGCCACCATGCCCGGCACGCTGACAAACGTCACTCCGCTCACGCTGGCGCCTATCATGCCGAAGGCCACCGCCCACCAGGGCGACCGTCGTCCGGCACGGAAGAAGGCGTCGTTATCACGCCGCCGTCCCGTGACCATCGACAGCAGGAGCAGCAGGACAAAGTATCCCACCGTCATGCCAAGCAACATCCGCAGGTCCAAAGTCGTCCCCATCCCCAAACTTTAAACTTTACACTTTAAAATGCTATTCCTCCACGGGGAAGCCTTCTTCATCCTCGTTCTTCACCTCTGCCTCGGCAGAATAGTTGGTGTAGAAGTTCTCGTCCTCCTCTTCTTCCTCGTCCTCGTCACGATCGTCCATATCCTCTACGTCTTCGTCGTTGAGGTTCTCGTCCTCCTCCGACTTGTAGAAAGAGCTTTCGAAACGCAGTTTCTCCACGGGGTCTTTTTTCTTGGCAAAGATGGCTTCCACCCACGTGCCCTTGGGAATCTCGAGCACGTCATAGCCCTGCTGCACCTTGTGTTCCAGTGTGCCGCCGGGCGCATGGATGCGCGAGGCCGGCAGCTGCGTGGTGCTCACGTCGAAGCCGCTCTCGATGATGTCGCGTATCTGCAGGGATATCGACTCCCAGCCTCCGCCGAAGTTGCGGTCGATGAGTTCCAGCAGGGTGGCCGCAGTGATGTGGCGCACGTTCTCGTAGCTCAGGTCGGTGATGCGGCTGATGTTCTTGCGCCGCAGTGCCACCGTGCCACGTCCGGGACGGTTGTGTGTCAGATGAGCCCATTCGCTGCCCTCGTAGCGCACTTTCTCACGCGGGTCTTCCTCGTTGTAGTGCACCACGTCAAAGGCCAGGCGAATGATATTCAGCAGTTTGTCCTCGCTGGTGGTGAAGTCGCCTTCTTTCTTCTCGGCCTCCCACAGATCGGCAATCTGGAACTCATTCAGTGTCCATACATTGTTGCTGTTGAGGTCCAGGATCGACTCTAACAGCATGGGATTGCGCTTCTTTTCTTCTAATTCGTCTTTTTCCATATAACTATAATTGACGTTTCACGGGTGCAAAGGTACAAAAAAGAACAATACATACAAGTTAATAAATCTTAAAACATCAATCGGAAGGCAATTCTTCATCTCCAAAACAAAAAAGTTTGCCTCCGAAGCCAAACTCTCTATTCCCAATTCTTTGCAGTCTCAGTAAATCTTCATACATTTGCAACGCGGTAAACCATTAACCCGTAATACAATGAGCAAGCAAAAGAAATTCCTCCTTCAGGAGAACGAGATTCCTACGCAGTGGTATAATATTCTGGCAGACATGCCCCACAAGCCGCTGCCTCCCATCCACCCCGCCACCAAGCAGCCGCTGGGATGGGAAGACCTGGCACACATCTTCCCTGCCGAGTGCGCCAAGCAGGAGCTGAACACCACAGACCGCTGGATAGACATCCCCGAGGAGGTCATCGAGAAATACAAGTTCTACCGTTCCACACCGCTCGTACGTGCCTACGACCTGGAGAAGGCCTTGGACACCCCCGCACACATCTATTTCAAGAACGAGTCCACCAATCCGCTGGGTTCCCACAAGATCAACTCGGCACTGGCTCAGTGCTACTACTGCAAGCAGGAGGGCACCACGAACGTGACCACCGAGACCGGCGCCGGACAATGGGGTGCCGCACTGGCCTACGCAGCCAAGATCTTCGGTCTCAGCGCCGCCGTGTATCAGGTGAAGATCTCCATGCTGCAGAAGCCCTATCGCAGCAGCATCATGCGCACCTTTGATGCCGTCGTCAACGGCTCGCCCTCCATGTCCACCCGCGCAGGCAAGGACATCCTCACCGCCGACCCCAACCACATGGGTTCCCTGGGCACAGCCATCAGCGAAGCCATCGAGTTGGCCACCACGACCCCTCACTGCAAGTATGTCCTGGGCTCGGTGCTCAATCATGTGGCACTCCACCAGAGCATCATCGGTCTCGAGGCTGAGAAGCAGATGCAGATGGCCGGCGAATATCCCGACATGGTGATTGCCTGCTTCGGCGGAGGCTCCAACTTCGGCGGAGTGGCCTTCCCCTTCATGCGTCACAACATCCTGGAGGGCAGGACCACCGAGTTCATCGCCGCCGAGCCGGAGAGCTGTCCCAAGCTGACGCGCGGCAAGTTCCAGTACGACTTCGGCGACGAGGCCGGCTACACGCCCCTGCTGCCCATGTTCACCCTGGGCCACCAGTTCAAGCCGGCCAATATCCACGCCGGCGGACTGCGCTACCACGGTGCGGGAATGATTGTCTCGCAGCTCATCAAGGACGGACTCATGCACGGAGTGGACATCCCGCAGTTAGAGTCGTTCCGCGCCGGAATACTCTTCGCACAGACCGAGGGCATCATCCCGGCTCCCGAGAGCAGCCACGCCATTGCGGCCACCATACGCGAAGCCCTCAAATGCAAGGAGACGGGAGAGGAGAAAGTCATCCTCTTCAACCTCTCCGGACACGGACTCATCGACATGTCGGCTTACGACCAGTATATCAACGGCGACCTGCAGAACTACAGCATCAGCGACAAAGAGATCAGCGACAACGTCGCACAGCTCGAACAGATTATCTGACCATCCCACACCGTACCGCAATGCCCGGCCCACAAGAGCCGGGCATTATATTATCCCACATCAGAATGAAAAGAATCGCCCTCCTCCTCGCCCTTTCCCTCACCGCCACCGCCTCAGTGTGGGGCGAGGTTCCCCCTCGCCCGTTCGCCACGGCACCGCGCATCGTGAACATCATCAACTTCGTGCGCCAGTGCGAGCCGCGAGAGCCAGAGCGCCTCTCACCCCAGGTGCTCTACGAGACCACGCTCTCGCAGGTACGCTTCCTGCGCAAGCATGGCCTCACGGGCACATGGCTGCTCCAGTACGACGCCCTCATCAATCCCCAGTATCAGGCACTGATGCGCGAGGAGATGGCACGCGGATGCGAGGTGGGCGGATGGCTCGAGGTGCCGCAGCCGCTCGTGGAGGCTGCCGGACTCGAGTGGCGCTCCAACGTTCCCTGGGACTATCATGCACAGGTGGACTTCACCATTGGCTACCAGCCCGAGGAGCGGGAGAAGATTGCCACGGCATACATGGAGAAGTTCCGCGACGTGTTCGGCCACTACCCCACGGCCGTGGGCTCCTGGTTCATAGACGGCCATACGCTCGACTTCCTCTCGCGGCGCTACGGCATCGTGGCCTCCGTGAACTGCCGCGACCAGGTGGGCACCGACGGCTATACGCTCTGGGGCGGTTACTGGACTGGGGGCTACTACCCCTCGCGCCGCAATGCCTACATGCCGGCCCAGTCGCGTCGCTATCAGGTGAACGTGCCGGTGTTCCGCATGCTGGGCAGCGACCCCATCTATCAGTATGATGCCGGAGTGGGCCACGGGGTGTGGCAGCGTGTGGTGACGCTCGAGCCCTCGTGTACCGAGGGAGGTGCCAATGCAGAATGGCTCGACTGGTACTTCCGCGCCTTTACCGCCGACCCCGCCCTGGGCCTCACCTATACGCAGGTGGGACAGGAGAATCCCTTCCCGTGGAGTCTGGTGCAAGGGGGCTTCCAGAAGCAGATAAGCCGCCTGCTCGCCCTGCGCGACGAGGGAAAAATACGCCTCGAGACGCTCAGCCAGACGGGACGCTGGTTCCGCAGCCAATACCGCCATACGCCGCCGTCGGCCACCACGGCCCTGCGCGACTACGGCACACAGCGCCGGCGCTCGCTGTGGTTCAACAGCCGCTTCTATCGCACCAACCTGCTCTGGGAGAACGGCATGCTGCGCATACGCGACCTGCACCTCTTTGACGAGCGCTACCCCTCGCGCTATATCGATACGCCCTGCACCACCCACGAGTTCCGCTTCTTCACGCTCCCCGTCGTGGACGGTAACCTCTGGAGCACCCCCGACCATCTGGCCGGCCTGCGCCTGTACCATGCCGACGGCACGCCGATTCGGGGCTACGAGCCCATCATCACCACGGGGCGCGACGACGTCCTCGTGCGCTGGCCGCTACACGACGGGCAGACAATGACCATCCACCTCACCGAGTCGGGCATCGACATCAGCCACTCGTCGCTCACCGCGGCCTGGTACTGGGAACTGGATGTCGCTTCGGGCATCGAGACGCCCTTCACCGCCATCGGCCGCAAGGAACTGCGGGCCGAACAGGAGGGCTTCGCCTATCGGCTCCAGTGCACACGCGGCACGTTCACCGACCTGCATGCCACCGGCGGACGCATTTTCCGCCTCGCCCCGCAGGGACATAAGATTCAGATAAAGGCTGGAAGATAAGGCGGGGACCATGCTCCCGCGCGATGAATGGCATGCAACGTGCCGCGCGGAACTTTATCACGTGTGATAAAAGACTTTATCACGTGTGATAAAAAAGTTTATCACGTGTGATAAAACACGATGCGGCGTGTCGCCGAAGACATAATGTAGTCACCCCCCGCGCCATATCGTACCACAGCATCCGCGGATTCGCCATCCCCAACAAGAATCCCCAACGAATATGAGGCAACTCCTCTATATTCGTTGGGGATAATCGGGAAATATACCAAGCCGCTTTCCTGAAGCGGGCGTCAGGCCGCGGGCGCTACATCTCCACCTCGAAGGTGAGCTTCGCAGCGTTGCTGTCCGGCTGGATGGTAATACGGTTGAGGCTGATGTTATAGCGACGCACCAGTTGATTGCGCGCCTCCTCGGCCTGATACTTGTCGCCACGGATGGTCACGGTCGTCTTCGGGTGGGTCTTCAGGAATGTGGCCACCTCCGTCAGTCCGCCCGGCTTCTGCCTTACGCTGAGAGGAGTGGACGTCGTCGGCTGACTGCCCGTCTCGCTCTGTGCAGGCTTTGTCTGCGGCGTAGTCTTCGGCTTCGATGTCTCCTCCTGCTTCTTCTCCACGCCGGAGGTCTTCTTCGTCGAGGCTGCCTTGGAGGCCCCGGCACTCTGCTTCGTCGAGGTGGACTTCGAGGCTGCGGGAGCCTTGGCCGTCGTGCTGCGCTTCTGCGTCGTAGCAGGCACAGCCGAGTCGGGTGACTTGGTAGCCGTGGAGGCCTTCGGCGCTGTAGCGGGCACCGACGAGTCGGGAGTCTTGGTGGCCTCGGAGGCCTTGGATGCCGTCGTACCCTGTGTCGTAGCCGGAGTCTTTGCCTCGGCCGACTTCTTGGCCGTCGCTGAGTTCTTGGACTTCGTGCTGCTCGAGGGCTGATCGTGCATCACGGGCTTCTGGTGAACGACCTTCGGCGTGTCCTTGGCCACAGTCGTCTCAGCCGTTTCCTTGCCCTTCTCCTCCTTGGCAGGCGTCACGGGCGTCACCTCAGGCCGGTCTTCCTTGGCGGGTGTCACGGGCGTCACCTCGGTCCGCTCCTCCTTGGCAGGTGTCACGGAGACTGTCACTGGAGTCTCTTCCCGGACGGGCGTCGAGGGAGTGATGGCAGGCGTGGTGAGGATGGTGACAGCTTCGGCCGGATCCTTTTCCTGCGGTTTGTCTTTGTCCTTTCTCTGTAACAGGGAGAAACGGTAATGGATGCCCGCTGCTATCTGCAGGGCCGAGTAATTGATGTTATACTGCGTGCGCGAGTAATGATCCAAGTTGTAGTTAATGGCTGGCTGCAGGAATACATAGACATGCCTGTTTCGCCCCACATTGAAACCCAAGTCGAGACCAAGTTTGGAGATCAAGTCATTGTTATTGCCCACACCGGAGGGATAACCGCAGATGTGATTGACGCCGAACCCAGCGAAGAACCGAGGTTCGAAGAAACTACGTCGTGTAGTGGACTTGTAAAATAGCGGTGCGAAGTTGACTGTCGCCATAAGATCGGCATTGATTGCCTTGATGATGCACTTGCTGGCACCGAACTTGACATCACCGGTGAAGAAGGTCACCTCGCCCATATAGCCGAAGACACGTGTCTGTTCGTATCCCACGCGCAAGCCGGCCGACCCATTGGCATTGCTCATAAAACGATTGTGCGTCGTCTTGGAATTGAGTCCAAACAACGCACCCGCATACCACTTATCCGCCTTATTATTCTGCCAGGCGAGGCTGCGTGATGGTATGCACTGCAAAGCAAGAATGCCTATCGCAATGAACAGTAACCTTTTCAAAATATCATCAATTACTTAGCAGCCTGATTGTGCTGTGGAACATCCTCCACCTTGCCGTCAAACTCATCGATAAAGAAATCTTTCCACACCTTGTCCTCGGCATAGCCCTTGCCACCCTTGGGAACATAAACAGTCACCCACGTGCGATCCACCTTCTCAAAGGCATTCGGCTCACAGCCGGGAGGTGTCGTGGCACCCAGATAGAGCGACAGGAGCGACGTGCAACGCGAGAAAGCATCGGCGCCGATAGAGGCCACGCTGGCAGGAAGAATCAACGTCTTCAGGGAGGAACAACCGTAAAATGTCTCGTCGCTGACGGCAGGCACACCTTTCGGGATTCGCATCGACACAATGGCCGAGCAGCCTTCAAAGGCACCCACGCCGATAGAAGTCACGCTGTCGGGGATGGTGAGGCCTGCAATCTGTGAGCAGTTATAGAATGCATAGTCCTTGATGGTCCTGACACTGTTGGGTATCGTCACCGAGGTGAGCTGTGTACAGTCGCGGAAAGCATATTCACCGATGGAGACCACCGTGAACTTTTTGCCGTTGAAGGTGACCGTGGACGGAATCGTCACGGTACCAGTATAGGCCGAGCGATTCTGGTCGGAGAACACTTTGTTGGCTACCTCCAGTTCTGTCGTGGATATACGATAATAATAAATACCGTCCACTTCACAGTCGTAAGCATAGACCCTAGTCCCAGACAGCAAGGCTATCACGAAGGCAATCAGCGTGAGAAAAGCTCTTTTCATTTTATTCTACAGTTGTTTCTTTATCCTTTTATTCCTAAATACGGCGCAAAGTTACGAAAAAGTCGAAAGCAAACAAAAGAATTTATTCCTTTTTTTGCCATGAGGGTGCAAGTTCACTATCTTTGACGGGCAAAAGGCGGGAAAACAGTATAAACAGGATTCCGCAGACGATTATGTTTTCCCCCTATCATTCCGTCGTCCTGCACATCTCTCCCTCGGCCATGTGGAGGGAGAGATCGTATCGTCCGTATTCATGTGGTAGCTGGGGCGTCCAATACGATGGGAGTCGGGGCCTCCGTCATCCATGCCGACTACTTGCCCACGACCACGTTGGTATCACCCGTCACCTTGGCCGTTGCGCCCAGTCCGGCGCCGAAGACGTTGCCTCGGATGTCCACACCCTCGGCGTCTGCCGTGTGGCCGGACACCGATGTATATTCCACCTTCGCTTTGGTGCCGATGAACACATTCGTGCTTCCCACCACAGGTGCGGCATTACCGCCGCCATACACCACACCGATGGCACCTATCTTACCCGACTCGTGCGTGGGCAGCGTGACGCTCCTCTCCGTGCCGCTCGTATAAGTAATGGTTCTGCCGGCATACGCCTCGCTGGCCTTCGCGCCCTTGATCTCGTCGATATAGACCGTCGGGTTACCTGTCACGACTGCTGATTCACCAAGTCCACCGCCGAAGATACGACCGATGCTGGTGAACGACCTCACGTTGATGGTCGGATGCTTGCTTCCAGGCGTCGTGTAACGTGCCTGGTTACCACAGCCATAGAGCTCGCCGATGGTGATGGGGTTACAGCCGGTCTCCTCGATATTCACCGTGATGGATCCGTTGATGTCACCACCTATGTTGTTGCCACCGAAGACGCGGTCGAAGTGTCCGCTGGTGATGGTCAGTGACACATCGCTTCCCATATTTGCATTTTTCGCACCTCCGTATATTTCCTTCAGATAAGAGATACAGCCCAGTACGATGTTGCCACCACCAGCCATATAAGCCTCGTTGCCACCGCCATAGACCTCATCGATTTCCAGAGGACAGCTGCCATCCTCATCAAGGTTCACCGTGGCGCTTGTACGCACGTTACCCAGCGTGTTAGAGCCGCCGAAGGCCTTGTGTACGGTACCGCCATTGATGACAACCTTTGATGTTCCTGCACCGTATGGTGTTCCACCAGCCAAATAGCCAACGTCTGCACCAGGATTCGGATCCCCGTTGGGTAGGTCATCCTTACCGTTACCACCGCCGAAGAGATTACCGATCTCATACGTACCATTCACAGTCACCCTTGTAGCAGGCACAGATGCTGCGTTACCGCCACCATAGACATAGCCGATGCTGGTCAGGTCGCAACCGTCAATAAGAACTTCTGTATATTCAGAAGATGCATTGGTTGGCTCGTAAGCGGCCATATTACCGCCGCCATAGACGGCTGCCACCTCATAGACTTGGTCGGTCTTTGCAATGGAGTCATCGGCCTTTCCAGCTGACACATCATGGCCTGTCCAACCTACGGTTTTCTTCACCCACACCTTTACGTGCCCGAGTGGAGAGCCGTTGATGTTGTTGCAGCCGAAGATGGTGCCCGTGACGGCACTGCCGTCGAGGGTCACTGTGACATCACCGCCGACATGGGCTGCCGTGTTTGCATCGCCCAAGCCGCCGCCGAAGACGTTGTACACGGTGCCGCCCAAGAGGTTGATAACAGTGTTGCCACCCTCGGTATTGGTATCAGCCAAGGCTCCGCCGCCATAGATGTCTCCCTGCACGCCGCCGGCCGTCACTTCGATATCTACGCCGCCCGTAAGGTTGGCCATCTTGCCGCCGCCAAAGACGTTGCCACCGACGGTAGTGCCCTGCACGTAGATATGCGGATTGCCGTCCACGGCACCCTTCGTCTTGTCTATCGGGTCGCCATATCCGCCGCCATAAACATCGCCAGAGACGTCGCCGTTCGTGAGATTAATGAGCGGATAGTCTTTCTTGCCTGCGGGTGCAGTGTATGCTGCCTGGTTGCCGCCGCCGAAGATGTCGCCGATATACCATCCGCACGTCTTGTTCTTATCGACATTGATGGTGATGGTGCCGTCTATGCTGCCGCTGTTGTTGTTGGCACCGAAGACGCGGTTGATGATGCCGCCCGTGATGTTGAGTTCTATGTCTCCCGTGATGTTGGCACTGTTGGCTCCACCATACACGTCGCCGATGCCCTCCACGTCATAACCGATGCGTTCTCCCTCGGCCGGCTCCACGTAGTCTCCCGTGCAGCCAATGTTGATGGTGCCGGCAGCACTGGCAGCCATGTTGCCGCCGCTGTAGAGTTCGCCAATCATTATGGCGCAAGCGTTGTGCCCCTCCTCTGTCTGTTTGTTCACCGTCACGGTGATGTCGCCGCTCACAGGCCCACGGCTGTTGCTGGCTCCGTACACCTTGCCGATGGTGCCACCGTAGATGGTGACACTGACGTCGCCGTTCACCGGTGCAATCTTCTCGGGCGTTGCAAAGCGGTCGCCGTGTCCGCCACCATAGACGGCGCCGATGCTGTTGGCGCCATAGACGGTGACACTCGTGCCACTGACAGCCGCTGCGTTGCCGCCGCCGTAAACTTCCTCAATGCTGTTGTCGCAGTTATGGATTTTCACCTCGGGCGTTCCGTCGTAGGCCGCAGCGTTACCGCCGCCATACACGGCGTCCAAGGCAAACGACCGTCCGTCGGCCGGAGCGTCTGTGCCGTAGATATCCACCTTTACGGTGCTCTGCGGCGCGCCGTTCACATTGTTGCATCCATACACGGCGCCCGAACCGTCGTTCACCGTGGCATGTACGCCACCGCCGTTCACAGTCACCTGCACGGGACCATACACGTAGGCCGGATAAGTTGAAGTTCCGAGTCCGCCACCGTAGAGCGAGCCATAAATCTTGCCGGCGTTAAGCGTCACGTTCGTCACAGCGCCCGCCGTACGATTGTTGTTTCCGTTGGTGCGTCCCTGAGCCGAGCCGCCATACACGTCTCCATATACAGTGACGTATTTTGCCGCGCCGGCTGCCGTGCCCAACGTCATGTTCACGGAGCCCAGCACGCGAGTCTGATTACCCAGTCCGCCGCCGTGGATATTGGCCGGGTGGTCGGCGTCCGTACCCACCTGCCCACCATTGATGAGCATCGTAACGTCGTTGTTGATATTTCCAGAGACATTACTGCCACCGTAAACGCCTTCTTTCACCAGGCCTCCAGTCATGGTGATGTAAACCGTTTGGCCGTAACGCTGATTGGCACCGCCAAACACGCTGCCCATCGTTCCGCCCAAGACGAACATCCTTGTGGTTCCGTTCGTACCAACGTAACCAAAGTTTCCGCCGCCATAGACTCCACGCGAGATGACGGCGTTGTCAGCAACAGCCACATTGGAGTTCTTCACCTCGCCAATGGCATAAGCTGCACTATAGCCGGAACCTGCGCCAAAAACGTTTCCGCCTTTCGAAGTTCCAATCGTGGGATCGGCGCTGGTGTGCACCACTTGGGCATTTCCGCCCACGTATATTTTTGTGTCGCCATCCACTGTGCCGCCACTTCCCGTCTGAGTTCCGTTACAGCCTCCGGCCACCCAGCCATTCACGGTTCCGCCGGTCATGACAATAACACGGTCGCCAACAGCCTGTGCAAAGGCCGCGGCGCCATAGACAGACGAACGAATGGTGCCGCCCATGATACGCATCATAACGGCCCAGCCGCCATCGTTTACGCCATAATCTGTGCTTACATTGTTCATGGCGCCGGCTATTCCTGCCATATTGCCTCCTTCAACTATGATACGACGCTTTCCTATATAGCGAAGATTGCCATTGCCGGCCTGCGAACTGCCCAGATATATACTCTCAGTGCCGCCCGTTGCATTTCCTAAGATGCCACTATGGAAAGTGCCGCTCTTGATGTTCCAGTCGAAAGTGAGGTTATTGCGGTTAGCCGCGCCACTAAATGTCAGAGTCTTTCCGCCATAAATTTCACCTTCGCCTGCTGCCACAGAAAGTTTACTGTTGTCTTCGCGCGCTCTGTCATAATCGCTGCCCAAAACAGCCTTGGCCTTTACCGTGCTGGAGAACGTACGGCCTTCTCCCGTCAGATAGAAGTTGGTATAAGAACCACTTTCTAGTCTTATGCGATAGTCCTGAGCCGTCGTGGCATTAGAATTCCTTCCATATACATTGGTAGCGCAGACGGCTGAGCCGCTGCCGGTCACACCTCGGCCAATGGTAAGGCTGTAGCCTGCACCTGTAAGACTTGTACCCGTCGAAAGAATCACATACTCCACCTTGCTGTCTGCGCCAGCAGTTCCACTGCCTCGCGCCGTATTACGGTCGCTTAGCGTTGCCGTGGTGCTGCCATCTGTTGTACCATTGGGATAGAAGGAAGAGAAAGTACAGGGTGTGCTGCCCGTCAGGATATCAGTTCCTGTGCCGCTTCGTCCGATATAGAAGTTGCGCTCCACCGAGTTATACCCTTTGGAGAACGTGCCACTCGACGTCACCTCGGCCAACGCCCAGAGTGCCTCGAGTTCCACCTTCATGGATGTGGCATTGTTGGCGTTCGTCTCGCCAGCATCGGAGGGCACGAAATAATAGGTTGTCTCGGCATCGAGCATCACATTGTCCTCAGAGTCGGTCTCGGTTGTGGCCAGTTCTGTGCCACCACTGGAGGCGCTGTAGATGCTGCCGCCCTCTATCTTCTTTACACGCCACTTGTAGAAGCCCGTGTAGAGGACGTCGTTCATGCCCTTCACCGTGAAGTGGTGCAGGACTTCGCTCGTGGAAAGGCTGCCGGCGCTCCGGGTCAGGATGACATCGCCATCGGTGTTTCCGTCGTAATAGCGGACGGTGAACGAGGCTTCGGCATTGTCGCTGCCCTCAATCCACGTCAGACGCACCTTCACGCCCGCGCTCACGTCGAAGGTCTCCGTGGCCGTGGAGCCCGAGGCCACACGGAGCACCTTGGTGGCGGTGCCGTCGCTGAAGTCGGCCAGCAACTGGCCATTCCAACCGTTGCCGCCGGCATCATTCATCGTAACCTTGATGGTATGGGTGGATTCCGTGCCGCTACGGTAATCGGGACGAACGTAGAAGGGATTAGGTATCAGTTCGTATGGGAAGCGTCCGTTGGCATCGCGCTCCAGTGTCTTATGGTAGAGGAAGGTGTGTCCGGCCTCGCCAATGCCCACCTGCACGTCCACCGGAGAAGTGTTCTTGTTGAAGGTGTCAGCAGCAGGCGCAGCAGCATCGGCGGTACTCATCGTGTTGTCGCCGTAGCCAAAATAGGTAATCTGCACGTTGCGCGGATAGGGAGAATGGAGTACGTCGGGGTAGCCATCGGGCAAGTCGGCCGAAGCCTGATAGTAACTCCACTTGTGGTCCTCATAGTCGTTGAGGGTAATGACGCCTTCCGCAACGGCCACAGAAGATGCAACCTTGTAGGTGGCCTCGTTGGGAGCGGAGTTGGCAAAGCCCGTGGCGATGGCAAGCGCCGTCACCGTCTGGCCGTTGTCCACCGAGAAGGAGCCAGAATAAACCTGTGTGGGATTGTCGCCGCCGTAGTTCGCAGGGTCGGGCAATGAGCCGTTGGTGGTGTAGAGTATCGTCTCATTGCTGTAGCCGGGCAACGAGGAGTTGCCGCTGTTAGCCGTGATAGTGACAGTTCCGTTGTCGGCGATGGCAATATCGGGAGATAGCAACATGGTGCCGCCCACATTGTAGTTCACGGGGTCGGACGTCTCCTTGTCGCTGTCGCGATAACTGCGGGCCGTGATGATGGTTTCGGGCGTCGTGATGGTGATGGGGCCCTCATAGAGGAGCCATCCGTCGTGATACGGGCTGGGAGTGCCGCCCGTGGCTTCGCCGTTGATGCGGTACTCTATGACGCAATTGGCTGCCGTACACGTCATCTGATAGTCGTTTGTTCCCTCCACTCGGCTGATGACGGGTGCAGGGAAGGGCGGCGACGTGAGGATGTAGAACTGATATTCGGCCGTCTTAATGCCGTCCTCGAGAGCGACTCCGTCCTTATAGGGCGTAGCCACGATGCGGACAGACACCAACAGGTCGCGACTCGGGTCGCGGAGCAAGGTGATTGTGTTGCCCGTCACCTCGCAGAAATCCGTGGCATTGAGCAACTCGTAGGTGATGCGTATCTCGTCGGCAGCCGTCGGCTCTGTGGTCATAGGCTCGTCGGAACCAGGATAATAGTAGTAGTGCAGATAGGTGTACTGAGAGGCACTCTTGCGGTAGCCCACCTCGTAGTATACGGGAATGTAGTCGCCGCTGGTGGAGGCGTCGATGGTGACGGAGCCGCCCTTCGAGACGAGTTCCTTTGTGGTTTCGTAGCCCGAAGGATACACAACATTGAGCGCATAGTCTGAGCCGCTGTGCTGCACCACGGGGTAACCGAGGGCGAAGCCGTCGGAAGGATTCACGTACAACTGACCGACACGGTGCTGCGCAATCCAGCCATTGTTGTATCGGAGCATGGAATAGCCATAGGGGCCGTTGTTGTAAGCAACCATGATAAAGTCGCCCAGCCCGTTGGCTGTATAGGTGCCGCGAGCGTAATATAGTTCGTTGACGATGTCGGTGCGGGCCATCACGGGCTCAGAACTTGGGCGGCTGTCATCGTAGACATAGAGATACTGGCCGTTGTTCTGCAGCGTGATGTAGGGGTCGTAGCCGTCATCGGGGTTGCTCCATGGCGTACCCGTCCAGATGACTTTGTCGGGGTCGAAGGTGTAACTGTCGCTGACGACGCCGTTGGTGTTGGTGAGGATATGCACTTTGCCGGAGCCGTCCCTGTAGAGGAAGGCAATGGTCTGCTCGCTGAAGTCTTCGCCGCTGTTCACCTGCACGGCCATGTCCGAGTTGCGGCAACCGTTCTTCACAGCGATGGCCGTAACGACATTGCCCGCGGGGATGGAAACAGCAGGGTCGCCGGGCGTCCAGGTCTTGTCGCCCGTAGGAGTCTGCGGCGAGGATGAAGTGCTGTGATAGGTGTACCAGATGGTGACGCCTTCCACCGTGCTGGCAAAGGTGGCCATGTTGCCGGAGATGGTGATGGAAGGTTTGGGCAGGACGCACTGCACGTACGTCTCGTCTGCCACATCGGAGTTTATCCAGTGCGCCATGTCGTCGGTCATAATGCTGACGGCGCGGACGCGCGTGCCGGCCGGCACCTCAAACGGAGCCGTGTATTTGGTGGAAGCCTCGCTGGGTGTGCCGTCGCCCGTGACGTAATAGATGTCGGCGCCGGGCGTGCTGGTGGTGAGCGTCACCATGGCTGTCTCGCCCTGCGCAGAGGGCGCAAAAGAAATCTCGGGCTGCGAGCATACTTGCCGAACATTGATGCTGGCCGTGGTAGAGCAAGCCGTGCCGCCTGAGGCGTTGAGGGCACTGAGCGTCAGAGTGGCTGTGCCGGCTGCCACACCCGTGATGCTCACCGTGCCGTCGTTGTTGGCCGTAACGGTGAAAATGCCCGTGTTGGAAGACGTGGCCGTAACGTTGTGGTAGGCCGCAGAGGGCGTAAGCGTATAGGCCAGCGACTGCGTGGCGCCGGCATTGAGCGTGAGGTCTGTGGTGCTGATGGCTGTGGGCGGAACAGGGCGGAGGAGGGTAACCGTCTTGGTGGCAGCCGTACCCGTCGTGCCGTTATATGAAGGGACGCAGCGCAGCGTGATGGTCTTATCGCCATCTGAAGGAAGGCTGTTGACCGTAATCGTACCCGTATTTTCATCAACGCTGACATAAGATGCACCTGTGCCTGACACCGTCCAAGTGCCCGTCGGCGTAACGGTCTCTGTCGTTTGAGCAGGAACATAATGATCGGCATTATTGAAGCGATAGTTGGTAGTGGCAGAGGTGTAGGTGCCACTTACAGAATAGTCATGCCCCCCAGTCGTTGAAAGGGTCTCATCGCCAGAGAGGGTGACATTGGTGAGGGAGGCTGCAACAGAACTTGTGGTGACTGAATAAGGAATAAAAGCATTTGTTGCACTATTACTCGTAGTAATAGTAGAACCGGAATTATGTATATAGCGGTAAGTTCCGCCATTATAATAATAAATAGATGAACCATCGCCACCATACCAACGTCTTTGATTTGAAGTAGAAGCAGTTATAGCATCATTTCCATAATAAAGGTAATAGTTTGTGTTATTCTTGTTTTGGATGTTGATACGGGTAGTAGTGCTTAGAGAATAGTCTCCATTATAATAACCTTGCCAAACACATGTCGCATCAAGCTCCGTCTTTGCTTGCAGCGTTGTTCCATTCATCCCCACATAGTAGGTGGTGCCATTATTAGTGTAAGCTATCACATAATCCGCAGCTTTCGCCCCCATCACGCCCATCATCAAGACGAGGAGAAGGGCACATCGTAATAACATGCCACAGTGGAGCGTAATACTTCCTTTGATCATCGTAAGGTGGCTTATATATATTCTGTTCATATCGTATGTAATATCTTGGTTCATATTATAGCGCATTTTATTCTTTTCTTGTATGGGCTCCCGCCAGCAAAAACTGGCGAGCACACTGTTATGGCTGTTGCCACCAGCTGTCTTTGGTTCGGCAGAGAGCCTGGGAGAGGCAGTTCATGCTCTTGCATGCAGCGACGGTAATGGAGTCGTCCTTGCGGCGATACTCGTAGCGCCAGGGGGTGACGAGCAATAACCGCCCATCGGCACAGAGGCTCATACGGCTGGCCGAGGGGTGGTAGCGATCGGTGAAGCCGTTGTCGGCGATGAGCACGACGGGGAAGCCGCGATTCGCGGTCTCGTCCATGATGTCCTGTTCGCCACGGGCGATACGGGCAGAGACGAGGACTGCGCCACGGGCTGCCTCTTCAAGGCAGCGTCCCTTCTGTGTGGCGAAGCGGCTCCTGTCCCTGCGATGGCAGACGACAGGCAGACAGCGGTGTGCCGTGAGAAGGGCGCGATTGCCATACGTGTCGCAGGCAACCTTTCCGTCTGCCTGAAGCAGGCGGTGCTCAATGAAGGCCAGGGTCTCGGCATCGGCGCCGCACTCGCGCTCCAAATAGCCACGCAGGGCACGAACGGTGAGCGCCGTGTCGATGCCGCCGCGCAGCGGGCGCAGGCGGTCGGGGTGTTGCATGCGCAGCCTGCGGCTGCGCGGGTTGTTAAGGATGTATGCACGCTGTGTGGATAGCTGCCGGGCATCCACTGGCATGACATCGCAATAGCCGGGGGCGAAGAGGGAGGGCCTCCCGCTGCTCGCCGAGCTGGATATCTTATGTCCGGCGGGGGAACCGCCGGGAACACTAACGCCCAAAAGAGGAACGCCTGAAGCGGGACCGCCGGGAACACTAACGCCCAAAAGAGGAACGCCCGAAGCGGAGGTAGTGTGTGTGACGGTTTCCCCGTCGCGATTATCTGCCATCAGTCCCGTCATCTCCCAGAAGCGGCGGTTACAGCCCTTCTTGAATCCGGCAATGACCTGCCCGAGGGGCACCGTCTTGCCATGAGAGCTGAGGAGGCGGTCCTGCACCTCAAGCAGGAAGTGCAGGTGCTCGGGCATGATGACATAGGTGTCGATGGTGACCATGGGATAGCGGGCACGGATGCTATGGAGCAGCTCGTGCTCCACCATCTCTCCGAGGGGAGAGAGCGCAGTGCGGGGTGCATCGGCGCTGCCATCGGGCGCATCGGGGTCGCCCACCACGGTGCCCAACGGCTGCCCAAGGGCATCTGCCACATGCAGGGTGATGTGGTAGATGCCTGGGCGCGTGTAGTCGTGATCTACGGCGCGGTGTTGCATGCTATGATAGGTCATCATACGACGGGTTATCATTTCACTGCGATCTTTATGTCGTTCACCAGATAGATGCCGGGAGCCACCTGTGTGGTCTCGGTGAGGCCAGGCTGGAGGTCGTATGTGGCCACGACGGCTCCGCCGGTGGTAACGATGGTCACACGCACGTCGGTATCGTAGGCCGAGGTGACGATGATACGTCCGTGCTTAGCCGATACGAGCAGACCCTCGCCGGCAGCATTGCCCTGGTCGGGCTCCTCGTCGCTGCCAAAGTCAGTGTTCAGGTTGTTGAAGACGATGGAGCGTGTGCCCTTGACGGGATGGCTGCCGCTGGCCAGCGAGAAGTAAGGACGGAAGGGCACGGGCGCAGTGGCGCTGGCCTCCTCGACATAGCTGTTGCCGTCGCTATTGAGCAGGAAGTAGCTGCCCGCACTGGTATCCACAGCCTTGCTCATGTAGTTGGGCACGAAGTTGTAGCCGTCCTTGTTGGTGATCATGCCTGCTTCCAGTTCGTCGTCGCTCACCTGGATGGTGATGGCGGGTTCGGAGGCGAAGGTGATCACCTGCTTCTGGAGCTGGGTGATGGCACTGGCAGTATGCTCGGCCTTGAAGTTACCGCTGAGGTCGAACTCATAGTAGGTATCTCCGGGGAAGCCTACGAGGTAGGGCGTGCCCTTCTGAGCCAGCGGGTACTGGGCGAAGGAATGGGCAGCAGCATAGTAGCGCTGATAGGTGTCTTGTCCGTCCTTGTAACGCTGGTAGATATCCTGATTCTGGTCCTTGCCATCGAACTTCGAGTAGTAGTAGTCCCAGAGGAAGGTGTTCGTGTACTGGCGGTCGGTGCCGTCGGGTGCGAGCAGCGAGAAGTTGGCGGTATATACATTGTTTTCCTTCTGCGTGGTATTGCTCTCCTTGTCGAACTGGCGCAGCCAATACTCGTGTCCAGTGGTGCTACCCTGGTAGAAGTGGGTGAGCTCACCCTTGTGCTGTGTGCTGACGAGGGTGCTGGTGAATGGCAGGCTGACACCGTCCCATCCGTCGGTCAGCGACACGAAGGTGTCGGGATCGCGCTGGTACCACATGCGCTTGCCGCTGCTGGTATTGCCGGCGAAGATGTAGGAGATGGGGGCGTTGAAGTCCTGCTTGTCGACGAGCAGATGGTCGAGCGGCGAAGTGTAGGTCCATGCGCCGTTGTCCTTTGCCACGCGGTGTCCGCGCACGGTCACCGAGCTGCGGGCCACGGTGTGGTAGTTGCCTGTGGGATCGGCAGTGGCCAGCGAGTAGTGGGCTGCGAACTCGGGCTCTGCCAGATAGGCGGCCACCACATTGTCGGTGCGCGGGCTACTGCTGCTACCAGTCTCGGGCGAGGTATAGACGAGCAGGTTGCGCGTCACGCCAGCATTCTGGAAGCTGAGCAGGCCGTCGTCGTCGAGCAGTGGCGGGAAGAAGGCACCCTTGCCCTCGGCCAAAGCAGCGTACGGAGCCGTGGTGATGCGCTCGCTCTGATAGCCATTCGTCACATCCTGATAGCCCGTGTAGTCGATAGCCGTCAGACCGGGGAAGGCATCGCGAGTGCCGTCCTTGGACTTGTTGGCAAAGATGGCAGCGGGGTTGAAGTGAGCCACGTTCATCACCTTGCTCTGATAGTAGGCCGGTGCACGATATACGCGGTTGTTGGCCGCCGTGGTGAGCAGGCGTCCGTCGCTGCCCTTCGTCAGATGGGACGGCGTGGACTGATGCTCGCGCTCGTCGTCATAGCCGTAGGTGAGCGTCTGGCCGAAGAAGAGATAGTCGTCGGGCCAGATGGGATAGTACTGCTCGGTGGTATTGTCCAGACGAGCATCGTCATGGGTGGGAATGGTTCCATCGGCAAACGTGAAGTCGATGTTGCCATAGCGCTGCTCCACGTAGTCGTTGGTGCCGTTCACGTACTTGCCATCGGTCTTCGTCATCTTGCCGTCGGTGAGCGTCTTGCTGTCCCAATAGCTGTACGTCTGGGGCTGCGTCAGGCCGGTGGCATGGTCGTTGTAGCGCTTGCGCAGATAGAATCCATTGAGGTCGTAGGTCACCTCGCCGTCGTAGAAGGCGCGCAGCGGACGCTGCACAGCCGTGCCACGCTCGGTGGTGCCCGTATAGTTATTGCTCGTGGGATAGTAGCAGTTCACGATCTGCGTGCCATCGGAGCGAGTGGGCGTGCCGATGATGGGGTTCTGTCCGTTCTCCATCGTCGTGGGAGCCTGCTCAGTGCCCTCGGTGTTCATCACCCAGCAGTTCTCGGCATAGCCGTCGCCCTTGAGTGCCACGCCGGCCGTGGTGAAGGTGCCGGTGACGCCCAGGTTATAGACGTTGCCGCAGAGTGTGCCGAAGAGTGAATGGTCGAGACCGCTGACGGTGTAGCCGTCGCCATGCAGGGTGCCGGCGAAGCACTGCGTGTCGTTGCCGATGGGATCCCATCCGGTGGCATAGGCCTTGGGAGCCACATCGCCGCGCAGGATGAAGTCCAGCTTGTCACCGCCGCGTACACGCTCGTTCAGCGAGGTGTGGTCGGTCATGACAGTGCCATCCTTGAAGCTGCCGCTGGGAACCTTCACGGCGTTTCCGGTCGCCTGATCCTTCTCGTTATGGAGCGAGAGGTCGTAGAAGTCGCGCAGCAGGTCGAGCTTGCTCTTGTTCACGTCCGTGGCAGGCTCGTCGTCGATGTAAATCTTGGCATAACGTCTGTTCACACCGTCCAGGCTGGGATGATCGACATAGAGGTGGTTGTCCTTCTCGCTCATCACGCGGTCGATGTCGTGATAGTTGGCCACAGAGATTTGCACGGGGTTTGAGTAGGTCTTGCCCAGATAAGACTTGGCATAGTATGCCACCCAGTATTCGTTCTGGTACCAGTAGAGCGGTGTGGAGTAGTTGACGTACTCGGCTCCGTTCTGGTGGGTGTTGGCCTCCTGCTCGGTAGTGAAGATCTCCCATCCACCGCCCAGCAGCTCGAAGGCGCCCTTGGACACCGTGGGCTGGTTGAGCGAGAGGTTGTCGCCCGGCAGGATGGTGTTGGGCGGCAGCAGCGGGCCGATGGTGGGCTCACCGCTCTCGAAGTGGATGTGTATGTTCACGATATGCTTCTCGCGGATTGTCTCGTAGGACTGTCCCGTCTCGTCGCTCTCGCGGTACTCGTACCAGTAGATGACGGTGACAATCTTGTCGCGCGAGAGGTCGTCGATGCTGGCCTCGCGCACGGTGTAGAGCGTGCTCTTCTCAGAGGGCATCATGCCATCGATGGCGAAGCACGAGAACTGATTGCCATGCTCGTCCATGTCGGCATGCTCGTTCTTCAGGCTCTTATATTTGGTTTCCGAGATAATCTCGCCCTTTTGGCCGGTTACGCCTTCGATAGTGGAAGCAAGAGTAAAGTCCTCGGTACAATAGAAGTAGCGGCGTGCGTCGTTGCCAGTTAGCGTCTCGCCGTTCAACAGCGTAGAGGTGGCAATCACCTGAACCTTCGACTGGTTAGCAGAACCGATTGATTTCGTATAGTCGTCACTGGAGATGACATTGCCCTTGAGGTAGAACTTACCGCCGACCTCGAACTCTTCCGTGACTACATAGACGTTTTCGGGCACCGAGCCATCGGTAGCCTGGACGACGATGGGTGCATAGTGTGCCTTCTCGTTCACCAGGTCGTTCTCATAGACGGTGTTCGTCAGCACGTCGCCCGTCTGCAGCTCGTTGGTAGTGGTTGGACTACCATTACGCATCACAGTGACGGACTTGGACAGCGTCTTCGTTGTCGTGCCATTATAGGTGGCGGTGTAGTCGATGGACTGTCTCTTGGCATAGAGCGTGGCGGGATCCGATGAATCCTTGTCGAGGCCGTCATACACCTTGGCGTAGGAGTTGTCCTCGTAGGCCGGATATTCGCTGTCCACGAGTGCATCGAGTGCATCGTAGTTGTAGGTGAATTTCTGACGCTCGGCCTTGCTTAGGTTGGTGTACTTCAGTGCGGCATAGTTGGTTCCTGCCGCATAGTAGGCACCGCCCCACTTTCCGGGCTCCTCGCAGAAGTATGCATCGCTGAAGAAGTTGGCCGCAGCGGCATCTCCAGCCACCAGGGCGTTGTAATCAGCCTCGGGGATCACCTGCCTGTAGAGGTACTGCTCGTCATTGTTCTTCAGATAGGTCTCGGTACAGAGTTTTCCCTTGTCGAAGTATGCCTTGTTGGCAGCCGTCAGTGCATTGTACTGATCGGCAGTGATGCAGGCACCCTTCACATAATTATAGGTGGTGCCATTGTCGGTGAAGCTGCAGTTTTCCTTGGCCACGTATGCCACAGCGAACTTGGCCTGTCCCTCCGTGGGCGCATTGGTTCCCAAGTCAGTCTGACTCTGATAGGTGGGCTGGTCGATGATGTCGCCCAGACCGTACTCTACCTGGCCATAGACACCCGATTCCGTACACTGGAAGGACGGGCTGGTGATATAGCCATTAGGAACGACGCCTGCGGCATATGCCGATGAGCGCACCGTGGCCGGATTCTCCGTGGTGGCAGCACCCACCTTGTGGTAATAGTCGTTCCAGACGTCGGGGTTGTTCCAATCCACAGTGAGCACGAAGCCGTCCTCGTGGGTGACGATGTTGGAACGATTGAAGACGGCAGCATAGCGTCCCTTGGTGATCTCGTCCAGGGCTTCATACTGAGCGCCGGTGAGCACCTCGCCTGCTTGGTGCCTGATTACGTTATCGCCTTCCTTGACTTCATATTCCTGAGTGCAGACATAGATGCCAAAGTCACTGGGCTGGCTTGTATATACTTCACCCTCGGTGTAGGTCTTACTACCGTATGTAGCCGTGTGGCTGCAGACGTAGGTTTCATCGGCGACGAACATCTCCTGCTCCTCCGCGCTCAACTGGCTCCATGTCCAATAGCTGATGGGGTCGTTCTTATGGTAGGAGACATTGTTCACGATGATGACGCCTTCCTCGGTCGTGCTCTTATACTTGGGCAACACGCTGTTGTCGTCCCAGTAAGCATAGAGGTTGGGCTGGATGGACTTCAGCTGCATCTTGCCATCGGCCTCGGCCATGATGGTGAGGGGGATGGTGACCTCCTTGGCATAGGGCTGAGCCGAACCTGTGTAGGCCGAGATGTACTGGTCGTACACATAGAAGTCGCCACGGATGAACCAATAGTGACCGGGAGCGGCATTCGCACCCGAGTAGGCTCCGCTGGTGGGATAGCAGTCGTCGATGATACGCTTCTTGGAGTTGACGAAGTTGCCAGAGGTCTCCATGGCAATCTGACTGCCCGTATATGTAAACTGCTTATAGGAAATGGCACTATTGTTGGCAGCAGACAATGTGGTCTGTCCAGGTCCATTGTCCGTACGTGTCTCATAGTGCTCGTTCTTGGCATAGACGTATCCACCACCCTCACCCGTGGCCACATTGACGAGGTCGAGTTCCACGACACCCGTGATGGGGCCATAGACTTTATTGCCAGCGGTCTCGGTGGACTCGTCAAGCACCTCGAGCCATACGCCGGAGGCCAGCGACACGATGTTGGCGCTGTTTCCGTCGTTGCGCGTGCGGCTCTTCAGGTCGGCAAGTTTCCAGTCATAATACGACTTGGGGTTGGCTGTGGCATCCGCCGCCAATTTATCGTTGTTGGTCACACGCGTGCTATGGAAATCGACATCGCTGGTGAGTGCGCCCAGATAGTTCACGATGTTGTAGATACCGAAGTAGTTGCCATGCGTCGAACCCAACTTCGTATTCTGATTGAGCGATAGCTCGCCCACACGATTGATGGTGTATTCGGTGTAGTCCACTTCGGAGGGCACACGGTCGCGGGCACCGCGCAGCACGATACGGCTACCGAAGACGCCGCAGAAGTCGGCACGCTGCAGCGTGTTGATCATACGGCCGAGGTAGAGAGTGCAGAATCCGCGGAACTCCCAGTTTGCTTGCTCGGCCTCGTCCATCAGGTCATACTCGTTCTCGCTGATCTGCTGCTCCGCCGTATATGAGGTGCTACCCGTTGTCCATTTAGTCTGTTCCTCCGCATCGGCAGCAAGGGCAGCATACTCTGCAGCCGTCAGCTTCTGGCCCCTCTTGTAGGTTTTACCATTATAGGCATGGGTCTCCTTGCTCATATAATACTCGTAGGTATGGGTAGTCAAGGCCTTGTACTTCAACTCGTAGTAGGCACGCTGACGCTCGTTGAGCTTCTGGTAGTCCGCAATCGTAAGGTCATTGGACAGGTGGGTATAGTCGGTACCGTAGTTGGTGACGTTCAACTCGCGATAGCCATCCACGAAGGTGAGGTTACCGTCGCCATAGAGACCGCCGATGCCATCGTCGCCAATGGTGATGAGGTCCTTGTCGAAGATATCGATGACGGAAGCCGTGGCATTGCCATAGACGGTGTTGGTGTTGGCCGAGATCTGGTCGGAACCGGAGGATACGTTACCGCCAGCAAAGACGGCATTGTGAATGATGACACCCGTCGGGTCGAGCTTGGCCCAGTTGTCACTGGAGTTGGGATAGGTGTCCAGCACATCGATGGGCACATATTCGCCCACCTCGTGGCCGTCGTATGCCTCGAGCACCTTGCAGTAAGGCTCCACCACGACCTTGCAGTCCTCGGTGAGTTCGTTCCCGGAGTTGAAATAATAGCCATTATCGTCGGTGGCTTTTGCGCCATCGTAGCTATATACGAAGCCCACGTTACCGCCGCCAAAGACATTGCCGAAGCCCAGGGCGATGCCGTCATCGGTACCCACCTCGCCACCGCGGATGCGCACCTCGGTGGTGCCGAAGACAAAGCCCTTGGCCTTGAGGTCCATTTGGGAAACCTCGGTACTTGTATAATATAAGGTACCGTCGCCACCCCAGTTGTCGAAGCCTCGGCCTCCGCCGAAGACATCGCGCAGCACATGGCCGCCATAGAGATATACGTGTGTCTCGCCCTTCTTATATATATAGGCATCGTGATTCACATACTGCGGAGTACCCGTCTTGAAGGCATCGGATACCGCACCGCGGCCCACGGGGCCGATCTCGCCGCCGCCATAGAGGCTGCCGCGCACCGTGCCGCCATACATGGTCACATTGGCCCGGTCGGTGTAGCTGTTGGCCACATATCCGCCTCCGAAGACATTACCGCTGCGATCCAGCAGGTTGTCACCAGGAGCCACATCGTCAAGCATCTCGACATAGCTGGCCGGAACGGTCACCGTGTTGCCCTCGCCATTGGTGGTGGTGGAGGCTGCCTGATAGTTGTAACCTACATGGCCATTATAGACGATGATGTTGGAGGTGCCATATACGGAACCGCCCTCACCGGCGCCGTAGGCGTTACGCTGTACGGCAGGGTCTCCGTTGAGATAGGTGGGATTGGCGCTGAGGTTGCCGACAATCACATTGGCCTGTCCCAGCACGTCGGTGGTGGTAGCCGTCGTGGTCATGTCGTGGTAGCCCACATTGCCGCGCCATCCGCCGCCATAGACATTACGCACCGTGCCGCCACGGACGTAGGCATTGGTAGTGGCCACGAAATAGTTCGGATCGGTCTCGGTCACATTGGGCAGGAAGAAGTTGTACACGGGGCCACTCTCGCCGGCAGCATAGATATCATGAGCCACATGGCCGCCCAGCAACTCGATGTTCGTGGTGCCGCATACCACGGCATCGGCACCAAACCCGCCACCGTAGCTGTAGCCGCCCACATAGCCGCCCTCGTTGATATAGACATTGGTGTTATACTTCTGCTTGATAATCCTTTCATCTGGATCTTCCTTGACGAGTCCGGCATCGATGTCGAGAGCCAGCGGGCTCCACTTAGCCAGGTCGTTGCCCAGGCCGTAGGCCTTCTCGCGCTCGTCCTCGCTATCAGTCGTAGGGTCATAGCCGCGACCCAGCACCAGAATCATGCTGGGATCTCCATTGCTGACGCGCTGCTGGTTCCATGCCAGGAGGGAAGCGCGGTTGAGCACCTTACCCTTGCAGCCGCCGCCATATACCTTATATAAATTAGAGCCGTCGTTGACATTCACCTCGGTATATTGTGCCCAGGTGTTCTCGCCAAGGCCACCGCCGTAGGCATAGCCTGTATAGTTATTTGCATCCACCGTGAGGCGGCTGTTGATGTTCACGCGGCTGAAGAGGGTGCGACGGGCATTGTTGTTACCGCCGAAGACACCCTGGATGGGGTTATCGGCTTTCCCGTTAGTGCCATCCTGGCGGTCCTCCAGCCAAGCCTTCGGGCTGTTATAGTTCACGTTGCTCTCATACACGTCGCAGGGCAGCACATTGTCCAGACCATAGGCACCGCCGAAGATGCTGCGGGCATAGATGGTGGACTCGGTGGGCACATTGACGATGGTGCGGCGTGTGATGCCCTCGTTGTAGCTGCCACCGAAGGCCGAGGTGATACGTCCACGCACCAGATCGACCACTGCAGCGGCCTCAATGCCGGACTCTCCTGCCTTGGTGTCCATGGGGTCATTGTCCTTGGCCTTCTGGGGATCCACACCCATGCCCAAGCCGCAGTTGGAGCCGGCGCCGAAGACTACCAGTGACTTGAACTCCTCACTCTCTTTCATCTTGCCATCGGTATCTGCCACCTGCGGGATGTCGATGAGGACATAGCTGCCGTTCTGCATGGAGTCGCGATGAGCGCTGCGCACATAGAAATCGGCCTCGTCGGGATAGGACTTGTCGGCCTTCATGCCTGTATGACCCTGTCCGGCACCGAAGATGCGCGACACGCTCTGGGTGTTCGATGTCTCGAGCGGACGGAAATAGACGAAGGTGCTTCCCATGCGAGGCTTGGAGAAGCCCTCCTTGTTCTGGCCAAGGAAGTTAGTGTTGTTATCCTTGGTGGTATAGGTGTAGGCATTATAGAGGTCATTGGTATAGTCATAGTCGCCATAGCATCCGCCGAAGATGTTTCCGACGCGGCCCTGCAGGTACTCCACATAGGCCGAGGCAGTGAGCACGGCGGGCTTGGGATTGCTGCCTGCATCATACTGATATACGCGGTCGAGTGTCTCGGCCTTCACACGGGCTGAGAGGTCGCAGTCGGCCTTTGCCCGTGCCGCATTCTCGACATCGCCTGTGGCTGTCACCTCGTCGGCACGCAGCTCGCCCAGGATACGTCCACCAAGGTCGTTGCCGCCATATACATGGTCGCGCACCCAGGGTACTCCCAGGTCGCTGTCGTCATTGCTGTTGCGGCCGATATAGGTCTCGGTGTGTCCCAAGATGTCGGCATTACAGGAGCCGGCAAAGGAGTTGAAGACACGTCCGTTGCCCAGGTTGACATGGGTGTTGCCGGCGATGGGGCCTTCGAATCCGCCGCCATACATGAACTCGCACTCGGCAATCTCCCAGTTCTCTTCGCCACGGGGCACACCGGCCTTCTCGCTCACGTCACAGAGGTTGAGGTAGGTGCTGTAGGCGGGATCATACCAATAGACATAGCGTCCGAGGGCGTCCTTCTTTGGGGTGACGCCGTCGTCTTCCATGATCTTGCGGCCGACGGCTCCTTCCTCGCCGCCGCCGAAGATCTGGAAGGTGTAGCCCTTCTTCAGATTGACGGTGGTGCTGCCCCATATCTCGGCATCACGGCCGAAGCCGCCACCGAAGACGTTCAGCGCGTGACCGAGCACCTCCATAGCCTGCTCGTCCCTGAGAACGCCAGAGTGGCGCGAGTGGATCTTGTAGCCTTCGTGTCCGTAGAGGATATCCTCAGAACCATCGATGGGCGTGGCCTCGTCGAAAATCTCACTGATCTCGTGGATGGAGCCTTCGAGATTGATGACCACGTTACCGTTCACATGGCCGGAGTTGTAGCATCCGCCATAGATGTTACCGCCACGCAGACGACGGTTGAACTCGTCCAGGGCTGCATTGCTGGGATTGGTCGAATGAATCTCCAACTCGCCCGTCAATTCCGGCACGTCCACATCCTTGTCCGTACGGATGTCATACGTGTTCCATTCCAGTTGGCGATAACCGGCAGCGTAGGGGTCGCCGGTAGCGCCGGTGGTGAGGACATAGCTCACCTGGCCATCGGTGCCCTGGGTGGTGTCTTCCGTGCCGTCACTGTGCGTATAAAGCACTTCATAATTGCTGTTTCTCTTGACCACCCAGCGCTTGGGCTGAATCTTCACGCCATTGAAGTTCAAGACGAGGCGGTCTTTCTTGTCGCCATTCTCGTCCTGGAAGGCGGTCTTGCCGTTGGCGGCTGTTTCCTGCTCTGCTGCCGAACCCAGGATGCCGCCCTCGTAGCGTACATTATATGCCGTGGCATCGACATTGGCATCCTTGCAGCCACCCACCAGCTTGTCGAAAATGATAATCTTGGGGGTGAAGTCGAGCGTGTTGGTGCCCGAATAGATCATACTGCCACGGTTTCCGCCGCAATAGAAAGAGCCGAACTGGGTGGAATAGTCCACATAGTCACTGGCGAACTTCACCTCGGGCTTGATGTTCATGGTGGCGCCCTCCATGTAGGCCTTGAACTGGGGAGAGCTGGAAGCGAAAGTCAGCGTGCTGAAGTCCTTGGTCTCGGCCTTGTCATTGATCACAGTTTCCTGATACATCTTCAGGATGTTCGTATCCACCATGTGGAGTCCGTTGTTACCCATGAACACCTGATCGGACATCACGTAGGAACCGATCTGCAGGGTGGACTTGGCATCATTATTGCGGTCATGATGATGAAGCGAGGCACTGTTGCCGCCGCAATAGATGGAACCGCCAATCTGCGTGGGGTGCTGTTCATCTTTACCCTTCACATACACCGTCACCGCCTCGGTGGTGGGACGATAGAGCGTCAAGGCCTCGGCAGAGGTCAACTGTGCATCGGACGCGTCAGTGGGTGTCATGTTGAATCGGGCAAACTGATCATCGGCTTTGTAGTAGAAGTCGCCCCAGATAATGTCGTTTTTCAGTTCAGGGTTGTCGGTATAGGCATACGAGCCGTTGCCGCCGCCATAGATGTCGCCGCTGATGCTGGTGAAGACACCGACGGCCGAGCCACCCCATACCATACCCGAGATGTCATTGCCGCCATAGACATTCGTCACCTTGCCGCCCTTGACAAGCACACGTGCCGGTGCATTATCGGGGAAGCGATAGCCTGCCTCGGAGAGCGAACCCACAGTTTCCTGATACTCGCCCTGGGCATTCATAGGATAGACGTCGGCCTTGCGGCAGCCGCCATACACATTGACCACCTCGATCTCCGACGTCTCGGCAATATCCAGCAGAAGGCCGTATGCATGCGTCATACGACCCTCGTTGCCGCCGCTGTAGAGGTTGTAGATGGAGCCTTTCTGCAGGTTCCAGGTGGGACGTATCTTAGAGTCCTCCTTGTTGTTACCACCAAAGACGCGGATGAAGTGATAGTCGTTGGTGAAGGTGGAGATGTTGATGCCCATGGACAGGAGGCGGAGATCAACCTTGTTGCTGGCCAGATTCGTCGTATTGAGGTTCTCCACTCTGGTATAGTCGGCAATGTTCAGGGTGCCAGTGGGCGTGGTTACCGCATGGGTTATGTCTGTGCTTTGGTTGTTGATGCTGATGACAGCGTTTTCCTGCACCGTCACGGCATTACCGCCGGCATAGACATAGCCATAGGTGCCGCCGTTGATCTGCAGATAGGTCTTGCTAAGTTCGGGCTTGCTGCCCACCTGGCCCAGGTAGTTGGGATCGTTCTCATCGACCACCGTGGGGTCATCCGGCTCTTGGCGGAAGACATTGTATGTCTTGCTGTCACCGGCATCGTTCACCAGATTATAATAATAGTCACCGTTGCCGCCACCAAACATCTGGCCGATGTAGGTGTGCATGCCGGTGGCCTCCGGGGTGGTTTTGATATACGCCTGGAAGAGGTTGTTGACGACTGTGCTGGAGCCTGTGTTCACCTCAGGCGTGAAGCGCACCTTGTCGGTGCCGACATCGGTCTTGTCCAGACTGGCACCGATGGTACCGGAGATATCGTTGCCGCCATATACATAGTTCACGATAAGGTCGTGCACCTGGTTCTCGCCATCCACATTGACGTAGGTGGTCTTGCCCACATTGGCCTCGCAGGCGCCACCGAAGACACTGCCGCGGATGTTGCCACCCTGCAGGGTAACAGTGGTCTGGCCGGAGAGGTCGCCCTTATTGCCACCACCATATACATTTCCGCCCGTCACCACGCCTCCCGTAGTCGGTTCGCTGCCGAGGGTGACGCTCTTGATGGTCACGTTAGTATTGCCATCGACCTCGCCACGGTCGCCACCGCCATAGACATTGCCGCCGATGGTTATCTGCGGAGTGGCAGGGGTGGGGTCCTGGGCACTGGCTGACAGCACACAGAAGGGAAGGGACATGAAAAGGAGTAGCAGCACGTGGGCGCTACGTCCGGTGGAATGTGTGTGGTGAGAATATATATGTCGCATTGTTTCTGAAACTTCGGTTATTGCATAGTAAACGTGGGCGAGTCCAGATCAGGATCGGACAGGACGTATAGGTATGTGGGGTCCACCGTGATGGTGTACACGGATTGCTGGCCGCTGACCAGTGCCGGTGGGGTGAATGTATTCTGCGCCGTCTGGTTCTCGCGTATCAGGTTGCCCTTGCTGTCATAGACATCGTATGTGGTCTCGAGGATCAGACGCCGCACGCTGGACGAGGCAAAGAATGCCTGTACCTCTTTCGCCGTCGTAGTGAGCACCAGCGGGTCCGTCTCGTTGTCATACAGCATGGCCGGGGTGTCTGGCTGTCCATACGCCTGGGTAGTGAGCGTGATTTTGCGTCCCTCGCCGCCGTTGGCCACGGGGTTCAGGTTGTCTGCATCCGTGAATCCGATGTTCACCAAGGCACTGACGGTCTTCACCAAATCGGTGCCGTCGCCCGAGACCAGCGTCATGCGCTTCACCTTGATGGTGCGCAGCCTGCTATATCGATCGTCGATCTTCAGTTTGAAGAGCAGGCGGCTATAGACATGGTCTACGAGGAGATAGGCATTCGTCACGTCGCCGACGATGTTGATATCAAACTTGCCCAGACGGTCAGTCATATCGACCTGAGCGTCCGAGATGCTGGGCAGGGGATCCGTGGTATTGGCTGGCGTATAGCCCTTCACGCCCACGATGACGCAGACGTCGTCGGTCGAGATGGCGCTGAGGCCGTCGATGATGAGCGAGGCACCATGTTTATACGAAAGTGTCTCGCCACTGGGCGGAGTCAGACTAGTATTGAGCGATATGCTGGCATTGTTGCCCACACGCTTCGGCATGAAGCCGTAGAAGTAATATTCGCCATCCTCGTCAATCTTGATGCGCGACGTCCAGCGAGGCAGTCCGGTGGTAGTGGAGGGAGAGAAGAGTCCCTGGACGGGTTCTGCGGCAGAATTGGTCGAAGCCAAGAATCCCAGTATCTGGACATCCGTGGGCAGCTGTGTCTGTTCGTAGGTTTCGAAGCCTTCGGGCAGGGTGCGGGTGACGGGAGCAAATTGCTGGGCACCCAAGGCCAGGCACAGCTCATGGTTGGGCTGCACGTCCTGCACCGGTTCGTCGGAACAAGCCGCCATCATCGCGCCAAGCATCACGGCCAGCGCCATATCTTTCATTCTATGATACCTTCTCGTCATCAGACTTTCCACTCTCAACTATAAACTATAATCTTTAATCTATAAAACCTCAACTACCAATTGAACACATCGTGATCCGTCTCCGACATCGTATTCCACGAGCGCACGCCGACATCCACTACATTGACGATGCGTAGCTTGCCGCCCTCGAAGAGGAGCATCACCGTCCACGTATGGTTGCGGGCAAAGTCGCCCTCGTTGGTCATCTCGAAGGTGGTCGTACGCTCGGTGTCGTTCGGGTCTTTGGTCGTATAGGTGACGGTGCCGGAGAGTATCTTGTCACTCTCGCGCAGATAGGTGAGACCGTAGGGGTACAGCTCGTTATTCGTGATACCATCTTCAATGGCCTGGGCGTACACGCTCCAGACTGGAGTATTCGGATCGGCAGGGGCTGCATATCGGGATGTGCCGTCGGGGTTCAGGGCATCAAACAGCCAGTCCTTGGCCGACTCCTTATAGGGGGTGGTAGCGGGATCGTCGGCACGCACGGGGATAATGACCGTTTCTCCGTCCTTGGCCTTGACCGACCCGAAGTTGATCTCGCTGTTCTCATACGTGCTGGGCACGATGCGGATGCGGCTGTCGGCCAACGTATTGGTGAGCTCGAGCGAGTTGTTATATGGCTCGTTCAGCATCAGATAAGACTGCTGGGGAATCAAGCCGGCATCGAGTTTGATGCTGGTGATCTCATCCAGCTGCTCGTTGAGTTGAGTGCCGTCGCTGCGGCAGATGACGAAGCGTATCTTGGACACCGTGCGTACCAGGTTGACATTGGCCATCTTTTCTGTGGCGTCGTCCTTGTCCACAATACGCAGAGCCGGGTATGTGCCCACCACCTTTTGGTCCTTCAGCACGCCCGACATGGGCAGTCCGTCGGCAGGCACGCTCTGCACCAGCGTGCTCACTCCGAAGCAGTCGCCTCTGAGGGTGGCAGCATCGAGCTGGGCACGGGTAGTCCGGCGGGTGAAGGTATGTCCGGCATTTGCATCGGCCACATTGGCCACGGCATAGACGTCCACACTGGTGGGATTGTCGGCAAAGTTGCGGCTGACCACTACCTGATAGACCTTACCGGAAGTGAGGTCCACGTCGGTGCCGTCCATGCCATCATCCATATAGCCCACCAGCTCGCCGTCGTCCGAACCGTCGGTATGCTTGAATACCCACAGTTGCAGGGTGTGTATCGTCTTCTCCGCATCGGTAGCCGCCTTATAGTCCTCATCGCTACGCGTAGGGATGGGATTGCCAGGCGTATAGACGTATATGGTCAGATAACAGTCCTGGTCGTCGTTGCCGCCGAGTCCAAAACTATCTCCGCTTTTACATGCCGTCATCAGCATCACTGCCATGAGCAGACTCAATATCCGTATGATATTCTTTTTCTTCATCTGTTTCTCCTCACTATTCCAGTACTACCTGCGTTGCCGTGGATTCAATCCAATTGGTCTCCACCTTCACGCCCACTTCGAGGCGGGCTGAGAGCAGGTCGGGCACCACGTTGTATGCCTTCTCCAGGCTGCTCACGTTCAGTACTGCCTGCGTGATGTAGCGCTTCGTGAAGACACGTCCCGCTGCGTCGGAAGGAATGGTACCAGTGCCTGTGGCAGTACCCGTGGCCGGGTCGATGGTGCCCACCAGATAGAACTTCGTGCCGGGATATACATATCCGTTGACACCTCTGAATATCTGGTTGCTTTTGTTCTCAAATTCCAGTGCCAGCGACACGGGGCTGCCGTCCTTGCTCTGATAGGTCAGGGTGGAGAAGGCGGCCGAAGGGGTCGTAAGCAGGTACACGCCGGTAGTCAAACTCTTATCATAGATGACATACTCGTTGATGTCATCCGAGGGCTTAAAGTCAAAGTTCTGCTTATATTGGCCGCTGACTAAGAGTCCCGTCAGCGGGAATGTTGTCGAGTTGAGTGAGATGGTCTTGCCGTCGGCATCGTTCAGCGAGGTGTTGTTGGCCCTCACCGTGGCCTGCAGGCTACCCACACCGTAGGTGAGCGGCTCGATGATGGCCACGCCCTTCGTGATGTTAAGGACGGTGGAGTTTTTGTATGGGTACAAATCCAGCACTTCGAGCCATGTCTTGTTCTCGTAGTCGTCCCGCTCCACCGTGCTGTACGTGGTGTTTATCCGGCTATTGGCATAGAAGTAGAGTTCGGCCGGATAGGCATAGCGGTTCTGGCTGACCATGGTGGCCACCGTGGTGGCCTGCGTCTGCACCTCATACTTCTTTTCCGTGGAATTCCATTTCAGACGGGCAGCACCGTCGGGCAGACCGATGTTGCCGGGATAGCCGCTCAGCGTCGAGTTGAGCGTGACAGTGGCATCATTGCCGGTGCCGGACACGGTGGCGCTCGCGGTGATAGCCGCGAGGATGGCCGTCTTAAGGTCACTGGTACCCGGCTGCATGGAGACGGTGCGGTACAGCTCAGTGACGAATGCCTGCACGTTGACCGAGGAGCCGGCAAACAGCTCGCCATCGGCCGCAATCTGCTCGAAGATGATCTTCCAGTTTTTCTGTGTGTCGGGCAGGGAGGACACGTTGGTGGCCCAGCCTCCGGCATTGGCAATGCTGGTCAGATAGTCGGCCAGGGCAGCAGCCGTGGCATGAGCACTTTCATTATTATATATGGGGTCGGGAGCGAAATAGATATCGCTCGTCGGCATACGATTGTTCAGGTTGGGGGTAATGGTGGAGCCATTCACCGCCTTGTCTGTCGAAGCAGCAGCGGCATGGCCATAGCACAGGAAAGACGCCGTACCCTTGGGTATGGAATAGGTCTCCCCGTAATAATGATAGTTGGTGGTTTCGACATAGCTTACGCCCTCGTCGACCATTTCCGTCTCAGGTGCGTCGGTTTTCTCAATCTTTCCCTGCACCTTGTAGGGAATAAGGTAGAAGGCATCGACCCAGCGTACCGACGTGCCGTCCAGGAGGGTGACAGCATCAGTCAGTCGGGTATTGTCGGTCTGGTGGACCGACGAGACATTCATCATCACGTCCACAGGAACAAGCCCGCCCTTTAGGTCGAACTCGGCCTCGGGATTGTTGATATCGGCATAGATGGCATCGTTATCCTTGCAACCGACAAGGAGTGCCGTCAACATCAGGCACATGGTCAGGCTGGACATTCGATGGTACATCCGTGATAAACAACTCATCATTGGTTTGTATTCTTCTTTAATTTAAGTTTCGGGAGTTTCACTCCCTTTGTAGCTTGAGTAGTTCTTTAGTGAAGGAAATGGGGAGGTCCCTCGTGGCTCGCCCTACAGGAGGAGTGAATCCTCCGAGGGGCTTTCCCATTTTCACATCATTGTTTTTTTTCTTTGACTCCCTCTCCCCCACGCCGGGCGGAGGGAGAGGAGAGCATTCGCTTACGATATCCTTATTAGATCTCGGGGTTGATCACAAGACCTTCCTGCCACTCGAGGTTCACAGAGGTACCGATCTCGATGCCGGGGCTGCTCAGGTCGGGCACACCGTTGGTAGCGTTGCCAAGACCGCCGGGCACGTTGGGCTGGTCGGGATAATCGCCATTCTTGTCGGGGAATACGGGGATGTCCACTTCGCCGTCGCCATCGGTATCCCAACCGGGACCACCGTGATCGGGATCGGTGATGAAGGTATCGTCGTTGCCGTCGCCGTCGATGTCATAGGGATCGGGAGTGCCGTCGCCATCTACATCCACGCCAGTGGGAACGCCAGTAACGGGATCCTTAATATAAATATCGGGGGTGCCGTCGCCATTGCGGTCGGGCGTGGTCTTACCGTTCTTGATGGTCACAGTCATACGTGTGTAGTGGTCCTGCCAGATAATCTTGTCGCGCTCACCGTTCTGATAGTTGTCAGCCGTGGTGGGATCCAGCTTGGCGGTCAGATAGAAGGTACCGCCAGTGGGGATGATACCGTCCAGACCCATGAAAGCGTCGCCGCCGTTCACGAGCTCCAGCGCAGCATACACCACCTGGTTGCTCTTCGTCTGCAGTGCCAGCGTGTGGTTGGCACCAGTGGTCACGCCGGGCTTGGCAATGAGGTTGTTGGCCGACATGTTGCGGTCGTAGATAGTCTGGTTCTCGTCGCCCTTGGTAGCGAAGTCGAAGCCTACGCTGCTCTGGCCACCCAGCAGGATGCCCTTCAAGGTGAAGCCGTTCTTGACATCCACAGCCTCGCCGTTACCGTCATAGAATACGCCGTCGCCCATCTTCACGCGGGTCTCGAGACGACCTACACCGTACTGTGCGGGCAGGCTCAGAGCTACAGACTGTGTGTTGTTCTGTACCTCGTCGGTAGCGCTTTTATACACCTCAGAGATCACGTTGTTCCAGCTACCGGCATTGTCATACTCGGTGGACTCGATCTCGGTGGAAGCCTTCAGCGGGCTGCTTACATAGTACCAGAGAGCAGCGGGATATACATAGTCCGTGATCTTGGCACGGTTGCCCAGGTTGTAGTTGGCGGTGATGTCGACAAACTTGCCATCAACCTCGCTCCAGCGTACACGTGCGGCACCGTCGGGCAGACCGATATTGCTGGGATAGCCGCTGTAGATACCCTTCAGCTGCACGGGCTGTACGTTGTAGTTGTCGCAAGCCTCGCGGATCTGAGCTGCGATGTAGGCAGCCAGGTCATAAGCGGGATCAGTGGTCTCCACGCGCTGTACGGCTGTGTACACCTGACCCAGGATCACGGACAGCGAGCTGGAGCTGGAGGTGGTCACGGCCTTGAAGTTCTTGTAGAGGTTCTTGAGCAGGCCATTCGTGGTGGTGCTCCACTTGTTGTTGGGAGCAGCGGCTGTGGTCACGTTGGCGGTAGCCAGACGGTTCAGCAGTTCCACTACCTTCTGGCCCACTACATCACCCTGCTGCTTGTCCACGCTGGTATTGATCTGCTCCAGGCTGAACACGATGTCGTTCGGAGTGTTGAACTCGGCATCGGTGAGGCCCTTTACGGTCAGGTAACCATAATTGAACTTGTCATTCATCGTGGTGATGGGCTGATCCACGTCAGCGTCGATAGCCTTACCATAGAACAGGAAGTTCTTGGTGCCCACGGGTACGAACTGGTCGGCATACACCTTGTAGTTCACCGTACCGGGTGCAGACAGATTGGTGATAGCGCTCAGACCCAGGATGTCGCTCAGCTTCGTGGAGGAAGCAGTGGGAGTGCCGGCGAAGGAGATCAGGCGGATGTTATCCATACCACGGAACTGTGCCACCGTACCCTCAGACTGGGTCACTTCGTTAGACATACGTGTACCATTCACCACCGTGCGGGGGATGGAGATCACGAACTCGGGCTTCACACCAGCGGTGCCGTTGTTGTCGTAAACGACGTTAGCGGGCACCTCGTCCTTCGACGAGCAGCTGGCCAGTCCGATTACGCCTGCCAGTGCAATGGCTGCCGAGCAGACATTCAAAAGATTCTTTTTCATCTCGTTTGAATTAAATTAATAAATGGTTATTTGGTTATTTATCTCGGTTTCTTCTTTTTTTCTTTCTTATAGTTCCTATAGTGCCTATAGTACCTATAGTTTCTTATAGTTCCTTATAGTTCTTATAGCGGTATATCAGGAAACTCCATGCCGTCCTTCCATCTCAGGTCCACGCTGAAGCCCAGGGTGCGCTCGGGCACCAGCATGTCGGGTACTCCGTAGGTGGCGGTGGCCAGCCCGGTGAGGGGCTTCGGGTTGCCGTGCTCGTCCAGGTCGGGGTCGGGGATGCCGTCGCCGTCCTTGTCGGGCCACCCGTTCAGGACGGAGAGGTTCACCTGGGTGTTGAAGTCCTTGCGGAATATCTGGTCGAGGTATCCGTACTGGTAGTTCTCACCCTCGCTGGGGACCATGCTGGCCACCAGGTAGAAGGTGCCACCGGCAGGGATGACACCGTCAGCCCCCTGGAAGGCTGCGCCGTTGTTCACCAGTTCCATGGCCACATAGATGGGGTCGTCGGCCTCTGTGCCGAAGCCCAGGATGTAGTCGTATGTCGTCCAGTAGCTGCGGCGCACGAGCTGCGTTCCGCCATTCAGGTCAGTGTCATAGATAGCATAGCGATGGGCGCCATTGACGGGGTCGTACTGGAAGTCCACTTCGCGCTGTCCGCCGATGATGAAGCCCTTCAGCGTGAAGCCGTTCGTGACGTCCACGGGCAGGCCGTGTGCATCATAGAGCGTACCGCTGCTGATGCGTGCACGCAGTGCCAGGCGTCCCACGGCATACTGGATCTGGCGCACCATGGCCACCGATCGTGTCGAGTTCTGCACCACGGGCGAAGCGTTCTGATAGACGCTGTCCAAGAGCTGACGCCATCCCTTGTAGGAAGACTCTGAGTCACTCGGAGTTGTCGGAGTTGTCGGAGTACTCGGACTGCCATCGGCATTATGGATGTCGTCGATGAGCGACTGCGTGAGCACGAGGGAGTCGGAGGCCACCAGTTCCGAAACCACCTGATACTGCAGGTTCATGGGATATACGTAGTCGGTCATGGCGTTGATGCCCATGCCGCGTCCGTAGTTCTGGATATCGGGCTGCACAAACTGCTGTGTCGCATTGTCCCACGTGAGGCGTGCTGCTCCCTCGGGCAGATGGATGTCGGCAGGGAAGCCCTGGCAGTCGTCGGAGAGTGTCAGACGTTCTGTCGAGGGATCGTAGGGCACGGCACAGTGGGCGTCGATGGTCTGCTTCAGAAGCTGTGCCAGCTCATAGCCGGGCTGACCGGCGCTCACGTCGAGCAGCGGATAGATGGTGCTCAGGACGTACTGCACGTTGAACGACGAAGCGTTGGTGAGTGTGGAGAGCAGTCGGAAGGCTTCCTGCAGGCTGGCATTGCGCGTCGTGGGCCAGCGGTTCTCTGACGCAGGCTCGCTGCTGGCGAGGCTCGTCAGCTCGTTGAGCAGCGCGAGCAGTGCCTGTCCCTTGGGGCTACCGCCCTGCAGCGCCGTGGAGGTGCAGATGGGTACGGGGCGGATGCGGATGGCGGCGTTGCCGTTGTATTCACCGCGGCGCAGGCCCACTGCCTCGGAACATCCGTAGTGCATGCGCTCCTCGTGGGTCGAGGGTGCATCGGTGGCCCGGGCATAGAAGCTGAAGTGGGTGGTGCCCACGGGGATGGAGACGTTATGGTTCACGGTATAGTCCTCCTCCGAGTCGCGATGGATGGCATCGTTGGCCAGCGAGTTGATCTCGATAATCTCGCCCAGCTTGCGGCTGCTGGCGGTGGGGTATGTGCCGAAGCAGAACATGTGCACGTCATCGATACCGCGGAATCCGGCGGCATCCTCGCTCTCCTGCACCACCTCGGCCGTCATGCGGGTGGACTTACTGTCGCCGGGGCTCACGATACGCTGGGGCAGTGCGAAGGAGAGCTTCACGTTCACCGTTTTCTCATCATCGGGCGTGGGGCCGTCATGCTCCGTGCATGCGGTCAGCGCGCCATACAGGCAGACAGCCAGCAGCATCGTCAGGAAGCGGCGTGCGCTTCCTCGCTGTAGAGGGCCGTATGTGATGGTTGTCCGTATCATCATTCTTTCTTTTATTTCTTTATAGTGATTATAGTTCCCTATAGTGCCTATAGTTCCCTATAATTCCTATAATTCTCTATTCTCTTTTTTCTAATCCAATTAATCACTCTCCCGTCTCGATATCGAGGCCGTCTTTCCACTTGAGGCTTACGCTGGTGGCGACCTCCACGTTGGGCGAATAGACACTGCCGTCGGGGCGCATGTAGGCGTAGATGATCATCACCTGTCCGGCCTGCAGGGGCTGTTTCACGTTGATGATGGTGCGCGTGACATCGCCATTGGGCAGTGTAACATAGACATACTTGCGCCAGATGCGGTCTTCATCGGTGGAGCCGGTCTGGCTGTCGTCGGCGCGTGTGTCGGGCAGTGTCTGTGCCTCCTCGGGGGTGTCGCAGGAGGGGAAGGTGACGGCATAATATATCTCGCGCTTCACCGGGGGATTGGTGACGCGTAAGTCGCGCACCGTCGGGTTGGTGTGGTGGGTGAAGGTGCTGTCGTTCACCAGGAAGCCGTCGGCAAAGTCGGAGCTGTACACCTGGCAGTCGCGGTATGCGACGCCCTGGCTGTAGCCCACGCTGTCGGTGCGTATTACCAGGATGCTGGCACAGTTCACCATATATAGTGTTACGTCGAACTCCTGGTCCACATTGCCCAGGATGTTCATATCCTGACGTGCGGAGAAGAGTCCCGTTTTATGTCCGTGTATTGTGTCGCTCACTATCTGTGAGAGATATGAGCGCTGTAGCCATTGGGACTGTGTGATGTCCACCTGCTCTTCGTCGAAGAGGTTGGCAAGTGCCAGGTGTCGATAGTTGTCCACTGGCAATTCCAGGCTGTATGTGGCCTGACCGGCGTCCATGATGTGATTGTCATGGAAGCTGCGCTCTTCGCCGGGGTAGAACGAGAGGTCCACGTCGTGGGCATACTCGCGGAAGATATTCTTGAGGGAGTCCTCGAGCAGGTCGGCCACCTCGTTTTCGAAACGGCTTCGCAGCACGGTCTGCACCTGTGTGGTCAGATTCGTGCGCAGGGTCACATTATATTTGACACTGAACAGTGTGCCGCAGTCGCTCAAATCCTCGGTGATGCGCATGAAGTCACACCCCGAGGGTAACATCATCAGTACCACTGCTGCCAGAACAGATATTATGCGTTTACCGCTTCTCATTGTTTTCTTTCTTTATGTTTATCTTTTATTGAATAGTAGATTTAGTCCTTGACGTCTATAGTATGGGAAACGTCGATCGCTTGACACTAACACCATTCCCTCCGTAATGGCATGCGAGATTATCATGTGGTCGAACGGGTCATTGTGGCCCTGTGCCTGATTCACACGTAAACGAGCAAAGGTAACAAGATGCTCTTCCCTAAAAGGGAGAATATCTATATAAAACTCTGCCCTTATCGACCTCACCATTTCTTCTGCCGACTTCCACCTCCGAGTATCGAAACTCTTGTGATTATATCCAACCACCAGTTCCATCACCGATGCAGTACTCATGTAGAGCAAAGCGTCGGGCTCATTCAGAGCCGCCATTACGTCTTTAGACAGACTTTCTATTTCAGTAGCCCAGAAGACGAATATGTTTGTGTCCAACAGATATCGCATGAGACTCTATAGCATGAACTTAGGGTCATACACGATGAACGAGCCCTGATGCTTCAGCGCCGCCTCGACATATTTGTTCTGTGGAACGATGCTTCCGCAGGCACTCTTTATTTCCGATGATTTGGCGCCAATTCTGATTGGTGTCACCGTTCTTTTCTTCCTGCTTTTAGTCTCCATTCTACTTTTCTTTATGTTTTTTATCTTTCGTTCCTTCGGATTGCTCCGAGTCATCTTGTTTCGGTCTCCCTACCTTATTATATATACGCACGTGTGCGTGCGCGCGGGAGAGTTTTTAAAGAATGTCGGGGCGGGCGATTCCGCCCCGACATTTATCAATTCTAATTAAAGACCACCAAGATTAACGTTATTAAACTTCAAGCCTTCTTCCCACTTCAAATCAACTGCCAGACCCAACTCCATCTTGGGAGTGCGGAGGTCGGGAATAGTGTTGTATGCATTACAGAGAGAATTTTCGCTAATAACGAAAGAGGCTATAGTCTTGTAATCCTGCTGGAAAATCTTTTTGGGCTTTCCAGTTGTCCATGCGTCCGAAACCTTCAGCTCGGCTACGAGATAGAATCTTGCACCCTTGGGAATAAGTTGATCATTGATACCAAAGAAGTCCTCATCATTATTCTCAAGCTCTACAGCTACACGAACAACCTCGTCATTTGATCCAGCCACCGGATTCGTTGTAGGATCACTAATGCCGGGCGTTTCAAGAACCAATGTGTAATTGTTAGTTGTTGGTGCCGTGGTCGTAGCAGGAGTTGTACCTGACCATACACCATCATAAACAACATTGGTTCCTACAGCTGCAGGCTGGAATTTCCAGTCAACATCACCCTGACTACCGACCAAAATACCCGTGATATTAAACGCAGTATTGGTAACTTCAACCTTCGTTGCATCTGGTGTACCATCATTAGCTTTCAATTTACCAGATGTAGGCATATTGACTTTAACGTTTGTAACGAACTGAGCAACAGCATATTGAATCTTATTATCCAAAACAATGCCACGAGTCGTATTAGCCACTTTCTGTCCATTGGTGTAGAGGCCTACAACATCAGTCCATGCGGGCTGGGAATTATATTCGTCCTTATGTGTTGTATACGAAACATGAATAGGAGTATTCACATAGTAGTATAACTCAGCAGGCTTAACATAAGTATTCAGCTCAGGCGTACCCATACCCGAATTGTTCTTTGCAGAGAATGCAAAAGTATGAGACGTACATGCAACACCGACGGCGCCATCAGGCAAGTTCAGGTTACGTGGGAAAGTCAAAGCATCAACTGCCGTCTTCTGATCATCAACAACTGTCTTGATGTCAGCCATTCTAGTATTCGAACTCTTACCAAGAGTTTCAGACATGTCCTCAAATAAAGCGCTTATCGATTTTGCAGCACCGGCAGTGTTGCTTTCATACAGCGTCTGGAAATCGGCAATCGTAGCTAAAATTGCTTCAGAAGCATCTTCAGCAGCTTTGCGCTCCACTTCAATCTTCGCAGCAACAGCGTTGAGAGCAGTCAGCACGCCAGCACCTTCTGTGTCAGTATTAACATCTGCAACGGTCTTGTCTGTATACTTCACTTGTGCAAAAGAAGTAGCGCCAGCAGTTTGTCCCTTGGTAGCGAAGGTAGCGGTCAATGCACCGCTGGTTGTAGTAGTCTTTTTACCGTAGAACAGGAAGTTTGTAGTACCGATAGGCACACTGACATCCTCATATACCGTGCTGTTGAATTCATTGGCACTACCATGCAGATTCAATCCCGCCGGAGCAAGGTCGGCCAATGTGATAACATCATTTGTGAAAGCCTCCGAACCTGCAGTTACAGCCTGGGGATAAGGATATAACTTAATATCCTTCATTCCAGAGAATTTTTCGTCTTCCTGAGCGTCCAAAGCGGTCATACGCGTATTCAGAGCACCAGGAACAGAAATCGTAAACTGTGTTTTCACAGCCTTTCCGTCATAGGTGGGGTTAACAGGAGCTTCCTCATCGTTGGACGAGCAGGAAGCGAGACCCAGGCTCAGCAGCGCGGTTGCGCTCATGAGCGCGAACTTGAAATTTGTTCTCATTGTTTTTTGAATAAATTAATTAATAAATTGGTTAATGTTTTCTCTTTGTACCTCCCTTCCCCTCTCCCATCGAGGGGAACTTTTAGATACGTTACTTGTTTTGTTTCTTTGTTTCTTTTCGCTTATTAGTTACTTGGTTCTTTATTCCTTATTATTATATAATCTCTAATCCTTTTTATTCCTCTTCACCGTATGTTTGAGTTTCAGTACAGCGAAGTTCAGTTCTATCTGTGTCTCTGTCTCCGTAGTCTGGAGTGCGTCACCGAAGAGGTCTTCCACTATCTCGCCGCTCTTCTGCATGAGTGCCTTTTGCTGGAACTCATCCGGATTCTTTGTCATCTCCCCTATCGTGCGTGCCAGTTCGCGCAGTTTTGCAAAGGCCTCGATGATGGCCAGCGTGGTCTGCGTGGCACGCTCACCCTTGAGGATAGTAGCCAGCATGTACAGCCCTTTCTCCGTGAAAGCCTTGGGCACGACACGCGTCTTAGGGCTGAGTTCGTTTGTGGTCGAAAATTTCGACCGCAAATCCATAAGTTCCTTTTTATTAGGCATTAGCACATACCCTGCAGGGAACTTATCAGGATTGTTACGGACAGCTTCATTGATACGCTTTGTCTCCACGCCATAGAACTCGGCTACCTGAAAGTCGAGGAGTACGTCCTGGTCGTGGATGCGTACAAGGTGCTTCTGAACTGCTTCGTAGGTGACTGTCATTATTCTCTATTCTCTAATCTCTATTCTCTAATCCAAGAACTGTGAACTAACCATCACTTCTCAGCGGCGGTGATGCCTTCGAAGTTCTTCCGGGCTTGTTCGTTGCCTTCGGCAGTTGCCTTCTGGAAGTAGCGGATGGCTTCGTCGCGCTCGCCCGTCATGTAGAGGGCTACGCCGAGGGCGTTCCATGCACGGCTGTCTTCGCTGACGCCACGCAGCAGCGGGAGGGCTTCGGCATAACGCTCCTCACGCAGGAGGCCCACGGCCTCGTTGATGGTGAGTGCATCATAGTCGGGCACATAGTCGTAGTATATGCGCAGGTAGCCGGAGTTACGCTGGTCGGCCAGGACGTTGGACAATAGATATTTATACGTGCGCCCGTTATTAATCGCGCGTATGCGTTGCTCGCGACGGTCGGGGTCTGGTTCCTTGTCGACGATGTCGAGCACACGCTCCAGTTCATCGAGGGTGATGCCCTCGAGCACCTCGGGCGTGAGTGCGGCGAGCGTGGCTGCCGTGGGCGTACCGGGATCCACCTCGACCTTGCCACCCGACTTGAGGATGCGCAGGTCGTTCACCTGGTCGCGGAACTCGGTCCAAGCCTCGCAACCGTAGTTCACCTCGAAGTACTTGTCAAGCATCGGCATGCGCAGGCGTTCCTGCAGATAGGTGCGCAGTGCGATGGCACGTTCCTTGGCCAGGTCGCAGTTGTGCCTCCTCGCTCCCTCGATGGAGGCGAGACCGATGATCTGTATCCTCTTCACCGTGGAGATGGAGTCGCTCATGATCTGGCGCGTGAGGTCCTCGATGCGGTCGAGTATCTCGGCATTGTCGCGGAAGTCGCGGCGCAGGTTGGTGCTGTCGAGGGGGAAATATACGTAGAGTGCTCCGGACTCCTTGCGCAGGACGCGCGTCTCGTCGTAGGGCTTGTATTCGCTGATGTGTGAGAGGATGGGGTTGCTCTTCTGCAGCTCGCCGGCACGTCCGCTGTTGTCCTGCACCAGGTCGAAGATGGGCACGAAGGGCTTGGGCTGCGGCTTGGTCTCGGGCTGCGGCTGCGGCAGCGGCTGGGGCAGCGGCTCGGCCACGGGCTGCGGCTTCTGCTTCGGGTCGAGGACCAGGTTGAGGGCCAGCTGAGGCATCACGAAGTGGTCGTTCTTGGGACCATAGTAGGTGCCGCAGTGGGTGCAGTCGTAGTCCTTGTAACGGGTATAGCCACTGGCCACTCCGGCCAGCGCCTCCATGCGGAAGAGCTTACCGGCACGCCAGGTATATCCGGCGAAGATGCCGAGGGCACCCATGTGCCCCTCGCGACGATGATCCTTGAGGGAGGGATAGATGATGCCGAAGAGGCGGCTCACATTATACTGGCTGTAGATGCCGTTGAGGCCGAAGAACCAGCTGCGGGGCTCGAAGGTGCCCTTCGTCCAGTAGCGCACCTCGGGCGAGATGAAGCGATGGCGCAACCGACGTGTGTGGGGATGCTCGACCGTATTGCGCAAGGGGATGAAGTTACGCCCGTAGTTGAGTCCGACAGACCAGTGGTCGGCCACGCGGACGTCAAGGCTCAGGTTGGGCGAGAGGGTGGCCCAGTATAGCAGGTTGGTGCGCAACACGACACGGCGCTTCTTCACGCTGTCTGTGGCAACAGTATCACTCTTGGCAATGTTTTCTACGGCTGCAAAGCCATACAGTGGGAGCAACAAAAGTAGTATCATCAAAACTACTCCCTTAAACCAGGTACCCCGAAGGTTTATTTTATTCTCTTTCATCATCTGTTGTTCTCTGCGCGACGCATAGCGCCTTGTCTGTGTTTGTGTGTCGTTTAGTGTACTGGTTGAGACCCCGCGAGATTTTCTCTCTCATGCACAATATCCTCCTCACGCACGCCCAATGCGCGCACAATGCTTTAATTATGGATGCAAAGTTACGACAGTTCTTTCAATCTCACAAGAAAAACGCCTTTTTTCTTAACAATTGAACAGAAATTAACGCCATACCCCCCCCCAATTTTAACATGCTTTAACTAAAAGAGGGGGATTATAGGGAATTATAGGGATGATAGGGGACTATAGTAACTATAGTGACTATAGGGGAGGGATATAGGGACAATAAGAGACAATAGTAACTATAGGGGACTATAGGGAGCTATAGATACTATAAATAATATATAAAAAAGACAAGTCGCTTTAGGGCTCTCCCAGATGCTTCATGATGATGGCCACCTGGCGGGCGGTGAGGAGGTGTTGTGTCTCGCGATAGTGGGTCTGGCGCAGCTCGTCCATGAGGGCGGCATTGTGATGAAGCCAGTGGCGGAGACGATTGATGGCGCCGCCCACGGAGAGGTCGGGCGCATAGGCCAGCGCGAGCTGTTTCTTGGTCATGCTTTTGTAATCCATAGATGCGTTTTTTATATATGAGACAGACGAAAATTTCAGCCGCAAAGTTAGACAGAAAACACGAGAAATGCAAACTTTATTCGTACTTTTTATCGAATTTCTTCCGAAAATCTAATCAAATCTAATCAAACATCACAAAACCTCACAAAACGCGCTGCCGACCGCCGTACCTTTGCACTGCGAAACGGAACAAACCACATCGCACAGGACACAACGGCACGCCCCACCGCCCGACGCGGCACGCCTCACCGCCCTGAAGAGCACGCTCCACCGCCCGGAAGAGCACGCTTCACCGCCCGGAAGAGCACGCTCCGGAAGAGGGTGAGGTTGGAAGCCCTGAAAATGAGGACACGCGAAAACCAGGAAAAGAGACTGCGCAGTCCATATATCAATTATCAACCCAGGCCCGACATCCCTGATGGCCGCCCGCACCAAAAAAACAGACGCGGGTAATGAGAGGGACCAAGAACTATGATGAACTACTGTATTTCCATTCTGTCGAGCAAGCCCGGTACCAAGAAGGCGAACATCACAGAGACGAAGGCGTACGCCGTGGCACAGAGCACGGGCACGATCTCCATGGAGGACTTCGCCGCCCACATCGCCACCCACGGCTCGAAGTACAAGCGCGGCGACATCTACGCCATCCTGGCCGAGAGCGTGGATTGCATGCGCGAGATGCTGCTCGAGGGCAAGGTGGTGAGCCTGGGCGAACTGGGCACCTTCCGCTGCACCTACAAGTGCGCCGGCGCAGCAAGTGCCAGCACGCTGAGCGCCAGCGACATCAAGGCCGTGAAGGTGATCTGGGCGCCTGGTAAGCACTTCCAGGACCTGCGCGACGACGCCGAGTTCCAGTGCGTACCCAGCCGTGAGGCACAGTCTCTGGCTGTGGCCGAGGCACGTGCCCAGGAGACGCTCCAGCCCGAGGACGGCGGCGACGACGGCAACGGCGGCGGTAACGGCGGCAACGGCGGCGGTAACGGCGGCAACGGCGGCGGAACCACCGGAGGCAACGGCGGAGAGAACGGCGAAGGACTAGGGTAAATTAAAGTTTAAAGTTTAAAGTTTAGAGTTTAAAGCGAAACACGAAAAGTGAGACCTGAAGCGATTCTGTCATGCCGGGAGGCTGTAAGCGCCCGGCATGACGGATAGCGAGAAACTGGACTTCTATCAATCCTAAAACATCAAACCACATGAACATAGAGAAAAACAACCTGAACAAGTGGAGCGTGATCATCAACGCGATCCTCACCGCCATCAGCAGCATCCTGAGCAGCCTGACACTGAACAGCTGCCTGTAAAGCCATCAAACCCACTCAGCCCAACCACCCCATCAACCACCCCATCAAACCCATTAAGCCCCTCCCCCCAACACAATCATGACACGAGGACTACGAAACAACAATCCATTGAATATCCGCCACGGGAAAAGGCTGTGGCGAGGAATGCGAGGTCGGCAGACAGACCCGGACTTCGTACAGTTTGAGAGCATCGAGATGGGCTACCGAGCAGCCTTCGTGCTCCTGGAGAACTACCGCAAACGGTACAACTGCCTCACGTTACGGAAGATCATCTTCCGATGGGCACCGCCCAAGGAGAACAACAGCTACGTCTATCTGTACCACGTGTGCCTGTGGAGCGGCATGGAGAACCCGGACCACGTCCTGGAAGACGATGAGATGCCGAGGCTGGTGGCTGCCATGCACCGCCAGGAGAACGGCTGCAAGGCCAACATGCAGCAAGTAAAGGCTGGATACGAGATGTTCCAGATGATGAAATAGGAAAACATAAGAAATCCTATGAAGAGAACAATGGAGCCAGCCTGTTCGGCTGGCTCCATCGTTAAAGATTTTTCCCGATATAAACCACCTTGAAGACCTTCAGTATGTCCTCCTTCAGGCGACGGAAGGGGGCATACCGCGGATTGTCCGAGCTGAGAACAAGCTCGGGATCGTCCTCGGGCGTAGGCTGTATGTGCTTTATCATGCGCTCGTTGTCACGCGTGACAATCATATAGATACACTCGGGATCGACGCGTTCAAAACGATCCACGGAAACCACGCCCACCAGGTCGCCGGGATTCACCGTGGGCGACATGCTGCAGCCCGAGACGGGGAAGAAAGCCTCGGCATGCACACCGGGAATGAAGACATAGTCGTGATGGTCGTCATAGGGCGGGGCCTCTTGGTCGCCGGCACTGACAGGCAGCTCGGTGTAATAGGGCACGCCCGTCGGCTTAGGCAGAGACCAGAAGCCGTCGTCGCCAGAGAGCATTTCGCCCCGGCCGCTGAGCACCCACTCGGACCGCAGCTGTGAGTCCAGCGCACAGACGCGCTCCACAAATTTCGAACTGAGCGGCGTGGTGCCGTTGAGCACCGCACTGAATACTGCAGCGTTATATCCCGCCGACTGGGCCACCTCTTTCTGCGTGGTACCAATGCCGCGGAAAATAAGCCACCGCACCACCACTTGCATCCGTTCAAGTCTGTCCATATCAAAGTTTATTACATATTACGACGGCAAAATTACAAAGAATATTTGTAAATAGAAGCAGAGAGGGGATGAAAGTGCGGAAGATTAAGGTTATTTAACTTTTTCTTTCAAACTGCGCTCGAAGAGCGCCACTGACTATACACTATACACTATAAACTATACACTTTACAAAAGACTATCGTCCTATGAATACCTTGGCATTGCCTTCCACCTCGGCATTGTTGCCGCCGCCGAAGACATTGCCCTTGATGTCGGCACCAAGCACGGTCTTCGTGCGGTCGGCTTCCGTAGCCTCCTCGGGAGTTTCGAATACGATGTTCTCGCCCATCAGGGTACCGATGTTCACATTGGTGTTGCCCACCACCTTCGCCTCATTGCCGCCGCCGAAGACGGTGCCGATGGCGCCTATCTTGCCCGCGACGTGGGCAGGCAGGGTGATATGCGTAATGCCATCCTTGAGGGTGATGGTCGTGCCGGCATAGTTTTTAGGCAGATTTGGATCATTATTATCCTTCCACTTGCCCTCTGCCACATTGATGTTCACTGTCGGGTTGCCGGTAACGATGGCTTTCCCACCCAGGCCGCCTCCGAAGACGCGGCCGATGCTGGTGAACGAACGGATGTTGATGGTCGGGTCCGGCTTACCACTCGGGGTGGTATATGCAGCCTGGTTGCCACAGCCGTACAGCTCGCCGATGGTCACAGGCTTACACCCTGTCTCCTCGATGTTCACCGTAATGGAGCCCTTAGAATGAATATTTACAATAAAAAAACAATAAATATGCGTCAGAAAAAGCAACATTACGCAAAACGCAATGTCACACGCAGGCAGACAGGGCGCGGCGAATGGCAGCCGCATCGGTATGCCCATCGGTGCGGAAAGAACCATGCAACTCGGTGGCACCGGTCTGGCGAAGGATGAGCGCCGCATTGTCGGCATTGACGCCCGCACCGGGCATGATGCAGATGCGACCTGCTGCCTGGCGCACGAGGCGGCGCAGCAGGGGGATGCCCTCGAAGGCCGAGGGAGCCTGGCCCGACGTGAGCAGGCGGTGACAGCCCAGACGGATGATGTCCTCGAGCGCCTGCTCGGGGCTGCGGCACACATCAAAGGCCCGATGGAAGGTGATGGAAAGCGGACGCTTCCCCCCTACCCCGCCGGCCGCACTGACAAGGCGACGGCAGAGGGAAAGGTCGATGTCGCCCTGGGGCGTGAGTGCCCCGATGACCACGCCATGGGCTCCCAGAAGACGGGCACGGCGAATGGCGTCGAGCATAGCCTCGGCCTCAAGGTCACTATACACAAAATCCCCAGCCCGAGGACGAATGAGCACATGCGTGCGGATGCCTACCGACACGGCATGCCGCACCAGTGCATCGGGCGGAGTGAGCCCGTCGAGGGCCAGCTCAGCACACAGCTCAACGCGCTGGGCTCCGCCCTCGACAGCAGCATCCAACGCCGCCAGACTGTCACAACAAATCTCTATGAGCATGGGATTATAGGGATTATAGGGGACTATAGTACCTATAGTGACTATAGGGAATATAGGATATATAGGTACTATAGAATTCTATAAAACACTATTTCACCAGATTGCCGAGGATGTCGCGGGTTAGGGTGCGGGTGGCAGCCTGGGTGGCGTTCTTGGCAATCTTGCCCGTCACGGAGGTGCGGGACTTGGTCTTCTTGCCCGTGACGGCATCGGACACCATCGTGCCCACCATGGAGGCCACGGTGGCGGTGACGGCAGTCACCACAGCCTTGGTCACCTTGGCAAAGACACTCGGCTTGGACTTCTCGGCCTTCTGCTTCTCAGCCTTCTCAGGCTTTGCGGCCTCTTCCTCCTCATGCTGCAAGCGCTGTGCCTCCTCCATGCCAGCCTGCTGGAGGAGCACCTCATAGGCACTCTCGCGGTCGATGGGCGTGTCATACTTGCCATAGATGTCCGACTGCTTGATGGCGTCGAGACGCTGTCCCTCGGTGATGGCTCCGATCTGACTGAGCGGGAAGAGAATCTTGGCACGTTCCACCACGGAGGGAGCACCCTTCTCGTCGAGGAAGGATACCAGTGCCTCGCCCGTCTCAAGGTTCATGATGGCCTCGTCGGTCTTGAAGGCAGGATTGGCACGGAAGGTGTCGGCCGCCGTCTTGACCGCACGCTGATCCTTCGGCGTATAGGCACGCAGGGCATGCTGCACGCGGTTGCCCAGCTGACCGAGGATGTTCTCGGGGATGTCGGTGGGCGACTGGGTGACGAAATAGATGCCCACACCCTTGGAACGGATGAGGCGGATGACCTGCTCAATCTTATCGACCAATGCCTTGGACGTGCCCTCGAAGAGCATGTGAGCCTCGTCGAAGAAGAAGATGAGACGCGGCATCTCCAGATCGCCCACCTCGGGCAGCTGCGAGTAGAGTTCGCTGAGGAGCCACAGCAAGAAGGTGGAATAGAGCTTGGGCTGCATCATCAGGCGATCGGCAGCAAGCACGTTCATGATGCCCTTGCCGTCACGTGTCTCCAGCAGGTCGTGAATGTCAAACGAGGGCTCAAAGAAGAACTTGTCGGCTCCCTGTTCCTCGAGCTGCAGGAGGGCACGCTGGATGGCACCGATAGTGGCCGAGGAGATATTACCATAGCGGGTGGTATATTCCTTTGCATTCTTGGACACATAGTCGAGCATCGCACGGAGGTCCTTGACATCGAGCAGAAGGAGTCCCTTCTCGTCGGCAATGCGGAAGGCTATGTTCAGGACGCCATCCTGGGTCTCATTGAGCCCCATCAGACGCGAGAGCAGCTGGGGACCCATCTGGGAGATGGTGGTGCGCATGGGGTGACCCTGCTCGCCATAGACATCGAAGAAACGTACAGGGCAGCCCTGGAACTGCGGGTTCTCGATACCGAACTCGGGCATGCGCTTCTCGATGAAGCCCGAGAGACGGCCTGCCTGGCTGATGCCCGAGAGGTCGCCCTTCATGTCGGCCATGAAACAGGGAACGCCTGCCTGGCAGAAGCTCTCGGCGAGGACTTGCAGGGTGACGGTCTTACCGGTACCCGTGGCACCGGCCACGAGACCGTGACGATTGGCCATACGGCCGATGATGGACAGCGGACCATTCTCGGAATGGGCTATGTAAAGCCCGTGTGATGCGGAATACATATCTGTTTAGTTTTTGGGGTTATTATACTATGGGAACTATCGGAACTATCTCTTTTCTATCTTTTTTATCACGTCGGCCAGCTGCTGTCCGAGACCTATGGTGTAGCCCCGGCTGCGGAAGACGACGCGATTGAAAGTATCGGCAATGAGGAAGACGGGACGCGGGGCCTCGCTGCTATCGAGCGTGCCGAAGCGCACCGTGGAGGGAAGGCCCTGGAACTCGGGACGACGCAGACAGGCCGGGAGATCGGTGCCCGAAGGCACAAGCAGGACGATGGGACGTCCCCAGGACTCGAGGGCCTCGCGAGCAGCAGCCAGGTCGCGCAGGGCATGGTTGGTGGGTTCCTCGCCAGGAGCGATGAAGCCCACGGCAAAATAGCCACGCCCCGTCTCGGAGAGCAGCGAGCGCTGCAGCGTCTCGCCCATGGGCAGATAGCGCGTCTCACTGTCAAAGGTACCGATGACCTCAGCCTCATCCGTATCATGCCGCAGCGTAAGAGGCACCTTGACCGCCCGACCTGCCTCGACACGGAAGAAGCGCATCCGGGCCAGGACAGCACCAGAGGCCAGACGCTGCCCGGACGTGAGCAGATAGAGGCCGGGAGCCACAGAGACACCGCGGGCAAAGTACCCAGCCCCAGCATCCTCAGGGTACTCCATCAGCTGAAGGCTACCCTCGGGAGTAACACGCGAGAGGGTGAAGTGGCGGTAATAGAACAGCGGAGAGTCGCACTTGAGGGAAAGGGTACCAGGGAGAGGGGTATCGAGGGTATCGGAGGACTCGGAATTATCGGAGTAATCAGAGTACTCGGAGTTTTCCGACTCCTCAGAGTTTTCCGACTCCTCAGAGTTTTCAGAGTCCTCAGAGTATTCAGAGTCCTCAGAGCTCTCAGAGTCCTCAGAGTTCTCCCTATAGAATACTCGCCCTGTGACTTCATCTATAAAGGCTTTATGGCCGGCTGCACGCAGGGCTGCTACCAGGAAGATGTCGCGGCTGTGACGGTCGCAGGTGCGGTGGCGCAGGGTGCCGAGGGGCGACATGCAAAGCTGCTGGGGATTGCGGCTGTCATCGACCGTGAGGCTGTCCTGCACCCAGCGCAGGAGGTCCCGGGCAGACTGCCCCCCAAAGCGGGCACGGAGCGGAGAGAACCAGGGCGTGAGCATCTCATTGGCAATGCGTGGCGGCTGGCCCGACAGGGCAAAATCCTGCAGCACGGCATAGGGCACATCGCGGAAGTCCTTGCGGCTAAGGCCGGAGAACACGGAATCCGACTGTTCAGGATACTCCTGCATGAAGCGCTGGATAGAGCGCCAGTTGGCACACGCCGCACGCAGCCGTTTGTCCCCGGACGAGGAGAAGGCCGTGTCGGCATAGGCACGCCGCAGGCTGTCCTCCTGCTGCAGGCGAAGCTTGTTGGCCGCCTCCTGAGCCTCCGTCACAGGCGGCAGGTTGTCGTGGGGAGAGGGCGGAATAAGCGTAAAATCAATATAATTATTAGAGGAACTATCAGAACTATTGGCACTATAATCACTATAGGAACTATTGGAACTATAGTCACTATAAGCACCATCAAAACTATAAGATAAGACGACATCCACCTCCTGGTCCTGCCCCACGCGGGCTTGGCAGAAGCCAAAGCTGCCAGCGGCATGCGCCCAGACGAGGAGGTCGCCGCGCCCACAGGTGAGCGAGGCACAGCCATCAGCATCCGCCTGTTTTCGGCACAGGGGATAGAACTCGGCATAGTTGTACAGACGGAACTCGACTGTGGCATCCGGCACGGGATGGCCGTCGGCATCCTGCACCCGAACGCGCAGCTGGCTGACGGGTGCATAGTTCTCCGTGACGTTGATTTCCGTGTAGCAGGCGTTGCTGGAGACCACCTCCTCGGGTCCATCATAGTGACCGAAGACCTTCGTATGCATGAGCATACCACGCGAGGCAGGCTGATTGAACCACCCCTTGTCGAGGACAGGCTCGGGCTCACAGGCTCCCAGGAAGTGCCACTGCCCATCGACCCACGCCTCGACCCACGCATGATTGTCGTCGGTATGGGCCCAACGGGGGGTATATACCTGCCGGGCAGGAATGCCCATGGCACGCAGGGCTGCCACACAGAAAGTGCTCTCCTCGCCACAGCGACCCGTGCCCGAGCGCATGGTGACGAGCGGCGACTGAGTGCGCCCGTCGGAGGGCTGATAGGTGGCATGCTCGTGGCACCAATGGTTCACCTCAAGCACCGCATCGTACATCGACAGCTCGCGCACGCGCTCGCGCAATACATTATATATATAGGAGCGTGCCGTGTCGAGATTCTCGTTGTTCACACGTACCGGCAAGACGAAGTGGCGCCACTCGCGCTCGGGCACAGACGCGCCCCAAGGCATCTCGCGCCGGGCACGCAGCGAGACCTCCACATTCTGCTGCCAGAAGGAGCGCGAATAGTCCACACTGTCGGGCAGCGGCATGTAGCGGTAGAGAAAAGACAGATACTGTTCTTCCTGCTGAGGGCCACAGCCCGACAGCAGCACTGCAAGGACAAGGAAAAAGAAACAACGCTTCATTTCTGGATGGAGGTTTTAGGGGGACTCGGGGGACTCTGGGAGACTCGGAGGGCTCGGAGTATTCTGATTACTCGGAGTATTCTGATTTCTCTGATAATTCCGATTTGCCATGCGGACACGCGTCATGCGCTCGCGTATGCCACCTTCCTGCACGAAGCGCTCCTGCTGGCGAAGCATGAGCCGATGCAGCATGTAGATGGCCTGATGGATAAGCGTCAGGCAGAGATTGGCCAGTTCCTCGTCGCTGAGACGGGGCAGCAGTTCGGCGTAGGAAGCTTCAAACTCCCGGCTGGTCGAATAACTGCGCACGGAGGCGTAGCGCGGATGCCCCTCGTCCCACTGCGCGAGGCCACGCACACGCAGATAGTCCTCATAGTCAAGGCATAGTTCCTCGAGGCTGGCCTTGGCCACATTGGTGAGCTTCAGTTCCGTCTCTGCCGAGGTGACGGCAGCCTGATTGCCCTCGGCAATATTCTGCTTGCCCGAACGCGCCGCCTGGACCATCTGGTCCACGGTGCGGTCGCCCTTCGGCAGGAACGTGTGCACGAAGTGGTAGGTGAGGTCGTAAATTGCCTCAGCCACATGATACACACGCAGGTGACGGTAGCTGCCGTGCTGCGGAAGGAAACTCTCGGGCATTGTTTTTTTAGAGGATTGATCGGAATTGTCGGAGGACTCTGAGTACTCTGAAAACTCGGAGTACTCGGAGTACTCGGAATACTCTGATTACTCGGAGGGCTCTGATATTATTCTACTTTCTCTTTTTATTCTGCGTACATATCCACTATGAGTTCGCCGAAGAGGGTGTTGGCCCAGGCAAACCAGGAGCGGGTGAAGTCGGATGCATCGTCCTTGTTGAACGACTCGTGCATGAAGCCCGTACCGCCGTCGGTCTTGAGGATCTGCTGCACGCACCATTCCTTCTCGGCACGGTCGTTGGTGGTGAAGGCCTTCATCACGAGGCTCATGGGCCACGGCTTGTTCAGCCCGCAGTGGGGACCACCGATACCCTCGCCTGCCTTACCGCGGAAGAAGTAGGGATTGTCCTCGCTCCAGACGAAGCGGCGTGTGTTCTGATAGATGGGATCGTCGATGCTGACATCGGTCAGATAGGGCAGACAGAGGAGGCTGGGGGCGTTCGAGTCATCCATCATCAGTGCCGATCCGTAGCCATCCACTTCGAAGGCATAGATCTTGCCATACTTGGGATGCTCCACCACGGCATATTTCTCGAGTGCCTCCTCCACCTGCGTGGCCATACGGCGGCAGTCGCTGGCAATACCATATTCCTTGTTCACGTCGTTGAGAATCTCTGCGGCCTTGCGCAGCACGCTCACGGCAAAGAAGTTGCTGGGCACGAGATAGGGGAAAATGGTGCTGTCGTCGGACGGACGGAAAGCCGAGGCAATAAGTCCGCAGGGCTTGCCCGGATGGCCGTAGCCACCATTGGAGCGCGTATCGTGCAGGGCCTCGGTACGGCGCGTGAAGCGATAGTTGGTAAAGGGTCCGTTCCAGTTCTGCTGGTCCTGGAAGACATCGAGGATCAGGCGCACGGCCTGGAGCCATTTCTCGTCGAAGATGGAGTTGTCACCAGTGAGCTTCCAATAGGCATAGGCCAGGCGCAGGGGATAGCAGAGCGAGTCGATCTCGTACTTACGCTCATGCAGCTCGAGCTTCATGTCGGTATTGTCCTTCTGCCACTCGCCGCCCGTGGGGCCCATATTGAAGGCGTTAGCATAGGGGTCGATGAGGATGCAGGCCAGCTGACGGCGGATGACACCGCGGATGAGATGGCGCAGGGGCTCGTCTTCCTTGACGTAGCGCAGATAGGGCCACACCTGTGCGGCGCTGTCGCGAAGCCACATGGCATGGATGTCGCCGGTATAGACAAAGGTATCGTCATCGCCGTCGGCATTGCTATAGTGAACCGTGGTATCGAGCGTGTTGGGGAAGCAGTTCTGGAACATCCAGAAGAGCTTCGGGTCGATGGCCGTCAGCTTGCTCTTCAACGATTCGATCTGTTTCTCGACCGCTTCGCTGCGGAAGAGGCGGTCTTTCTCCGCCGGACGGAGATCCTTGATGGTGCTCTGCACGGCCACGTCGGCCTTCTGTTTCTTCTTGGGAAACTCGGGTGCTGCGATGGCTGTCAGGGGTGCTGCCAGCAGCAGGGAAAGGAGAATCTTTTTCATATTCGGATGGTTTGTGGATGCCGGAGCAGTAGGCACTCCGGCACACGATGGTTTATTTTTCGGTCATATATACGTCCAGCGTACCGCCCTCCATAATCTGCTTATGGGTGATGTGCGGCTCCTTGAGCTGCTTGCCGTTGAGGACATATTTCTTCACGTAGATAGCCTTCGCGGAACCGCCATGCGTGCGGATGGTGAAGGTCTTGTCACCGGGCAGGGCGATGGAGGCCTCCTCCACGATGGGCGAACCCAGCTGGTAGATGCCGCCGCAGGGCTCCACCTGATAGAGACCGAGGGCCGACATGATGTACCAGGCCGACATCTGGCCCACGTCCTCGTTGCCGCAGAGACCTGCAGGCTGGTCGGTGTAGAGTTCGTCCATCACCTGGCGCACCATCTTCTGCGTCTTGCGGGGCTGGTTCACATAATTGTACATGTAGAGCACGTGGTGGCTGGGCTCGTTGCCGTGGGCATACTGGCCGATGAGTCCGCTAATGTCGGGGTTGGCATGCTCGCCCAGGTCGCTGTCGGCCGTAAAGAGGCTGTCGAGACGTGCCTCAAAAGCCTTATCGCCGCCCATCAGCTGTACGAGGCCCTTCACGTCGTGAGGCACGAGGAAGCTGTACTGCCAGGGGTTGCCCTCCGTATAGTCGCCTGTCTGATGGCCGGGATTAAAATTCTCGGGCAGCGGGCGGAACTGTCCCTTCGTATCGAGGGCACGCATCACCTTGACGCGGGCATCGTAGAGCTTCTTATAGTTCATGCTGAGGTCGTAGAAGCGGATGCTGTCCTGCTCGTGTCCCAGCCGCCCGGCCAGCTGAGCGGCAGCCCAGCAGGCCAAGTAATATTCGAGGCTCTTGGCCACCACCTGTCCCTCGCTGCCGTCATAGGCCAGATAGCCCAGCTCGGCCAGTTCGTCCTTGCCTCGCAGCGGCAGGCGGCGTGTCTTGCGGTCGCCAAACTCGGTGGGCAGCAGGCTGGCCTTGATGGCCTGCAGTGCCATCTCGGGATCGATGCCGGTCTCCATGTCCTTCAGGATCATGTCGGCCAGCACCTGGACAGCCGGTTCGCCCACCATGCAGTAGGTGTCGTTGCTCACCAGATGCCATACAGGCAGCTCGCCCCACTCGTTGTAGATAGCCATCATCGTCTTGGCATAGTCGCGCATGCGGTCCGGCAGGATAAGCGTAGCCAGCGGATGAGCGGCACGGTACGTGTCCCAGAGGCTCCAGGTGGTCAGCGTCTCATAGTCGGCACCCTGGTGCACCTTGAAGTCGCAGCCCATATAGTCGCCCGTGACATCGCTCCATACCTGAGGCGCCACCATGAAATGGTACATGGCCGTGTAGAAAATGGTGCGCTCGCGCTCGGTGCGGAAAGTGGCCTTGACACGTCCCAGCTGTGCATTCCATGCTTGGCTGGCAGCATAGGCCACGGCCTTGAAGTCCCAAATCTCGCCCAGCTCCATATTCATGTTCTGCATGGCGTTCACCTCGCTCGTGGGCGAGAGTGCCACCTTCACCTGCACGTCGTCGCCCGGCCCCACCTCGAAGGTGGCCTGCCCGTAGGGCGCATTGATATTGTCCGAGAGCCAGTTGTGCATTGGCTTGGAGAACTTCACACAGAAATACACGATCTGGTTGCTGGCCCAGCCCTGGCTGCGACGGTAGCCCACGAGGGTGAAGTCGTCCAGCGGCATCACACGTGTCTCGCGCGTATCGTCGCCCACGGTATTCTCCAGGTCGATGATGATGCGGGCGTTGTTGCTTCCCTTGGGGAAGACGAAGCGATACATGGCGCAGCGCTTCGTAGCCGTCACCTCGCTCCAGATGCCGAAGCGCTCAAGCAGCACGCGGTAATAGCCCGGCACACAGGTCTCCTTGTCGTGGCTGTAGCTGCTGCAGAGTCCCTCGCGGCTAAGCTCGATGTCGCCATAGGCCGGCATCAGGCCGATGTCGCCCAGGTCGCCACAACCGGTGCCGCTCAGGTGCATCTGGCCGAAACCGATAATCTTCTTTCCGTCATAGTGATATCCGGAACACCAGTCCCAGCCGCGTTCATACTGAGTGGGGCCGGCATTCACCATACCGAAAGGCACGCTGGCACCCAGGAACACGTGTCCGTGGTCGCCCGTGCCAATCATGGGATTCACATACTTCGTCAGATTCTCAATCTCGGATGTGTCCTGTGCCGACTCTGGAGTGGCCTCGCTCTGTGCCTGAGCCTGCATGGTGCCAAGCAACAGAAGTGATAGGATTACTTTCTTCATTGTACGTTATGTTTTGTGATTTATCTGCCTATTTGTCGTCATAATGTCCGTAGGCCGTGAGCACAAGCACCACCACCTCCGTCTCGCGTATTTCATATACGAGTCTGTGCTTCAGGGTGATGCGACGGCTCCACTGCCCTGCCCTGTCGCCAGAGAGCGGCTCGGGGTGTCCGGTACCGGTACGGGGGTGTTCCATCAGTTCGTCCAACAGATCCAAGGCTTTATTGAATGCCTTGGGTTCACTACGTCGCAGACGTATCATGTCTTCCTCTGCCGAGGGAAGAAGTTTCACCCTGTACATAGCTGCTCAAAGATTCATCAAGTAGGCGCGCATGTCCTCCTTGTTGCTGAACTCTTTTCCCAGTCCTTTCTCATACTCTTCCCGTGCCTTGTCCACACGTCGGAAGAAGTCCTCCTTCGACATGAGGGTGGGGTCGTCGGTTGCGGGTTTCACCTTGTCCACGATTCGCTGCAGGGAGCGTACGGCCTTGCGCATTAACTCCTCGTCCTGCGAGATTATCTGCAATGCGCCAAAGCATTGGGCATTCAGACGTGCTTGTGATGCGGTCATAATATTATCCTCCTTTTCCGCCACAAATTTATAAAGAATATTTCAAAGGGCAAAACCTTGACAAAAGAAAAGAGGGGCGGGATGCCGCATTCGACATTCCGTCCCTCTTTTCTGTATATTCTTATGCGTATGATTACATCATGCCGCCCATGCCACCCATGCCGGGAGCTCCGCCCATGGGTGCCTCGGGCTTCTCCTCCTTGGCCTCGCAGATGACACACTCGGTGGTCAGGAACATGCCGGCGATGCTGGCTGCGTTCTCCAGGGCCACGCGGGTCACCTTGGCCGGGTCGATGATACCGCTCTTCTTCATGTTCTCGTAGCAGTCCTCACGGGCGTTGTAGCCGTAGTCGCCCTCGCCCTGGCGTACATTGTTGATCACCACGCTGCCCTCCAGGCCGGCGTTCTCCACGATCTGGCGCAGAGGCTCCTCGATGGCGCGACGCACGATCTGGATACCCGTGGTCTCGTCGGCATTGCAGCCCTTCAGGCCCTCCAGAGCCTTCTGTGCACGGATGTATGCTACGCCGCCACCGGGGATGATACCCTCTTCGATGGCTGCACGTGTGGCACACAGGGCATCGTCCACGCGGTCCTTCTTCTCCTTCATCTCCACCTCGCTGGGAGCGCCCACATAGAGCACAGCCACACCGCCGCTCAACTTAGCCAGACGCTCCTGCAGCTTCTCCTTGTCATAGCTGCTGGTGGTGTTCTCCAGCTCGTTCTTGATCTGAGCCACACGGTCCTTGATGAGCTGAGGATCACCGTGACCGCTTACGATGGTGGTGTTATCCTTCGTGATGGTCACCTTGTCGCAGGAACCCAGCATCTCGATGGTGGCCTGCTCCAGCTTGAGGCCCGTATCCTCGCTGATCACGATACCACCGGTCAGCGTGGCGATATCCTGCAGCATGGCCTTACGACGGTCGCCAAAGCCAGGAGCCTTCACGGCGCAGATCTTCAGCTGAGTACGCAGGCGGTTCACCACCAGGGTGGTCAGTGCCTCGCTGTCCACGTCCTCGGCAATTACGAGCAGAGGACGGCCGGTCTGTACGGCGGGCTCCAGGATGGGCAGGAAGTCCTTCAGGTTCGAGATCTTCTTATCATAGATGAGGATGTAGGGATTCTCCATCTCGCACTCCATCTTCTCGGGGTTCGTCACGAAGTAGGCCGACAGATAGCCGCGGTCGAACTGCATGCCCTCTACCACGCCGATGGTGGTGTCGCGACCCTTAGCCTCCTCAATGGTGATGACGCCGTCCTTCGATACCTTCTGCATAGCGTCGGCCAGCAGTTTACCGATCTCCGGGTCATTGTTGGCGCTGACGGTGGCCACCTGCTCTATCTTCTGATAGTCGCTGCCCACCTGTTCGGCCTGGCTCTTGATGTTCTCCACCACGGCAGCCACGGCCTTGTCGATACCGCGCTTCAGGTCCATGGGGTTGGCACCGGCGGCCACGTTCTTCAGTCCCTCACGCACGATAGCCTGTGCCAGCACGGTGGCCGTCGTGGTGCCGTCGCCGGCATCGTCGCCAGTCTTGCTGGCCACGCTCTTCACCAGCTGAGCGCCGGCGTTCTGGAACGGGTCGGCCAGTTCCACTTCCTTGGCCACGGTCACGCCGTCCTTCGTAATCTGCGGTGCACCGAACTTCTTCTCCAGGATCACGTTTCTGCCCTTCGGGCCAAGGGTCACCTTCACTGCATTTGCCAGCTGGTCCACGCCCTTCTTCATCTGTTCGCGGGCCTCTATGTTGAATTTAATATCTTTTGCCATGATTCTATTCTCCTTATTTAATTAATGTATTTAACACGATTCTTAACCCAGGATTGCCACCACGTCGCTCTGGCGCATGATGAGGTACTTCTTTCCGTCCAGCTCCAGCTCCGTGCCGGCATACTTGCCATAGAGCACGTGGTCGCCTTCCTTGAGCACCATTTCCTCGTCCTTCGTGCCCTTGCCCACTGCAATCACAGTTCCCTTGAGGGGTTTCTCCTTGGCGGTGTCAGGAATGATGATGCCGCCCACTGTCTTCGTCTCTGCCGGTGCCGGTTCGATGAGCACGCGGTCTGCTAAAGGTTTAATGTTCATAGCTGTTTGTTTTTGATGTTATACTTTATTTCTGTTTTGCGCGTATATTGGATTGGACCGCTTCCGGGGAGCCGTCCCCTTCGCGTTCCATCCGATAACGAACGAACAATGTGCCAAAACGTCAGACGCGACAAAATGTCAGTTCCCGACTGACAGAATGTGATGCGAGGCGCAGGCAAGAACGCTTCCTTCCCAAAAGTTCAGCGAGACACGAAGGCCGCAACGGCATACGGAAAGAGATAAGAGTGAGAAAAAGACAGCAGCGAGAAAATAGGCCGTCGGAGTCTTGCAATCGCCTTCTTCTTGCTGTATCTTTGCAGCCGAATCGCAGCTCTGGACGGGGAAAAACGGGGAAGATTTCGACTTGAGACGGCTCGGGGCGGACGGCTGGACGGCCCGGGCCGTCCGATTAGACGCCTCGGGCCGGCTAACCAGACGCCCCGGGGCATTTTTCTTTTACACCCGGCTCCATCTCCCTCCGAACCCAGCTTCATCTCCTTCTGGACCCAGCTTCATCTCCCTCTGGACCCAGCTTCATCTCCTTTTGGACCCGACTTCCTATCCCACAGGCATACTTCAGGCATACTCTAAGCATACTCAAACAGGCTGTTTGGGTATGCCTACTCCTTGCCATCTCCTTGCGAAGTACTTGCCATCTCCTTGCGAAAGCAATAAAAAAATGGATTCTGTCCCCTTATTGCTGAGCCGGAAAAAATGTTCCATACGCTATCGGGGAAGCGTACACCTCCGATAGATCTCCCTTACACCTCCCTTGGACCTCCGAGAGGGAAAATGGCATACGACGGGGAGCTAAGAGACTGCATAAGTTAGATTCGCTTATCCGTTTCGGACAATCTTTTTGGCACATTCCCTTGCCGAGTCGAATAAAAAATGTAACTTTGCCAACGCATACAAGCAACCTTATATAAAGGGGAATCACCCATTTGCAAAACGATGAAATGGAAAATAGCCGTTACGTACCTGTGCATCTTCGTGCTCGTAGGGCTGATGATGGCACTGTTGCCTACACACGAATGGATGGTGTGGGAGCCGGCAGTGGTCATCCCCGTCTGTGCGTTGCTCTTCACGCTGCTGGTCTATCTCTCGGCACAGCTGGCAGGCACGGGCGGCAGCGTGGCAAAGGTGGCGTGTACGGCCCTCTTCATACTCTTCTTCCTGCCGGGTGCGGAAAACGCCTTTGCCCGCGACGAGGAGGCGATGCTGGAGCTGTCGTCGCAATGCATCGTGCCCTTCTTCATCGGTCAGTATGAACGCATCCATACGCGGGACTTCCGCTGGGGCTACCTGCTGATGCTGCTCATGGGCATCTTCTGCTCCTACACGCACGACGGTATCACGTTGCCGCTCTGCGGCAGCTTCCTGTGGCTGGCCTTCCTGAACCGCGACACGTTCTTCAAGACGGCGTGCTGGCCTATGGTCATCGGTTTCCTCATCGGCACAGGGTTCAGCATCTGGCACCATCTGCACACGGGCCAGAGCGATATGCCCGACGGGCTGCAGGGGATGCTCTCCCGAACGGGCGAGACACTGCTCCTGCTGTGGAACACGAAGGTATTCCTGTGTTCCGTGGCGCTGACGTCCTATCTGAGCATCAGCCGCCGGGGGCGTCGCCTGCTGGTCAGGAAGTTCCACGAACACACGCTGCTCTGCTGCTGCGCCATGCTCTCATTCTGCGTGCTGCCCTTTGCTCCGCTGGGGATAGACAATGCGGTCACGGGCGTATGCTTCTTCTGCATGTACTGGATGCTGATTCTCATGAACGGACTCTTCCCCGACGGACTCCACCACGAGACAGGAGCCGAGGGGGAAGGAACTGAAATAAAACCGAGTGAACAATGAACAACGAAGACTTCCTTGTTATCGGACGTACCAACGGGACGACACGCAACGGGTCGCCATACGTCATGCTGAAGGTGGCCAACAAGACAGAGACACTCAACATCAACGTGTGGGACGTGATGCCCACGGCCGGGCCTGCGGTGGGCCAGACGGTGCGCTTTGCCTCCATCAAGGACAATGCGGGCAAGAAGTCGTGTGCCGGAATCGACATGCTCGTGGGGTCGGAGGTGAAGGCCGGCCATCCGCTCTACGACCTGCTGCCCCGCCCCATCAGCCGCGACACGTGGGACGCATGCATCCGCCATCTCATTGAATACTGTACGGACAGTCAACTCGTAACCGTCATCCGCGACTTTGCCGACAAGCTGTACCGTCCCTATAGCGAATACCCGGCAGCCACCAACGTACACCACGCCTTCCCCGGCGGACTGCTGAACCACACGTACCAGATGCTGCACATGTTCGAGGGCCTGTACCCCTGCCTGCCCTACCCCATCAAGCCGGAGCGCGTGGTCCTGGCCGTGATGTTCCACGACTACGGAAAGGTATATGAATACAACCGACAGGGGGACACCCAGCCGGAGATGTACCTGCTGGGCCATATCTACCTGAGCGCCCACAAGCTGAACAACGTGCTGGACGAGAAGGGCATACCGCAGGAGGAGGTGAAGCGTATCGTGCATTGTGTGCTGGCCCACCACGGCGAGCGCGAGTACGGCAGTCCCGTGGTACCCTGTACACAGGAGGCCAGCATTGTCACCTACCTGGACAACATCAGTGCCAAGACCGACATCATGGAGGGGGCGGGCGACATGGAGCAGAACTACTACTTAGGAACCCACGTGGTGAAATAACGTAAAGACAGGAGGGAGAAGGGGGGGCCTTACCTGGAACCGCGCGGGCCTGCAGGTCTGCCGGCAATACGATTATTCTTCTTTTCACCCTGCCCCTTGGGACCGGCGCCCTTGCCTGCGCCCTTCCCGGCATCCTTTCCCGCAGCCTTGGCTTTTCCTTTCCCCTTTCCGCCAAACTGTCCGAAGCGATAGTTGACGGAGAGCATATAATATGAATGGATGTTACGGGTGCGCGTGTCGGTGCGTGCGGTAGCCGTGATGTTACGTGTCACCTCGGCACGGCGGTCGAGTACATCGACGGCACGAAGCGAGATGACGAGGTTCTTCTTGGGGAGCAGGCGCTGGCTGAGGGAGAAGTTCCACAGCAGCTCGTCGGTGTTCATCGAGGCATCAGAGTATCCGCGACGGCTGGCCTGAGTGATGTCCATGTTGCACGTCATTCCCCACGGCATCTGTACCTGTACGCCGCCGCCATACGTGTATCGGTACGTGTCAAGCTTCGAGGCATTGGTATTCGTCGAACTGCTATGATGATAGCGGAACGAACTGTTGAGGTTCACGTCGAGCCAGTCGTTGCGGTAGCTGAAGCGCACCGACTCACTGGCATTCAGTCCGCGGGTGCGTGCCTTGCGTGTGGCCTTCTCCTTCGAGATATAGACATAGGCCAGGGAGTTCGTCATGCTCCCCTGGGAATTGGTATTGAAGTGGAAGTGCTGGTTACGGCGGAAGGCCGTGTTGAAGTTCACGCCCACGTTGCCGCTCCAGTTACCGTTGATATTCTCGGGGCGCGTAACGCGACCGCCCGTCTCGTCGTCATACTGCGTCATGTTGCTCACGCTGTTCTGCGTGGTATTGAACGAGGCGGTGGCGGCCATGCTTCGCTGCAGCTTGGGCACACTGCGGTTATAGTTTGCATTGAACGTCTGGGTGAACGAGGGCTTCAGTCCCGGGTTACCCAGGCGGACGTTCAGCGGGTTGGTATTGTTCAGCGTGTCGGGAATCAGGTCGGTGATGGTGGGCTGGCCCGTCTGGCTCCGATAGCGCACGTCGAGCGACTCCTGCCGCGAGAAGCGATACCTGAAGTTGAGTGTCGGTGCAGCGTTTACCACATGGCGCTTCACTTCATGATGCTTGTAGCCCTTCGTGTAGTTCACCTCGTTGAACTGCGGGGTGACGTCAACCCCGACTGTCATGCGGAACTGGGTGCGGATGAGGTTCAGCTGCAAGTTGGTCATGTGACTCTGGTAGTGGCTGGTCGTATAGTTGCACTGGGCCGTGTCGGCCGGAGCCTGGGAGCGGAAGTCGCGATAGTTGTCATAGTCCACGCCCCATTGTACATTGTAGGGGTCGAAGATGGTGGAGACCGTGCGGTTGTTGTCCCTGAAGTTATACGAATACTGGTAGCTCAGCTGGAGGAAGAGCCTGTCGGCCAGCGGTTCGTTGTACGAGAGTTTCGTTCGGACGTTGCGCTGTTTGTTGTCCGCATCGTTGTACTGTGCCTTGTGATAGATGGAGTCGCCGCCCCCCTTGGCCTTGAGGCGATAATAGTCCACATGGCTGAAGTTGTCGCCGTCGGACTCGTTTGCACCGATTCCGGCATCGAAGTCGAGCGTGATGTTGCGTCCGTCCTTCTTCATACGGCGTGTGACCCGCGCATTGAGATTTCCACTGATGCTTGACGAGGCGCTGTGATTCATGTTCACCCGATGGTTCACGCGTGCCGACTTGGGCAGTTCCATAATCTGAGCCAGCGGGTCGGTGATGCCCTCGAACTCGAAAGGATCCTTACGGAAGGTGGCGTTGTCGCTTCGCGACGAGAGTCCGCTCTCGTTGTAGTTGAACGTGGGGTGCACGGAAATTTTGGTCATCGAATCGACCTTCCATTCCACCTTGTAGTTGGCTTCGACGGCACGGCTGAAATTGTCGCTCTGGCTGTGCCCGTTGCTGAAGGCAGAGCTGGTGTTGACAAAGGACTGCGTGCTGGAGGTCGCCTCCCTCTGGCCCTGGCTGAAGTTGGCATTCACGCCGCCGTTCAGCTCCAGCATGTCCTTATTGTCAGGCCCCTTCTTGTCATAGTTCATCGTGAATCCCACGCTCTGGTGGTCCGTCATCCCGTTCCCCTCGTTGTTACCGACATTGCCCACGAAGGAGTACTTCTGCTCACCGATGAAGCGGTTCACCATAGTGCGTCCGCGGTATCGGTCCTCGGTTCCATAGCCCCCCTCAAAGTTTCCCAGCCAGCCGCGTTTCTTGTCCTTCTTGACAGTAAGGTCCAGCACGGTATGTTCCTCGCCGTCGTCGATGCCGGTATCACGCGCACGGTCGCTCTTGCGGTCGTAGGCCTTGATCTTGTCGATGATGTCGGCAGGCAGGTTCTGGAGCGTCATGCCCATGTTGCGCCCGAAGAATTCCTTGCCGTCCAGGAGTATCTGGGATATTTCCTTGCCGTTCCATGTGTATTTCCCGTTCTCGTCCACCTCGATGCCCGGCAGCTTCTTGATAAGGTCCTCGACGACCGAACCCTCGGGCAGTTTGAAGGCATCGGCATTGTACATCACCGTGTCGTCCACGACGGTCATCTCGGGCATCTGTCCCTCGACGACGGCCTCCGTCATCATCGTGGTAGCCTCGCGCATGAGCACATCGTTCACCTTGAAGTTGCCCGCCTTCTCGGGCAGCGTCACGGCAAAGGTCTGTTCCCGGTAGCCCATGAAGGAGACGCGCAGCGTATAGGTGCCGGCAGGCACGGCAGGCAGGACGTATTGGCCGTTCTCCTTGGTGAGCGCACCGGCCACCAGCTTCCCGTTCTTGTCCGTGAGCTTTACAGTGGCATCGGGCAGGGGCTTCAGGCTCTGGTTCTCAAAGACCGTACCGCGCACGTTCAGGCGCGCCTTGCCCTGCAGCGGAATCTCGTCCTCCGACAAGCCAGCTGAGGCGGACAGCGAGTCGGAAGGAGCAAGGGGCTGCTGGGCAACAACCACACACGGCACGAGCACCAGAAGCAGGAGGGCGAGGGAGTGCCGAAGCAGAGGGAACGATATGTCGGTGGAAAATCTCATCATACGAAAAATCAGACAGCACATGAAACGTTTGGTTTAACCACTGGCATTCTCTTTTTCCCTGCGTTCTCGCATGATAAGCATGATGTTGCGGATATAAGGAACGTTGCTAAAGCTCTGCCCCAGAATGAGCACGGGGTCGAGCCGGATGATGGCATAGATAATGATGAGCGACGAGCCCGCCATGCTGATAAGCCAGAAACCGACGGGCAGCGACGACTCGCCGCGCCGGAAGGAATAGTACCACTGATAGACGAAACGCAGCGAGAAGATGGTCTGCCCCAGCGACCCGATGATGAGCAGCCACCAGGGAATGTCCTCGCTCCGGAACAGCGAATCCAGGAATTCGTCTATGTTATCCACAAGCATCACGCCTACGATCAGTGGCAGAAGCATGAGGAACCAACGCACGACACGCGGGCGGATGCGCATCCAGTAGCCTTGAGCGTGCAGGTTCCACATATATATATAATAGGTAAGCGTCTGGCCCAGCAGGATGGAAAAGTCGTTGCGGAAGAGGCCATAGACAATCATCAGCAGGGAGCCCAGGAGGCTGAACAGCCAGTAGAGGGTGGGGGTGACCACACGCCGTTGCCGCTCGCTCATAATCCACTGTATCGCGACGCGAGCCGAGAAGAAGAACTGGGCCAGGAACCCAATGGCGTAGATGAATAGCATGCGAATCGGCATATCTTTAACGGCTGGATTATTGACTGCTTTGCGAGGAAGCGCTCTCCACGGCGTGCCGCTCATCTACGAGCCACGCACGATTGATAAGCGAGGGGTTATAGTGGCTGTCACCGGAGGCATAGGGATTATTGTCGAAGACACCCAGGTCGGCAGCCTGTCGGGCGCCGCCACCGGGGAGGGACGTCATCTGCTCGGGCACCAGCAAGAGCATGGGACGGCTGTCTGCATTCAGGAGAGAGTCCAGGCTGGCAGACGACACCCGGGCCACCCGATGCTGCACGTGGTAGGCCATGTCGATACGGAAAATGTGGCCGGCCGTTTCGACATAGTACACCTGGACGTCCGGACGCGCAGCCAGTGTGGGACGCACCTCGGCCAGGCTGCGGCGGTTCTCGAAGCCCATGATACGATTCAGCAAGGGCAGGCCGGCACACTCCACGAGGAAGAACAAGGCACAGACCGAGAGCATCAGGCGACGCACCGTGAGGCGGCTCCAGTGGCAGCACACCCAGTCGGCCATCAGAAGGCAACAAGGCATCATCAGCGGCATCAGGTAGCGCATCTTCTTCTCGGGAAAGAGTGAGAGCAGCACCACTCCGGCTGCCATCCACACGAAGGCGAGACGCGTGGGAAGGGACTCCGAGCGCCAACTGCGTACGGTGCGGTACATCACGTAAAGCAGCAGCGGTGCCCACACGCCCGACTCGAGGAAGAAACGCCAATAGTACCACCAGGGCCTGACGTTGTGGTTCACCCACGACGTGCTCTCCTTGTGTGCGATGGCGCTCATGGCCTCGGGGGCCTGCAGATAGACATACAGAAACCACCACCCGGAGAGGACGGCTACCACCGCCACCATGCCGAGCAGCGTGGTCCAGCGCAGCCGCAGGCGTGTCTCGCGGAACAGGTTCAGTGCAATCAGGGCAGGCAAGAGCACAGCCAGGAAGGCCACCGGCCCCTTGGACATGAAGGAGAGCCCCATGAGGAGTGCAGCCCACAGCCAGCGGGTCTCCCCCCCGCCCCTCTCCGAAGGGAGGGAGGAATTTGCTGAGGCTGCCGAAGGGGCCGGACTGTCACTTCCCTCCCCTCGGGAAGGCTCGAGGCGGGGGCAGAGCAGCCACACGGCGCCCATCATAAAGGCGTGGCAATAGATGTCCCACGTCACCGTGCGCCCTTGCAGGATGATGGTGTAGCAGGTCATGAGCATGAGCGCGGCGACGAGCGATGTGTCGCGACGCCCCGTGAGACGCAGCGCGAAGAGGTAGAGGAACAGCGTGAGCAGGAGTCCCATCACGCCCGCCATGGCACGCTGTATGGCCAGGTTGTCGCCGAAGACGAGCTCTACGCAGGCGGCTACCCACGTGGGCAGAGGGGGCTTCTCGAGCCGGTACTCGCCGTTCATCGTAGGCACCAGCCAGTGACCGTCCACGACCATCTCATGGGCCGTCACGAGGTTGCGCACCTCCATGATGTCGGGGCGCAGCACCGCATTGTGCACAAAGAAGGTGCTGAGACAGAAGATGACCAGCAATAAACGTTTCATACCTGCATTTTCCTGCAAAAGTAGTGATATTTTCCGAGACGGACAAGTTTTACCACGTTTCCTCGCAAGAAATCCCACTTTCTGCCTCACCGCAGACCAAAGATTCGGGAAATTTGATTATATTTGCACAGAAATATGGCCCGATACGGCCAGAAGACCCACTGCACACACGCAAGAACCGACCACACAGCACAATCTACAGCAATGAACAGAAGAGACTTCCTTGCCCTTTCGGCCGCCGGCGTGGCCCAGATGACCCTCCTAGGCCGTATTGCAGCCAAGACACAGACGCCAGGCACACAGACGGACTATAACATCGTCATCCTGGGTGACACGCACTATGACACCGAACCGGCCGATGTATATCACGCCAAGTATGTGGACCCGAACGAGAGCTCCAACCGCCTGCACCGGGCCGAGTTCGTGCGCAACGGAGAGATGTGGCGCAGCCGCTGCCCGAAGCTGCTCAAGCGTGCAGCCAAGCTCGTGGACGACAAGACACGCTTCGTGCTCCAGCTGGGCGATCTCGTGCAGGGCGACTGCGGCGACCCGGAGATTCACGAGACGATGCTCACCGATGCCATACGGCTCATCAAGCAAAGCGTATGCGGCAGTCTGCCCTTCGTCACCGTAGTGGGCAATCACGACATTCGCGGCACGAAGGCCAAGGAATGCTACCACCGTTTCATGCCTCCCGTCATGTCGCGCGAACTGGGCACCTCTGTCACCGACACGTCGTTCCGCTTCACCATGGGCGACGATGTGTTCATCGTCATTGACTTTAACGATCCGGATGCAGCCCTGTTCGACCGCATGCTCGACGATTCGCAGGGGGCCCGCCACACGTTCATCGTCTCCCACGGCACCCTGTTCCCGGCCGTGAATGCCTACCCGTGCTGGTATCTCTACGGCGGGCAGAAGAAGCCGGCCAACCCGGAGTTGCACAAGCATTTCGTGGCACGCTTTGCCCAGCGCAACACCATCTACCTCTGCGGACACACTCATCTGACAGAGTTCCTGGACTGGCAGGGCGAAGGAGGCCGCATCACACAGATGACCATGAACAGCGTATGGGCAAAGAAGGAATACGGCAACTACCGCATCCTGCGCGAGGGTGCAGGACAATATGGACTCATCTCTGACAGCGAGAAGGCACGCAAGGCCGGAACGCCCGAGCTATACGCTCCGTTCCAGCCAGGCGTCAGACAGTATTCCGTATCGCCGGCCGCCGGCTCGTACAAGCTGAGCGTCTCGCCCACAAGCGTCACGGTGGACTTCCATGCCGGATGCGCCAAACAGGTAAGCCACCGCTTTGTGCTCAGATAGGAGCAGTCGCAGAGAATGACAAAGGGGTAGTCGGGCCCTATCCCTGCATGCCGTCTTGCACGTCCGAAGGCCTCGCCTCTTCGGCGAAAACCGTGTCGAAGATGGAGCGGAGCCGGGCTTCGTCCCGGATAATGTCACGGAGCCGACGAAGGGGTGCTTCGTTGGGCGAGCCGGGGATAAGCAGACAGAGGTAGCCCCCCTCGGCATACTTCTCGTGGAGATGCTCCACGGTGCGCCGCCAATGGCCTTCCAGGTCCAGCTCGGGATAATGGGAAAGGCTGAACTGGACGGTGCGGCGTATGATAGTTTCGGGAACAATCATACGATCGGCTTCGGCCACAAGGCGGCCGTAGATGCTCCTGGGAGGGGTCTTTGCCGACGCGCGGTGGTCTTCTGCCGCCTGGGCGACGGTCTCTATCTCTTCCGCCGTGAACCACTCCGTGATCCGTTTGTCGGCACGGATGATACGTCCGCTTTCCAGATGGTGTGTCTGCCGGTCCACGGCCAAGCCCAGGTCGTGACAGGCGGCTGCCGCAAGGAGCATCTCCTCGCTGATATCATACTGCCGGCCCATCGACAGCGCACGCTCGACGACAGCCAGGGCGTGGTCCTCCCGGTGGGCTTTGTCGAAGGCTGCATATCGGGGGATGACTTCCCCGTAAATGTAGCGGCGAAGGCTTTCTCTTATCATAGGGCTACAGGACTTAGACATGATTCACATGGTGGGGCGACGAAGAAGAAACACGCCCCCCGCCACGGAACCTCAGAGGTTAGAGCCCTCCACGTCGTAGCGGATATAGCGGCTCTTCATCCAGCGGAAAGCGAAGCAGTCCATGAACGGACCGACGGAGCGGTTGCGGAAGCTGAACTTCGACTTGCCGGCCACCCGCGGGAAGTGGCGCACGGGAATCTGTGCCACACGCCCCTCCTGCAGCATCACCAGCGCAGGCAGGAAACGGTGCATGCCCCGGAAGAAGGGGATGCGGCGTGCCACGTCGGTGTGCAGCACTTTGAGCGGGCAGCCCGTGTCCTGGGCCGTGTCGCCCGTCATCATGCGACGGAAGCGGTTGGCAATGCGCGACTGAATGCGTTTCCAGCGGGTGTCCTTGCGTCCCACACGGATGCCGGTGACCAGTTCATGGTCGGGGGCCTCGGCCAGGAGCAGGTTGAAGTCCTCGGGCGACGTCTGGAGGTCGGCATCGATATATCCCACATACGGACTTTCACAATAGTCGATGCCCGCCTTGATGGCAGCGCTCAGTCCGGCATTATGGGCAAAGCTGATATAAAAGAAGTTCGCGTGTCGCGCACACATCTCGCGCAGGAAGGACAGGCTGGCGTCGGCCGAGCCATCGTTCACGAAAAGCACACAGGCAGGCATCGATGCCGTGGGGAGATAATCGGTGAAAGCCCGCTCCAGCGCCGGCATGTTAGCCTCCTCGTTATATACGGGCACGATGATGGTAAACTGGTATTCAGAAGTCTTGTTCGTCATATTCATTATTAAATATTGGGTGCAAAGGTAAGGCATTTTTTTCAAATACGACGCCACATGCCACGTTTTGTGGTGCAGGAGGAAACGTTTTTAGCCGGAATGGACAAGGAGCCGGGCCACACGCCTCGCCTGTCGGACGGCAAAGCGGCCGAGGCAGTAAAATGGAACAAGATGGCAAGCGAACATCCCGATGACAGCGAAGAATTGTCCACCCTCAGACTCAAACGCGAGGGAATGATCAGCTATTAAAGCAGAGAAGCATCACTTCCCATATCTTTACACTCCGCTCTACACAGGTTGAAACAGAACGCGAACAAGCCCGACGCAGCACGCCTCGCAGGCAGATGCAACGTGCCCCGCCGACCAACGGAACGTGCTCCTCCGAGCCGAAAATGCAGCGAGAATCGCGCAAACGCGAGCAAGGGACAGAGTAAACAGAAAATTGCGAATTTTCGGAGCAACTGATCTACAACGTATTACATGATAAAGACCGAGCAAAACGGGGAGTTTCGGGGCGAAAATGGGGCGTTTTGAGCACTTTTTCGGGACACCCTTGAGAAGAGGACGCAAACAGCAATCTTCCGAAAAGAGGACAAATCAGAGCAGCCGCAAACCATTTTCAAGACTTACAGACAGAACGTCGCCCATACCTCATCCCTCCGTCGGCCTTCCCTCCGTCGCTGCATCCCTCCGTCGCTGTGCTCCCCAATCGCTGGCGCCCGACTTGCGATTGCCCCAAATGCTCCGCTTCTAACGGGCATTTGCCCGAAGGGGAAGGAACCCGAAAAAGGAAATCAGGCATCCCACGGACAATAATTTGAAAGGAAACCTTGCATACGTGAAATAATTTTTCTAACTTTGTTCCGCAGAAACAAACTTTTATACAGAATAATATGAAAAAGAATTCCCGCCTGACACTCATCCCGGTGATGCTGTGCTTCTTTGCCATGGGGTTCGTGGACCTCGTGGGTATCGCCTCCAACTATGTAAAGGCCGACTTCCAGTTGAACGACGCCACGGCCAACATTTTTCCCTCGCTGGTATTCTTTTGGTTCCTGATATTCGGTGTGCCCACGGGCATGCTGATGAACCGTATCGGACGCAAGAAGACGGTGATGCTCTCGATGCTGCTCACGGTGGCTGCCCTAGTCATTCCGCTCCTCCACTACTCGTTTGCCACGATGGCCATCGCCTTCTCGCTCCTGGGTATTGGCAACGCCATCATGCAGACGTCGCTCAACCCGCTCGTAGCCTCCATTACCGGCGGGAAGAACCTCAGCTCGACGTTGACCTTCGGCCAGTTTATCAAGGCCATCGCCTCGTTCGTGGCTCCCTACCTGGCCATGTGGGGCGCCACCCAGGCGATTCCCACCGCCGGACTGGACTGGCGCGTGCTCTTCGGCATCTTCCTTGTGGTGGGCGCCGCAGCCATGCTGCTGCTTGGCCTGACACCGATCGAAGAGGAGAAAGCCGAGGGCCGTCCCTCCACGTTCGCTGAGTGCCTGAGCATGCTGGGCACGCCCGTCGTGTTGCTCTCGTTCCTGGCCATCGTGTGCCATGTGGGCATCGATGTGGGCGTGAACACCACCGCACCGAAGATCCTGATGGAGCGCCTGGGCCTGTCGCTCAACGAGGCGGCCAAGGCCACTTCGCTCTACTTTGCCTTCCGTACGCTGGGCTGCCTCTCGGGCGCAGCCATCCTGCGCATGATGAAGGGGCGCACCTTCTTTGCTATCTCAATGGCTTTGATGGCCATCTCACTGCTGCTGCTCTTCACCGAGCACAGCCAGATGATGCTCTACGTGGCCATCGCACTGGCCGGGCTGGGCAACTCGAACCTCTTCTCCATCATCATGGCCAACGCCATGACATCCGTGCCCGAGAAACAGAACGAGGTGAGCGGCCTGATGATCATGGGTATCGTGGGCGGTGCCATCTTCCCTCCCGTAATGGGCTTCATGAGCGACCAGTTCGGACAGGCAGGCGCCATCCTCATCCTAGCACTCGGCGCCATGTACCTGTTCACCTATATCAGGGTAATCAAGGACTGAGCAACCGCATGTCCCAGACGAAACGTCCCATGTCTGGCGACAACGACTTCAGACGAAACATCGTCAAAGAGATAAAATTGCTCGCCATTTTACTTGGAGGAACAGGAAAAAAAACGTAACTTCGCAGGACGAAACACATCATTACATACAAAAACAGACTATATGAACAACACCACCAACTTCTTTGCAGTGGACCTGGGCGCTACCAGCGGACGCACCATCCTGGGTTCCATCATTGACGGCAAACTGCAACAAAGAGAACTGACCCGCTTCCCCAACCACATCATCCAGACGGGCGGACGCTTCTACTGGGACATCTATGCTCTCTACAACGAGATAATCCGCGGCCTGAAGACCGTAGCCGAGGAAGGCATCCAGCTGACCAGCATCGGCATCGACACATGGGGCTGTGACTTCCTCTACGTGGGCAAGGATGGAGCCATCCTGCGCAATCCACGCTGCTACCGCGACCCGCACACCGAGGGAGCCATGGAGGAATACTTTAAGCTAGTGCCCAAGGAGAAGGTGTACGAGAAGACGGGAATCCAGTTCATGAACTTCAACTCGCTCTTCCAGCTGGCCACCATGCGACGCAACCACGACTCGGCACTCGAAGTGGCAGACAAGATACTCTTCATCCCCGACGCACTGATGTACATGCTCACGGGAGAGGCCGTATGCGAATACACCGTGCTGAGCACAAGCCAGATGCTCGACCCGCGCACAAAGAAGATAGACCCCGAGCTGATCGACGTCATCGGCCTGAAGGAAAGCCAGTTCGGACGCTATGTAAACCCGAGCGACCCCGTGGGCACGCTGACACCGGAGGTGCAGAAGATGACGGGTCTGGGCCCCGTGCCCGTGGTGGCAGTGGCCGGGCACGACACCGGCGCCGCAGTGGCCGCCGTACCGGCACAGGACGAGCGCTATGCCTACCTGAGCTGCGGTACATGGAGCCTGCTGGGCATCGAGACACGAGACGCCATTATCAACGAGAAGAGTTTCCAGTATAACTTTACCAACGAAGGCGGCATCGAGGGCACCACCCGCTTCCTGAAGAACATCTGCGGCATGTGGCTCCTGGAGCGTTGCCGACAGGAGTGGACCGACGCGCCGAAGGACGTGAACCAGATCAACCGCGACGCCATGACGGCCGAGCCTTTCCGCTCGTTCATCAACCCCGACGACCCGCGCTTTGCCAACCCGGAGAGTATGATCGAGGCCATCAAGGGATACTGCCAGGAGACAGGCCAGCCCGTGCCCGAGACCTATCAGCAAACGGCACGCTGCATCTTCGAGAGCCTGGCACTGCGCTACCGTCAGGTAGTGGGATACCTGCGCGAACTGGCCCCCTTCCCCATCGAGAAGCTGCACGTCATCGGTGGCGGCACATACAACCAATACCTCATGCAGATGGCTGCCGACAGCCTGGGCATGCCCGTGCTGACGGGCCCCGTGGAGGGAACAGCCATCGGCAACATCATGCTGCAGGCCAAGGCTGCCGGACTCGTGAGCGACATCTACGACATGCGACGCATCATCGCACAGAGCATCGAGATGAAGACCTACCAGCCCAAAGACCGTGAAGCATGGGACGCCGCATACGAGAGATTCGAGAAGATAACCAAATAACTCACGCGAACGAAAGAAGTCGCAGACCAAGAAACAGAGAAATACAATAACCCATAAACTAAAAAACAGAAAGAAATGAAAAGCGAGAAAATCACGAAGGCCTACGAACTGGCCAAGGAACGCTATGCCGAGTATGGCATCGACACAGAGAAAGTATTGGCACAGTTGCAGGACTTCCACCTGAGCATGCACTGCTGGCAGGCCGACGACGTAAGCGGTTTCGAGGTACAGGCCGGCGCCCTCTCGGGCGGAATCCAGAGTACAGGTAACTATCCCGGCAAGGCACGCAACATCGACGAACTGCGCGCCGACATCCTCAAGGCAAAGAGCCTCATCCCCGGCACACACAGACTGAACCTGCACGAAATCTATGGAGACTTCAAGGGCAAGGTAGTGGACCGCGACGAAGTGACGGTCGATTACTTCAAGAGCTGGATCGAGTGGGGCAAGGAGAACGACACAAAGCTGGACTTCAACAGCACGTCCTTCTCTCACCCGAAGAGCGGCAACCTCACGCTGGCCAACCCCGACAAGAGCATCCGCGACTTCTGGATCGAGCATACAAAGCGCTGCCGCGACATCTCGAACGCCATCGGCGAAGCACAGAACGACCCCTGTATCATGAACCTGTGGGTGCATGACGGATGCAAGGACCAGAGCGTGAACCACTATCTCTATCGCCAGCTGCTGAAGGAGTCGCTGGACGAAATCTTTGCCAAGAAGCAGCCCATGATGAAGGACAGCATCGAGGGCAAGGTGTTCGGCATCGGACTGGAAAGCTTCACCGTGGGCAGCCACGACTTCTACACGGCATACGCTGCCAAGAACAACACCCTGCTGACCATCGACACGGGCCACTACCATCCCACAGAAAGCCCCGCCGACAAGGTGAGCGCAGTGCTGCAGTTCGTGCCCGAGCTGATGCTCCACGTGAGCCGCCCCATCCGCTGGGACAGCGACCACGTGACGCTGATGGACGACCCGACACTGGAGCTCTTCCAGGAAATCGTACGCGCCAAGGCACTCGACCGAGTACACTACGGCCTGGACTACTTCGACGGCAGCATCAACCGCGTAGGCGCTTACGTAACCGGTTCGCGTGCCGCTCAGAAGTGCATGACCCGCGCCCTGCTGGAGCCCTCCGCACTGATTGGCAAGTATGAGCTCGAAGGCAAGACATTCCAGAACCTGGCCATGCTCGAGGAGATGAAGGCACTGCCCTGGAACGCCGTCTATGACGAGTTCTGCCAGCGCAACGACGTGCCCGTGGGCACCGACTTCATCGCTGAGATTGAGCAGTACGAGGCCAACGTGACCAGCAAGCGATAAGAAGCACACACACCTCCCCTGCCCTCCCCGGGAGAGCAGGGGAGAATTATATTATTCAGTATAAACTAAAAACGCAGAGACTATGTCAATCATCATCGGACTACTAATAATCGCCATCGGCGCCTTCTGCCAGTCGAGCAGCTACGTGCCCATCAACCGCATCAAGGAATGGAGCTGGGAAAGCTACTGGATAGTACAGGGCGTGTTTGCCTGGCTGGTGTTCCCCCTCCTGGGAGCCCTGCTGGCAGTACCTTCGGGTGAATCGCTCTTCGGTCTGTTTGCCCAGGCACCCTCATTCAATCTGTGGATGACCATCTTCTTCGGTATACTGTGGGGCGTGGGCGGCCTGACATTTGGCCTCTCCATGCGCTATCTGGGCGTAGCACTGGGCCAGAGTATCGCACTGGGCACCTGTGCCGCACTGGGTACCATCATGGGGCCCGTGCTGCTGAATATCTTCTTCCCTGAGCTGAACGCACTGCAGTCACTCACGGCAGCCGTGCTAATCGGCGTGGCTGTGACCCTGCTGGGAATCGCTATCATCGGCGTGGCTGGCTCGATGAAGAGTGCTTCGCTGTCGGAGGAGGAGAAGAAGGCAGCCGTCAAGGACTTCAACTTCCCCAAGGGACTGACCATCGCCCTGCTCGCCGGCTTCATGAGCGGCTGCTTCAACGTGGGCCTGGAGTTTGGCAAGGACATCAACTTCGGCGAACTGACCGATCCAATGTTCCGCACGCTGCCCGCCACACTGCTTGTCACGCTGGGTGGCTTTGTGACGAATGCCATCTACTGCTTCTATCAGAACCAGAAGAACAAGACATGGGGCGACTACGGCAAGACCGCCGTATGGGGCAACAACCTGCTCTTCTGCGCGCTGGCCGGAGCATTGTGGTACAGCCAGTTCTTCGGACTCTCGCTGGGCCGCTCGTTCTTCGAGGCTGGCAGCGCCATGGACACGCTCTCCTTCTGTATCCTGATGGCTCTCAACGTGACGTTCTCCAACGTCTGGGGCATCATCCTCAAGGAATGGAAGGGATGCAACAGCAAGACCATCACGGTGCTTGTATGCGGCATCATCGTTCTTATCTTCAGCACATTCGTGCCTCAACTACTGTAATCAGACGAAATGAAAAGTATCTTAGACAACCGTCCGGCACTCAAGGCCGTGATTGATGACGTAGCCGAAGTGACCGGCTACCTGTGGCAGAAAGGATGGGCCGAGCGTAACGGCGGCAACATCACCGTAAACATCACCGAATATGTGGACAGCGAGATTGCCTCGCTGCCTGCACTGGCTCCCGCCCGGCAGATAGGAAAAGTGCTCCCCGCGCTGAAGGGCAAGTACTTCTATGCCAAGGGCACGGGCAAGCGCATGCGCGACTTGGCCCGATGGCCCATGAAGAACGGAGCAATCATCCGCATCTGCGACGACTGTGCATCCTATGAGATTATTGCCGACGAACCCGTGATGCCGACGAGCGAACTGCCGTCGCACCTGGCCCTGCAGAACTACCTGCTTGAGACTGGCAGCACGTACAAAGCCACGCTGCACACCCACCCCATCGAATTGGTGGCCATGTCGCACATCGAGCGTTTCCTGCGCCCCGGCGAGATGACACGCGTGCTATGGTCAATGATTCCCGAGACACTGGCCTTCGCCCCTCTGGGTATCGGCATCGTGCCTTACAAGTTGCCGGGCAGCGTGGAGCTGGCCGACGCTACGCTGGAACAGATCAAGGAGCACGACGTGGTGCTCTGGGAGAAGCATGGCACGGTAGCCGTGGGCACGGACATCATGGATGCCTTTGACCAGACCGACGTGCTCTGCAAGGCTGCCAACATCTACATGTGCGCCCGCTCTATGGGCTCCGAACCCGACGGCATGACCGAGGAGGCCATGCGCGAGGTGCAGGAGGTATTCCATCTGCCCAAGAAGCGTCCGTGCTGAACGACGGCGGCAGACACCTGTGTACAGCAAGAATAACAGATCACGCCAAGACACATGACCCACAATCATCTGCCTACTCAAACGTGGGAGCGCGCCCAGATACTGGACGCGCTCCGCGGTTTTGCACTTTTAGGTATTGCGCTGGCCAACTTCCCAGAGTTCGCACTCTGGACATTCCTCTCGCCGCAGGAGCAGGCAGCCCTCCCACTCTCAGGTGCCGACAGGGGCGTACACTTCCTGCTCTATCTGCTGGTTGACGGAAAGTTCTACACCATCTTCTCCCTGCTCTTCGGCGTGGGATTCTCGCTCATCCTGGCCCGACACAGCCGCATGCTGTTCCTGCGACGCATGCTGATACTGGCCGCCATCGGTGCTGCACATCTAATGATGCTATGGAGTGGAGACATACTCTTGCTCTATGCCGTGTGCGGCATGCTATTGATTGGCCTGGCCCCGCTGCCGGACAAATGGCTGCTGCGCATCGCCGTGGGCATGCTGATACTGCCTGTGGGCCTCGATGCCATCCAGGAACTGACCCACACCGACTGGGCGGCGCCATGCTATCAAGCGTGGTGGGCCGAGGCTTCGCGACGCGGCATCACGGAACAGAACTTTGCCAGCTGGCTCCACGATGCACACGACTACGAGTCCATACATGCCTTTCTGATGCAGGGAGCCTATGAACGGATGTGGGAGTTTGTAGGCGGTCATCGTGTGCCCAAGGTGATAGGTCTCTTCCTCCTGGGCTACCTTATCGGCAAGCATCGCCTCTACAATCGCCTGCACGAACTGCCACTCAAGAGGGTGTTCCGCATCTCGCTCCTTGTGGGGGCACCCACTTCGATACTCTACGCATGGAGTGCCACTCACGGTCACCTTCTCGGCAGCCCGACGTTACATTCGCTGCTCTATGCCGTCAGCGTAGTGCCACTGGCTGTGGCCTACATCTGCGCACTCTGCCTCTACAGCCGCAGCCGACAAGATCCGACGCTCTTCGCCGCACTATGTCCCGCAGGACGCATGGCACTCACCTGCTATCTGACACAGACACTCATAGGCATCGCACTGTTCTACGGCGTAGGGCTGGCATGGGGCACACGAATCCCACTCATCATGGTGGAGATAATTGCGGCGGCCACCTTCCTCGTTCAGGTTGCGTGCTGCCGCCTATGGCTGCGCTATTTCCGTTTCGGACCGCTGGAGTGGCTGTGGCGCATGCTCACCTACGGACGCTACTTTCCCTTGCGGAACGATGCAGAGAGAGCACAGTGAGGGCAAAGGACAGAATGCCACACGCACACATCTATTATAATGTAACCGACACAAAACGCAAAAACATGCTGAGAAACAAGACACTCGCCCTTCTCCTCACATGCCTGCTGGGCACCCTGCCCATTGCAGGCAAGCGCACACTCATACATTCACACAATGACTATGCCCAGGCACGTCCCTTCTGGGGAGCCTACGAGGCACACGCAGCCTCCATCGAGGCCGACATCTGGTTGGTGGAGGGAGTACTCTATGTGAGCCACGACAAAAAAGACATCCGCCCCGAGCGCACACTGGAGGCGATGTACCTGCAACCCATACGTCAGGTGATGGAACAGCATGGTGGCGCGGCCTATGACGATGGCACATCGTTCCAGCTTCTGGTGGACCTGAAGACAGGACGGGAGACGCTTGACGCCCTCGTACGTTTCATTGAGGAAAAGAACTACAAGCACTATTTCGACCCTACTGCGAATCCAGCAGCCATACAGCTCACAATTACCGGCGACAAGGTGAAACCCGAAGACTTCGATGCCTATCCGCCCTATGTATTCTTCGACGGACGCATCGAGACTACGTACACACCCGAGCAGCTGCGCCGCATCCCCCTCATCAGCGAATATCGAGGCCTGTACACCAAGTGGAAGGGAATCGGAAAGATGAGCAAGGAGGACCAGCAGAAGATACGCCGCGACGTAAAGAAGGCCCACCGCCAGGGCTGCAAGTTCAGGATATGGGGATTCCCCGACAACAAGAATGCATGGCGAATGACCCGGCGACTCGACATCGACTATATCAACACCGACCACCCCGGGAAGGCGAGCAAATAACTTTCCCCTCCCGCATGCAAAAGGGAAGACTTTCGACAGTCAAAGAAAAAAAACAGGCGTTTTTCTTTGCTATGTCCTCGCTTATTCGTACCTCTGAGACATAGTCCCGAAAGTACTTTCGCTCGACAAAGCAAAAAAAACAGGCGTTTTCTTTGCTATGTCCTCGCTTATTCGTACCTTTGCAACCGCATTTGCGATGCAGTGCCGAGAGAGTGGCCGCTGCACGTGGAACAAGTTTAACACATAAACACACAATTATGTACTTAGATTCGACTAAGAAGGAAGAGATTTTCAGCCAGTATGGCCAGGGAGCCAAGGACACAGGTAGCGCAGAGAGCCAGATTGCTCTGTTCACCTACCGCATCAAGCACCTGACGGAGCACATGAAGCAGAACCGCAAGGACCACAGCACAGAGCGCGCTCTGACGGGTCTGGTAGGTAAGCGTCGTTCACTGCTCAACTATCTGAAGTCACGCGACATCGAGCGCTATCGTGCCATTGTGAAGGCACTCGGCCTGCGCAAGTAAAAACTCTTCCGGCGCGTGCTTCGTCAAGCACGAAGCAATACGCGACACGGCAACAAGGACTCCTCGCCCCGCAAAGGCGGGGAGTCACTTTTTTCCCATACCACGTAAACATTCACCGACATGAAAACATTTCTCAAGAGTATCCTCCCCGACGTGGCAGCTATCGTCTTCTTTGTAGCCGTCGGCATGGTGTATTTCTGGAAGCCTGTGACCGAAGGACTGGTACTGACAGGTAACGACCACAGTGCTGCCGTGGGCAGCAACATGGAGATGGAACACTACCGTGCCGCACACCACGGCGAGCGCACCCGCTGGACGAACACGCTCTTCTCTGGCATGCCCACGTATCAGATGGCTCCCTCCTACCCCTCCACCGACACGCTGGGACGTCTGGAACATATCTACCAGCTGGGCCTTCCCGCCGTGGTGGCCTATGTATTCATGATGCTGCTGGGCTTCTACATCCTGCTGCGTGCCTTTGACTTCCGTGCATGGATGGCTGCCCTGGGCGCTGTGCTGTGGGCCTTCTCGAGCTATTACTTCATCATCATTGCAGCGGGACACATCTGGAAACTACTCACGCTCAGCTTCATTCCTCCCACCATTGCGGGACTGGTGCTCTGTCACCGGGGGCGCTATCTGGCAGGAATCATCTGCACAGCCCTCTTTACCGCCATGCAGATCCTGTCGAACCACGTGCAGATGTCCTATTACTTCCTCTTTGTCATCGGCTTCATGCTCCTGGCATGGCTCATCGAGGCATTCCGCAAGAAGACGCTGCGCCAATGGATGGCCGGAACGGCAGCCTTTGCCGTAGGCGGAGTGATTGGCGTGTGCATCAACCTGAGCAACCTATATCACACCTGGGAATACAGTCGGGAGAGCATGCGTGGCAAGAGCGAGCTGACGCAGAAGACCAAGGATCCGGCCGACCAGACCAGCAGCGGACTGGAACGCTCGTACATCACAGCGTGGAGCTACGGAAAAGGTGAGACATGGACGCTGCTGGTGCCCAACACCAAGGGCGGAGCCTCGCACGCACTGTCCGGCAACAAAACAGCCATGAAGAAGGCCAACCAGACCTACGCCCCCATCTACGGCGCCTTCACCCAGTATTTCGGCGAGCAGCCGGGCACCAGCGGACCGGTCTATGTGGGTGCCTTCGTGCTGTTCCTCTTTGTCCTGGGTCTGTTTATCGTCAAGGGACCGATGAAGTGGTGCCTGCTGGGAGCCACCGTGCTCAGCATCCTGCTCTCATGGGGCAAGAACTTCATGCCATTCACCGACTTCTTCCTTGACTACATACCGATGTATGACAAGTTCCGCACGGTGGCCAGCATACTGGTCATTGCCGAATTCACCATTCCCCTGCTGGCCATGCTGGCACTAAAGAAGGTGGTGGACGAACCAGAATGCCTCACCGGGCACGACGGTCGCCTCGCGCGCGTACATTATATTACTATAGCCTTCGCGCTGACGGGCGGCATCGCACTGCTCTTCTGGCTGATGCCCGACGTATTCTTCGGCTCCTACTTCTCTTCCACCGACATGCGCTACATGCAGCAGTACGTCGAAGCGGGCTATATCCCCAAGGAAATGATGGCCGGGATTGTCACAAACATCAGCGAGATGCGCCGAGCCATGTTCACCTCCGACGCTCTGCGCAGTTTCTTCTTCGTGGCTGCCGGCACCGCCTTGCTACTGGCCTATCGGCAAAAGTGGCTGAAGGCGAAGCCCCTCGTAGCTGCCCTCACGCTGCTCTGTCTGGTGGATATGTGGGGAGTGAACAAGCGTTACCTGAACGACGGAATGTTCTCCCGTCCACGCACCAACGAGCAGACCTTCCCCAAATCGCAAGCCGACGAACTCATCCTGCAGGATACGGACAAGTATTATCGCGTACTGGACCTCAGCGTGAATACTTTCAACGACAACACCACATCCTACTACCATAAGAGCATCGGCGGTTATCACGCTGCCAAGCTACGCCGCTATCAGGAACTTATCGAGGCACATATTCAGCCCGAGATGCGCGCCGCACAGCAAGCCGTCATTGACAGTCGAGGCCGTCTCGACGAAGTGAACGGCGACAGCCTGTTCCCCGTGCTGAACATGCTCAACACCAAATATCTGATACTGGGCACGCAGGACGGCAAGAAGATGCCTGCGATGAATCCGCATGCCTACGGCAACGGATGGTTTGTCAACGACATCAAATACGTGGACGATGCAGATACAGAGCTGGCAGCCCTGCGCAGTACCGACCTGCGCCGGACAGCCGTCGTGGACCGTCGGTTCAGCGACACCCTGGGCGAGGCAACAGGAACAGACTCTACGGCCATCGTCACACTGACCGCCTATGAGGCCAATGAACTGTCCTACGAGGTGGAAAGTGCCAATGGCGGAATCATCGTATTCAGCGACATCTACTACCCCAGCTGGACATGCACCATCGACGGGACGGCCGCGCCCATCGCTCGCGCCGACTATGTGCTGCGTGCCATCCGCGTGCCGTCTGGCAAACACACCGTGACGATGACCTTCAAACCCCGAAGCATCCAGACCACCGAGACCATCGCCTACACGGCCCTGGCCATCCTCGCATTGCTTCTGCTCCTGCTCGGTGTACGACAATACGTAAAATCCAAAAAACAATAAACCTCGAAACCATGCTACGCATAAACATTTCCCGCGTCTTGCAGCTCTTCGCTGCCGTGGCCTTCATGCTGACCTCCACGAGTGCCAATGCTTCCAATTGGCTCTTCCGCAACGGAAAGAGCAACTACCAGATAGTGGTCTCGGCCCAGGCCTCCACGTCGGAACAGAAGGCGGCAAGTGAGCTGCAACAGTATATCAAAGAAATCAGCGGAGCCGAGCTGCCCGTGACTAATGACCTGAACACACGCGGCCGACGCATCTTCGTGGGCTACAATGAGCGCATCGCAGACCTCACAGGCGAGGCAAAGCCTGAGAACGACGACGAGAGCTTTACCTATCGCACCATGGGACACGACCTCCTCATCTGGGGCGGTGCACAGCGTGGCACGATGTACGGCGTATTCACCTTTCTGGAGCGCGAGTTGGGTGTCCACTGGCTGACGCCCGACTGCACGGTGGTCCCCAAGCAGACACGCTGGCGTTTACCTGTGCTTGACCATAGCGAGAGCCCCGCCATCCAGTTCCGCTACCACGATTATCGCTATACGGACGGGAAATTCGAGTGGGGCGCCCACGTCAAGGAGAACATGCGCGGCCCAGTCAGCAATGAATATGGCAACGAGGAAGGCTACTGGGGTTGCCACACCATGGGGCAGTTCGTCACGCCAAAGGAATTCTACGACACACATCCCGAGTACTTCAGCCTGCGCGACGGCAAGCGCCTCTCCACCTACGCCCAGCTATGCCTCTCCAATCCCGAGGTGCTGGAGCTGTGCAAGACACGACTCATGAAGGTGATACGCGAACACCCAGGTTTCCGTATCTACAGCCTCTCGCAGAACGACAACCAGCTATTCTGCCAGTGCGAGAAGTGCCAGGCTATCGAGGCACAGTACGGCGGGCATGCCGGCATCGTGGTCTGGTTCGTGAATCAGGTAGCCGATGCGGTGAGACAGGAATTTCCCGACAAATACGTGGGCACCTTTGCCTATCAATATACACGCCGACCGCCCACCGGTATTGTCCCACGCGACAACGTGGTCATCCGTCTGTGCAGCATCGAATGCTGCTTTGCCCACCCTCTTACAGCCGGCTGCCCACAAAACGAGGCATTCATGAACGACATGCGCGGCTGGGCACAGATAGCACCCCATCTCTTCATCTGGGACTACATCGTGGACTACGCTCAGTACATCGCCCCATGGCCAAACTTCCAGGTACTGGGTCCCAACATCGAAGCCTTCCGCCAGAACAAGGCCATCGGCGTCTTTGAGGAGGCGCAGTACCAGTCCTCCGGTGCCGAATTCGAGGAGATGAAGTCCTGGGTCGTAAACCAGCTGCTATGGAATCCCCTACAGGACGTGGACTCGCTCGTCGCCATCTTCATCGACGGCTATTACGGCAAGGCAGCGCCACGCGTGATGGACTACTACCGTCTGTGTCAAAGCCTGGTAAAGCCCGACGTGCACTACGGCATCTACATCCGTGAGAACCATGAAATATACAGCGAAGATTTCCTCACCAAGGCCTTCGCCCTGCTGAAGGAGGCTGCACAGCTGGCCGAGGATGAAACGGTGCAGTCACGCGTGGAACGCGTCAAGATGCAGCCCCTCTACCTACACTGCATGCGACACAAGGACACCGCCCGGCAGGATGGTACATGGGAAGAACTCGTGCGCCTCATGCACAAATACAAAGCACGACCCAACGAACCGACTGACCTCGAGACATTCGTCAGGAAATACACCGCTGGAGAATAAACCGAGCCTCACAACACCCTATTAACTGCCTTTCGCCCCTCCGTTATGTTAAAAATCATTAATAATGGAGGGGTGTAAGGCTTTTTTTTGCTAATAATATTGAAAAAAAGGGAATATCTCACTATCTTTGACACGCTAATTAAAGACTAACCATATTACTAACCCTAAACAAAACGCACATGAAAATGAAAAGATTTTCTTTGATGCTGGCAGCACTGGCTGGCATGGTGGGTTTAGCTTACGCTGACGTAACCTACGATCCGGCGGCCAAGCTTATCACCGATGCAACGCAGCTGTCAACAAACTGTCTTTGGACAGACGAGTATGGTCTGGACAAGACGTTGGATGGCGACCTTGTGTCGCACTTCCACTCGGATGCAGCCGAGGGACGTGACTTCCATTCCACCGACATGTGGTGGCAGGCCGACCTGAACCGTGACGATGTCACTGCATTCGTCATGACACTGAATCCCCGCACGGGCGATGAGGTGAGAGACAAAGGATGGGATCAGCGTCCGGACAAGATTGAGGTGCACATCTCAACCGACGGCACGAACTGGACAAAGTGCATAACCCTCACGGGCAAGCATGTTCAGAATGACTTTGAGCCTGACGTGTACTACGTGGACATGACCACCGCACACCGCTACGTACGTTTTATCGTGCGCCGCAGCGTGAAGGACGACCTTCGTTACTTCAATTTCTCGGAGTTCCAGATGTACAAGAGCGAGAGCGGACTGCACACACACACCTACGTGGATGGCTTCTGCTCGGAGTGCGGCATGCGCCAGACTGACTACATGCAGCCCGACGAGGGTGGTTATTACAACATCGGTAATGTAGCCCAGCTGCGCTGGTTTGCAGGGACAGTCAACGACGGAGAAAAGGCCGTCAATGGCCGTCTGACCGCCGACATCGCCATGGCCGGCGCTTCGTGGACGCCCATTGGCGTGGGCCCCACCTACAACAAGACGGACAATGCCGAAGGCGTGGGCAATGCAGGCTTTGCAGGTACCTTTGACGGACAGGGCCACACCATCGACGGCTTTACCATCAACGAGGAGAGCGAGGCCGTCGGCCTCTTCGGTGTCGTGACGGGTACGGTGAAGAACGTGAACGTGAACGGCGTCACCTTCAATGCTACGAAGGACTGCCGCGCCGGTGGTCTCGCCGGTACGGTGACCGCAACGACCACAAGCGCAGGCCTCATCGAGAACTGCTCAGTGAGGAACTCCAGCATCTTGACGGGCAGTCGCGTTTGCGGCGGTCTGGTTGGAGCTGTGTGCGGCGGCACGGTGAAAGCCTGCTATGCACTGGGCAATACACTTTCGGGCTACGGCGACCGCTTCGGCGGCATCTCCGGCGATAGCCGCAACGACAACGGATGGAACGGTACAATCATCAGCTGCTACACCGACTTCCCGCGCGTGACCAGTTCGCAGGCTGGCACGACCATCAACAGCGTAGCCGGCGTGACAGCCGAAATCCTGGCAAGCGGTGAATTGGCATTCCAGCTGAACGGATATTCCAGCGAGGCTGCCGACGTGGTATGGTATCAGAAGATAGGCACGGATACCGCGCCTGTGACGGATGCCACCCACGGCGTGGTATATACCGCCACACAGTATCGCTGCGACCGCGTCATCATCGGCGATGTGAAGTTCACGAATAACGCCAATGACGCCACCACAATTCCCGACCATCAGTTTGCAGATGGTTTCTGCACCGTATGCAACAGCCTCGACATGGCATACATGCAGCCGGTAGAAGGCTTCTACGAGATTGGCACGCCCGCACAGCTCGTATGGTTCTCAGCCTTCGTAAACCTGGGCAACACGGGTGCCAATGCCAAACTGACAGCCGACATCGACATGAGCGGTGTGAAGAACTTCACCCCCATCAGCAGCTACAGCGACACTGCTGGATATCCGCAGCTTTCTTACGGCGGCACATTCGACGGCCAGGGCCATGAGATTTCCAATCTGACCGTGACGCAGGACGATCCCTACGAACTGGGTCTCTTCGGCCGCATGAACGGCGCCACAGTGAAGAACGTAGGCTTCGTGAATGCCAACATCACCTCCAACGCCAGCATCCGCGTAGGCGTGCTCTCCGGCGAGGCTGTGACAAGCAATATCACGAATGTATATAGCCGCGGCAACATTGTCCTGACGACAAGTCACGAGCAGCACAGCGGTATCAGCGGTGAGGCTCACCAGTCGAATCTGACCAACTGCTGGAGCACCTATGAGGGCAACCTGGCTATGGGTTCTGTGGCAAGCACGCCCAACTGCTACGGTTACAAGGATGTGGCCGAGAAGGCAGCTACTGGCGAGCTCTGCTATCTGCTCAACGGCAGCAAGAGCGAAGACGTGGTATGGTACCAGACACTGGGCGAGAACGGCGATGCCTATCCCGTACTTGACGCCACGCACGGCATCGTCTATGTAGCCAACGAGAAGAACTGCGACGGAAGCTACAAGGATGACGCACTCACCTACAGCAACACCGAAGGCAAGCAGGACGAGCACGTCTTCGTGGATGGTATCTGCTCCGTTTGCGAGAACGTGGATATGAACTTCGCTGAGCTGAAGGACGACTACTATCAGATTGGCAACCTGGCTCAGTTCAAGTGGTTCGCCGCACTGGTGAAGGCAGGCAACTACAAAGTAAACGCTGCCCTGACAGCCGACATCGACCTGGCTGGCATCGACTTCGAGCCCATCGGTCCCTCGCACGGCAATAACACCACGGCCTATCGCGGCAAGTTCAACGGACAGGGCCACACCATCAGCAACGTGACCATCCACCGCGACGCTTCGAGCGACATCTACGTCGGTCTGTTCAGTTGCGTATGCAACGGTTTGGTCGAGAACCTCATCGTGAAGAACGTCAATATCACCACCGAGGCCGAGACAGCCATAGCCACGGGTTCCATCATTGGCCGTAACTCGTCCTCGACGCTCAGAAATCTGGTGGCTCTCGACGTTACGTTCAACCTGAAGACAATCGGCACGAAGAGCAAAGGCAGCGGCGGTATCATCGGCTACATGTCCGATGCTGTTGTTTCAACGCTCGACAACAGCTACACGAACTTTGTGGGCGCAGACGGTATCTCCAGCATAACCACGAAGGGAGCAAAGGCCATCGTCACCAACTGCTACGGTGGTGAGGACATTACCGGCATCACCGCCACTGGCGAACTCTGCCGCAAGCTCAACGCCAGCGAGACCATCTACTATCAGACACTCGGCGAGGATGCTTATCCCGTACTGGACAGCACCCACAAGCCCGTGTACCTGCTGGCCGACGGCACATACGCAAACTCCAACTACGTGGAGGGTCAGTATCAGATCTCCACGCTGGCCGACTTCAAGGAATTCGTTCAGCGCGTGAACGGCGGCGATGTGAACGCCAACGCCACGCTGATTGCCGACATCGACTACGGCACGGAGAACACCATGATTGGCACCGCCGACACCGAGGCTGGTTCCTACAAGGGCACCTTCGACGGACAGGGCCACACCATCAACATCAACATGACCGGTACGGCTGACTACCAGACGCTGTTCAAGTATGTAGGTGCTCGCGGTGTGATTAAGAACCTCGTAGTGAAAGGCACCATCACCAGCGCCTATAAGTTTATGTCGGCAATCGCCGGCGACTGCCACGGAACCATCGAGAACTGCGTGGCCGACGTGACCTTCAACAGCTCTATCGAGGGCGACGGTACACACGGCGGTCTTGTAGGTCGTGCCATGAACGGCGCCTTCATCGTAAACTGTCTTGCTAAGACCACAATGAACGCTCCCACCACCAGCATGAGCGGCGGTCTCGCAGGCTGGATGAACGGCAAGGCCTCTTTCGAGAACTGTCTGAACATCAACGACTGGACAATCGACGAGTCTGGCTGCTTCACCGTAGGACGTAACGCAGCGTCCAATCTGGGTCGTGCTTACAACGTATTCTACCTGAACAAGCTGGGTGACACGCTGGGTGGCACACAGATTACCGCCGACGACCTCAAGAGCGGCAAGGTATGCTTCATGCTGAACACCGACCAGAGCAACATCCAGTGGACTCAGAACATCGGCGAGGACGACTATCCCGTGCCCTTCAAGACCCGTGGCCAGGTATATTGCTCCATGAACACCAAGTGCGATGGTACCTGCATTGTCGTAGAGGACAACGAAGATGATGAGACATACAGCAATACTCCCGCTGCCGGCGTGCCCACCAAGCACGACCTGCACGCAGGCTTCTGCTCCGTATGCGAGGGCGTGAACAACAATGTGCCCGGCATCACCACCGATAACGCCTCCTGCAAGAACCGGAACTACAAGGGCTACTGGGATCCCAACTTCGTGAAGCGTGACACGGACGGCTACTTCATGGCCAAGACGGTTGACGACATGATCTGGCTGGCATGCACCGAGCCTATGTATAATGAGAAGTTCTCTGTCAAGCTGATGAACGACATCGACTACAGCGCCGAGGGTTGGTGGCTGAACTCCACCAACTGGTATGGCGGCGTGCTCGACGGACAGGGCCACAAGCTCACCATCGACATTGCAGGTGCAGGCGACCTGACTGCCCTCTGCCCCATGCTCTCCGGTGATGTGAAGAACATCTGGATTGACGGTAAGGTTTCCTCTTCCCGCACCTTCGCCGGCACAATCTTCGGTGAGACGCAGAACGATGCCACACGTGGCAACGGCCACGCCACGATGACCAACGTGGTCAGCACAGTGACCGTGACCAATACCGGTTCTGGAGACACCACCACTGGTGGTCTCGGCGGACGCGCCACATGCGAGTGCTTCCTGACCAACTGTATCTTCGCCGGTAAGCTCGAGGCACCGAGTGCCAACTCCAACGGCGGACTCATTGGATGGGCCAGCACAACAACCCACATGAACAACTGTATCCAGATTGGCGAGTACAACACTGGTGCAAACGGCTGCTACACCATCGCCCGCAATCCCGGCAACGTGGCATACGACGGTCCCGTCTTCTATCTGAACGAACTGGGCACCACTGCCGCCGGCGCCACCAAGATTGAGGCTGCCGACATCGCATCCGGCGCGCTGGCCTTCAAGGCCAACGGTGACCAGAGCGCCATCAGCTGGTTCCAGACGCTGCCCGGCGATGCATTCCCCGTGCCCTTCGCAGACCACGGACAGGTATATGCAAAGCCCGAAAACGGCTACCGCTGCGACGCCACACCTCTGGGCGACGTGGTCTATACGAACGAAGCACAGACGATGAACATCCCCGACCATCAGTTCGCCGAGGGCTTCTGCACCGTATGTAACAATCTGCAGCCCGACTACATGACTCCCAATGCCGATGGCTTCTATGAGCTGACCAACGGTCACGAACTCGCATGGTTCAGCCACAAGGTATCCGATGAGAAGAAGCCTGGCCTGAACACCCTCTTGAAGAACGACATCACGATGACCGACGCTGACAACGCACTGTTCGTGGGTATCGGCAACGCTGGCGATGTAGCCTACACCGGCACATTCGACGGACAGGGCTACACCATCGACAACCTGAAGATCAGCCGCGGTTCCTACTCCGGTCTGATATGCTACGCCAACGGCGGTGCCACGGTGAAGAACCTCATCCTCGGCAAGGACTGCGAGATCAAGGCCACCGACGGCTACACCGGCATCATCGGCGGTAGCGTGAGCGGCGCCAACGGCACCGTGACGATGGATCGTCTGGGCTTCGAGGGAACCTCCATCGCAGGCGGCCCCAACGCAGCCGGTATCATCGGCGTGAACATGGGTAGCAATGCCACCTTCGTAATCACCAACTGCTATGTAACGGGTACCGTCCAGGGCGGACGCGAGAGCGCTGCCATCACCGGATGGACAGGCGGTGCCAAGAGCACGCTGGCCAACTGCTGGAGCACGGCTACCGTGAGCGGCAACGACGAAGGCAAGGACTTCTTCCGCAACGACGAGACCGTACCGACGAACTGCTACAACCACATTGACCACGCCGGCACCGGCAAGCTGAATGTATTTACTGCCGAGCAGCTGAAGAGCGGCGAGTTGGCCTACACGATGGGCGGCGTATGGCGCCAGACCATCGGACAGGACGAGCACCCCGTATTCGACGAGACTCACGGTATCGTGAAGCCCATTGAGGCTACTGGCTATGCCACGTTGTATCTGCCCGAGACCAGCGTTGTCATCCCGACTGGCGTGACCGCCTACACGGGCCTGATTGACACGCCTTGGATTGCCCTGCGTCCGATCACCAACATCATCTCAGCCGCCACGCCCGTCGTGCTGCAGGGCGCTCAGGGCTTCTACAGCTTCGTGCCCACAGCCGAGGTGACCGAGGTAGCCGAGAACGACCTGAAGGGTACTGCCGAGCCTCTGACCACCGACGGCACACAATATGTGCTGGCCGAGAAGGACGGCGTAGTGGGCTTCTACGAGGCCACTGGCACCATCCCCGCCGGCAAGGCTTACATTGAGTACATCGGCGCTGGCATCAAGGGCTTCACGCTCCAGGGCACTGGCATCGAGAACCTCAACGGCGACGAGCAGGAGACCGTCATCTACGACCTCGGCGGCCGCCGCGTACAGAAGGCCCAGAAGGGCATCTATATCATTAATGGTAAGAAGGTACTGAAATAACCTCTCCCCCCTGCCCCTCCCCTCAATAGGGAGGGGCGGGATTACTATTACTGAATTAAAACGAAAGTAGTAACCGATTAAACAAAATCCTCCGAACCTCCCCTTGCGGGGGAACAGCACAGAGCGTACTTTCCTCCCTGCAAGGGGGAGCGGACAGGGGTCTTTTTAAAACATGAACTACATTAAGCCAAACATGGAAGTCCGTGACGCTTCCGCCACCGAGATGCTGGCAGCCAGCCTGCCCATCGGCGAGGGCACCGTTGATGGCGGTGATGCCCTGACGAAAGAGAACAAGTGGGACATCTTCGACGAAGAAGAGGTCAAGGAATAAGATCCACTCTATCCATTAACCCGAGCGAGGGGCGTGCCATGTATGTGGCACGCCCCTCGCGTATTTCATATTGCCTCCCCACCGCCGTCTCCCCTACTCGGCAGAAGCATAATCCCGAATCGGTCAATAGCGTTATGATGATAATGACGTTTATTTTTGAGCAGATGTCTTGTTACTTTGAGGGAGCAATGGGGTTCCATTGTAACCGAAAA